>JBJEMX010000020.1:0-52284 GCA_051879895.1 Lachnospiraceae bacterium
ATATCCATCGGCATGTCTTTTCAGACTTTGTTGCTTTCATTAGCCGCAACTCATTTAGAATATCATGCGTTCAATTCTTTGTCAACATATTTTTTCATTTTTCACAAAATATTTTGCTTGTCACACATGATACACAACCGTCTTATCAAACGGTGGATTTTTATTATAGCATTGCGTGTAAATATTTGTCAATCTCTGTGTGGATTATTTTATTGCATTTTTTTATCATAAAAAAGACCGTTGCAAAATCATTCTCTTCTGCACTTTGTTGTAGAATTTTGTTAAGAAACGCCTCGACGTTACCGCTTAACCTCAGCTTATTCTTAACAAGATTCTACACCAAAACAGGGTTTCCGATTTTGCAACAGCCTCTTTGTTTCTCCATATACCGGCAGGGCTTACATCCCTATGCACCTATCTGCAGTTTCTGTGCAATGCAGTCTACCAGTACCTGCAAATAATTGTAATTGAATATCACACTCAATATCTTACTTTCCGTCACATACTGCAGTATCTGCTGTCCCGGCATTCCCATACCAAAGGTAATAATCAAAGAGAACAACGTCCACAACAGTACTATTGTTTCTAAGATGCCAATCACTGCACCCATTACTTTATCCAGCGATTTAACAACAGGCAGCTTGGAAATCAACTTTGCCGAAAAAAATACGATACTGAGCAGTCTGTGAACAATACATAAAATCAACAACAGTACTATTGCCACAATCATGCTTATAATATCTTTTTCAAAATATTTACTGAGGGCTGTTCCCAACAAAGCCACTGTCAGGCAAAGCACTATAAGGGATACAAAAGAGATAATTTCTTTTACCATTCCCCTGTGAATTCCTTCCGCAATTCTCCAGACCAATATAAGTGCCGCAATCAATAATAACCAGTTCATATGTACTCCTTATCTCATCAGTATAGTGTCTATGGAATCATCTGCTACCAACGTATAACGATATCTTCCGTTTGTAGGCACCAGTAGCCGAATAGGTTCCTTAAAGATTCCATTGTATTTTTCCACGCCGTCCATGGTTGTAATCATACATTCTTTTTCATTATATATAATATAAGTGTCTTTATCAAATACAATGTCTGCATAGTCCATATCAAATTCTTTGGTTGCAACCCGCTCACCTGCTTTATTATAAATCTCGAGCAGATATCTTTTTCCTGAAATCTCATTGTAGAAAACCACCCCTACATACTCTTCATTATAGTAGACTCCACGGATTTCTTCGTCAAAATAGTATGTAGCCAGTTGTTCCGGCTTCTGGCTGCCTCCAAAAAACATAATGCTATCGTCACCAACAGCAAATACGGTATGATTATTCATGTACTGCACATAGGGCACCATGGTATCTGCATAATCGTACCCGCCCACAAGATTGTCTATCTGATTCTGCCCATATTCATCAAAATTGTAGAATGCCACACTGGATTTCGCTTTTCCTGCATCCACATATATATAGGATACTGTACACAGCAACGCATTGGGAGATAAGCTGATTGAAACAGGATAACCGGTATTTTTCATAGTTGTCCTAAAGTGTAACAGCTCCGTTCCGTCTGTAGCATATACATAAATCCATGTTACTTCCGTCTCCTCTAACACTGCTGCCACCACACCGTTTTGTGCCACGCAGAGATTACGGATAGGAAGGTTGGTATTAATGGTACCCAACTGCTTTTCGCTGCTTTGCACATAAATAGTCCTACCGTTATAATCACCGATAGCTACCACATCTTTGCAGATACTCACAATAGGACTCTGCATTTCATAGGTCTGATCCCAAAGAACATTTCCTGCCGAATCGGTACAGTGTGCCCCATCCTTACTGTAGGTCAGAATGCAGTTACCCAGTGCAACATCTGTAGTACCGCTTACCGTTGCTTTACCCGCTGTATCTATTACATCATAGTCTTCATAGGTTTTATTATAATATTGTATCGCTATAATTGCTGCAATTACTGCACATACCAGTACCAGCAGACCTATCCTGTACACATAGGACAACCTGTGCTTTCTTAACTTCTGCTGAAAATCCTCCTCGCTCTCCGATTTAACCAGCCTCAGTTTTCCCCGCCTTATATTTCCGGTCTGTTCGCTTTTTTCTTTACCCCTGGTATAGCTTCTGATGTCCGCCATAGTATTTCCTCTTGTCCGAATGACTCTTTTATTTTTATAGTATATCACAAAAATACTACGGAAGTAAAATAGTTTGTCCAACCTGTATATTATCCGCATTGGAAATACTGTTCATCTCACAAATTTCCCACAATCTGTCCAAGGAACCATAACGGCTCATGCAAATGCTGATAAGGGTATCTCCCCTGACAACCGTATAGGATGTCGGTAATTCTTCCTCCGGCAACACTTCTTCTGTCTGTTCCTGAGGCTGCTGCACGATTACGGACTGACTGTCTGCCGCCTGATGGTCCGAAGCCCCCTCACCATCCGCCAATTCTGTCACATTGTCAGAGTCCGTATCACCGTTTAGCTCCATATTATTATCCAAATCCGTATCGTTGTTTATTTCCTGACCGGATACGGTAGACTGCTCATTCGACTGTGTTTCCCCGGTCAGTCCCATTCCGTCTGTCTGCATGGCAGTTTCCAACACATTCTGTTGTGAGACAGATTCTTGTGCTTCTAAGGCCGAGCCTCCGGAAACGATATTATCCTGTCCGGCATCCGGCAGCTTCTGCTCTGTCATACTGGCAATCACCTGGCCGGCGGCTACCTGCAAATCCTCCAGCTTGCCGTAATCATTCAATGTAGTAATTCCTATTACGCATAACACCAGAAATGCTGCTACCGCAGCCAGCTTCATGTACTCCGTACGCTTAGAAGAAAGATTTCGTGACCCCTTTTGCACATTTTCCGCATCGGAAGCCACTGCTCTCCCGGAAACTTTTTGAGTTTGTTCCGCTTTCTGTACTGTTCTCACAGAGGGATGCATAAAATCGGCGGCACGCCACTCCCCTCTGGCAGGTCGTACCCTTGTGCTGTCCGCTTTGCCTCCTCTGCCTGTCTGATTTTCAAGGCTTGTCCCAGCCGTGTTTCCCGTTTTACAGATACTCTGCTCTTCTTCCTGTTTGCCGGCTTTTTCTTTGGCATCAGGTATGCTTCCAAGGGTTTCCGTAGGCTTCTGCCCGGAAAGCAGCATATAATTTAACATACTCTCATTCTTTTCATAAAAGCAGGCATAGCCTTCTACTTCCACACCTTTTCCCTGCACCTTCACAAAAAGGCTCTCCAACGGCTCTCCCTTAATACTGCACCATGCCAGAAATTCATACTCTTCAAAATACTTTTTCCCACTTTCTGCGATTTCCTCTTTTTCTGCCTGGGAAAGGTAAGGGCCTCTGTGTTCTAAGCCATCTATCTTTGCCGCACCGTACAAAAAGTAATATCTGCATTCCTCTTCTTCGCAAAGCCTTCCGTACAATGCCAGCCCTACAGCCTTGCCATCACACGCCCTGTTTAATTGTTTTATGTATGAAACCACATAATCTTCTATATAAATCTTATGTACCTTGTCCGGTTTTCCTATTTGTACAATATTTTTTGGCAGTTCCATATAAAAGGCCCCCACTTTTTTTATTTTGGGGACAGTATACACCTTTTATTTTGCATATTCCGTCGAAATATGTTTGTCCAAAAAAGATTTTTTCGACAAAAAAGGAACCGCTGTTTACGACGGTTCCTCATTTACATACTTACTTTTATGACTGCTCCTCTCAAAGAAGATACCCATTTTCTATTCTTCTACGCAAAACTCATACACGGTGGTATAATCATAAATTCTGTCCGGTCCGAATATTGCGGAAGGGAACTGTGGCTTGTTAGCCGTATCCGGATAAAACTGGGTTTCCAGACACAGGCCATATCTGTCTCTGTAAATCTGTCTATCCTTGCCTTCCTGCTCATCAATAAAGTTGCCTGCATAGAACTGCACGCCCGGCAGGTTGGTATATACCTTCATCACAATACCGTTATCAGGTGCTTTTACCGTTGCAAACATCTGCAGACTGCCGTCAAAATCATCGATTACCCAGTTGTGGTCATAACCGCCGGTCAGCCTGATCTGCTCAAAATCACCGTTAATATGCTTACCAACTGTCATTGGTGTGGTAAAATCCATCGGAGTACCTGCAACAGGTACAATTTCTCCGGTAGGAATACCACCCTTTACTACGGGGGTATAACGGGAAGCCTTCATCCATAATACATGGTCTTCAATATCTCCGCTGCCTGCCCCCTTTAAATTAAAGTAGCTGTGGTTTGTCAGGTTCATAATAGTTCTGGCATCACTCTCACCATTATAATGGATTTCCAGACGGTTGCTTTCGGTTAAAGTATAGGTTACAGTAAAAACTCTGTTGCCGGGGAAGCCCAGCATACCGTCCTTTTCTTTCAATGTAAACCTTACATAATCAGAACCTGCTTCACTTTCCCACACACGTCTGTGGAAGCCTTCGGTCAAATGGCTGTGCAGGTTATTTGCTCCATCGTTTTTATCAAGCTGATAGGTATTGCCGTCAATTATAAACTGTGCACCGCCAATACGGTTTGCATTAGGGCCTACAGTGGCACCGAAGCAGCAGTTGTACTTGATATAGCTGTCAAAATCTGCATAACCAAGTACCACGTCAGTCACTTTACCGGATTTATCCTTTACATTCATGCTGACTAAAACAGCACCAAAGTCCATTACCTCCGCACTGGTACCATTGCTGTTCGTGATGGTATATATATATACCTCTTCCCCTGTGGGACAGGTCCCAAATAATTTCTTTGTAACAGACATTTTGTCCTCCTTTATACTTCACCGGATAATACCGGCAAATCTTTCTTTCCGGTTGCTTTACATACCGGTCTTTTTGACATAACTACAATTCTATACGTCCTTCCAGTGCACGCAGAAGCGTCACCTCGTCTATGTACTCCAAATCGCCGCCTACCGGCACGCCGCTGGCAATGCGGGTTACCTTTACCCCCATGGGTTTAATCAGTTTACTGATGTACATGGCGGTGGTTTCTCCTTCCAGGCTGGAGTTGGTGGCAATAATCACCTCATCCACATCTGCTTCCAGACGCTGCACCAGTTCCTTTAAACGGATATCTCCGGGACCTATTCCCAGCATAGGGGAAATCGCACCATGCAGCACGTGATATACCCCCTCGTATTTGCCGGTCTTTTCATAAGCCGCCAGATCTCTGGTATTTTCTACCACCATAATCTGGGCATGGTTACGCTTTTCATTGGAACAAACCGGACAAATATCCCTGTCGGTGAGAGTATAACACTCTTTGCAGTACCGTACATTTTCTTTAGCTTCCAGAATGGTGTTGGCCAGACGGTTTACTTTATCCTTGGGCATATTGATCAGATGAAACGCCAGTCTCTGTGCAGATTTGCTCCCGATACCCGGCAGAGCCGCCAGTTCCTCTATTAACTTATTGATATGTCCGCTATACAGTTCCATTAGAAAGGAAAGCCTCCCCCGAAGCCGCCTGTCATCTTACTCATCAGCGCTGCATTGGCCTCTTCTGCCTGACGCAAAGCTTCATTGGTTGCTGCAACGATTAAATCCTGTAACATTTCAATATCCTCAGGATCCACCACTTCCTCAGACAGTTTCACCCTAACAACTTCCTTCTTGCCGGATACTGTCACTTCTACTGCACCGCCACCGGCAGAAGCTGTGAACTCTTTGGTTTCCAGTTCCTTCTGTCCTTCCTCCATCTGACGCTGCATTCTCTGTGCCTGTTTCATCAAATTGTTCATATTTCCGGGCATTGCTCCGCCGGGAAATCCTCCGCGTTTTGCCATTTTTATTTCCTCCAGTTATTCTTCTACTTCTTCTATTTCCATGTGAATTATCTTGGATAAATCCACATAAGACTCTTCAAACTCTCTGTCACCGGCTACAGCCTGAAAATTTACTTCCACTTTCTTTCCCGAGAAATCTTCCAGCAAAAGCTCCAGCTGCTCTTTATTGCCTTCATTTTTCATAAAATAATCCGATGCCAGACCATCCGGCAGCACTACCATCAGACGATTGTCCCCGCCAAGACTTAATTTGGCTGATTTCAAGTACATCTTCATGGGGTTTTCTGCATTTCCTGCAATAGAGGGCCACTTTGCCACAATTTCCTTAATGTCATCAGGAATTGCCTTGGGTAACTCCGGTCTGGGCTTTGGGGACGCACTACCAATTCCCCCCGTACTACCGGTCAAAGCAGACATATCCGTTCCGGCAGGAAGAATGGCAGCATTCTCTACCTTTTCCTCAACCTGTCTGATACGGTCAAGTACCGCATCCTGCGTGGTTTCCATAGCAGGGCGGCATACCTTTATCAATGCCATTTCTATCATAATACGTTTCTGGGACGCATAACGAATCTGCCCCGAAAGCTCTGAGAAAATACGGATATAACGCATTACCGTATCCAAATCTGCCATTGCCGCTTCTTCTTTTAAGCGTGCCAGATTTTCTGAGGAGGCATCTATGACATCTTCAATATTGTCAGTGGCACCGGCTAACATGAGATTACGCAGATACCAGGTAAAGTCCGCTACAAACTGGTTCAGCTCTCGTCCCTGCATGACTATCTCCTCCAGAATACTGATGCAGGAAAGCACATCTGCTTTCAGAATACTTCTGAAAAGACGACTGAACACCTCTGTATCCACCGCCCCCAACACGTTTAATACTTTGTCATAGGTCAGCTCCTGCCCCAAATGGAAGGCGATACACTGGTCCAAAAGACTCAGGCCGTCACGCATGGAACCGTCCGCCATCTTGGCAATATATTTCAATGCTTTTTCTTCAATTTGCACCTGCTCGGTATCCATCAGTTCACGCATACGGTCCGCAATGGTGTCAATGGTAATTCGTCGGAAATCATACCGCTGGCAGCGGGACAGTATGGTAATGGGTATCTTATGCACCTCAGTGGTTGCCAGAATAAATATGACATAGGATGGGGGCTCCTCCAGGGTTTTAAGCAGTGCATTGAAGGCTCCTATGGACAGCATATGCACTTCATCAATGATATAAACCTTGTATTTTCCCTCAGCCGGAGAGTAGGATACCTCATCTACAATCTCACGGATATTGTCTACACCGTTATTGGAGGCCGCGTCAATTTCAATTACATTCATACTGGCTCCACCGGCAATGGATTTGCAGACAGCACATTCTCCGCAGGGACTTCCCTCCACCGGGTTTTCACAGTTTACCGCCTTGGCAAAAATTTTGGCAACGGTAGTCTTACCGGTGCCCCTCGTTCCGGTAAACAGATAGGCATGTCCGATACGGTTAGCTCTGATTTGATTTTTTAGGGTTGTTACAATATGTTCCTGTCCTTTTACATCTTCAAAATTGTCAGGACGGAATTTTCTATATAACGCTGTATAGGACATAATAATCTACTCACATTCCAAAGGCAGAAAATGCCCGTTTTCTTTAATCTCCAAAGCAAATACCCAAAAGCTTGGCTTCTTTTACAATATTTGCATCCGGCTCTACCATCTTAAGCTTACCGGCTACTTCCTCTAAGGGAACCTTCACAATTTCACGGTTCTTGTAGCCTACCATAAAGCCGTATTCCTTCTCTAAAATCAGCTTGCCAGCCTCAGAACCGAGACGGCTTGCAAATACACGGTCATAAGGACAGGGGCTTCCGCCTCTCTGTACATGTCCGGGTACGGTTACACGCACCTCCCTGCCGCACTTCTCCTGAATCTGTGCCGCCACTTCATAGGAAACGGAAGGATAAGGACGTTTACGCAGTTTTTCTTTATATTCCTTCTTGGAAAGCTTGGCATCCTCTTTGGAAATTGCACCCTCCGCAACCGCAATAATGGTAAAACGGCTACCGTTTTTGTGGCGGGTTTCAATGGCTTCTACCACCTTATCAATATCATATGGAATCTCAGGTAAGAGAATGATATCCGCACCGCCGGCCATACCTGCATTTAAAGTCAGCCAGCCTACTTTGTGCCCCATCACTTCTACAATAAATACTCTTCCGTGAGAAGCCGCGGTGGTATGGATACAGTCAATCGCATTGGTTGCAATGTCCACCGCACTCTGGAAACCAAAGGTCATATCCGTGCCCCAAAGGTCATTATCAATGGTCTTGGGAAGAGTTACTACATTTAAGCCTTCCTCACGCAAAAGATTTGCCGTCTTGTGAGTACCGTTACCGCCTAATATTACCAGACAGTCCAGTTTCAGCTTTTTGTAGTTTTTCTTCATGGCTTCTACTTTATCGATACCGTTTTCATCCGGCTCTCTAATCAACTTAAAAGGAGTACGCGAAGTACCCAGAATCGTACCGCCCACTGTCAGAATACCGGAAAAATCCTTACCGGTAAGCATACGGTAATTTCCGTAAATCAGTCCTCTGTAGCCGTCAATGAAGCCGTAAATCTCGGTTTTTTCACCGCTGTTTACCAAAGTCTTGACCACACCTCTCATGGCCGCATTTAATGCCTGACAGTCACCGCCGCTTGTTAACATACCGATTCTCTTCATATGCTTATCCTCCTTGTTTACATCGGATAGTTTTTGCCATTCTACCCCTTAGTATTATCTAAAATTTTACCCTTTTCAGATAAAATTTGCAATCTTTACTGTACATTCACCATAAAATATTTTTCCGTGCGGGTCAGATACTGCGTCATCTCAGCCACCTGTTCCTCTGTGGTTCTCTGTGAACACCTTATCAGCAAAAAGCCCGCTCCGTCCGGCAGCTCTATGATACCTTCCGCATAAGCCATACCCTTCGCTTTGCCGGAGGTAGAAAGCTTGCCCTTGGCATTGACACCATATCCTTCTACACTCATGGTAAGACCTGCAAAGGTCATAGTCTCTTCTGTCTCCTGAATATCCTCTGCCCTGATACCGGTTGCCTGTGACACCAGATAGGAATCCAACTGCTTCAGGGTTTCAAAATAGTGAACACTATGGGACTGCATATAAGTACCGGGAAAGGTCAGATAGGGAATCCTGCCCCCCAATTCTATACTGAATCCGGTCTCATCCAGAGTTACTGCCTCTATATTCTGCAATAATTCAGTCTCCAGCATATCCCCGTAAATCATGATACCATAGTCTGCATTCGGATGATGTGCAATACCCATGGCATAATCAGCACCCTCTGCCGAGATAGCAAGATAGGTAAACGTTGCCTCTCCCACGGCAGTTTCCTTCCAGTCAATCGCACCGGACATCAAAAGCATGGAAAAATCCTCTGTATTGGTAATCCCGCTGTTAATCAGCACCTCTCTCCAATCCAGCTTGTCCGGATTTGCTATGGGCTTGATGGTCTGCATATAACTGCCGTCCGCTGCATCAGCGTACAGTACCTGAAAGCCATCTGTTATCAATTCTTCATAATCACTTCTAAAAAACACATTACTTACTGCATCTGCCGAAACCGTATAGTCCTCCGCACTTACCTCCGGCAGTTTTTCTGTGCCACAGCCTGTACATATTGTTGCCGCCAATACAAATGTTAGTACACCGGAAATTACTTTTTTTACTTTCTTCATAAACCGCTATGCCTTCTTTTCTGATTTTCAGGAGCTCTCACAGCAGCTCCTTATACTAATTTATAGCCTAACACGAAATGATTTTTCAGTCAACGCTTGCAAATTAAAGTAAGTATGATATACTAAAAAAGCATGAAAACCATTCTGCTTTTGGTGACGTATCGAAGTGGTCATAACGGGGCGCACTCGAAATGCGTTTGCCCTCCGGGGCACGTGGGTTCGAATCCCACCGTCACCGTTTTCTGAAATAAAAAAAGTCGAAGCCTTTAGCTGCGACTTTTTTTATTTCAGAAAACGGTGACTGCTCCTTTTTACTGTCTTTCAAATACCGGCATATATGTTATAGGTGCCTCTACCTTCACAGTACACTTTCCCTCATAAACCTCTCCGGTAGAAGTCAGTCTCCACTTACCCTCCGGTAAATATACCTCACGTTCAAACTGGTTAAGCTGCAAAATAGGTGCCACCAGATATCTGTCTCCAAACATATACTGGTCCTGAAGCTCCCAGCATTTGCCATCCTGCGGAAACTCATAGAACATTGCACGAAGCAGGGGAGAACCGTTTACATGTGCCTCTTCATACAGCTTTTTGATGTAATCATGCATGGAAATACGGACATCATAGTACTTCTTCATAATCGCATAATTGTCCTCACCATAGCTCCAAAGCTCATTGGGCTGGCCGGTATGCAGATATCCGCCACCCCAGTCCCTGTTATCCAGAGGCGGAATATTGTAAGGTCCTCTGTCGCCATGCATACGCAGTACCGGAGAGTAAACCGCAAACTGATACCAGCGGATTAAAAGCTGTCTGAAGTCAGGGTCATTTACATCATCTGTCATAAATCCACCGATATCCGTAGTCCACCAGGGAATACCGGCAAGCCCCATATTCAGTCCGCACTGAATCTGGTCTGCAAATGCTTCAAAGGTACTGGGAACATCCCCGGACCAGACTACATTACCGTACTTCTGGGAACCTGCCCATGCACAACGAAGCAGATTTACTACCGGTCCCTTGCCTAATTTATTCATTTCATCAAAGAATACACGGCTGTACATCTGAGGATACATGTTGCTGATTTCCAGTGCCGGTCCATCACAGTAACGATAATTTTCAAAATCATAGACCCCATAATCAGGCTCAGAATTATCCAGCCAGAATGCATCTATGCCGTAATCATAATAATTTTTTCTGCATACTTCCCATACATATTTTCTTGTTTCGGGATTAAAGGGATCAATTTCTACACAGTCTCCCTGATAGTCATAGGTCTGTGCCGCACCGCGTTCTGTTCTGATAAGCAGACCTTTTTCCATCATGGGACCAAAGTTTTCACTCTTGCGGTCAACAGAAGGCCATACAGATACAATCACTTTTATGCCCATCTCATGCAGCTCATCTACCATTGCCTTAGGGTCCGGCCAGTACTTCTCGTCAAACTTCCAGTCACCCTGAACTGTCCAGTGGAAAAAGTCGATGACAATCTGATCAATTTTAATGCCTTCCTTCTGATACCGGCGTGCAACCGTCAAAACCTCATCCTGGGTTCTGTAACGCAGCTTACACTGCCACAATCCCATCAAATCCTCAGGGAACATATCTGCATGTCCGGTAACATCAGTATAATTGGCAAGAATCTGTTTCGGGGTATCAGCAGCAGTAATCCAATAGTCCATTTCTCTGGTCGCTCTTGCAATCCACTCGGAATAATTCTTTCCAAAGGTTACGCGTCCCACTGCCGGATTGTTCCACAAGAATCCATAGCCCAGGGAAGACACTGCAAAGGGAACTGAAATCTGGGAATTACGCTGTGCAAGCTCCAATACACAGCCCTTTAAATCCATGCATTCCTGCTGATACTGTCCCATGCCGAAAATCTTTTCATCCTTGTTGCTTTCAAACTTTAAGTTTAGGGCAAACTCACTGCCTCCGATAATACCCTTCCACTCACGATTGATTACCTTAAGGCATCTGCTCTCCTTAGACAGGGTTCCGTCATATGCTCTGTAATACTCACGCAAAATCAACTGTTCATCCTTATAGAAAGAGATAATACCCTTAAAATTGACTACTGCTTTAATATGACCATTGACAATTGTAGCAATTTCTCTCTTGTCGATTGTTCCGTCTCCAACCCAGTGGTCTTCTTCCTCTATAACAACCTGTGCATTGCCCTTTTCCACATTTTCTGTCAATGCCCAATCATTGCCGCTAAACCGTGAAAGCATGGTAGCACGCACACGAAAAGCGTCCTTTCCCCATGCCTCAATCCTGACCATTTCACCCTGTTCATAAAATACTAATGCACCATTGTCCTTTTCAAATCTCATATTCATCCTCCTGCCTGACAGTATCTCTTATTTTCAAGTTCCGCCACAAAGTTCCCTTGAGAACTTATTGCCATAATGGTATAATACTATTATCCATACCAAAACACTACTATGATACTCTCAAAAACTGATACTATACTATTTTAAGAGGTGTAAGGCATGATTCCCAGCAGAGAAACCGAAGAGAAAAGACAACACAGCACGGCTTTTATACCATACAGTTATTATGACTGCCGAATTCCAAAGGATTTTATGAATGTCCCTATGCACTGGCACAGTGAATTTGAAATTAACTACATTATTCGGGGAAAGGGTGAATTTATCTGCGGTGACAACAAATTTACAGCCGGGGAAGGGGATATATTGTTCCTTCCACCCAATATGCTGCATGCCGTCTACCCTTGCGAAAACAATGAACTTCTTTATTATGCCCTTGTATTTCATCCGGTTATGCTGGGTGCCGCCGGCAATGACCGCTGCACCACCCAATGCATCCGTCCCCTTATAAACGGAAACCTAAAAATCAATCCGCTTCTTTCTACAGGCACAAAGAATTATTCTGAATTAAAAGCAATAACAGACCGGATTTTTTACTATGCACAAAGCAATCTTCCACAACTGGATTTGTTACTAAAAAGCAGTCTCCTACAATTAATCTGGCTGCTGGAAAATGACGAAAACATCGTCTACCGGAAAGACACCGGTATCAGCTATAGCGAGATTATCCGTCCCGCTCTTGAATTTATGATGCAAAACTTTCAGGAAAATGTAAACATCGACCAGCTTGCCGGTATCGTTCATCTGAGCAAAAGCTATTTTATGAACTGCTTTAAAAAAGCGGTAGGCATCGGGGCTGTCGAACATTTAACACAGTTGCGGATAAATGCTGCCTGCGATGCCCTTTCTTCTACCCGGAAGGCGGTTTCCGATATTGCATTCGGCTGCGGCTACAGCAATCTTTCCAATTTTAACAGGCAGTTTAAAAAGATTGTCGGCTGCTCTCCCAATGAATATCGTAAACGCTTTCTGTAACAGTCAATATACCGGCCACACCCTTCTGATAGCAGCTTTACAGTTTAAAATATTTACTTTACCAGTTCCTCATACACTGCCATCGTCTCTGTATCATCATACCCGCTCATGTAATAGGTTGTACCGGCAGCTTCAAAACGGATAAATACGGTGTTCTCCGGGTTCAGGAAGACTTCACATCTGCCCACCTCCGCAATACGAAAGGTACCCTTTTGTAATTTTTCCATACCGGTGCCGCTTACTTTATCCCAGTCAGGCAGGTCCTCCAGTAAAGTCACTTCCCTGATTATACTTACCGGAACCGAGTAGTCCTCCCCGATTTGCGAAGCCATCAGCATATTGTCTTCTACCGAAAGCTGTATAGGCGTAAATTCCAAAAGAATAACCCAGATACATAAAAGGAGCATACCAAGCAGTGTCACACCGAGGAAACCAACCAGTGCTTTGCCGGCAGGTCTTGCCATATTGGTAGTAATACCAATCCCTATTCTCTTTTCTATGGAAGAACGTTTATCCTTAGGATTATAATACACGATTCCCCACAGCCAGTTGTCATCATCATCCGGCTGCACCATATCCATTCTTTCCTGATACATCGCATCCAGTTTTTGTTTCTTTTTTAGTACCCAAAAGAATACCGCCAGCACCGCCACTGTATAAATAAGAGTCGCTGCCATAAAAAATCCGGTCAGCTTCATTTCCACATCCAGCATCCACAACAGTGCCACAGTATACGCCGTATTTATCCACGCACAGATTACCCACAGGTTTTTCCAAAGGTTCTTTTTTGCACGGGCATAGTTTAAATTGACCTCACTGTCAGTACTGATGACTTGTGTTTTTTGCCCGTCCATCCAGGCTGCCGCCAGCCAAAACAACAGGGTGATAAAAGCAAAGCTGCCCATGGTAATACTTAGAGCTTCCATTTTTTCTCCGTGGAAGCGTATCAGTACCCAGATAAATGCCGCCACACTGATAACACTTTGGGGCACAAAATGATACCACTTTACCCTATGCACCTCGCCTGCATTTTTTATCTCCGCAATGCGTTCTCCCTCTTCTGCTTTTTTCCAGCCCTTTTCCCGTTTCAGTTCCTTCAATTTTCCATTCGCCCTGGCAAAAGGAATAAAAAAAGCAAATATGCCCGCTACCAGCCATACCATCCAGAAGGTTAAAAATACAGAAAACCATGGAATAAAAATCGCAGGAAGGGGCACCACCAACAATACAGCCAGGCTTTTACGCATCTGCCCGTTGTATTCCTTCGTAACCTGTTCAACCTCTAATGTACCCGCCTGTTCCTTTGTAAGAGATACTCCATAATAAAGTCCTTTTTTGGGTACCGATTCATTTTTTATCAGAAAATACATCAAAAGCACAAACGGATACACACATACCAACAAAATAATCGCTGTTACCATAGTCCTTCCTCCTATTCCCCAAAACACCGCTCACAAACACGGACAAATAATACAATTCTGCAAGAAAAATTTTAATCTACCACGATATTGGACAGCCATGTACCTCTTTTTACCAGAATATAGCCTAATACACATTTAATAAGATCTGCCATCTGACAATAAAAATACAGCGGTATAATAGGAATGGCAGTAAGACGGCTTAACGCAAATGCAAGAGGAATGCTGACGCACCACATAAATGCACTGTCAAAAATAAAGGTAATAATGGTCTTGCCGCCTGCACGCAGAGTAAAATAACAGGTATTTAAGAAAGCACACATGGGAATGCAAAGGGCTGCAACCCGGATAAGCTGCGTTGCCAGTGATTTTACTGTATCGCTCGTATTGTATACTACAGGGAAAAGCGGAGCCAAAAGTGCCAGAATACCGCCCACGACCATACAGGACCCCACGGCAAAGGCAATCAGCCTGGTATCCGTTTCTTTTGCTTCTTTCATCTTACCCGCACCCAGAAGCTGACCGATAATAATAGACACCGCATTACCTAAAGAAATATATACCACATTAAACAGATTGGAAATTGTAGTGGTAATATTCAAGGCTGCGACAGCCTCCAGTCCACGGACAGAGTAACACTGACTGAGCGTTGCCATTCCTGCCGCCCACATAATTTCATTTAACATAAGAGGACTGCCCTTTATCAGTATCTTGGAAACCAGATTCCCCGGAATATACAGGCTCTTATATGCACCCTCGATAAAAGGATATTGTTCCGCATGCTTGTGGGTCCAGATTACTACAACTGCCATCTCCGCATAACGGGATATCACGGTTGCAATTGCTGCACCGGCTACTCCCAATGCGGGAAATCCCAACAGTCCGAAAATCAGAAGGGCATTTAAACTACAGTTCACCAGAACCGCTGCAATCCCTGCTTTCATGGGCAATACTGTTTCTCCGCATTCCCTCAGGGTACCGGCATAGGCCTGTACTACCGCAAATGGCGGCAATCCCAAAAGCATAATTAACAGATACTGCTTTCCGAATTGTAAGGTTGCCTCCAACTGTGCCGCATTTTCCTCCCCATGCAGATACAATTTTATCAGCATCTCACCGCCAAAGGCAAATAAGAGACATGCCCCTATCGTAAGAACTGACACTGCAATCAGCTTAAAGCGGAAGGTATGTCTGACACCTTCGGTTCTTCCGCAACCAAAAAACTGTGCACTAAAAATACCGGCACCGGAAATTGCACCGAAAATTCCGATATTAAACACAAACATCAATTGATTTACAATGGCAACGCCGGACATCTGCTCCGTACCCACGCGTCCAACCATGATATTGTCCAAAAGGCTTACAAAGTTTGTAATACCGTTCTGCACCATAATGGGGAGTACTATTCCCAGAACCATGACATAAAATGCCTTGTCACCTATGTATCTATGTAAAAATTTCTTCATGTTACCTCCTGTGCTTCAGGCTCTAAAATCAATAAACCTTTTGTACCATGCAAATGCATTCTTAGGTTATGCATCAAGTCCCCGCACTTCTACCCTGTCAATATGCCGTCTTAAAATTTGTGCAAAAGCTTCCATTTCTTCTTTTGTATAGGCCGAAAAGCCCCTTTGTATCACATTTTCGTTGTCACGATACCCTTGCAGAAAGTAAACTCTCGCACCGCTTAGCCACTCTCCGATGACTGTAAAATCTTCTTTTGTGTGAAACTCCCTCACAACAGTAGTCCGAAATTCATAAGGAATCCGCCCCTCTTTTAAGCGTGTTACACTTTCTTCAAGCCTTCGGATATCCAAATTTTCTTTTCCGACAGTAGTGTCATATTTATCTTTGGAATTCTTAATATCCATCGCCACATAATCCAACAGCTTTTCTTCCAAAAGCTGCTTAAGGATATCAGGTCTGTAGCCATTCGTATCCAGCTTTACCAGATATCCCATCTCTTTTATTCTGCGGATAAAATCCGGTAAATCCGGCTGCAGGGTAGGCTCTCCGCCGGTAATACACACTCCGGTCAGCACATTTTTCCTTTTTTGTAAAAAAGCAAATACTTCTTCTTCAGAAATTGTGGAAAATTTTCCCGGATGCAGCACCAAATCTCCATTATGACAAAAAGGACAGCAAAAATTACAGCCTCCGGTAAAAACGGTGGCTGCCACATGTTCGGGGTAATCCAATAACGTTGTTTTGTTCAATCCATGTATCTGCATCCTGCTTGCCTCTTTCTCTTTTGGCAGTTATAATACATACTATAACACAAAGTATGGGAAATGCAAGAAAGGACTTATTATGGAAAATGCACTACATGAAAAATATATGAAAGAGGCCTTAAAACAGGCAAAGAAGGCTCATGCGCTGGGTGAAGTGCCTATAGGCTGCGTCATCGTCTATCAGGACAAAATCATCGGCAGAGGCTACAATCGCCGCAACACTGACAAAAATACATTATCCCATGCTGAAATTACAGCCATTAACAAAGCCAGCCGCTTTATCGGCGACTGGCGTTTGGAAGAATGTACGCTTTATGTGACTCTGGAGCCCTGTCAGATGTGCTCCGGTGCTATCGTGCAGGCACGTATTCCCCATGTGGTAATCGGCTGCATGAATCCCAAGGCCGGCTGTGCCGGTTCCATTCTGAATGTACTGCAAATGCCGCAATTCAATCATCAGGTTGAAATTACAAAGGGAATCCTGGAGGAAGAATGCAGCAATATGCTGACAACCTTCTTCAAGGAACTCCGCATTCGGAATAAATTGGAAAAGGAAGCGGCAAAATTGCAAATTTAGTCCTCAGGCAGATAGGTCGGTGCTGTCTTGGGGCTTTTTCCCTTTATTACCTTGTGATAATAGGAATAGGTCATAGGATCATCCTGCTTTAATACATCGCAATCTGTTACCTTTCCTAAAAATACTGTGTGCGTTTCTGTCTCCATCTTATCTATCACATCGCAGGTAAAGTATGAACACGCATCACTGACCACAGGCATATATCCTTTTACTTCATAACCAACTCCGTCAAATTTGTTGACATCCTTACCGCTACGGAAACCAAAGGTTCCAATCAGCGAGGGTTCAGAATGTTCCCCTAAAACAGAGATTGCAAATTTACCTGCTTTCTCAATACATTCATTGGTATAATTCTGGTGATTGATACTGATAGCAATAGTTGCAGGATCCGATGTAATCTGCATGGCACTGTTAGCTGTACAGCCGGTAGGTCTGCCTTCGTCCCATGTGCTGATAATATAGACTCCGTAAGACAAGTTTCTCAATGCATTTTTGTTCATATTTCCTCTTTTCTGTGCAGTCTTATTTTACCATACGCCCTGCACCGGCAGATTTATAAATTAGTAATAATTCTTATTATTATAGTATCAATAATTAATTCGATTGTCAATATGTAGTAGTCTACTGCATATTATATTTTCAAAAATAAACTATCTAATTTGACAGTTTATAGCTATTTATGCTATAATAACACTCAAAAAAGAGAGTTTTAAACAAAAAGGAGAATTTATGTGAAAATCCACGGAGATGAAAACAATAACTTTATACTGAAAGAAATTGGAAATCGTATAAAAGAATTGCGGCTAAAAAGCAACACTACACAAAGGGAATTATCCGCAGAAGCGGGAGTTAGTTATAGCACTATTCTGCGAATTGAAAGCGGAGAGGGGACTACGTTGGAAAATCTGATTCGGGTTCTTCGTGTTTTCAATCTTTTGCAAAATTTCGATCTGCTTGTCCCGGAACAGGAACTAACGCCGAGTGAAATTTTTTATAATAAACCAAAAAGAAAAAGAGCTACAGGTCAGAGAAATGTTAGCGACAGTGACTGGAAATGGGGGGATGAAAAATGATAGCTGTAGAAGTTTATCTTTGGGGTACCAGAATAGGGTTCGTGGTCCAAAAAGACGAAACAAGCGTACCGGTATTTGAGTACGATTCTGTTTTTGTGAAAACCGGTATCGAATTGTCACCTCTGATGATGCCGTTAAAAGGAAAAACATATTCTTTTCCAACGCTTAGTGAAGAAACCTTCAGGGGACTGCCCGGTATGCTGGCAGATTCATTACCTGACAAATTTGGCACGCGTGTAATAGAGGATTATCTGGTTAATCAAGGTCGTTCCATAGAATCATTAACAGCTGTAGAAAGACTGTGTTATATTGGAAAAAGGGGCATGGGTGCATTAGAATACGAACCGCAAAAAGGGGATAATACGCCGGACCAGACAATTAACATTGACGAAATGGCAAAACTGGCAGATGAAATTTTATCTGAAAGACATGCATTTACGGTAAATGCGGATTCACATGCCATGAAGCAGCTTATAGAGGTAGGAACATCTGCCGGAGGTGCAAGGGCCAAAGTTTTGATTGCATGGAATGAAAAAACCGGTGATATTCGTTCCGGACAGATTGACGCAGGAACCGGGTATTCTTACTGGCTTTTAAAATTTGGAAATATCCAAAACAACAAGGACAAAGATAAAGAAGCAGACAGCAAGGAATATACCCGGATTGAATATGCTTATTCCTTAATGGCAAAAGCGGCCAAAATCAATATGACCGAGTGCAGGTTGGTAGAAACGAAAGAGGGCACACACTTTGCAACAAAGCGATTTGACAGGGAAGAGGTAACCGGAAGAAAACTCCACATGCAGTCTCTGGGTGGTATTGCTCATTTTGATTTTAACGATGCAGGTGCACACAGTTATGAACAGGCGGCTATGGTAATGCGGAAATTAAAATTGCTGCAAACCGACATGGAACAGCTATTTCGAAGAATGGTATTCAATGAAGTTACAAAAAACTATGATGACCATGTAAAAAATATCTCGTTTTTGATGGACCGGAAAGGCAAGTGGACGTTAGCACCGGCATATGACATGACTTATGCGTACACCCCTAATAGCATATGGACCGCACAACATCAGATGAAAATTAACGGAAAGAGAAACAATATTTCAAAAGAAGATATGTTGATGTGTGGTAGAAATATGGACCTCAGTGACAAAAAAGCAAAGGACATACTGGAACAGGTTATTTTTGCATCGCAGGACTGGACTACTTATGCAGAAGAAGCAGGGGTAAGCGAAAAACATATGGAGGAGATTAAGAGACATTATAAATATAACAACTAATCAAATATCCAAGGGATTGTTAATAGGTGTTTTCCCTCTATACATTCTATCGGTATATATGGATTTGTAAAAAATCTGGAATCCATTGAGCTTTCACGATTATCTCCCATAACAAAAACAGTCCCTTTTGGCACAACATTATTCTTCCGACCAAAAAATCACGATATTCCCTCGCTCGACAGGTGAAAAGACATGTGCCAACTGATTAAAAATAACAATATCATTTGTCATCAGCGTTGGTTCCATCGAGCCTGACTTAACAATGGCAGGACAGACTTATCAATAGTAGCACAGAAATGGCACTTGACACCGTCTCCCAAACCCGATATACTAAAAAAGCCGTGCATATGCCTTTTGGTGGGCTCTTCTATGGCCGGCCTTTTTTATCAATGCTGAAGTTTGGGTCTTGCGCAATGGACGTCTACGAACCGTGTCAGGATGGGAACATAGCAGCACTAAGAAGAATTGTCCATGTGCCGCAAGGGTGCCTGGCGGAGTTGATAAGAGGGTATCGCATAGAAGAGTCTTCCAAAAATCAGATGTACGGTTTTATTTTTAGGAGGGAAACTATGGGTTGCAGATTATGTCCACGGGAATGTAATGCAGACCGGGCAAACGGTGAAACAGGCTATTGTGGTGAAGGCAGTTCTTTGCGGGTAGCAAGAGCCGCTCTTCATATGTGGGAAGAGCCCTGTATTTCCGGCAAAACCGGTTCCGGCACGATATTCTTTACAGGCTGCTCCCTGCGTTGTGTCTTCTGTCAAAACAATACCATCTCTGACGGCAAAGCAGGTAAGGTCATCACTGTGGAACGTTTATCAGAAATCTGTCTGGAGCTGCAGGAAAAAGGTGCCTGCAATATCAATCTGGTTACAGCCACCCATTTTGTTCCTCAAATTATTTCTGCCCTAAAGTTGTCCCGGGCTAATGGTTTATCCATCCCCATCGTCTACAATTGCGGCGGTTATGAAAAGGTAGAGACGCTCCGCCTTTTGGACGGTCTCGTGGATATTTATCTTCCGGATTTAAAATATTACTCTCCCAGACTCTCCGCACGCTATTCCAATGCACCGGACTATTTTGAAAAGGCTTGTGCTGCCATTGCAGAAATGGTTCGCCAGACTAAAGCTCCCATCTTCGATAAGACTATCGGTCTTATGAAGCGGGGCGTCATTGTCAGGCACCTGTTATTGCCCAAGCGTTTGGCAGATTCCAAGAAAATCATGTCTTATCTTTACAGCACTTACAAAAACGACATTTATGTCAGTATTATGAGTCAGTACACACCCATAGGCACATTTGCCGAAATGCCCGAACTAAATCGCAAGGTATTTCATAAGGAATACAATGCACTTATTGACTATTGTCTTGAACTGGGCATTGAAAACGGCTTTATTCAGGAGGGTGAAACCGCTTCGGAAAGCTTTATACCGCCTTTTGATTTAGAGGGCGTATAACTTAAATATCCACACGCTTCATATAATAGCCAAAACCACCGTCCGAAGCATATTCACAGCCTGATTCAAAACCTTCAAAGCCAAACATTAATGCTGCCTGCTTTTCCCTGTCATAATATACACCGGGGACTCCCAGATAAAAAATTTCATCGTCTCTTTCTTTTATCCGTGTCAGAATAACGTGTCCGTAATTATAATATCCATGTAGCAAAAAACTGTTTTGTACCAGATTCTGATACTTCTTTGAGAGAATAATAAAATCCCGCGGTCTGATAGACAGGTACTCTCTGCTGTCCCCAAAGGGATGAATGTGAGGGTAGATTTTATTTAACTGCTCCCATTTGTCGGAAGAAATCCTTTCCGGTCTGAATTCTTTTTCCGGTACAGCTCCTTTTTCCGGTACAGCTCCTTTTTCATCTGTAGGCTGCGATATCTTTTCCTCCATTCTTGTTTCCCCGGGCTGTAACTTGTCTGCTTTTGCACTTCCTGCTTTTACACTTCCTGCTTTTGTCTGCAGCACTGTTTCTGCTTCCTTTATCTCTCCGGGCCGCGGTTCCTCTTCTATCGCTATTTCCTTTATCGCTACTTCTTCTATCGGCACTTCTTCAATCGGCATCTCTTCTGTGGGCATTTCTTCTGTGGGCATTTCTTCTGTTAGCGGCTGTACAATCAGTGTCCGCTCACGCCACTGTACCTGCAACATTCTGCTTTCAGAAATTTTTATCCGGATACCGTCGCATTCCTCATAGGATACCGCAGTGCCTGCCAAAGCATGTCCGTTCCAGACGCCTGCATACTCTCCTGTGCCAAAGCGAATCTGCATGACATCTGCCGCATACATCTCTCCAGCCGAAAGCAGCAAAATTTCCCCCTGTACAGTATCTGTTGCATATAATCCCCTGATATGTATTTGAATACGGCAATTTGTATTTTTGACCTCCCACTTTACAAAACCACCGTTCTTTATTTTTTCTCCCCGCTCAAAATAATCCAGATACGCTATTTTTTTGTCATAATAAATCTTGTCCGCCTTTTCCATACTCTTTATACCTTTCTTGCATTGTTGGACTAACCGGCTCACAATTATATATGTATACTTTGTACGAATCCGGCTATTTGTATCAGTATATTCGGCTTCTGCCACACATATGCCTTTTGTCAGCAAATTCGCTCTTTATGGGGAAGACTTTTTTATAGGTTTGTTGTATAGTAAAAACATCAAAAGATTGCGAGGTATTTATATGGATGCAAAGTAAACCGGTCTGTAAATACTGTACTTATCTTTTGGAAAATATAAAGCGGGACCCCTTTTGTCTGCCTGCAAAAAGTGTCCCGCTATTTTTATACTCTTCTAATACTCAGAAGAATCTATATACTTCATATAATTTACCACCATCAATGCAATCTTGAAGGTCAAGGCATCATCAAAGGTCCTGATATCCAGTCCTGTACTCTTTTGCAGCTTTTCAATTCTGTACACTAAGGTATTTCTATGTACAAAAAGCTGTCTGGAGGTTTCAGATACATTCAGATTATTTTCAAAGAACTTATTAATTGTTCCTAACATCTCTTCATCCAGCTCCTCCGGTATATTGTCACCAAAGATTTCCTGAATAAAGATACGGCACAAATTGACCGGAAGCTGGTAAATCAGACGTCCGATTCCCAGTGTATTATAGGCAATAACATTCTTTTCCGCATAGAATATTTTACCCACATCCAATGCCATCTTCGCTTCCTTGTAGGACTTGGATACATCCTTTAATTCATTGACCACCGTTCCGTAAGATACCTTTACGCTTAACATTGCTTCTGCGTTAAGCATATCCAGAATAGTATTTGCTATCTTCTCCAGATATTCCGGTGTTTGTCCTTCTTCCAGTGATTTAATCAGAATGATACTTCTCTCATCTACTGCAGTAATATAATCACCGCCCTGAGAAGAAAACATCTCTTTCAGCATTTCCGAAACAATACCGTCTTTCTCCGTTTTGGTTTCTATGAGAAAAACAGCTCTGGGAACATTGTCCTCTACATGCAGCTTTTTTGCACGATTATAAATATCCACCAGAAGTAAGTTATCAAGCAACAGATTTTGAAAGAAATTATTGCGGTCAAAGCGTTCCTTATATGCAATAATCAGATTCTGTAACTGGCAGACTGCAATTTTTCCGACCATGTATACATCTTCACTTAAACCACGTGCTACCAGTACATATAGCAATTCACCCTCATCCAATATTTTTAACAAATGATGTGCACCAATCACCTGACTATCCGCCGGTGAATCCGCAAAGCCACTAATCAAACGGCTGTTTACACCCGCCATATCCGCAGTGCCTGCAATCAGGCTTCCTCCCACATCATAAACACAAAGATCTACTTTGGTAATCGTTTTCAACTCATCTATGCTGTTTTGAATAATCTGATTTGATATCATTTTGTATCCCCTTTGCGAACCCGTGCCAATAAGCAGCATTTGCTTACTGCGTCTTAAATACCTAGATTTATCATATCTTATTTTATTTTTTCCCGCAAGCTACATACTAAAAAATTTATAAAAGTTTCACAGGGACTCCCTTCATCCTTTTATACGGCAGGAACTTTCTTGTACGAAAAAAGGGGGTGCATACGCACCCCCTCACAAATCACATTAGTTGGTAATAACCTGCTCGGTTTCTTTGTCAAATACGTGAATCTTCTCAACATCCAGAGCAAACTTAATGTTGTCGCCAGGTCTTGCAGTTGTACGGGAATCTACTCTTGCAGTTACAGGGAACTCTTCGATATCGAAGTATAAGTATACTTCTGCACCAAGTAATTCATAAACCTTGATGGTAGATTCAAATACACTGTTAGGAGAAGCTTCAATGTACATTTCGGAATCATAAATGTCTTCAGGACGAATACCGAAAGTAACAACCTTTCCATCGTAACCGCCGTCAATCAGCTTTTTGGACTTAGCGGGAGGAAGAGGAATGCTGTGACCTGCAATCTTCAGGTTAGCAACATCACCGGTAACTTCAACAGTTGCATCTAAGAAGTTCATCTGAGGAGAGCCCATGAAACCTGCTACGAAGAGGTTGCAAGGCTTCTCATACAGGTTCTGAGGAGTATCTACCTGCTGAACAATACCATCCTTCATAACTACGATTCTGGTACCAAGGGTCATAGCCTCTGTCTGGTCATGAGTAACGTAGATGATGGTAGTACCTAATCTCTGATGTAATTTTGCAATTTCAATACGCATCTGTACACGAAGCTTTGCATCCAGGTTGGAAAGAGGCTCATCCATAAGGAATACCTTAGGATTACGAACGATTGCACGTCCCATAGCAACACGCTGTCTCTGACCACCGGAAAGAGCCTTAGGCTTTCTGTCCAGAAGGGGAGTCAGGTCAAGAATCTTAGCAGCATCCTTAACCATCTTATCGATTTCATCCTTCGGTACTTTTCTTAACTTAAGACCGAATGCCATGTTATCATATACAGACATATGAGGATACAGAGCGTAGTTCTGGAATACCATCGCGATATCTCTGTCTTTGGGTTCAACATCATTCACGATTCTGTCGCCAATTCTTAATTCGCCGGAGGAAATGTCTTCCAGACCTGCAATCATACGAAGAGTTGTAGACTTACCACATCCGGAAGGACCTACGAAAATAATAAATTCCTGATCTGCAATTTCCAGATTGAAATTCTTTACTGCTTCAAATCCGTTAGGATATACTTTGCAGATATTTTTTAATGATAAACTTGCCATTGTAATGACTCCTTTCTCATATATAAAAGATACTTATGTATCAATTCATCTGAGGTTAAGTATAGCCGAAAATCTCATTTTCGGCTATACCACTATTTCACAAAGATTTTACTTGGGATTGTAAATTTTGCTTATAAACCATATTATTTTTATTTGGCTCCGACAAGTTGACCAAAAGTTTTCAGCCTTCATGTACAGATTGCCCAAAAGCACTAATCTTCATCCCCATAGAATGCCAGTTGGTTCTTACCGCGTTTCTTCGCCACATAGAGTGCTTTATCCGCAGCTTTGTATAAGGTCTCAAAATCTTTTCCATCCTGAGGATAAATCGCCGCACCGATACTTGCCGTAGTAGAATATTTTACATATTCTCCCGCACGGAACCCCTTAAAGAACTTCTCAACGCGGCTGGCCTCCGCCCTGACAATTGCCTCCTCCTTCATATTGCACAAGAAGATGGTAAATTCATCACCACCGGTACGCCCGATAATGTCTGTCGCCCTGAACTCCGCTCTGATATGCAGACCCAGAGACCGCAATACTTCATCACCGAAAGCATGACCCATGGTATCATTTATCTTTTTAAAATTATCAATATCCAATACGCACATCAGCCCCATATGATCCGGATGTTGTGCAAGATATTCCTTAATCTTACGCTCCGTTGCCATTTTATTATAAAGGTCCGTCAGCAGGTCGGTATCTGCCTTATTTTCAAGAAGGCGGCTCTTCTCATCGTCTTTAATAGTAGAAACTATCGTCATGGTAATCACCACGCCCACAAACACCAAGAGTCCTGCAACTACCTGCCAGATAAGAGCACGCTTATCCGACCACTCCCATGATTCTGACTTGTTTATATAATCTTCATCAATTCCGGCTATCAAATGCAGCTTGCCAATACCTATCGGTGAATATACCAGCCCTCGTCCTTCGCCGTCTGTTTTCACATATGTAATTCCTGTATGATTGTTTTGCACACGGGAATACATCCTGTCCATATCCTCTGCTTTCTGGTCTGCTTTGAGACGCTCCAGATAATTACCGGAAGACTGGAAAAATTTACTGTCACATCCAACAGACGCCAATATCTGTCCGCCACTTTCCATCAACAGATAAAATGTGTCTGTATTCAAATTTGCCTTCTGCATGGTTTCCGACAGAACAGAAGGGTCATAATAACACACTACATACTTGATTACACTTTGGTGAAGAATGACAGGTGCAATAATCAGAAGTGCCTTTTTCCCTTCTATCCCATCGTCTGCCACATACATCACTTTCTTTTCACCTACAAAAGCAGTCTGCATATAATCCGCACCGGCCAAATCTACAGATGTACCGTCCGACAGATACCCCTGTCCCTGTAAATCGCAGACTGCCGCCTCATAAATTCCCTTTGTGGTGCAGACTGCCTTCAAAATCTCCATGACACCTTCCGGTGTTTCCGGTGCAGTAGCCGCAAAGGCCGCTGCCGTATCAGCACTTGACTGAACACCGTACAAAACCTGCTCTACCTCGGCTGCATATTCCTGCACCAGAGAAAGCATTCGTTCTTCAACTTCATCTCTTTCTTCCTGTCTTCCCGTTACCGCAAAATGTATCAGTATTACACTGAACATCAATACCAGTAAAACAACAGGCCCCCGCCATTGTGCAACAGCTTCACGTATACGTTTATTCTTCATCTCTCACTCCGTATGTTTGCTTTACTGCTGTTTCTCTTCCTCACTAAAAATTGATTTGTCACTGAAAATCTTCTCTGTATCTTCGCCCGTCTCACTATCCATGCCGCTTTCTATACCGCCCGCCGAATCTTCTCCGGCTTCTTCTGCAGCAATTCTCTCCAGAATTTTGTCTTCCAGCTTTTGAAACATTTTGTTGTATAAAATAGCACTTACATAAACCGGAAGCGATATTCCCAAAACGAAGTACAGCGGAAATATCTGTAAAAACCATATACACAGAAACGGTGGTGCCGCATAAAGAATAACCATCAGAATCGTCTTAGGTATCTGGATAACACTCAATGCAAATGCATTCTTCATCGTTCTGGAAAGTGTATTGACAAATTTAGCCTGCACCGGAAATACCCAGACGGTCATAAATAATGCCAAAATACCGATTGCCATAATCACAACCTGCAGGAATTCCGGAAGCCCTGAATCCATCTCTTTTATAATATAGAGATCCGCACCTATAACTGCTGCTATCAGTAAAATAATCAGCCAGATAAGTGTAGACTGCTTAAAGTTCATTTTGAAAGCCTTAAAAAACTCTTTGCTGATATATCCTTCCTCATTACGACGCATCTTTAATGCAACATAATGTGCCGATGTCAGTGCGGCTCCGGCTGTTACAACCGGAATACAGCAAATCATCGTCAGAATATTGAGCCACATCAAATCCGCTACTCTGTTTAAGAACTGTATCAGCGGACTGTCTAAACCAAAAATCTTGTTCATGTAAACACCTTCTGTTTTATCCTTTTATCGTTCTGCCCCACCCTTATAAAAATTTTTCCATGGAGGTAACCCGGATTCCCGAATATTCCTCTTCCGGTGCATTTGCCCGAAAGCCCACTCTGCGGTAAAAGCCTACCGCATATGGTGCTGCCTGAACCGTCATAAAAAGCTGATGACGCTCCTTCTTCAGAAATACTGCCATGCGTTTCACCAATTCGCGTCCGATTCCCTTTTTGTGGTAAGCCTCATCCACAAAAAGCAGGGAAATATGGTTGCCGTTCCGTACTGATATCTGACCTATGATTTTCCCTTCGTCAAGTGCCACCAGCATCGGGTAGGCTCCGTTTAAAAACATCTGGTAGAGGTGGTCATCGGTAATAAAATCCTTGAAATTAGCAATTCCTTCCGACGTGTAATCTCCGGCTTCAAAACGCAAAAAAGTCCGCCAAATCATATTCATAGTCGCCGACCAGTCTTTTTCCTCTGCCCAGCGTATCTCATACGGAAACTTCTTCCACATATTCATAACTATCCCCTCTACCGGCAGTTCTTCCTTTGTCCACTATACTATTCTATAATAATATCAAATTTAACGCGGAATAGCAAGGTACTTTGTAAGCCATTTTTCAATATCATCCATAACCTGACTGCGGTTTATTTCATTCAGCAATTCATGTCTGCCGCCCTCATACAGCTTTAAGGTTATATCCTGCAGTCCTGCTTCCTTTAACAGCCTGTATACCTTTTTTACACCCTTGCCATAATTTCCTACAGGATCCTTGTCACCGGAAGCCACAAACACAGGAAGTGTATCCGGTATTTTTTCCAGATTTTTCCTTTTCTGTGCACCGGAAATCAGGGTAAAAAGCGTCTGAAAACCATTGACCGTAAAAGTAAAGCCACAATCTTTATCCGCAATATATTCTGCGACCTTCTTTTTATCCCTTGTCAGCCAGTCAAAAGCCGTTTCGGGATTTTCTATAAGCTTATTATAACTGCCAAAAGCGATTTTATCTATCAAACGGCTCTCTTTGCGGGAACCCTTCCGCAGCTTCTCAAAGCTTGTCAGTGCTTTGGCACATGCCAGCACAATTCCCGCCTGGACACCGCTGCCCAGTATCAATGCTCCGTCGATACCCGTGCCGTATCTGCACATATAGTTACGCAAAATGAAGGAACCCATACTGTGTCCCAAAATAAAATACGGTACTCCCGGATACATTTCCTGCGTTATTTTCTTTAATCTGTGAACATCCCGGACTACTACCGTAGCCGGGTCCTGTTCACAAAAATATCCCTGAACGCCGCCTTCAGGTACGCTCCTGCCATGCCCCAGATGATCGTCTCCGGTTACTACAATGTTTCTTTCCGTAAGAAACCGTGCCAGTTCTTCATACCTCTGTGCATACTCTGCCATACCGTGTATAACCTGCACAACCGCTACTACATTCCCCGTATCCGGCATCCATCTGACTGCATGTATTTTGGAAACATTATCTCTGGAATCAAAATAGAACTCTTCCTTTTTCATAACCCACACCTTTCTCACCCGGTTCTTCCCGCAGTGCCTGTTACCCCTACCTTATGTTTTCTGTCTTTTAGCAGATTTCAGCACCTGCGGGCATTTCCTTTTCAGGCGTCATCAGTGCCAGATTCCCCTCTGCATCCTCGGCACATAAAAGCATACCTTCCGAAACTACCCCTGCCAGTTTGGCCGGCTTCAAATTCACAAGTACCATCACCTTTTTACCTACCATTTCTTCAGGTGTGTAATGTGCCTTGATACCGGATACAATCTGTTTCACCTGGCTGCCGATCTTAACCTGGGAGCAAAGCAGCTTTTTGGACTTGGGCACTTCTTCGCAGGCAATGATTTCACCTACCTGGAACTGCATTGCCGCAAAGTCATCATAGGAAATTTCAGGTTTTGCTTCTATGTCAATAACCTCTTCCTCCGCCGCTCCGGCATTGGCTTCTGCAATCATAGCTAGACGCAACGCTTCTTCTTTTTCCGATACCTCTTTCATATCCAGACGGGCAAAGAGAATTTCCGGCTTATCCGTCACCTTGGAACCGTTCTCATAGAGACCGAATTTTTCCAGTTCTGTAAAGTCTCTTAAGCCGGTATTTAACTGTGCCGCAATTTTTTCTGCTGTTTCAGGCATAAACGGTGATAATAAGGAAGCCCCAATAACAATACCTTCTACCAGATTGTAAAGCACCGTGGATAAACGGTCTGCCTTTGCTTCCTCCTTTGCCAGTACCCAGGGTTCCGTCTCGTCAATGTATTTATTCAGACGTTTAAAGATACCGAAAATCTCAGTAATGGCATCTGCCACACGCAAGGTCTCCATCTTTTCTGCCACTCTGGCATAAGTTCCGGTAACAGTTGCCTTTAAATCATCATCAATTGCAGCATCCACTGCCCCCTTGTCAGCCACTACGCCGCCAAAGTATTTATTGCTCATGGAAATGGTTCTGTTTACCAGATTGCCCAGTACATTTGCCAAATCAGAGTTGGAACGCTCTGCAATCAGTTCCCATGTAATATTTCCATCGTTTTCATAAGGCATTTCATGCAATACATAGTAACGCACCGCGTCCACACCGAAATATTCTACAAGGTCATCAGCATAAATCACATTGCCCTTGGATTTACTCATTTTATCGTTGTTCATCATCAGCCATGGATGACCGAATACCTGCTTAGGCAGCTCCTCACCCAGTGCCATTAAGAAAATAGGCCAGTAAATAGTATGGAAACGCACAATATCCTTACCAATCAGATGCAAATCTGCCGGCCACAGCTTCTTGTACTGCTCGGTGCTGTTTCCCTCTGCGTCATAACCGATACCGGTAATGTAGTTGGTCAGTGCATCCAGCCATACATAAACCACATGCTTCTCATCGAAATCTACGGGAATTCCCCACTTAAAAGAAGTTCTGGATACACACAAATCCTGAAGTCCCGGCAGCAGGAAGTTGTTCATCATCTCATTTTTACGGGATACCGGCTGGATAAATTCAGGATGCGTATTGATATATTCAATCAGCCTGTCTGCATACTTGCTCATTTTAAAGAAATAGGCTTCTTCCCTTGCAGGTTTTACATCCCTTCCACAGTCGGGACATTTACCGTCTACCAGCTGGGATTCCGTCCAGAAGGACTCACAAGGGGTACAGTACATACCTTCATAAGCCCCTTTATAAATATCCCCCTGTTCATAGAAACGCTTAAACATCTTCTGTACCTGCTTCTCATGGTACTCGTCGGTAGTACGGATAAATTTGTCATAGGAAATATTTAACCGGTCGCACAGTCCCCTAATCACGCCTGCCACGTTGTCTACAAACTCCTTAGGTGTCACACCGGCTTCTTCTGCCTTTAATTCAATTTTCTGACCATGCTCGTCAGTACCTGTCTGGAAAAACACATCATACCCCTGTGCTCTTTTAAAACGTGCAATACTGTCTGCCAGTACAATTTCATAATTGTTGCCAATATGAGGCTTACCGGAAGTGTAAGCTATGGCCGTTGTGATGTAATACTTTTCTTTACTCATTTTTCTTTCCTTTCTGGTGCTGTTCTTTTTGTACAAAAAAGCCCGTCTTCTCATACTATTCTGTACAAGAAGACAGGCTGTTAACCCGTGTTACCACTTCTCTTCATACTTTTCTCACAAAAAGTACCTCTTCAGGTGCCGTCAAGCACCTTCCCGCTATAACAGGCGGACCTGTTGCAGCCTTGCCGGGCGGTTTGATGATATGCAATATCCGATTCTGCCTCCGAAAGATATGCTCAAATCTGACACATATGTCATACTACCGGTTCGGTGCACTGCTCAGAAGCCATGTTCTCTCTGTTCCTGTTCTCTTCCTCTCAGCCTTTGTGGGACTTTTCTTTGTGCTCTGTATCCATTGTATCACACACCTGACATCCTCATCCGGAAGATTCTCTGTAAAACATTTCCAAAGATACTCTCTTCATCACTGCTTTTTTCTATGCAACTAGGGTAGCACAAATTGGAGATGTTGTCAATTGAACACTACCATAAAACCCTCCCTGCTCTCTAAGTATGAATCAGCACCGCTGTAATATTATCCGTTTCCTGTCTGACCTTCACGGTTTCAATCAGACCTTTTAATCCTGCTGTCATAGATGCTTCATCCTTAACCAGCTTCGGGTTTAATTGTGTAAATATCTCATCTGCGGTAATGACATGTCGAAAGCCGTCACTACAGAGTAAATAGCCCGCATCTGATGCCAGAACACCTTTACAGCAGTCCGGTTCAATAACTTGCGATGCACCGACGCACTGTAACAAAACATTTCTCCTTGGATCACCAACCGCCTGTTCAGGGGTCAATCTACCGGCAGCAATTTCTTTTGCTACCACTGTATGGTCCGACGTCAATTGCCTTAATGCAGTGTCCAATTCATATATTCTGCTATCCCCGACGTGGATATAATAATAATCAGCCCCCACTAACAGCATAGCAGTTACCGTTGTTCCCAAGGAGATATTATTCCGAGCACCATATTCCGCAAGTTTCTGATTCTCCACTGCAAGTAATTTACGCCACGCAGAAAATAGCTTCTCTTCTGAAAATCCTGCCTGTAACATATCCGGAGCTTCCCGCTCAAACCACTCCGCAAACGCCCGCAAAATCTGCGAACTTGCCAATTCTCCTTTGGCAAGTCCCCCCATTCCGTCACACACTACTGCCAATAGCACATCACCGGAAGACGTCTCAGCCCCTTTGAGCAACAAACCATCCTGATTTGTATTCTTTTTAATTCCAACATCTGTATGATATGCCACTTTAAACTTCATATACTTCTCCATTCCAACGGTCTAAAAGATACCATCAGGTACCATCGTGCCTGCCGTACCCTGACTATATATTCTTCCCAGACTGTATCCGTTATTCCTCCACTATCTGTATAGCTGTATGTGCTCTGCCTTTCTTCTGTATTATCTGATTTAACAGTTATACCCAACAGCATATCCTTCCTTTTGGCTTGCACATACTATTAAAATCAATAGCACTTCAGAACTCAGTGCTAAACTTATCAAACCTACTGTGTTACTACCTTAAAATATTTGGAGTCGGGATATTTTTCAGTCAATACAGATTCTGCAACGCTTCCTGCAGGAACATATAAATAGACTATGGATTCCCCTTCCCCTGAATTGCTGACTACACGCTCATTCAATGTGGTTAAAGTTGACGGGAATGTAACACTCTCTAAAAGTTTACAATTAGCAAATGCTGCTTCCTCTATTACCTCCACACCTTCTTCAATTATCACTTCTTCTAACGCAGAACAGTCAGTAAATGCCTGTTCCCCTATCTCTTTTACCGTTCCAGGCACAATCAGCCTTTCAAGCTGTGTAAGTGCAAAAGCACCTGACTCTATTCTCGTTACTAATGGCGGGATTGTTACTTCTGTTATATTTGTCCCACCAAACGCATCCGCACCAATAGTATACACACTATCCGGAAGTTCAGCACTCTCTATCGCCGACAGCAAAAATGCTGCACCATCAATTACTTCCAGATTTGCTCCAAAGGTTACACTGGTTAAACCATAACATCTTTCAAATGCGGAATTTCCAATAAAAGTAACACTATTCGGAAAGATAACTTCCTCTATCATTTCATTTCCCGCAAACGCATCTTTGCCAATTGCCACAACCGGCATTCCATTGATACTTTCCGGTATATCCAGTACAGTTGCTTCCCCCTCATATCCGGTAATGGTTATCTCTCCGTTTTCCTCTGTATATTTAAAGTTCTCTGCTATGGAAGTCACTGCTTCTCTATTGTCTTCATCGGCATCTGCCTGTGTGCTTCCTGCTTCATTTTTACTGCTCTCAGTCTGTATATCTGTTTTATCTGTCGTTTCATTTCCGGCAGTCTCACCGCCACATGCTGTCAAACTTAATAACAATCCTAATATCAATACCAAACTTATCTTTTTCATTCTATTGCCTCAATTCCTTTCCCTATTTCTATATACATCTATATACATTAATATCCTCTGATTTCTTCTATATGGAAGCTGTTCCATGTGGTACTGTCCAGCATATTCCCCACCTCTGGCCGGGACCATGGCAGTGCCAGCATCATGGGCCGCACTCTGACATCTGCATTTAAGGCATAATACGTGACTGCGTTGCTTAACACATAGTCATTACTCATTTTGCCATCATGGAAATCCATGTTACACTGGATAACATCCGCAGTTCTCAGGCAGACGCCCTCTTCGTCCACACACAAGGCGATAAACAGGAATATACCCAGATAGTCTCCATAGTCCAGTCTAAATCCGGTTCTGTCCTCAGTTTCGCCTCTGGAGCCTTTTGTTGTAATAACATCGCCAGCCAGTTCTGTAACCGTGTCTTCCAATGCCTCCAGATTAAACTGTAAGTATAAGTCGTCCTTAGTCTTTGCAAACAATACCGGAATACCGGCCTTTAGATAGGCGATATCCATAGCCGTCTCTGCTGCTGTAATCCCCAAACAAAGCACCAGCTTAATCAAGGAAACCGGTATAATACCGGATGTAGCTGCTGACAACGTAGTTGCTGCATAAACCACGGCTTTCGCATTCCAATACATACCAAATACAGGTGTTATATTCATAGCATAACGGATACCGAAAATGGTACCGAAGGATTTTGCAGTATTGCTCGCGTTGCTGCCTCCATATATGATGTACTCTATTTCATTGCCATATGAAAAGTTATTGGTAAAACTCTTCATCTTATTTGTCAATGTCTTATTGGCGGTAAAAGTAGTATCCTCATTTCCCCATGCGGTTTTGATGCTCTCAAAACCATATATCTCCGGATAACTGGTAAGCGTTATCTCCCTGTCAGGTTTCTCTGCCATTGCCAGCTCATACTTGCTTTCCTTCACATAGGTGTTGTAGGTAAACATATTTGTGATATAAGAGTGAAGCAAAAGCTTATCCCTGCTGCTTTCCAATACCGACACAAAATCCAATCCTCCAAACAAAGTGGTGGTGGATGCCACCCCGTCCGTATCTTCTCCGCCGTAATTGCTCAAGTCGCCAACCGCACCATTAGAAGGCAGGTTTGCCTGCTCACTGATTTCATTGTCAGATCTCTCATCCGGTCCCGGCTCTGTCTGCTGCTTCTCTGCCTCCTCCTGCTTTTTCTCCAGCACATCATTTATCTGATCCATAATGTCCCCTGACGTATCCTTGTCTGTCAGATTTTTTCCGTCAAACTGCCCGTCAAGCCAGTCCCTGAATGCTGGTCGGTTCACATTAAAGTCCGGATTGTTGTTATCCGTAATATTATGCACCGGATCCACAGGCTTTACAAAGGCTGCCGCAAAAGACTCCTCCGCATAGGCTTCCAATGCTTCCTTATCTACCACGATGCAAGCTTCATCCACACCCGACTGGTTTTTGAACAAATCATAGCTGTAGGTATCCCGGACAGTATTCCATCCATACTGATACGCTTCAATGGCTGCCAGATAAGTGCCAAAAAGAGCTCTTACCGCATTGACACGGTTTAAGCAGTCCTGTACCTCCTGCTGGTCAATCTGTACTTGTTGCAGAACATCTTCCTCTCCGATAGCCGGAGATTCCGTCCCTTCTATAACGGCAATTTCATGCAAATCCGTCTTCACAATATCACTGTCCACTCCACTGCTAACTGTTGCAAAGCCTTTCCACTCCCCATACTGAGCTTCATAGATATCAGTAGCATCATCAATCTCACCCATCTCATCCTGAATAGCTGCCAACAGGTAATCTGCAGCACTCAGATAATCTTCATAATCACTCAGCCTCTGTGAAATTGTATCCAGTGTCGCATCAGTATCCGCACTGTTTACACGCCCACTGCTGATGGCATTGGAAGATATTTCCTGCAGTTTCCCGGATATGCTGTAAATCGGAAGTGTGCTAAGTGCCGATACCCGCATACCAATCTCCCCTGTAGCCTCAGCATAGCTCTGCTCTATGAGTGCATATGCGTCATTATAAGTATACTCATCCTTTGCATCATAAGCAGACTCTACCTCCTGATACACGATTTCCGTCGAGCCATCCGGATACTCTACTTCTACCCAGTCCCATTCTGCTTCCCTTACTTCTCGATTGGCATAGGCATTGACCAGTTTTGCGTTTGCCGTACGCATTGCAAATAACTTTTTGATATAATTGTCATATTCCCCGGAAATCGCTGCATCAAGCTGTATCCAGTACTGGATATCATAGTAACTGTCATCCCATACACTGAAAGAAATACTGTCAAGCTTCGCTTGCAGGGCAGCCGAAGCTTCATCATATTCGGAAACTGTGCTCCAGCACTGGCCAATCAGGTTCCTTAATGTATCCGCGTCTGCATCAGTGTAGCTTCCGGAATCCGGTATTACTGTCATATTGCTTTGCACAGACACAAATACTTCACAATCCTCGGTATTGTAGAGATCCATTACCATTTTACTATGCAGTGCCTTGTATTGTTCTTCTAAGCCGTCCAGATAATCCCTGATTTCAATCAACCTCTCGCTTATGCCTTTATCATCACCGAATACCGCTTCAACCTCAAAAAAGGCCTGTTCGTCATAGTCCTTGAAATCCAGATAGATATCACCGCACAGCTTTAGCAGTTCGCTTTCTGCTTCATAGTACTCCTGCTTCTCATTCTGCAACAAGGTTTCCACCGGAATAATTTCCTGTATCTCACCTACTTTCTTTAATTTTGCCACCATACCGCTGCCATCTGCCAGCAGCTCGATCGGGGCACGATATTTCATAAAATCCACAATGGCGTTTTTTATCATGGTTGCATCTGCCAGATTGGCTCCTTCCACCGGTGCCAGATTGTAGGTTGACTCTATGACCTCTATTTGAAGCAGGTCTACAATATCGTCCTCCTTGCCCAATGCAGATGCCACAACAGATGCCCATTCATCGGCATCTGAGGGGTCGATACCCTGTGAAATCATACAACCTTCAAAAAACGTTTTTGAGTTTGCCAGAAATTCTTCCTGTGACTGACTGGATGCCAATAATCCATAATAGTCTGACAATTCTAAATCATAATAACTTAATGCCGTATGCAATGTCAAGTCCGCAGACGACATTGCCATTGCTCTTGATAACTGAATGCGGCTTGCATCAACAAATATACTGCACACCACAATCACAGGAACCAGTATGATAACCAGAAAAATAGATACTGAACCTCTATTCTTTTGAAACAGCTCCATCCTAATCCCCCTCTCCTTCTTTAGGATTAATAAACTCTCCCAGCTTTTCTACTGCACCGTTCAGCCCTTCAATAGCTTTCTGTCCGTTCTCACTTTGCTGAATAAAATCAATTACCATATCGGTGTTTCGTATAAATTCTCCGCTATCTACGACAGGAACCTCCGCATGTGCCGTGCAGTTTAGTGCATATTTCTCATCCTGAAAAATAAATTTAACAGGAAACTCCAAAACATATTCCACGTTTACTTCATAAGTCTGGTATATGACATAATTGTGAATTTCGGGGTTTACAGATATTACCCTCGGTGTCATGCCCGCAAAGAATCCTGCCGAGTTAATCCCTTTTCTAATTTCTGCTTCCCCATCCGAAATATCGTTCCCGTTGTTAAATACATTAAGATATCGATAGGGCTGTAAGGACACATGCTCACCTTTCGGCACTCCGGAGGTTTCTATAGTCTCTAACAAAGGATCCGCAAAATAGGCGGCTCCCTTGATTGCCACCGCATTTACACAGCTCTCCACTTTACTCTTTAAGTAAAACATATTCCCCATGTATATCAGAAAAATGATAATAAAGAACATTATGGGATATACAAATGCTGCTTCAATTACCAGCGTACCCTGTTCTGTTTTTACATTTTTTTTCATTCTTCCTCTCATTCTGCCGTTTTCACCCTTCTCCCTTGCACTTGGGAGAGGGGTATCCCCCTCTCCTGAGTTTGCAGTTTATTCGCCACCTACTGCTTCCACTGCCTGATCCTCAATTGTTGCGAACAATGTTTCCAGAAGACCGGTAATCTGCTCTTTGAAAATGAGTGCCAGTGCTACTGCAATACCGATTAAAACAACGATAGTTACAATGTTTACTTCACCCTTTTCGTCAGAAACAAAGTCCATAAACTTGCATCTTGCACAAAGTGCCATGGTTCTTAATGCCATCATCATCTCTCTCACCTCCTTTGTACTTGCCCCTATGTATATAAAGTGTTACTACTGTAACTACATATGGCCTAAAACATATTGGTAAAGATAGGAACTACTACCATCACCAAAATACCGCCAAACATAATAAATATAGGTATCATCAGCTTATTTGCCGCTTTTTCGCCCTCGCGGCGTACCAGTTGTTTCTTTTCTTCCCACAGTACCGCACTTTGTTCCTGCAATACGCTGGCTAGTTCTTTGTTTCCTTTTTCAAGCCCCTGTATCACAATAGAAGAAAACTTCTTAATGGGTGCTATGACGCAACGTATACCGAATTTATGTAATGCCACATTTTCAGAAATGCCGTTATCCATGTCCAGAACAACCTTTTGCATTTCTTCATACAGACAACCTTCTCCTGCGAAAGCTACTTCCCGCCACGCTTCTCTCAATACCATACCTGCATTAGTCAGCAGTGCCAAATTAGACACTACTTCCGAAAAATCGCCCAGCATTTCGCTTGCACGTTTGTCTATTTTCTTCTGTGGAAAATTCCAAAAATAATATATTGTCACCCCTGCAAACAGAACACATATAAACAACAATCCTATTTCATCTGCCAGCCCATATAAGGCAAATCCCAATACTACCAGCGTGAAGGCTATCGTAACTATCTGTGCATAAATTACCCGTAGATAATACTCCACGTATTTTTCCGGATATAGTATAGCCAGCACCTGTCGCATTTTCCTGTCACGCTTTGATTTATACCGGTAATGCAACGTTTCCATTATCGCATATCCCAGTCCATATACCTCTTTGAACGGTGCCCCCGACTCTTCCAGATTGTCAAACAATGTGGCATACCTTTTGCCCCTAAAAAAGAATACAAGCCATATTGCCAGACATATCCAGCCAATCACCATCATACTTATATTTACTGTTGATAAAAACATAGGTCACCTGCTTTACACTTTAATTTCCATGATTGCTCTTCCCACGAAAAACGCTACTACAAACATTACCAGTGCTATTATTGTGGCTGCAATACCGGACGTAGAAGTAAAATTACTTGCAAAATCCGGACTCATCATCTTAATCATGCCGATTAACAGAATAGGCATAACCATCATGGTGTTTAGTTCAGATTTTCCTGATGTAATTACCGTTTCAATTTCTTCAGCTATTTCCATCTTATCTTTCATAATGGTATTGGTATTGCATATAATGTCTCTGATATTGCCTCCCTTGCGGTAACTGATTTTAAATATATTTGCAAACATCACGATATCCTTTACACCGCTTCGCCTACCAAAATCATATAGTAAATCTTCTATAGCCTGGTTGTTGTTCATACCGGATATAATTACCTTTAATTCCTGTAAGATAAAGGCATCTTCTTCATACTGTACGGTCAAATCGCCTTGCACCGCAATAAAAGAATCCGATACGTTCTTGCCGGCCCCAAGCGAAGTTGTTAAACATTCCAGCATATCTCTAAACTGTTGCCGCAGCATTTTATTTCTCTTTTTAACTATCTGCTGCGTACGGATGGGTATGAACTTTATACCGGCGAAAATACCGACTGCCGATGGAATTGTGATATTCAACACATAGGTAAGTGTAGTTGCATTTCCGTAATCATCCTTGCCGATGCCACCAAAGAACAGATATCCTACTGCTGCACCAATTACAAACGCAAACAAAAAATGAATTACTTTCTCAGTAGCAGACATATAGTACACCCTGTAGTTAAGCACCTGTATATTGGTTGCAGACAAGTAATACTGTGGCTGTTTTTCAATATTCTTTTTCCCTAGCATTTTGCCTCCTATCGGTTGCTCTCTCAGAACCGCTCCGTTATACCTGCCAATTGCAGCTTCAAGTCATGCTTGAGAGGATTTTCTGTTCGTCTCAGCGAACCGGATACCTTATGCAGAGTGCTGTTTTCATCCTCTTCAAACACATATAACGGATTCAACTGGATTTCACCATTTTGGTATCCTGCCACTTCTGTAATTTCCATTGTCTTGCGTGAATGGTCACGTAATCTGGACAAGTGTATGATAATATCTACTGCAGAGGCTATCTGTTGGCGGATTGCTTCCAGCGGCAACCCGTCCGCTCCCTGGAGCACCATGGTTTCCAGTCTGCTTAGCATATCAGCTGTGGAATTGGCGTGACCGGTAGACAGGGAACCGTCATGTCCTGTATTCATTGCCTGTAACATATCAAGAGCCTCTCCACCACGTACTTCACCTACTACAATTCTTTCGGGACGCATACGCAACGAGCTTTTTATCAAATCACGGATGGTAATTGCATCTGTGCCTGTCACATTTGCATTTCTGGTTTCCAGGCTTACCAGATTCTCTACCCCCGTAATTTGTAATTCCGCAGAGTCTTCTATCGTGATGACTCGTTCATCCTTGGGAATATAATTGGATAGTGCATTTAAGAAAGTGGTTTTTCCGGAACCGGTACCTCCACACACAAAAATGTTGTATTTGGCTTTGATTAGCATTTCCAACACATGTGCTATCTCCGCCGTAATAGAACCATATTTAATCAACTGTTCTATTGTCATAGGTGTCTTTGAAAACTTACGAATGGTGACAGTTGCTCCTTTTAAGGCAATCGGCGGTAAAACTACGTTTACGCGGGATCCATCCGGCAACCGGGTATCCACAATCGGAGTTGCCTGATTGACTTCTCTGCCGGCCAGTGCAACTATTTTTTGCACGATATCCTCCAAACGTCGCTCACTTTCAAAGGCTTGCTGCAAACGCATTAATTTTCCCTTTTTTTCAATAAAAATTTCTTCCGGCCCATTAATCATAACTTCTGTGATATCATCATCTGCCATAATACTGTCTAACAGACCAAAGCCTCTAATAGCACTATATACCTGTTTTACAATGGATGCCCTGTCTTCAATGGATACATACATTTCCCGCAATCGCTCGGCAACCAACTGTTCTATATCCTCTTCCAGTTTTTCATCCGTCAACACATTCAGATTAAAATTGTCATATACATAGTTTTTTATTTCATCCACTTGCTTCTGAAGCTGTTCTTCTGTCATACCCTCACCTACCAATTATACTTTGTCAATTTCAGCAGTTTCCACTTTCCATGCTCTCTTATCATTGCACAGCCGGATGCATTAAAGGGTGCTGCCTGTTCAAATATCGTATCTATCACAATGTCTCCATTTTTATCAATGTATCCCCAATAATCCCTGACACACACAGCTGCATAATCGTTCATAAACGAATCCGCACCTGCAAACTGACAATCAATTCGTACTTTGCCGGTGGTATCCACAAATCCCCATAAAGCACCAATTTTTACGGCTGCATAGCAGTCCCCACTCTCATAAAAGGGAATGGCATCATCAAATACCATGTCTCCGACAAATGCAAAGTTCTCATCTATCATACGGATTCCTTCCTCTGTTTCCACAAATGCACGTCCATTTCTGAAAGCAATCCCTTTTGCATCCACCTTCACACTAAGATAAGCATCTTGTGTAAGACGATTTCCTTTGGTATCGATAAAAATCCAACCTTCTTCAACCAACACGGCCGCTTTTCCAAAGTTGTACGAGGAAATCCCTTGATAAGGACCTAAAACAAGCTCTCCGTCCATATTGGAAAAATAATATTCCTCTCCAGCCTGTACAGGATACAAATTTTCATTGACAATTCCCATGAATTGTACATCTGCATCATTATTTACATAGCTCTTAATATTATTACCGCTATCTATAAAATAACGTTCTCCCTCTTGGTCTGTCACAAACGCAATATTGCTTGCAAAAACACCTGCTTCCGTATATTTTTCGGATATTTTCAAGTTTCCCTTTTCACTTATATATCCCCAGAGTCCGCCGCTTTGTACCGCACAATAACCACCGGCAAAAACCCCGATTTCATCATATTTCCGATAATCGAAAGTGTATGCATACTCTATTCCGGCAATCATTTCATCTAATGCAGATGTAAGTGTCTGCCGCCCGCGTGCTTCCTCATATATGGCATAGCATTCCGCATATTTTTCTTCTTCCAAATAGCGGTTCATCAAATACTCGTATCCATTATGATTAAGTGGAAAATCGGTTATCATCAATTCCCCCCACTCAATCTGTTGCTTATAGTTTCCAAGCTCAACTAGCATCTCGCCTACTTCCTGATATAATTCCACATCAGGACTCATTTGAATTGCTGCTTCATAAGCAGTAAGTGCCTCTGTCAGTATCCGTTCTTCTCTCTTGTCTCTTGCTTCTTGCAAATAACTCAAGTACTGTATTTCCTGCTTATTGGCCTTGTTCACAATCATATAAGAGGATATTGCCATTAAAAAAATCAATAATACGGGCACCATATTTCTATAGTTTTTTAATTTCACGATCACTACCTCTTTCTCATACTCCCATCAAGAACAGAGAAGCATACAGCCCCGACATTATGCATGGTGCAAAAGCCAATGTATCCTTACGCTGTTTCTTTTTTGTCAAGAGCAGTACAATTGCTACAAAAAAAGCAATTATCATGGCTATAAATAGAGTGTTCATGACTCCGTAAAGTCCCTGACATGCCGCCATCACCAGCACCAGTTTCAAATCCCCCATGCCTATACTGTTTTGGGCAACCAGCATGCATAATCCGATTACTCCAAAAAATACTACTACTCCTATGATTTCTTGTAAGACAGTGCCTAACACTCCTTCTCTTTGCATAATCAGTTCTGACACCAGACAAAGGATTCGCCAAATCAATATTGTCAAAATAAAAGTGTTTGGAATCCTGTAGTGCTTTAAATCAACCGGCATTATTCCACATACAAAAACCGCTAATCCGACTCGTTTCAATATGTACATTGCATCTGTTTGTCCATAAAAATACAGAAAAAATGCTGCCAATGACAGATTTAAAACCACCATACCAATCAGATACACCCATTGCTTTACTGTTATTTTGGTCTCTTGGTACCCCATTTCTTTTCGCATAAGATAAAAACTCACGCCACAAAGCAAACAGATTATTATACTCAGAAAAAACATCTGCATTTTGTCACCTCAACATTTATTGCAATTTGTATATAAACTCTTCATTTGCCAGGGTTACGATATCCCCTTCTTTTAGGGGTTGTGCACTCTGTCCTACTATCTGAATGCCATTTACAAACGTGTGATTCAACGAATTATTGTCCACAATATAGTACTCATTATCTCTTTTTACGATATCCGCGTGACTTCTGCTGACCGCCGAATTATCCAAAACACAATAGTCGGCATAGTGCTGCTCTTTGCCCAGTTTGAAAACATCCTTGGCAATTACGATGACTTCTCCTGTTCTTTTTCGTTCTAAAACTGCCCGAACCGGCTTTGATATATTGGACTGCATGTCCATACCCAACACAGTAGTTTCGCCAATCACAGGTGTCTGTAATACGGTTGTTTCACCAAAATTCATGCTTGGTTGTACAAGTACCGGAGTCTGTACTAATGATACTGGTTGGACAGATGTTACGGACTGCATCGGTTCTATGGATGTTGACTGCTTTGCAGGTGTCGTCTGCGTCATTCCAGGCACTTCAATACCTATAGGTTGTACCGTAGGTTTGGAAATTTTCTTTCCAAACAAGCCCTTCTTTTCTTTCTCAGCCGACTTTACCGGTTTCTTCTTTTCATTCATGTTTTGTCCGGTCGGCAGAATATTTTCTGCCGGCATTGATGCCATTGTCTGCGATGCAGTCTGCACAGGCGGTACAGTAGTTGTAGCTGTCACAGGAGGCACATTACTTGTTTCTCCTACCAGTACCGGAGGCCGGACAGATGGGGATTCAATCGTTTTCGGTGTCTCTACACTCGCAGCCGATTGCACAGGGATTACAGTTGCCTTTGCATCCCCTTGATCTAACATATCCTCTAACATTTTTCGCAATTCGGTTGCGTCTGCCTCCTTGTTCGTATTTAAGAAGTTTAATAAGGACACCACATAATCACAATTCTCACTTCTATCAAACTCTGTTGAAAAAAGGATTTCTTTAAAAAATGTATTTAAACTCAAATTCTTTTTTACCGAAAGAACCGGGTAGTATAACATCCCAATCTCCAAGGTACTGACATTAACATATATATCTTCCGTGGTTAAAAATACTTGTCCCACATCCAGCAGATACTCCTCCAGCCGCCTCATAATATCAATGATTTTTTTCATTACTGTTAAAAAGCGTTCCTTCTTTACTACTCCTGAAAGGAAATTGCTTAAAGGTACCTTTGAAGATATATTAAACTTTAAAGTGCATATATCATCCATTCTTAACACCTGCATATCTAACAATCCCGCTATCTGATTGTTCTGCATCATGCCAATTGCCACAGTATCCAGTAAATCCTCTTTTCCACATTGGTAGACCCTATATGTATTCAAGCCTTGCGTTTCAATTGTATATTGCTCCATACCTCTGTCATCCCTTCTTCCCGAGTTTATATATATCTTTCAAAGAGTTTTTTAGTCACTATTTCATTCACAATTTCCCTTTCGTTGGCACCTCCAATTTTCTGAACCCCACCCAGAACAGGAATCTGTTCATCCTGATATACAACACCGGATTTACTGCTAAACTTGTTATACAAAAGACTTAGGCGTGCTTTAAGCTTCTTACCATATTGTGCATCAATAATCTCTACAGTTTTTACAAATTGCTCTAATTTTTTGATGCCTACAGCTGTTCCATCGCAAACATTGATGATAGCATCTGCCTTCTCTGCCAGATACAGATGCCCTTCTGAAAAATTCATCTGCATATCTACCACAACATACTCATAGTCACCCAGCATACATATTTCGTTAACCAGATTAACCAAGTCTTCTTTATTCAATTCTTCCATATCCAATATATTCTGGCATTTGCCAAAGTAATATACTCCGCTTGAATCATGCTGCACGATACTTTCTGCACGCAATGCAATATTGACTTTTTTACTCTTCAGTAGATATATGATATCGCTAAAACCATATTGTCCGACCGTTTCAAAGAAAACCTCCGGAACTCCGTTTTTTTCTAGGCTCAGGTACAATACTTTTTTGCCATTCTGTGCCAGAAACTTTGAAAATGCAACTGCCATGGTGCTTGTTCCGCACCCACCACTCGCAGAAGTAACAATTATTAAGCGACTCGCAATATTATCTGTATTTTTCTTAGAAAGTTTCTTATCCATCTTTACAGAGTATATACCTAAAATTTGGCGATAAATTGCTTCTGGCTTCTGGTACTTTCCTATTACAACTACATCTTCAATTCTTTCTATATCATTCTGTTCTACCAAATAAACAAGTCCAGTATACTCCGGCAACTCCGGTAACTGCGAACCGAACTGTTCTGCAGTCAACAAAATCTCAAACCGGATTGTTTTCAGTGCCTCCGCAAAACTCTCTGCCTGTGAGTATGTATACACCTCTAACTTATCCGCATAATATTTCGTAAAATGAAACATTAGTCTTTCCAAATATAATTTGTCATTCTCTAATATCGCTATTTTTATTTTCATATAACTCCATCCTTATGCTCTTTATTCTGTTTTTCATTTTTTCTTACGGGCAAATGCTGATAAATATGTTGCTATGCCTCCCCCTAGTGATAAACCGGCAATAGAAATATAAAATAACGGTTTATTAGAAAACCATTTGGAGAATATGGTTTCTTCTCTGTAAACCACCGTAAACACAGAGATTTCTTCATTTCCTGCATAGTCATTTGCAGTCACCTCCACCTTATATTCTCCATACTCTGTAAACGAAAAAGTTTGTTGTATATCCTCCGTAAGATTTTGCTGTTCCCCATTAATCACTATGGAAGTAATAGTGTCCTGATTATCTTTTAACAAAATCTTAAATGTGATCGGTTCATAACTGACCATACCATCTTCTGCACCGGAAATGATAATCATTGGAGCGGTATTGTCTACAATAAACTCCGCTTTTGCACTGGTCTCATGCCCAACCTCATCTTTTACCCAGATTTCTAAAAGATACTTTCCTTCCTCCACAATAGAATCTATTCCGTTATAGGGTAATCCATTTAGCAAAAGTTCATAATCACTCAATGTATAGTCATATATCATTTCTTCCAGACTATGGCGTAACTGAAACTTCTGAAAATACTTGCTGTCATATTCATTCAAATAGCGTATTTCCGGAGGCTGCGTATCTATTATAAAGTCTTTCTCAATATGGTTAACGTTACCAGCGATATCGGTTACCTCAAAAATCAGTTTATATTTCCCATCTTCCGTTAATTCCTGACTAACACTGTTATTCTTTCTACTTATAGTTCCAAAATGAACTTCTGTCTCTGTAACATTTCCTTCCATATCTGTTTTTCTAATTACTGCTTTCACAGTCATCCCCTGATAAAACAGGTCTTCAACATTAAACTCTGCATTTATTTTTCCGTCTGTCACTATATGATTGTCAAATCCTCCTATCGTCAATACCGGAATTGTTTTATCTACAGAAAAACTCACCTTTTGAATCATCGCACTGTTACCTGCCTCATCCACTGCACGCACTTCTACAAAATAGGTACCTTCTTCCGTAAATGTATACGTCTTAATACTGCTTTTTGCATATAAAGTCATTCCTGCAATCGGATATTCTGTTGTAGTACCATCTATAGTACGACGCACCAAAATTGTCACGTCGGTATTCGCATAAAGAGATTCTATTACTTCTACTTCCATAACCGGATCAATATTATAGTACTCTCCATCCTGGATACCGTTGATATTAACTATCGGTGCCGTCTGGTCTATTGTAAAAGAAATCTTCTGTATGCCGGAACTGTTTCCAGCAGCATCTTGGGCTTCGACAGTAACTACATACTCGCCATCCAACGTGAAACTATATCCTTTTGTAGTATTTTCGCCTGTAAGACTAAAATTATCTACCAAGTATGTACTTGTTACACCATCCAATATCCGCTGTACGGTCACATCCGCTTTTGCTAAAGTATATATATTCTCATTAATATTTACATTCAAGCTTACGCCTTCTTGATAAAGTTGTGCAGGAGTAACACCGCTCAGCCAAACAGTTGGCGACGTATTATCAATAAAAATTTTTGCACTGGTACTATAGGATAATCCTGCACTGTTTATTGCAGTAACCTCTAATGTATAACCTTCACTTGTCTCAGCCTCCTCTAAGACCTCAAAGGAATAAGTAAAGGTGTGACTTCCATTTGCTTCTACCGTAGTAGTATTTCCGTTGATAGAATAATTAATGCTTGCTATACCGACCTCATTATCAACCGCCGTAATCTGCACATTTACCGGACCATTTACCCATTGTCTATCTGCACCACCTGCGTTTATTATCACACTGGGTTCCGAATTATCCAGAATAAATGCTTGTTGTGCCCAACTAGCCTCCTGGCAATTACCCGCCATATCGTATATGCGTGCCACTATACTATATTCCCCGGGCTCACTCACGGTATAACTGATTGGCGTACCATTAGCATCTATTTTTCCCTTATAGGTATCACAAGTGTAAAGCAATTCAGTTCCATTCACTGTATTGTAAAACTCAATCTTACAAATACCGGAAGCTGGCTCCTTTACCGTTAGCTGTATCTGTACTGCACTGTTAGCAAATAGAGAATGATTTCTTCCTCCACTTATAAGTGTTCCAGACAAGTCTGTTTGGGAAACAACAACCGGAGCCGTATTGTCATAGCACATTACATATGATACAGGCTGACTATAATTCCCTACTTCGTCTTCTAACCAAAACGATACAACATATTTTCCTTCATTTTTCAGTTCTACCAATTCTGTGTCGGTAACTATGTAAGTCCCATCACTTTGTGCAGTTAGTGTATTTGCCTCTTCTCTTGTCCAAGTCATTCCATATTTTTGCACAGTATATTTTACAAACAGATAACTACCGGAACTTGCTTCCCTTTCATTAACTGCTTTCAACACAAACTTTATTTCTGTTTCGTCTGCATCATAATAAATTGTATTCTCCGCAGATGTATCTACAGAAGAAATGCTTTCATTGGCAGGATTCTTATTTTCCAGTTGCGGAACTGCCAAAGCACAAATCACTTCACCTACAGTAGTACCATCCTCACCGCCCGGCGGTGTAATATCTTTGGTCACCAGAATACTTTCCTGTTTCTCCAGTCCACTATTAGATATAACCTTAAACGAAATACTGGTATCCGTTTCAATCTGTAACAAGGGAATGGTAACACTATCTCCCGTTACATTCTGCCACTCTCCCTGTGCAATCCGGTATTGATAACCCGCAATTCCGGATATTGGTACAGAACTATTATTACCAAATTTAATTACCAGATCTCCATTTGCAAAATAACTTCCTGATACATCTTGCTTCTCAACCAACGCACCTGATATTTCTTTCCAAACTAAGTCCGGGGTTTCATTATCAACGGCTAACACGCCGGACGTAAATACAACATTTCGCAAAATCCCCTTTCTATTCTTTATTGTATAACCGATATTATAAAGGCCATCATTCAGTCCATCCGGTATCTCAAATACATAAGCATTCTGCGTATCGAGCCATACCAGTTCATATAATGTTTGTTGTGCTGTGCTTTGCTCTTCCAGACACAACATATATGTATAATCGCCTTGTTTTACGCCATCACTTTGTGCAATATTCTTCAAATATATGTATTTATCATCTGAAGTTATAATCCAGTTAGACGCACTTAAATCACTCTCGTGCCCCGTATCGATATTAATCATCCCGAAGTTCCATCCTGCTTCATTTTCCGGAATCGTAGTGTAATACCATGTTGCCACATCGCTTTCTACAAGTGTTCCATCTCCGCCAGTAGGAACTGCCTTCACTTTCAGGACCCCTATCTCATATGCATCAATCAGGTTCAATACAGTCTCATTGTTATAAACTATCCAGCCATCATCATCAATTACTTCGGTAGTACTATCTACAAATTGATATTGTATTTTTGCATCCATTTCAGCTACACTTAAGGTAATGCTTTCTCCACTAACCACCATAGCGGCTGTTTCTTTGCTCTCACCCAGTGTTACGGTTGCATTATAGACAGGTGTAGTAAGCTTTCTATAAAAACTAACCGAAATAACTGTATCTGCCACAATACCCGAAAGACTATAGGTTTCTTCCCCTGTCTGACTCACGCCTGCAGGTGTTGCAAAATCAATGATATATCCTGTCTCAGCCTCGATGGCAAATGTCGGACTTGATGCAGGTACAGCATATACTGTCTTTCCCATGTCCTCTACATCATACTCATTTCCATCAAATACTACTTTACCATTTTCTCCCACATTAAATGTTAAAAGATATGTAGCATTCCATGTTACACTGGCAGTTCCCACAACAGTAGTCTCTTCTACCAGACTGACTGGGTCTGCAGCCTCTTCATCACTCACGCTTGAATTGTCATCAGATGTACCAGTCATATCTTCAACTTCACAAACAGCTTTTACAGTAATTGTGTAAGTTGCATCTATAGTCCTTCCGGCAATAACAGTAAAGGTATTCGAAAGCACATTATAGCTACCACTGCTTAACAGCCTTTCGGTGGTTCCATCATTCAAGTACAACTGATATTCCTTCAGTATTCCAGCCACCTGCGGTTCTGTAGCGTAATTCCAATATAGCACCACATCATCATTATTTAATTCAGCCTTTAATCCGCTGATTACACCCTCTCCAGTATCATCAGCAAACGTCATCAGTGCACCATATTCCAATATGCCTATGATTATTAACAGCACGGCCATTAATAATGCTAGTTTTCTAGTTGCACTTTCCTTACAATCCATTTCCTCTAAATCCTTTCTTTCGAATTTGCTATCAAAACATCAATCACCATCCGAAATTCTCTTACTGTCTGATTGACAAGCAAAGTCGTTTCTTGTACTTCATCCAAATTCATTAGCAAAGTTGTTTCCTGTCCCACCGCTTTAGTAATCTGATGTATTGCGGGATCTGATATCAATTTCGTTGTTGTTTTTCCATGTTTCACTGCAATAGCTTGTACCGGAAGTGCAACCGCATCCATTTCTTTCTTACTGTTTTCTCTGATTTTCTTGATATTCTTTTTAGCAGAATAACCACTCAGAATCCCTATTATCTTTCCAATATTAAAGGCAAAAAAAAGAACTACTGAAATTATCAGAAATAGTAGGAAAGTTACTAATCCGCCATAATACATTATTTGATAGTTCATTATTCACTTTCCTCCACCAGCGGTGTATTATCGTCAATCTCAAAAAGCATTGCTTCTATCTTTTGTTTTAGCTTTTTATACTGTAAATTGTTTGTAATCGCACTATGTTCTTCGCAATAGCGATAAAGTTTTATTAAATCTGTAACATCCCATTTGCTATAATCATTTCCCTTAGCTGCCTCAATATCATATAGCAGCATCAAATGTCCCACATACAGAGATGCATTATCTTCTTGTACCAGTGTCTCTCCTTTTTTATATTCTGAAATTGCCTGTTCATACTCGCCCATCTCAATATACATCTCTGCAATATCACCGTAGGTCTGTGCACACAGTTCAGCATCCTCTTGTGGTGATACCAATGCTAATACATTCCGGCTATATTCTATCGCTTGCTGATAATCTAAAAATGCCACATTTTCTTCTGTCAATTGTGCGTGCCTACGATAACCTGCTGCCAGTTGTCTGGAAAACTCTAACTCATATGATAGTTGTAATTCTTCATCCTTTATTTCTTCAATATAGCCAATCGCATCCTCCGCAACTGCAATCAAATATTCTTCTGCATCTGGTATATAATTCATATAGGACATATATACCTGTCCTAAAGCACGATCATTGATTAATCTTGATTCTATATTGGTTACCGTAGTATTATATTGCCAAAATTCCTGCAACTGTCGGCCAATTTCATCATAATCTGCATTCAATTCACTCAATGCCATTGATAATCCACCATAATACTCTGCCTCCGGTATTTCTTTTGTATCTACCATACGAAAATACTTTAAACTACTCTTATAATCTCCAAGTTCATTAAAATACACTATTGCAACTTGATATACTACTTCACTATTTTCATCAATGTTAGAATAACCAGAATTGATATATCCCTCGATACGATTCAATCCTTCTTGTGTATCAATGTAGTTTCTATACAGATTGAGTAATTGCATGTATGCCTCCGAATTGGTTCCATCAATTTCTGTAATTGCCTGTACATACTTTTCAGATGCCTGCAGATACTCGCCGGTAATTTTGTAATTATTGGCTTCTTCAATCAACGTTCTATAATCCTGTTGTTTAACCCTTTCCATTCCATTTTTGCCAAACAGCAGTAATCCCAGTCCCACAAAAGATAATCCTAAACACGCCAAAAAGCCTACCAGTTTTCGTTTTTCCTTTCGAATATATGACTGCTCTAACTGCTTATAATTTTCCAAATTGTAAATTAGCTCTGAACCCGTCTGATATCTATCATCCGGATTAGGCTGAGTACACTTTATGATTATTTTCTCCAATCCGGTAGACAACGCCGGATTCCATTCTCTTATGGGACGCATTTCATATGGCGGTTGTGCAGGATTTTTTCCGGTAACTATATGGTATAAAGTTGCCCCCAAGCAATATATATCCGTTCTTGCATCTGTCTTATAAATTCCCTTTCCCTGGCTATCACCAAATTGTTCCGGAGCTGCATATCCTCTGGTGCCCAGTGCTGTTGTATCTGCCACATTATCAATTTTGTATTCTTTTGCGGTTCCAAAATCAATTAATTTGACGGTTCCATCCGGCTTTAGCATAATATTAGACGGTTTCATATCACGATAAATGATTGGTGGATTCATAGTATGCAAATAATCAAGTGCTCCCGCTAACTGTTTAGCCCATTGGATTACTTTTTCCTCCGGCTGTGCACCTTCTTCCATCAACACCTTATCCATTGCTTTTCCCTCTATGTAATCCATAACTACATAGATAGTGCCATCTTTATCAATGATATCTACAATGCGTGGAAGTACCGGATGATCTACTTTTTTAAGAATATTTGCTTCCATTTCCAAGCCCTTCAGCAAGGTTTCCACGCTTTGGGTGCTATCATGCTTAATCTCCTTAATGGCCCATTGCTTATTTAAGCGAATATCCATTGCTACATAAACAACGCTCATGCCACCTTTACCTATTTGCTTTAAAATCTCATATTTACCTTCCAATATAGTTCCTACACGATTTTCCATCTTTACAGTTCTCTTATAGTATCTTACAATTATTTGGCATACCAAAAATCTCCATCGTTGTCTTTATCCAGATAACTGTAATTATACGTTTCCTTTAAATATTCCCATTCATACTTTAACAATCCGCTACTACTTTCTGGATTATGTGAAAATACAACAACATGTCCTTTTTGAATCTGTTCATCTATGTACGGCCTCATAAACCAATCAAACATTTGCTCATCAGTTAAATCATAAGTTTCTTTTACTTCAGTATATGTATCTATATCAAAGTAATTTGCTCCATACTCTTCTGCATACTCCACATAACTGGTAGAAGCGTTATAACTTCCCAAAACCAATAGGTGATCATCCTTATCACCGCCGGTTCCTGCTCCGACTTTTTCTCCGGAAAGTCGAATTTCTATATATTCTTCGATTGGTATTACGCCATATACTTTTCCATCAATAACTTCCACACCAAAAAATTCGTATACTTCAGGTGTTGGGGTAGGAGTTGGAGTTGGCGTTGGAGTTGGCGTTGGTTCTGGAGTTTCCTCTGGTTCTGGAGTTTCCTCTGGTTCTGGAGTTTCCTCTGGTTCTGGAGTTTCCTCT
>JBJEMX010000020.1:52384-54271 GCA_051879895.1 Lachnospiraceae bacterium
GGTTTCGGTGTCTCCTCCGTGCCTTCTGCCCTTCCGCTCTCTATAGTCAATGCATCCCATCCTCTGGTTATGGCTGCCTGCCTAAAATGCAAAGTAATATCATGATTCAATAAAGTAATAAGTTTCACATGATAATCAGCAATTAAGATAATATCCTGCTCGCCGTTACGTAGCAAAACGGTATCTCCAAAATAGACACCCTTTATTCCTTCCATTACCCCCATGTTTCTTAAATACGCATCAGCGCTTTGTCCTTCAGCATTTATTAGGTTTTTTTGAATAAGCAGTTTTGCCAGTTGTCCGGCAATTTGTCCCTTAGCTTCTTCAAATGCTTCATTGCCCAATACTCGCAAAAAACTCATCACCCATCCAGAGCCTTCACCGATTGCGTCCGTTGCAGTGTCTCCTATTGCTTCTGCATTCAGCAAAAAGTCATCAACAGCGGCACTCGCTTCATCAAAAGTAGCTTCACCACTGGTAAGTTTTTCTAGCGATTCACTCATTCCGGAAATAGCCGTTACTACATCTGATATATCTTCCCTCGCTAACTCTCCGTTCTCGTAATTTTCCTTTTGAATGTCATTTACTCCGGTCAGGTTATAAATATACATGTATTGTGCAATTTCTTTCGCTGTCTGATTAAGTGCAATTCCTACCTTTTGTTGCACAATGCACACATTTACAATAGTAAGAATTGTAACAATCAAAAACATAAATGCAGAAAGACTCATCACAGTCTCCACCACAATTGCACCTTTTTCATTCTTATATTTTCTATTTTGTAACCCTTTTGAGTCCATTGTTCGCTCCTTATCATTCTTCCAAAATAGAATCTACAATTTCTTCTAACGTAACATTATCCTGACTCTCATTTGTAACCTTCTTTTGAGACAAGTACTCATTTACAAATGGAATATCGATAAACTTGTCTATACTAAGAGTATCCATCTCATATTGAAATTCTTCTGATACGGCTTCTTGACTCACTAACTGCTCTGCTGCTTGTACCACGATATTCAAAAAATAAATCAAATAGTTCCACTTTATCACCGTGGTCAATAAGACAACTCCAATAAATCCACTTAGTATTAACTTCTTACTTTTCATATCAGTATCCGGCTCCCATAAAATGCATTTTACTTTTAACTAATGGAACACAAGCAAAACAACCTAACTAATTACTCTATAAACTGTTGGTTACTTATCAATCCAAATCCTCTTTCAAAACTTGTAGAAAATCTTCTGTGTCAAAAAAGTCTTTTAACGTTATCTCCAACCCATCACATATTTTAATAATTGTAAATATCCCAGGATTTTTTGTAGAACCATCTACAATATGTAATAACGTTGTTAGTGGAACAGTTGATTTGTACGCCAACGAATAATAAGTAATTCTTCTCTCCTTACATAGCCTGTTTATTCTATCTGCCAAAACTGACCTTTTTTCTTTTGTTTTCATTCTGAATTCCTCCGCCATAAATGTACCTGCCCGTTTATAACATCTCCATACCCTTAAAAATATTCTATCCGAATATGGCATCAATCCCATTTATGGTAGTTTTATTGTAATACAACACCCTTCTAAATCCTCTCCATATTCGGTAGTGCTTCCAAATTTGTAACTGTTCTTCCGCTGTATGCTTTTAATCAATTTAAAACTATAACTCTGTTTGACACTATCAATTCATAATACTTCTATACTTCCATTCGACTTTGCTTTGATGAATCTTTCTTATTTTTGATTTCATTTGCAGTCTCCCTCTTTGTTTTTCATAATTGTAAATACGCATTACTAAAATGTAGGCTTTCTATATCATCATATCTAGGACAAATAAAAAAGTGTCTTCGACACTCTCAACTCCCCTGCCCCTCACTCATGAGGGGTTT
>JBJEMX010000021.1:0-54141 GCA_051879895.1 Lachnospiraceae bacterium
AGAAATAAAATATGGTTACGAGTAAGGCTTTCTGGCTAGGGTCTGAACAGTAACACATAGACATAGACCCGCTGAAAAGTCCGTTTTATTGGACTGCTAAGATGATATCTTTATTTCAGAACAGTAAATAAAGTTTCTGAAAGGAAGGTATCGGAGATGAAAGGATATATTACAGCAAGTGGTTATATGGGATATGTGGATGGAAATTATATTCTGTTTGCCAGCGAAGAAGATTACAGAGAATATGTAGAAGCCGCATAAAGAAATTTGTGCGGCTTTTTACTTTACGGAAAAGCACAGGTATGGTATGATGGAAGAAAGAGATGTAAGCACTTACATTCTTAAACGAAGATACATACAGCACTCGTCAGACGGAGCTGTATAGCAGACAGGAAGGCATAGGAAAGGAGAAGAGAAGGTATATGAAAAAGGATTTTGATTTGGTGTCATTGGGAGAGCTTATGTTACGCTTGTCACCGCCGGACAATGAGAGAATTACCAGAGGGGATACCTTTGGTAAACAGGTAGGCGGTGCAGAGATGAATGCCATTGCAGGTACGGCAATGCTGGGACTTCGCTGCGGTATCATTTCCAAGCTGCCGGCAAATGATCTGGGTACCTATATTAAGAACCGCGTGCGTGAGTGCGGAGTCAGCGATGACTATCTGGTGTATGATGCAGACAAGGACGCCAGACTGGGCGTATACTATTATGAAAATGGTGCATATCCCCGTAAGCCCCGTATTGTATATGACCGGAAAAACACCTCTGTAAATAAGATAGATGTTTCCGATTATTCGGATGAGCTTTATGCATCCGCAAGGTGTTTTCATACCAGTGGCATTACGTTGGCATTGAGTCCCCAGTGCAGAAAGACCGCTATTGAAATGATGAAAAGATTTAAGGAACAGGGGGCATTGATTTCCTTTGACGTAAATTTTCGTGGCAATTTGTGGAGCGGCGATGAGGCAAGAGAGTGTATTCAATCTATTCTGCCGTATGTAGATATTTTCTTCTGCTCCGAGGATACGGCCAGACTGACCTTTTTAAAGGAGGGAGATGCCAAAAGCATTATGAAGAGCTTTACGGAAGAATACCCGGTTTCCGTTGTGGCTTCTACCCAGCGTATTGTACATAGTCCTAAGAGACATACCTTCGGTTCCATCATTTACAGTGCAAAAGAAGATAAGTACTATGAAGAGGCACCCTATGCGGATATTGAAGTAGTAGACAGAATCGGCAGCGGCGATGCATATATTTCAGGGGTTCTTTATGGACTTCTGGCACATGAAGGGGATTACCGCAAGGCATTGGAGTACGGCAATGCAACCAGTGCCCTGAAAAATACCATTCCGGGAGATTTGCTTTCTACGGACTTAAAAGAAATAGAAGGCATTATCAGAGAGCACCAGTCCAGCGGCAGAATTGCGGAGATGGACAGGTAAAATTGTTGTAAAATATTAAAATTTATATTATAATAATTTTAATACTGAATTTGGCAATATGTACCGATAGACTCTCAGGGGGGCAACTTTATGAAAAAGTACAAAAAGATAAGTTTTTTCCACTCCATTATTTCTAAGATACTGGCAAGTATTATAATTGCTGTCATTATTACATGGCTTTTTGAGGTATGGATATTCGTACCGATGGTAAAAGAAAACATCAATAATAATACAGAAAATTACATGTATGATATGGCGGTGGTCTATGGCGAAAGACTGGAGCAGGAAATTGCAATGGCCGGCAGGGATCAGGCACTGGCAACAGGTTCTCTGGTGTCTATGTTTGACGGCGTACATATTAGAGGTGCAGAGTCCAGTTATGTGTATGTTACGGATGGGAACGGTACGATGCTGTATCATCCCGTAGCGGATAAGATAGGACAGTCGGTTGAAAATGAAGTGGTAAAAGGTCTGGTGGCTGAAATTGCGGCAGGTAAGGTGCCCGAGCCTCATATTGTAAGCTATGATTTCAGAGGAGCAATCAAATATGCCTCCTATTACATTGGTGGTAACGGAAACTATATTTTAGTAATTTCTGCAGATGAAAGTGAAGTTTTTCATGACGTGCAGTCTATGATGAACAGGTCCTATATTGCGGGAGCCGTATTAGTGATTGTGTGTGGCATAGTAGGATTTATTATGTCCAAAATGATAGTAAAGCCCATCAATATGCTGACCCAAAGCGTATTAAAACTGGCAGACCTGGATTTTACGCCGGATGCGATACAGCAGAAGTTAAGCACGCGTAAGGATGAAACGGGTCATATGAGCCGGGCAATGTCTCAACTGCAGGCTGTGTTGGTTAAAGTGGTAACGGATATTAAGGAGCACAGTACTTCTGTATTTGAAGCGGCTGAATACTTAAATACCGGTGCGGCTCAGACCAGTGATACCGTGGGACAGGTAGAAAAGGCTATCGGAGAAATTGCAGACGGTGCAAACTCCCAGGCGGAAGAAACCCAGAAGGCAACCGAAAATATTATTTTGATTGGTAACATGGTGGAGGAAGCAAGTGAGGAGGTAGCCAGATTAAATACAAATGCAGACAACATGCAGCGGGCAGGTATTGAAGCCGTAAATACCTTAAAGCAACTGGATGCTACCAATGTTAAGACCAGAGAAGCAATCGACAGAATTTACGGGCAGACGCATACAACCAATGAATCTGCATTAAAAATCAGAGAAGCTGCCACTATTATTACCTCCATTGCAGAAGAAACGAACCTTTTATCGCTCAATGCTTCTATTGAAGCAGCGAGAGCCGGGGAGCAGGGACGCGGTTTCGCGGTAGTAGCATCCCAGATTCAGAAGCTTGCAGAACAGTCCAATGAATCAGCAAGGCAGATTGAAGAAATTATAGATTCCCTGATTCGTGATTCCGAAGAAGCTGTGGCTACCATGGACGACGTAAAGAATATTATTGCAGAACAGAGTGTGAATGTAGAAAAGACGGGTACAGGCTTTGAAGAGGTGAAAAAGGGTATTGATGTTTCCTTAGAAGGTGTGAAGGCTATTTCCCAGAATATGAGTAAATTGGATGAGGCTCGTATCAATGTGGTAGATGTCGTACAGAACCTGACTGCAATTGCGGAAGAAAATGCAGCCGGTACGCAGGAAACCTCAGCATCTACTACAGAAGTAGCGGCAATTGTACAAAACATGGCTGAACAGGCAACCTCACTTAAGGGTGTCGCAAGTGAGATGGAAAAATCCGTAAACGTATTTAAGATGTAAAAGCAGACAAAAGGGGCTGTCGCTCTAGGCTATTTTGCGACAGCCCCTTTTTATGTGTAAAGGGTGTATAAAATAAAAAAGAAAGATAAATCTAAACTTAGATAAAGAAAAGGAACAACCGGAAATATGAATGACAATTTTGAAAAAGAAATGGCCGATGAAGCAGAACTGCGTTATGACAAGGCTGATATCGATGCCAGAATACTGCGTGCAGTAACGGAAATGGGATTTGAGAATATGACACCCATTCAGAGACAGGCAATTCCGATACTGATGGAAGGGAGAGATGTAATCGGACAGGCCCAGACCGGTACCGGGAAGACGGCGGCTTTCGGGATACCCATGTTACAGCGGATTGACGAGAAAGACCGTTCCTTGCAGGGAATTATTTTATGTCCCACCAGAGAGCTTGCAATTCAGGCAGCGGAGGAGCTCAGGAAGTTTGCAAAGTATATGCATGGTATCAGAATGGTGCCGATTTACGGTGGACAGGATATTGAACGCCAGATAAAATCCTTAAAGGGAGGGGTGCAGATTGTAGTAGGCACACCGGGGCGTGTGATGGATCATATGCGAAGGCACACCTTGAAGCTGCAGAATGTAAAAATGGTAGTGCTGGATGAAGCAGACGAAATGCTTAATATGGGCTTTCGGGAGGATATGGAAACGATTCTGGGAGAAATAGAGAATGAGCACCAGACCGCATTGTTTTCCGCAACCATGCCGCAGGCAATTCTGGACATTACGGATAAATATCAGAAGGAAGCTGTTATGGTTAAGGTGACCAAAAAGGAGTTGACCATACCGCTTATCAGACAATATTATTTTGTGGTAAAAAGTATCTATAAAGAAGAGGTTATCAGCCGGCTGTTGGAATTATACGGTTTTAAGCGTTCCATCATATTCTGCAATACCAAACGTATGGTGGACGAGCTGGCAGAAAATTTGAAGGCCCGTGGTTATCAGGCAGAGGGACTTCACGGTGATATGACCCAGAAACAAAGAGATTTTGTAATGAGCCGGTTTAAACGCGGCAGCCTGGAAATACTGATTGCGACGGATGTAGCTGCCCGCGGTATTGATGTAGACGATTTAGAGGCAGTATTCAATTATGACATCCCGCAGGATATAGAATATTATGTTCACCGTATAGGACGTACCGGACGTGCAGGAAAAGAGGGCATGGCGTTTACCTTTGCATACGGACGGGATTTATATAAAATCCGCGATATTGAAAGAGTATGTAAGACAAAAATGACGGAGCAGCGGATTCCGAAAGCGGCTCAGATTATGGATATTAAAATCACAAAGCTGTTGCGAGCAGCCGAAGATAAAGCGAGGGAAACAGACTTAGAAAAGCTGCAGGAAGCTTTGGAGGAGAAACTGACGGAGATGGGGTCAGACCCGATGGAACTGTTGGCGGCACTGGTGAAGATGCAGGTGGGAGAAGAAATACAGGAAATTGTAGTAGAGGAGTCAGGACAAAGAAGGTGGAGAAACAGGGACGGTTCAAGGCAGCAGGCTGAAACAAACCACAGAAGGAAAGCAGACCGCCGCGGCAGGAGTGCAGAATACCGTGGCAGGGGTGCAGACCACCGTGGTAAAAATCCTGTCCCACGAAAAAAAGTGAAGAAAAATAAAGATAACTGATAGTTGAAATTGACATCACTTATATTACAATGGTAAAATAACTCTTAATGAGATAAATTTATAAGACCGAGGAGGAATTATTGTGCCAAAGAGAACAGATATCCACAAAGTATTAATTATTGGTTCGGGGCCTATCATTATCGGACAGGCTTGCGAATTCGACTACTCAGGAACGCAGGCATGTAAAGCGCTTCGGAAGTTAGGATATGAAATCGTACTGGTAAACTCAAACCCTGCTACGATTATGACAGACCCGGAAACAGCAGATGTTACCTATATTGAACCTTTAAATGTAGAACGTCTGGAGCAGATTATTGCGAAAGAGCGTCCGGATGCCCTGTTACCCAACTTAGGAGGTCAGTCAGGTCTTAACCTGTGTGCAGAATTGAACAAGGCAGGAATTCTGGATAAATACAACGTTAAGGTAATCGGTGTGCAGGTCGATGCCATTGAGCGTGGCGAAGACCGTATCGAATTTAAGAAGACTATGAACAGTCTGGGGATTGAAATGGCCCGCAGTGAAGTTGCTTATTCTGTAGATGAGGCACTTGCCATTGCTGATAAATTGGGATATCCCGTTGTACTGCGTCCCGCTTATACCATGGGTGGTGCAGGCGGTGGTCTGGTATACAATAAAGAAGAATTGAAAACTGTCTGTGCAAGAGGTTTACAGGCCAGTCTGGTAGGACAGGTTCTGGTAGAAGAATCCATTCTTGGATGGGAAGAGCTGGAGCTGGAAGTAGTTCGTGATGCAGAAGGTAACATCATTACCGTATGCTTCATTGAAAATATAGACCCGCTGGGTGTACACACCGGAGACTCTTTCTGTGCGGCACCGATGTTAACCATTTCCGAGGAATGTCAGAAGAGACTGCAGGAGCAGGCGTACAAGATTGTAGAATCCGTACAGGTTATCGGTGGCACCAACGTTCAGTTTGCACACGATCCTGTGTCAGACCGTATCATTGTTATTGAAATCAATCCCCGTACCTCCCGTTCCTCCGCACTGGCAAGTAAGGCAACCGGTTTCCCCATTGCGTTGGTTTCCGCAATGCTGGCGGCAGGACTGACCTTAAAGGATATTCCCTGCGGTAAATATGGCACATTGGATAAATATGTACCGGACGGCGATTATGTAGTAATCAAGTTTGCACGCTGGGCCTTTGAAAAGTTCAAAGGTGTAGAAGACAAGCTGGGTACCCAGATGCGTGCGGTAGGTGAAGTAATGAGTATAGGTAAGACCTACAAGGAGGCTTTCCAGAAAGCAATCCGTTCTCTGGAAACAGGCCGCTATGGTTTAGGTCATGCCAAGAATTTTGATACCCTGAGTAAGGAAGAACTGCTCAGAAGGCTGGCACATCCTTCCAGTGAGCGTCACTTCCTGATGTATGAAGCTCTGCGTAAAGGTGCAACCGTAGAAGAAATTTTTGAAATTACCAAGGTAAAAGCATACTTTATCGAGCAGATGAAGGAGCTGGTAGAGGAAGAAGAAGCCATTCTCGCACACAAAGGAAATATGCTTCCCGATGATATGTTAGTTTCTGCAAAGAAGAACGGCTTCTCCGACAAGTACTTAAGCCAGTTGTTAGAGATTTCCGAAGAGGATATCCGCAATCGTCGTATTTTGCTGGGTGTAGAAGAAGCGTGGGAAGGTGTACATGTAAGCGGTACACAGGACAGTGCTTACTACTACTCCACCTACAATGCAGAAGACAAGAATCCTGTAAAGGAAGACAAGCCTAAGATTATGATTTTAGGCGGCGGTCCTAACCGTATCGGTCAGGGTATCGAGTTTGACTACTGCTGCGTACACGCTTCACTGGCATTGAAGAAGCTGGGCTTTGAGACCATTATTGTAAACTGTAATCCGGAAACAGTTTCTACAGATTACGATACTTCCGACAAGCTTTACTTCGAGCCTCTGACACTGGAAGATGTATTGAGCATTTACAAGAAAGAAAAGCCTTTGGGCGTTATTGCACAGTTTGGCGGACAGACACCGTTAAATCTGGCTGCAGAGCTGGAAAAGAACGGCGTGAAGATTTTAGGCACAGCACCTTCCGTTATCGACCTTGCGGAGGACAGAGACCTGTTCCGTGCCATGATGGAAAAACTGGAAATTCCGATGCCCGAGTCAGGTATGGCTACTACCGTAGAAGAAGCAATTACCATTGCTAACAGAATCGGTTATCCGGTAATGGTTCGTCCTTCCTATGTATTAGGCGGACGTGGCATGGAAGTGGTTTATGACGATGAAAGCATGACAGGCTATATGAATGCGGCAGTAGGCGTAACACCTGACAGACCCATTCTGATTGACAGATTTTTAAATCATGCACTGGAATGTGAAGCAGATGCTATCAGTGATGGCACGCATGCATTTGTACCGGCAGTTATGGAGCATATTGAGTTGGCCGGTATTCACTCCGGTGACTCTGCATGTATCATTCCTTCCCTGCATATTTCCGAAGAGAATGTAGAAACCATTAAAGAATATACCCGCAAGATTGCCGAGGAGATGCATGTTAAGGGTCTTATGAATATGCAGTATGCAATTGAAAACGGCAAGGTTTATGTACTGGAGGCAAATCCCAGAGCATCCCGTACGGTTCCGCTGGTATCCAAGGTATGTAATATTCGTATGGTACCTCTGGCAACCGATATTATTACCTCTGAATTAACAGGTCGTCCGTCACCGGTTCCGGCACTGAAGGAGCAGGTAATTCCTAACTACGGCGTGAAAGAAGCGGTATTCCCCTTCAACATGTTCCAGGAAGTAGACCCTGTATTGGGACCTGAAATGCGTTCTACCGGTGAGGTACTTGGTTTATCCAAGTCCTACGGCGAGGCCTTCTTTAAGGCACAGGAAGCAGTACAGTCCAAGTTACCTTTGGAGGGTACCGTACTGATTTCTGTAAACAGAAAAGATAAGGAAGAAGTAGTAGAGGTTGCAAGAAGCTTTGCAGAGGACGGCTTCAAGATTGTGGCAACCGAAGGCAACTACAAGGTGATTACCGAGGCAGGTATTCCTGCAACCTGCGTAAAGAAGCTTTTTGAGGGACGTCCCAATGTAGCAGATATGATTACCAACGGAGAAATCCAGTTAATCATCAACTCTCCTGTGGGCAAAGACAGTGCATACGATGACAGCTACCTGAGAAAAGCGGCTATCAAGGCTAAGGTACCGTATATGACTACGATTGCAGCAGCCAAGGCTTCCGCAGAAGGTATCCGCTATGCAAAGAACAATCCCGGCAGCGAACTGAAGTCCTTACAGGAGCTGCATGCAGAAATTCATGATAAGTAATCATTGTCAGAATAGCAATTGAAAAATGAATATCGCACTAAGCAGGCGGCACATTGGTGCCGCCTTTTGCATACAAAAAAATTTTTGTACAAATGCAATTGTTGCCGTTTTTGTTTCCCACAGAATGTTTTTATATGATATAATAATATATTATACAGTATTGAGGCGGAGAAGATAAAGTTGTGGGGATTATATCAGTGTATCAAGGAGGAAAGCTATGTCTTACAAAATTTTAGAAATTGACCCGTATTTACAACCTTACGAGAATGACATCAATTTGAGGATGGACAATCTGGCAAGGAAAAAGCAGCAGCTTTTTTCAAACGGAGGAAATCTGGTGGATTTCTCCAACGGATATGAGTACTTTGGTTTTCATCGTACAAAAAACGGCTGGGTTTACAGAGAGTGGGCACCGGCCGCACAGAAAATGTATCTGACAGGCGATTTTAACGGCTGGGATACGGAAGCATGCCCAATGAGGAGACTGAGCGGCGGCGTGTTTGAGGTATATCTGGAAGGCAGGGATACCCTGCAGCCGGGACAGAAGGTACAGGCAATAGTGATACATAACGGTCAGATGCTGAGACGTATTCCGCTCTATGCCACACGCGTGGTTCAGGATGCCGAGAAACTGCTCTGGTGTGCGGAAATCGAAGATACCTTAGAGCCTTATCCTTGGACAGATGCAGATTTTCTTCCCGCTAAAACACCCTTTATCTATGAATGTCACATCGGTATGGCACAGGAAAAAGGTGCGGTAGGCAGTTATAAAGAGTTTACAGAAAACATATTGCCCCGTATTAAGGAACTTGGCTACAATACTATTCAGATTATGGCAATTATGGAGCACCCATATTACGGCTCCTTCGGATATCAGGTATCCAATTTCTTTGCTGCATCCTCCCGTTACGGCTGCAGCCGGGATTTGAAGGAACTGATTAATACTGCCCACAGTATGGGGATTACCGTATTGCTTGATGTAGTACATTCCCATGCGGTAAAAAATACCAATGAAGGCTTAAATGAGTTTGACGGTACGGAGTATCAGTTCTTTCACAGCGGCGAAAAGGGCAATCACAGTGCATGGGGAACCAAGCTTTTTAACTATGGAAAGAACGAAGTAATTCACTTCCTGCTATCCAACTTAAAATACTGGATGGAGATATTCCACTTTGACGGCTTCCGCTTTGACGGCGTTACCTCCATGCTTTATCATGACCATGGTTTAGGCAGTGCATTCAGTAACTATGATATGTACTTCTCCATGAATACGGATGTAGAATCCGTGACCTATTTACAGCTTGCCAATGAACTGATTCATAAGCTGAATCCTCATGCCATTACGATTGCGGAGGATATGTCCGGCATGCCGGGTATGTGCCTGCCTATAGAGGACGGCGGTATTGGCTTTGATTATCGTTTGTCCATGGGTGTGCCCGATATGTGGATTAAGACACTGAAGGAGTGCACCGACGAGCAGTGGGACATTTACAAATTCTGGTATGAGCTGACCGGACGCAGACCCGGAGAGAAAAACATCGGCTATTGTGAATCTCACGACCAGGCACTGGTAGGTGACAAAACGATTATGTTCCGCCTGTGTGATGCGGAAATGTATACCCACATGAGCAAATTTTTCGGAAGCATGATTGTAGACAGGGGTATTGCACTTCATAAGATGATTCGTCTGGTAACAGCTTCTCTGGCGGGAGAAGGATACCTTAACTTTATGGGCAATGAATTCGGACATCCCGAATGGATTGACTTTCCGCGAGAGGGCAACGGCTGGAGTTACCATTACTGCCGCAGACAGTGGAGTCTGGTAGACAACCATGACCTGCACTACCATGAATTGAACGATTTTGACAAGGCAATGATAAAATTGTTAAAGGAAGAAGACCTGCTGTCCCAAAAGGCTGTAAATCGTTGGATGCATCAGGAGGATAAGATACTGATTTACAGTAAGGGAGATGTGGTGTTTGCCTTTAATTTCCATCCTACGAAGTCCTTTGACGGTTACTTTGTACCGGTAGGAGAGCCGGGAGATTATGAGGTGATATTATCTTCTGATGACAGTGCTTTCGGCGGCTTTAACAGGGTAGATACCTCTTATGTATATCATGCCTATACCACGCCGGATAGCTGGAATGGTTTCCAGTGCTATCTGCCGAATAGAAGTGCGATTGTGTTTAAAAAGAAATAGAGGTGTTAGGTATGGCATTTTTGTTCTGGCATAAAGATCCTTATGACATACAAAAAACACAGTCTCTTTTTGAGAAAAAGATGCGTGAGAATATGCGGTTCCATTTTGCAAATTGCAGAGAATACAGAGAACTTTTAGAGCGACAGGGCTTTTCGGAACAGAAAATACAGGAATTGGACTCCTTCCGGGATATGCCGGTTCTGCCCACCTTGTATTTGAAGCATCACAGGATGGACTCTGTGCCGGAACGTAAAATGTTGATAAGAGCAACGTCATCGGGTACCAGTGGTAACAAAAGCAATATAGGTTATGATATTACCAGTCTGTGGCGTATGTTAGGTATGTCCCTTGGTGTAGGCAGGCGGCACAGACTGTTTTCCCTGCGTCGCTGCCATTACATCATATTGGGATATGAACACAGGAAAGCCTTTGACAGAAGCCATAAGGAGGATGAAAAGGCAGTGGCAAAGACTGCATATGCATTTACCTTTCTGGCACCGGCAAAGTCGCGTATCTATGCTTTACAGTATAAAAACGGAGAGTATAGTTTAGAGTTAGAAGCTGTTAAGGCGGCTTTGATTAAATACAGTAAGCAAAAAACACCGGTGCGGATAATGGGGTTCCCCTTTCATGCCTACTGGCTTTTGACCCGGATGAAGGAAGAGGGGATTACCTGTCATTTACCCAAGGGATCGGTCATTGCATTTGGGGGAGGCTGGAAACAGTATGATACCCAACGGGCAGATAAAGAAACCATGTACCGGCTGGTACAAGAGGTACTGGGGATTTCAGAAGAAAACTGTTGGGAATTTTTCGGGGCAGTGGAGCATCCCATATTGTACTGCACCTGTGCGAATCACCATTTCCACGTGCCGGTTTACAGCAGGGTACTGATTCGTGATGTGGATAGCTTTGAACCGGTTTCTATGGGGACGCCCGGACTGGTAAATCTCCTGACACCTATGATAAAGAGTGCTCCGGTTCATAGTATTATGACGGATGATTTGGGTGTTTTGCATGAAGGAAAAGAATGTGGCTGCGGTATTAAGACCCCCTATCTGGAAATATTGGGAAGGGTGGGCATGGAGGATATTACTACCTGTGCCGCCGGAGCGGAAAAATTGTCACAGCAGATTATTGGGGAGGCACTTACGTGATTTTGTTTGAAGGCAGAGTATTACAGGATGAAGAACTGGATGATGTACTGGACAGATTATGGGAATCCTGTTTACAGACAATTACAAACAGAGAAGATATCTCCACCCAGGTGATGGAAGCCTGCGGAAGACTGGCACAGAAAATCCGGGCCGGCATGTATGACGAGGTTTTACAGCCACTCTTAAAAAAGGGCATTTTTTCACGCAGGCAGTTGGAAGAAGCTGTTGGATTTTTTGACAGAGAGAATTTGCAGTTAAAATATGATACGGAGCTGGGAAACTGGAAAGCAATGGTGGAAAACGGCGAGCCGGTTATCCTAGGTGTTTCGGAAGAAACAGAAACCCGAGAATGCCGGAATATTACCGGAAATGCGGACAGGCAGACAACCCGGAAAAAGCAAATCCAACCTCTGGGCATTCTGTTCCACATTGCGGCAGGGAATGCGGAAGGACTGCCCTTTTACAGTGTATTAGAGGGAATGCTGGCGGGCAATATCAATATTCTAAAGCTGCCTTCCATGGATGATGGAATCTCGGTATTGCTACTCCATGAAATCATAAAAGAGGAGCCTTCACTGGCTCCTTATGTCTGTGTGCTGGATGTGCCTTCTACGAATGTGGCAGTGATGAAGCGTCTGGCAGATATGGCAGACGGTGTTGTAATATGGGGTGGTGATGAAGCAATCCGTACGATACGAACCTATGCGGCACCGGAAACCCGGATTATCAGCTGGGGACACAAGCTGAGCTTTGCTTATGTAAGTCCTGCAGTTTTAACAGGACAGGATTTACGGCAGGAATTATATGCATTGGCAAATCATATCTGTGAGACAAGGCAGGTTCTGTGCAGCTCTTGCCAGGGACTGTTTGTGAACAGCAGCGATATGGCAGTGGTAAAGGCAGTGGGAAAGCTCTTTTTTGATATTTTAAAAGAAGTAAGCCAAAACTATCCTGCAGAACCTATCGGCATAAGGGGAAAGATTTTCATTTCTCTTTATAATGAAGAGCTGGAGAATAAGGACGCGGCAAAACAGATATATAAAGAAAATAACATCAGTGTAATAGTAAGCAGTGACAGTGAACTCAGGCTGTCCTATATGTTCCGTAACTGCTGGGTAAAGCCCTTGCCTGCAGAAAAAATTGTTTCCGCATTAAAAATACACAGGAATCATTTGCAGACAGTAGGACTGCTTTGTGAAAAAGAGGAGTATGCCGCACTGGCGGATCAATTGATGAAAGCAGGGGTCACACGTATTACCCGTGTCGGGCATATGTCACAGACGGTTCCCGGAGAGGCCCACGATGGTGAGTATTCGTTACAGCGTTATGTAAAGCTTGTGGAAGTGGAGTTGTAACCGGAAAAATTTCCAACCGGAAAAATCTGGAAAACAGAATAAAGTTGTGCTTGACAGAATAGAAATCCGGTGATAGACTCTAAGTGGTTAGAGATGACTAATTAGTGTTTGTATAGGAGAACAATATGAACTTAGCGGAAGCAGAGATTGGTAAAGAATATATTGTCAAAGAGATACTGACAGATGATGAAGAGCTGGATGCATTTTTATTTACCCTGGGCTGCTATAGCGGAGAACCTATTACAGTAGTTTCTCATATGAAGAACGGCTGTGTTGTTTCTATCAAGGATGGCAGGTATAACATCGATAATCGACTGGCAGCAGCTATTATAATATAGTGGTGATGATTCACCACATATATTTTTACCCAATGGTTAGTTTAGACTACCCTATGTTAGAAAAGAATAATTTGAACAAAATGAGTATACAATAATGAGGAGGAATTAAAATGAGAATTGCTTTAACAGGTAATCCGAACAGTGGTAAGACTACGATGTATAATGCCCTGACCGGAAGAAACGAAAAGGTAGGCAACTGGGCAGGAGTTACCGTAGAAAAGAAAGAAAGCCCTATTAAAAAGAGCTATTACAGCAAGGCGGAGGATTTGATTGCCGTAGACTTACCCGGTGCATACTCCATGTCTCCATTCACTTCTGAGGAAAGCATTACCAGTGAGTATGTAAAGAATGAAAATCCCGATGTGATTATTAACATCGTAGATGCCACCAACTTAAGCCGCAGCTTATTCTTTACCACACAGCTTCTGGAGTTGGGTGTTCCTGTGGTGGTTGCATTAAATAAGAGTGACATTAACGAGAAGAAGGATGTTAAAATTAATGCGGCTCTTTTATCCGAAAAGCTGGGCTGCCCTGTAGTAGAAACCGTTTCCACTTCGGCAAACGGTCTGAAAGAAGTTGTAGAAAGGGCAGCAGCATTGAAGGGCTGTGGACAGAAAGCTGCCTATGTACAGGGAAATATTGATTTGCACAATAAAGCAGAAGTAGAGGCTGCGGACAGAAAACGTTTCGAATTCGTCAAAGGTATCGTCAGTGCTGTTGAAAAGCGAAAAGTTTTGACAAAAGAGAAGAATGGTCAGGATAAAATTGATGCAGTTCTTACCAGCCCATGGCTGGGAATTCCGATTTTTGCGGTGGTTATGTTTCTGGTATTTTATATTTCCCAGTCAACCGTAGGTACATGGATTGCCGACTGGCTGGTAGGCTTTATTGAAACCTTTCAGGAGTGGGTTGCCGGTCTGGTAGAAGGTGCCAATCCATTCTTACAGTCACTGCTGGTTGACGGGATCATCGGAGGCGTAGGTGCTGTGGTAGGGTTCCTGCCGCTTGTCATGGTAATGTATTTTTTGATTGCCCTTCTTGAGGATTGCGGTTACATGGCACGTGCAACAGTTGTACTTGACCCTGTTTTCAAAAGAGTAGGTCTTTCGGGGAAGTCCGTTATTCCCATGGTAATCGGTACCGGCTGTGCAATTCCCGGTATTATGGCATGCCGCACCATTCGTAACGAAAGAGAGCGAAGAGCTACTGCAATGCTGACACCTTTTATGCCCTGCGGTGCAAAGCTTCCTGTTATTGCTCTGTTTGTAGGAGCATTCTTCCCGGAAACTCCATGGGTTGGAACCCTGATGTATTTTGTGGGCATTGTGCTGATTTTAGTGGGTGCTCTTTTGGTAAATGCAATTACAGGCTACAAATTCAGAAAGTCATTCTTTATTATCGAGCTTCCGGAGTATAAGCTTCCGAGCTTAAAGAGAGCTGTCATTTCCATGCTGGGCCGCGGCAAGGCATACATTATCAAGGCAGGAACCATTATTCTTGTGTGTAATGCAGTGGTGCAGATTATGCAGACATTCAACTGGCGGCTACAGGTTGTTGAGGAGGGAATGGAAAGCACCTCTATTCTTGCGACAATTGCCTCTCCGATTGCAGTTCTTTTAGTTCCTGTTGTGGGTATTGCGGCATGGCAGCTGGCGGCAGCAGCGGTTACCGGTTTTATTGCCAAGGAAAACGTGGTTGGTACGCTGGCAGTCTGCTATGGCCTGAGTGCCTTCATTGACACGGAAGAGCTTGCACTGATTGGCGATGGTAATGTAGTTGCACAGGCAATGGCACTTACCAAGGTAGCTGCTTTGGCATATTTGATGTTTAACCTGTTTACCCCTCCCTGCTTTGCTGCACTGGGGGCTATGAACTCTGAAATGCAGAGCAAAAAATGGCTTTGGGGTGGTATTGCCCTGCAGCTTGGAACCGGCTATACCGTGGCCTTCCTGGTATATCAGATTGGTACTCTGATTACGACGGGTGCTGTGGGTGCAGGCTTTGTACCCGGGGCACTTGCAGTACTTGCCTTAGTGGCAATTGCAGCGGCTCTCATCTGTAATACAAACAAGAAATTTAGTGCAAAATATGATTTAAAGACAAGCACGGGCAGATAAAGAGGAGTAGTGATATGGCAGATTTGATTATCATAATTATTTTATTGCTTGTCATCGGAGCGGCAGCAGCGTATATCGGAAAGACCAAGAAAAGCGGTGCAAAGTGCATTGGCTGTCCGTGCGGCACTTCCTGTCCCCATAAAAACAAAGGTAAATCAGGCTGTTAATATGACCGCAGCTTATTGCAGACTGTGGAGCGGTATTGTAAAATGTTTAGTAGATACCACTCTGGTAAAAGGACTGCAATGGGAGGGATATACATGCATTTTGTAGATGCCAAGGGAATATTATCTGCACATAATGGAATGAATTTATACCGTGGCTGTTCCCATGGCTGCATCTATTGTGACGTAAGGAGCAGGTGCTACGGCTTTACCCATGCCTTTGAGGATATTGAGGTGAAGCAGAATGCCCCCGAGCTGTTGGAAAAAGCACTTCGTTCCAAGAGAAAGAAATGTATGATAGGAACCGGAGCCATGTGCGACCCTTATATGCATTGCGAGGAAACACTGAAGCTCACAAGACGTTGCCTTGAAATCATAGAGCACTATGAATTCGGTTTAGCAATACAGACTAAATCAAACAGAATTCTCAGAGACCTGGATTTGCTAAAAAGAATAAATCAAAAGGCAAAATGTGTGGTGCAGATGACCCTGACAACCTACGATGAAGACCTTTGCAAAATCTTAGAACCCAATGTGTGTACCACAAAAGAAAGAGTGGAGGCTTTAAAGATATTCCATGAACATGGTATTCCCACCATAGTCTGGCTGGACCCCATTTTACCTTTTATCAATGATACCGGAGAAAATATTGAAGGCATTTTAGCGTATTGTATTCAGGCGAAGGTATACGGTATTATCTGCTTTGGCATGGGTGTCACTCTGCGGGAAGGTGACAGAGAATATTTCTATGCGGCACTGGACAGGCATTTTCCCGGAATGAAGAAACAATATCAAAAGAAGTATGGCAATGCTTATGAAGTAAACAGTGAGAGAAACGGGGAGTTAATGCAGTTGTTGAAAGAGACCTGCCGGAAAAATCATATTGTGTGTGATGTAAACGAATGCTTCCGGTATTTGCAGGAGCTGCCTGAGAAATATGAACAACTGGAGCTGTTTTAAAGGCTCAAAGGTCTGCATTGTGAAAGCGGCCTGCCGCAGCCTGATTTAGAGGGTCTGATTTACAGAAATAAAAACTATTGACAAAGTATGGCAGTTGATTTTATTATGTAAAAGTGAAGATTCAGTCTTTACATAAATTATTTTGAAAGAAGGAGGTAGTCCATTATGAGAAATTTGAGAGAGATTTGTAGAAACAATTTAAGATTGCATATGATTACCTCGTTTATGAATAGGTAGGTACTTATGCCTAAGGCATGTGGTTCCTAAGGAATATTGTGTTTAAGGCATATTGCCTTGGCAGTATTTATGTGCTATGTATTAGCGTGGTATCATTCCGGTACCACGCTTTTTCTTTAAGAAAGCCGGAGTATCTTATTCATTTCGGGATTCCTATGCAATCGCAACTCATTTCAGGTAAAAAACAGGTAACAGCAAATAGAAATATGACTTAAAAATATCGAGCAGATATTCTGAGTTAAGATTAGGAGAGAAAAGAGAAATGGATAAGAAGTATGAAACAGCAACCGTTATGGCGGTACACAGAGAGCGATATGAATTATTGTTTGAACAGAAAAAAATATATGGCAGATTAAAAGCAGCGAATTTTTATAATACTGCTGGGATAACCGATTTTCCAACGGTGGGAGATAGGGTGGAAATATCTTATAATGAGACGGGAGACAGTCTGATTACCGGAGTACTTCCCAGAAAATCCGTGTTTATGCGGCTGAATGCAACACAGGGGATGCCGGACCAGGCGGTAGCGGCAAATTTTGACTTTGTATTTATTACCATGTCTTTAAACAGGGACTTTCATGTTTCCAAGCTGGAACGGTATTTAGCGGCTGCCTGGCAGAGCGGCGGCACCCCGGTCATTGTTCTGACGAAGGCAGACTTGTGTGAAGATGCATCGGTGTATGTAGAGCAGGTTTACGAGGAGGCACCGGGAGTGGATGTTTTCTGTATCAGCTCTGTTACAGGAGAAGGCATTGCGGAAATGGAACGCTTTTTTGCAAAAGGAAAGACTATTGTGCTGTTAGGCTCCTCGGGCGTAGGAAAGTCTTCCCTCGTAAATTTACTGTTGGGAGCACAGAAAATGGCAACAGGCGGTATCAGGGAAGCGGATGCACAGGGGAGGCACACGACAACCTACAAACAATGTATGTTTTTACCGGAAGAAATCATCTTACCGAATGGGGATGTCTTAACAGGCGGCGGATGTATTATAGATACACCCGGGATGCGGAAACTGCTTGTAAGTGATGTGGAGCAGGGGCTGCAAAATTCATTTGAAGATATTGAAGAGCTGGCGGAGCATTGCAGGTTTTCCGATTGCAGTCATAAAAGTGAGCCGGGGTGTGCCATTCGGGAAGCACTGGCGGACGGTACACTCTCCGAAAAAAGGTGGAAGACATATCAGGATATGCTTTGGGAAGAAGCCTTCTCCAAGGAAAGAAAACAGATTATGATGAAGAAAATCGGAAAAGCCAGAAAGGAAATGGCAAAGAGAGGGAAAAGATTGAGATGAGCCAATATCAGATAAGGCATGCTCTGGTGCAATACGGGGCAGATACCATACTGGAGGATGTGAACTTTGAAGTTCATGATAATGAAAAAATAGCTGTAGTGGGAAGAAACGGCTGCGGAAAGACTACCTTGTTAAAGCTGATTGCAGGTGATATCAGGATGAACAACTTAGACAGTGATGAGGAGTGCGGTATTACCATGGCAGGAAAACAGGAAATAGGTTTTTTACGCCAGGTCAGCTTTACCGATGGGGAAGTGACAGCAGAGGAGGAAATTAAGAAGACCTTTGCACCTGTTTTTCAATGTGAAGCAAGAATGGCAGAGATAGAACAGGCACTTCATGGGGGAGAGGAAAGTCAGGAGCTGTTGTATGAGTATGACAGTCTGCAAAAAAGGATGGAAGCCTTAAGAGGCTACACCTGGCGAAGAGATATGGAGGTTATGTTTCAACAGTTCGGATTTTCGCTGGATGACTTAAAACGTCCTATCGGAAGCTTTTCCGGTGGACAGCAGACAAAGGTGGCATTTATGAAGCTGCTGCTTGGCAGACCGGATATAATGCTCTTGGACGAACCCACCAACCATCTGGATCTGCCCACTATTGAGTGGCTGGAAAATTATTTAAAAACCTATGATAAAGCAGTTGTTATTGTATCCCATGACCGCATGTTTCTGGACAGGATTATTGATGTGACTTATGAGATAGAATATCACCGGATTAAGAGATATCCCGGAAACTATACTGCATTTATGAAACAGAAGGAAGAAAACCTGATAAAGCAGGAAAAGGATTATGAGGAGCAGCAAAAGGAAATCAAGCGTCTGACCGACTGGATTGAGAAATGGAAAAATACACCTACCAAGGTGGCGGCAACACGCTCTAAGAGAATGGTAATAGAGCATATGGTCAAGATAGAAAAACCCAGACGCTTTGACACCAAAACCTTTCATGCCATGTTTACTCCAAGGATAGAGAGCTATACGAATGTAATATCTGCAAAAAACTTAGCAATCGGATATGATAAAGAATTAAGCCGGGTGTCCTTTTTGCTGCAAAAGGGTGAACGTCTTGCTATTTTAGGTGAAAACGGAAAAGGCAAATCTACGTTACTGAAAACCTTGGTGGGTATGATAGAGCCGTTGGGAGGAACCTTCACCATCGGCCAAAATGTAGAATGGGGCTATTTTGACCAGCAGAGGGCGGTAGTGAATGAGGCTGACCCGGAGCAGACAGTACTGGATAATTTCTGGGAAGAGTATCCGAAACTGTTACGGGAAGAAGTAAGAAGTGCTTTGGGGAGCTTCCTGTTTTCTGGGGAAGAGGTCACAAAGAAGATGGGACAATTGTCAGGAGGAGAAAAAGTCCGTCTGGCTTTATGCAAAATGTTTCAGACAAAGCCCAACCTTTTGATTTTGGATGAGCCCACCAATCACATGGATATGGTGGGCAGACAGGCTCTGGAACAGATGCTGAAGGAATTTCCGGGAACGGTTCTGTTTGTATCCCATGACAGATATTTTATAAAGCAGATTGCTACCGGCATACTGGAGTTTGGACAGACAGAAACAAAGCAGTATGCTTGCGGTTATGAAGAATATTTGCAGGAGAAAGGGAAAAATGCTGCCGCTGACGGAAAGATTGGGCGGAAGACCGACGGTAGGAACACAATTACAGAAACTTCAACCGCAAATGGTCAAAAAAATGAGGCAAAAGAGCCTACCCTGCAGGATGTTTTTGACAAAAAAACTTATTACAATCCGGGTAAAATCAAATCCCGTCTGACAAAGCAGCTTGAAAAATATGAGAAGCAGCTGGCAGAAAGTGAGGAAAAAGCAGCTTTATTGCAGATGCAGCTTTTAGAACCCGCACTTTCCTCCGACTATCAGAAATTGATGGAGTTGCAGGTTCAATTAGAAGCTGAGGAGCATACGCAGGAAACCTTGTTGGAACGAATGCTGGAAACAGAGACAGAGCTGGCGGAGTGGGAAAAGGATTGACTTTAAGCATTTTTTCAGGATTGACAATATTTTTTCGCATGATAGATTGTGTAAAAATTTTTTGTGAATTATAATAATAAAAAATGTACTGAAATGAGGAAAGAGATAATGAGGAACAAATTGATTAAGTTAAACAGAAAATACTGTGGGGGAATACTGGTAATGCTTTGTGCATTGGCGGTTATGTTCAGCGGTTGCGGCAGTGCGGTTTTAAAAGCAATATCGGAAGCTGACAAACAGCTTGCATATGAAGAAGATAATTCTTCAAGGCAAGAAGAGTTAAAAAATGAACAGGAATCTGAGCCTACACCTGAGCCTACGCCTGAACCCACACCCGAGCCTGAACCCACACCTGAAGCTGAACCGCAGAATCTGGCTACTTTTGAGTACGAATCCAATTTGCCTGACGGACCTAAGTTTTATGTTACCTATGATGCAGACCTGTTATATGTATATTCTCTGAATTATATACCATATGCAGAATGTTTAGGGGTGTCAGTAGAAGAAGGCATGGAACCTAGTTTTTGGCTGTCGAACATCACACCGGAGGAACAATATCAGTCAACATTAGATTCATTTAGAAATGTAGGTGTAGAAAATCTGCAGAGTGACGGGCTGACAGAGATGGAAGTCAATGGTTATTCGGGATATTACTATATATGTAGTTACTCTGGCTATGGCAACCACTATGAAAAGCAATATGGCATTTGTGAAGTGCAGCCGGGGATTTATGCGGACGTGTCTGTTAACAGAGAATATCTGGAGAGTTGTGACTTGACATTACAGGAGTTTATGGAAGCACTGTTTGTGGATGCGTATATGGAATAATAAAAAGCAGTATATTCCTGTTTTGAAGTTAAAGCATCCCTTGTAGACCCGCAGTCAAAGAGGAAGCGGGGAGTAGGAGAACAAAAGTGTCAAAAAACCTTGTGGGTTTAGTAGCTATCAGGAACGCTTTTCCGAAAAGCAGCAGGGAGTTTCACAATATTACCCATGCAGATGCTTCATAGTGTGTTTTTCAAACTTGAAGGCATTAATCTTTGAAGGATACAGTCAGTAAAAATTACATTCCATAAAAGCGTTCCTGTCCATCTAAATGTATCAACATACCTATGATATATCCGCCTACAGGGTGATTGAACTCATGGAGTTCCAGCTTTTCCGGCTCCCTATATATGGTCTCGTCGTTATTACCAAGATGATAGGCAAAGGTAGTATTCGGTAATTCAAATATGACATTGCCGACCCGATACCAGAAGTAGAGATATCCTCCGTACATATCCTCGTTATACGACTTAATGCGATATATTTCTTCAATCCGATAGGCATATGACTGATAATCCCCACATCCGATTTTGTCACGGGCTTTTGCTCGGAATATGTCTGCCCGCTTTCGGTTTTTTCTTGTAATCAGAATACATATCCCAACAAAGCCTGCCATAACAAGTAGCAGAAGGATTACTCCTGCTGCATAGAGTAGACAGGCTATCTTTTTGCTTATCTGACTAAATCCGGAAGCTATAGCAAATGGAAATAGCGAAAGCAGCCCGGCTACGAATACATATGTAGACATTCCGCAGAACACACCAAGACCAATAGGATTATCCGGTATATCACAAATATTCTGAATAAACTGTTCTCGCTGCTCCGGTGTCAGCGTTACAGGTTCTCCATTCCGAATCACGTGTGCACAGTGGCGATTTAACTTTTCATTCCGAAATGTTTGCTTGTGAAATTTTCTTAAATCTATGTAGTTACAAAATTGTTGAACATGGTCTACGCTTCGAGTCTGTGTCTGCATTATATATGCCATCCTTTTTCTACAAAATATCATACTTATCAATTACCCAGTCAATGTTGGCTAAATCCAGTTCGCTGTCGCAATATAGGCACTTACAACCGTTCTTAAAAGAAAGCGAAGATCCGCAATTAGGACAGGCCAGATACACCTTTTCGTTTAGCACCTGGGTAATGGCAGATGCACTGCGTTTCAGGCGGACACTGACGTTTTCTTTTACCTGCCTGATTTTTTTTCCGTTAAAATGAAAGCATTGCAGTATCAGGTCAGCATTAATGTATTGAAAGTGCTCATCCATCCGGTATTTTTTTATGCGATAACGGTCCATGTTCAAATAGACGATATTTTCATATCGGGGTAATAAATCTTTTACATCGCATTTTATAAATGCTTCAATTTCTGCTTTGTTATTTGCAAAATGCAGTACCTGCATACGGCTGTTAAGTATTGTTGCAAACGATTCAGCTGAAAATGCAGCATCTTTTTTTCTGATTTTACCGGCAATCATATTATTCTTCCACATATCGTTATTGTATTTAGCCGTGACAATTGGATTTATAATTACAGCCCAAACCAGAGACAGTAATATGCTGCCGGCAAAGATTGCCAGCCCTCCAAGAAATATTCCGTAAACAAAGGCACCTAATGTTCCCAAAAACAAATTATATATATCTGAGGGCGGTACCTTCCCAAAACACGGCATAATCATTCTAATCAGATGATATGCCAAAATTCCTAAGCCTCCACAGAAAAGGGATAGTTGTTTTATATAAAGCAAAGCATAGGTTAGCCCATGGAATGTGACCATTGCGGTATCTCTAAAATGGACTTGATTAACTTTGCTTTGAAAATCTTCAAAATTGAATTGTGTACCACAGTATTGACAGCCATCAAAAAAGTTTTCTATGGCATCCATGTGCCCACAGCAGGGGCAGCTGTATTCGTTTTGCGAATGAACTGTTTCGATTACATCAAATATAATCTCACAGTTCTTTTGAAAATGTTTGATTTTTTTGTTGTTAAGAAGAAAATTAACTTCTTTTTTTGCGAGCCTGTGTACTTCATAGACTGTATATTTTCCATCTTTTCCGGCAAGCACAGAATCGGTTTCCTTTTTGGAATTTTTCAGACAGACCTGCATGGTCAAAGCCTTTTTATCAAGACGCTCTCTATTTAGCTGCAGGGCATACATTCCCCACTGAGTTGTCTCTGTCTTTAGTTTATCAGAAGTATGTTGAAAATAATCAACATAGTTTTTCTGAAATGAATTTGCAGTATCCACTGCTCTTTTTTCTTCCGCACTTCCAATTGTTTTCAGAGTAAATAAAAAATTATCCAGTACTTCCCCCACGAGTATCCTCCGACCCACATTGTGTTATTTGTGTTTCAACATACTTAGAGCTTTTATGAGCTTATCTATTTCAAGCATATTTTCGTACCATTCGACTTTTCTTCGTACTCTTCTTTTATAATAGTGAAAATAATGTGATATATCGTCTCCGGGATATTCATTTACATAAGGATGCTTTTTATAATATTCTGTCGCATCTACATCTGCTGTTACTTTCCCGTTATTGGTATGTATGGAGTGTACATTGTCTATTATATCCATACGTGAAAATGGCACATCGACGATATGATTCTCATCCGTTACAAAAGCTTTTACCATTTGACCGCCACGTCCATATTCTCTATATACTACGGCGACATACCCATTTATCAATACCCATGTTTCACTTTTCTGGATATATTTTGTTTTCTTATCTTTTCTTTCGCTATGGCATTCCATATATCCGCCTATGCAACCGATTATCAATGCCAGTCCGAATGCACCGGTAACTATACAAACACTGCACAGGAGTATAAGGCGAAGCGTATTACTGTCGCTAATATTACCACATGCCCAAAAGGAGATTATTGCAACCGGCAGTGACAAGCCGGAAATGATAAGCAGAACCTTCATAGCTTTAAAAATAGTTTTGTAAACCGGAGATTTATCTAGTTTTTTTCTATTATCATATGGCAGTCTGTTATTAAAATCGGCATTTTCTATGCGATAATCTGCCTGCCTAAGCATCCTCTGATAGTCATCCATCGGCGAATGATCTCTGATTGTTATTGGAAACATATTCCACCTCAAATCCGTACAGGGAAGTTTATGATAGAAGGGACATGGATTTCATTTTCTTCATCGTATCAGATTAGGCAGAATACGGCTATCCGGTTTATGTAAACACCATGTAAACTCCCTGCAAAATCGCGAAGATATTACATTGATTTTACAATCATTTACACACCTGTGCTGGAGAGAATGTCAAGAAAATGATATGATATTTAAAGCATATTAAAAATACAACATGATTGGAAGTAGATATATGAAAAAAATATATGTAATAGACACAAATGTATTAATTCAATCAGCAAATGCAATTGAGAATTTTGAGGACAATGAAGTGGTTATCCCGCTCGTCGTTGTCGAAGAACTGGACTGCTTAAAGAAAGCAGATGGAGACAAGGGAGCGAATGCGAGAGCGGCGGTCAGACTTCTTGAAAAATATCGAAATGAAGGCGATCTTCTTAGCGGAGTAGAATTGAAGAATGAAGGAATCCTGAGAATTGAAAAAAATTACACGCAGGTGGAACTTCCGGAAGACTTACCGGAGGATAAGTCGGACAATCGGATATTAAAAGTGTGTAAAGGACTTCAGGAGGATAAGAAAAATACTCATGTCTGTCTTGTAACAAAAGATCTTGTATTACGTCTGAAAGCACAGATTATAGGAGTGAATGCTGAGGATTATACAACGGAACAGATTCAGGCAGATGATGCTGATTACACAGGACGTTCAGAGGTATATATTCCGAATGAAATGATTAAAGAGTTTAAGAAAAAAGGAATTGACAGAAAGAGAGTATATCAGACGGATGCAAAAGGAAGCACAGTTCCGGTAGAACTTACAGAAAATGAGTTCCTTATTCTGAAGTCTGACACGGCAGTCAATAAGACGCTTCTTGGCCGGGTTGAAGGGAAAAAAATTGTACCATTAGTTTATAAGAAAAGCAGACCTTATGGAGTCTCCCCCAGAAATGCCGGTCAGTATTTTATGCAGGAGGCTCTCATGACAGATGCAGAGCATGCACCGTTGGTTATTGTTCAGGGAATGGCGGGAACCGCCAAAACATTTTATTCGCTAGCAGTTGGTCTTGATAAGGTATACAATAACTCATCCAATGAATACAGAAGAATTATTGTGTGCAGACCGAATGCCCAGTTTGATGATGATATTGGTTTTTTACCCGGAGACGAAAAAGAAAAAATAGCACCGCTTATGCGACCGATTATTGATAATCTGGAGCAGATTCTTGATTCTGATGAAGAAAAAAGATATGATAACGAAGAAGAATTGTCAGATAAGATTTCGGAGGTTTTCGAGAGAAGGATTATCCAGACGGAAGCTCTCAATTATATTAGAGGCAGATCGCTTGTAAAGACGTATCTGATTATTGATGAGGCACAAAACATGACACCCAATCAGGTCAAAGGAATCATTACAAGAGCCGGTAAGGGTACCAAGATCATTCTTCTTGGCGATCCCAAGCAGATCGACAAACCATTTCTGGATGAGAAGACAAATGGTCTTAGCTATGCGGCAAAGTGCATGAAGGGAAGTCCTTATTGCTGGCAGATAACCTTATCAGTAGAGGAGTGCGAAAGGTCAGCACTGGCAATGGATGCAGTTCAAAGACTGTAGGTTGGCTGTATGAGCTTTCACACAGTATCCGGTGTCAATATAAAGTGAGGATAAAAAATGGGACTTTTTCCTGTATTAAACACGAAAACAAGAAATACTGTCAGTGAACCGGAAGGAATGAAAATATTTAAGGGGCTGGCGTGGATGGCAGCAGGTCTTGTAGGACTTTCTTTTATAGCCACCTCTGTCACTGTGATGTGGAAAATGATATTCAGTGTTTTGGGGATTATCTTTTTAGGCATCGGCGGTAAATGGATTAGGAAGTATGTACTTGAATATAAAGCATTTCGACAGTTTGTACCTACATGGGATTCGGAACGGGGGATGTATGACAGGTTTGCACAGGAGTTTAATGCATGGCAGCAGGATGACATCGTTCCTATATGCTGTGATGGAGATACCTTATACTTCCTGAAACTGCAAAAGGAACGCTTAAGGAAAAAGGGACTTAAGATGACGAACCGGGTGATGCCGGTAAAAGGAAGGAGCTTTGGTACGGCAACTCTTTCCAGAAAAACTCCCTGGTATATGACGGATATGGTATATGAGGAAATCAACAGAATGATTCGTTTTGAGAATGCACAGGGGCCTGTTTACGAAAGAGAAGTTGAACAGGTGATGTATGATATTATTATCCATACACCCAATGATGAACAGATTTCCCATATTACGATGACCTGCCCTAATTGTGTTGCAGTCAGTCAGGTAGCAACGCTGGAAGAGGGCTGCAAATATTGTGGGACAAGATTTCGGATTACCGATTTATTTCCAAGGGTAGTGAATCATTTTTTTTTAAGAAATACATCCACAGCCACCGCATCAGGTGTGGTTGGCAGAACAATCTTTTTTACAATATTTGTAGTGCTTGTGGTGTTACTTTCGGCAGTAATCATGGGGAAAGACGGATTTTTGCCTGCTTCATTGGCTACCTGTTTTTTCGGTGCCGCTTTTTGCGGCGGATTAGGCGGATTGATTCTGGCGAGTCTACGTCTGTTGTTTACCTTGTTTAACAGGGATGGCATGAGACATGTTTCCTTGTTCTGGTGGGCCAACTCCAAGAAAAAAATCACTGACATTATGAAGAAATATGATCCCAATTTTGCCTTCGATAAATTTGAAGGTCAGATTGTGGCACTGATAAGGATGGCAGTGTTCACGGAGCAGCCGGAGACGCTTGCCTGCTACCGGGGCGGACAGAGGGATGCGAGGTTTTCAGATATTTTGGAAATGACCTATACCAATGCTATTTGCCTGAAGCATGTGCGGATGGAGGGGAATATCCTGCATATGTCCTTACGTACCTGGTGGGTCAATTATAGTGAAAATCAGGGGAAAGTTCGCAAAACGGGGGATTGTATTGATGTGACATTAAGCAGAAATGTGGCTGTCATGGAACCGCCCGGATTTTCCATTACCTCAGTAGCGTGTCCAAACTGCGGTGGCAGCTTCGATGCTGTCCGACAAAAGGTTTGTCCATATTGTGGTGGCGAGTATCATATGGAAAATGTGGGATGGGTGATTGACAATATGCGTCTGATATCATAATGTGTTGCAAGTGCTCATCTGTCCGGGATTTTTATTGGATTTATTGGAGGAGTATTGTTCTTATGGGAAAGGATATGAAAGGCATTGATTTATTCTGGAATGAAGAGACGATTTCAAAGTATGAAAAAGGTATGTCAATGGTAATAACTGAAATTGAGAAGATTGATAAGGCATATTTTGAAAAAACGAAATCACACTGTATACGATTTATAGAAAAAAGGTTAAAGGATGTGGATAGTGTTGCACAAAAGCTTGAACGTAAAAACAGGAAGAGTGCAGATGAAAATTTGGAAGAGTTTATCAGTGATCTGGCAGGGGTTAGAGTAATATGCTATGACATTGAGCAAACATATATGATTGCCGAAAAAATTGTTGAGGTAGAAGCATTTGAGACTTTGAAGATAAAGGATTATATTAGAAAACCAAAAGACAATGGATATCAAAGTTACCACATAATTATGAGAGTTCAAGGAATAAAAGTTGAATTACAAATCAGAACAATACTGATGGATGCCTGGTCCTCACTTGATTCAATACTTGAATATAAAAAGGCTACACCCATCACGAGTGAGATGAAAAATGATATTCAGAAAATGGCTAAATGGAGCAGAAAAATGGACAAGTTGGTAACCAAGATGATTAAGCAGAAATTGGAATGTCAGAAATTCTTAATCGGTGGGATGGGTGCATATATCGAATCTCATAGCGAATGAAATGAAATCATAAAAGAAAGAATAATTTTCCCGCATTTTCCACATAATAACTCCAAAGCTAAATAAAAGCAAAACAGGATGAAACTGTTTATCTAATGGCAAAGTAATCCTTGCAAAATATGAAATTGGAGGTTTTTTATGAAGGCTACAGGAATCGTGCGTCGTATTGACGACCTTGGACGTATAGTAATACCGAAGGAAATCCGCAGGACATTACGTATCAGGGAAAGTGACCCTTTGGAAATTTTCACGGACAGAGAGGGAGAAATTATTTTGAAGAAATATTCTCCCATTGGAGAAATGACAACCTTTGCAAAGCAGTATGCGGAGAGTCTGGCACAGGTGTCCGGACATGCAGCCCTGATTGCAGACAGGGACCAGTTTATTGCGGTCAGTGGAGGATATAAGCAGTTTCTTGGGAAGAGTATCAGCAGCCGTCTGGAAGAAAAGGCAAATGCCAGAGAAACAGTGATTGCTGCAAAAGGAGATAAAAATTTTATACCGGTTACAGACGAAGGCAGCGAGGAGTATCAGCAGGAAGCTCTGGCCCCCATCATCTGTGAAGGGGATGTAATCGGTATGGTAGTATTGTTGGAGAATGATTCCAAAACCAAGATGGGTGAAGTAGAGCAAAAACTGATTATGTCGGCAGCCGGATTCTTAGGGCGGCAGATGGAGCAGTAAAACCCAAAGAAGATAAAACTGTAGAAATAGCGGTCATGTTAACAGCAAGACTTTCCCGGATGCTATTTTAATCAATAGCATGGAGGAAAGTCTTTTTTTGCTATAAAATGCGTAGAAATCATTTGGACGGAAGTTAAAGTTTGACATTATGGCTAGAAAACGTGGTTAAAGGTGGATGAATTTCAATCGAAAAATAAAAACATAAAATTTTTAACGTTTTTCATTAAAAAGTTGTTGACAAATGTTAAAAGCGGTTGTAAAGTATATTTAACGATAAACATTAAAAAATTATTTTTTATCGTTCGCCGACTTGCAAGGGTGTCAGAAACGTACACTTTTATATGAGAGGGAAAGAAAAGGAGATAAACTATGAAAGAACAGGCAATTCAAAAAATTAACAAAATTGGTAAGATAAGCAATATTATTACTCTTATAGCCAAGATACTGGTGGGAATCGCATTGGGAGTAGCCTTAGTCGGAGCCGTCATTTGTTTTGTCATACCGGATTCCATGCTGAAATTTAATATGCAGGGAACCATGAACATGGAATTGGACTATTCCAGTCTGGGAATAAGCATGACGGAAGAGGAAATGGCGGTAGCACAGGCAGAGGTAGAGAGAGGTCCGATAAGTGATGAAGCTACCACTATTACAGAAATTGCAGTTACAGAAAATAAGATTATAATAGCCGGGGATACGGATTATATTTCCTTCACTATGAGAGATGCTGCATGGCTTGCCGTATTGGCACTGGGAGTTTTAGCCATGACCTTTGTTACACTGGTATTCATCGGTGCATTATGTAAAGCGTTCAGGGACTGTCATTCCCCCTTTGAGGAGAATGTGATTAAGAAAATGCAGAATCTGGCTGTTTCACTGATTCCATGGGCAGTAGTCTCAGCAGTGTCCGGTTCCGTAGCAAACAGCTTGTTGCATCAGAAGGTAAACATTATGTTTTCAATTGATTTAGGAGTTATTCTGATTGCATTGGTTGTATTAGTCCTGGTATATATCTTTAAGTATGGTGCAGTGCTTCAGCAGGAATCGGATGAAACTTTATAGGAGAGATAAGGTATGGGAAAAATAGTATTACGGTTAGACAGGGTGATGGCTGACCGGAAGATGAGCTTAAATGAATTGTCGGAGAAGGTGGGCGTTTCCAATGTGAATCTGTCCAAGATGAAAACCGGTAAAATCAGTGCCATCCGCTTTTCTACCTTAGAGGCAATTTGTGAGGTGTTAGAGTGCCAGCCGGGCGATATTTTAGAGTATGACCGCAGCACGACGGAGGAATAGGCGGTAAGATACTGTTGCCAAATAGCTGTGACGAACCGGCGGCGGTAAAAAGCTTTCTTACACAGACCCTTGAAAAACGTCGGTACTTGAATTTTCCAAGTGAAATGCCGGAAAATTCTTAGTACCGCTACGTTTTTCGCGGAGCGAAAGCGTGTCTGTGTGGAAACTTTTTACCGCCGCCGGTTCGTCACAGCTATTTGGCAACAAGGCTATTTTTCGCCCATTTCATCCAATAGCTGAATCTTCATATCATACAGCTTCTTCGACAAATCTACATGTACCCGGTGGGGATTAACCAGACGTCTGGTTTCGTCCCAGAGGGTATTCAACTCTTCCTTACAGAAGGTCCGGATATCCATTACCTTGGGAGAGGTATAGCAGCATTCTCCGTTTTTGAAAACAGGAACCATCAATTCACGAAGCGTATAAGTGCCGCCCTCCAGTCTGGTCTTTTTCCAGGGCTCGATGGGGTCAAAGAGCTTCATGGGCTGGGATTCATCGAACTGCTCATCAGCCAGACAGATTAAATCGGCTTTAATCTTGCCGGTTTCCTTTTCATAGATGCGGTAAATGGTCTTATTGCCGGGATTGGTTACTTTTTCACTGTTTTCCGAAAGCTTAATTTTGGGGATAAAGCTTCCGTCAGCCCCTTTTACGGCAGCCAGTTTGTAAACACCCCCGAAGGAAGGACAGTCCTTGGAGGTAATCAGGTTGGTGCCTACACCCCAGGAGGTGATGGCAGCACCCTGCATCTTCAGGCTGTCAATCAGGTATTCATCCAAATCATTAGAAGCGGAAATGATGGCATCAGGGAAGCCGGCTTCATCTAACATCCTGCGGGCTTTTTTGGAAAGGTATGCCAAATCACCGCTATCCAGACGGATGCCATACGTGGTGAGAGGAATACCGGCATCCCGCATTTCTTTAAACACACGGATAGCGTTGGGAATACCGGAATTTAACGTATCATAGGTATCTACCAGAAGTATGCAGGCATTGGGATAAATATCCGCATAGGTTTTGAAAGCAGTATATTCATCAGGAAAACTCATAATCCAGCTATGGGCATGGGTACCTTTAACCGGTACGTCAAAGAGCTGGCCTGCCAGTACATTGCTGGTAGCGATACAGCCGCCAATCATGGCAGCACGGGCTCCGTAAATGCCGGCATCCGGTCCCTGGGCACGGCGGAGACCAAACTCCATAATACCGTCTCCGCGGGCTGCAAAGCAGACTCTGGAGGCCTTAGTGGCAATCAGGCACTGGTGGTTTAGAATGGTAAGAATTGCAGTCTCTACAAGCTGGGCCTCCATGATGGGAGCAATCACCTTCACTAACGGTTCTCTGGGAAAGACTACGGTACCCTCGGGAATGGCATAAATATCGCCGGTAAAGCGGAAATTTTTTAAATAGTCTAAAAATGCAGGCTCAAAAATATGAAGACCTGCAAGGTAGGCAATGTCTTCTTCCTCAAAACGCAGATTCTTGATGTAGTCGATTATCTGCTCAAGTCCCGCATTAATGGAATAACCGCCGTCATTGGGGTTTTTTCGGTAAAAGGCATCAAAAACGACAGTCTCATTTTTGTCCTTATGTTTAAAATAGCCCTGCATCATAGTCAATTCATATAAATCGGTAAGAAGGGTAAGATTTTGACGATCCATAATTTATTCCTTTCCATATATGTGAAGGGAATGTTGCAAAACAGTCGGTCATGGCTATTTTGCAACATCCCCTTCAGAATTTTATAATAATGATAAGCGGAAATACTAAATAACAACCCGGTTACGTCCGGACTCTTTTCCCTGATAGAGGTTGGCATCTGCCTTTTGTAACAAGTCCTTGATGTTGGTCTGTACACCGCCTTCGGCAAGACCGAAAGTCATTGTCACATGAATATCCTGATTTTCATAAGAAATCGATAAAGCACGAATCTGGTCTAAAAGAACTTCCGCTTCCTTGCGGGCTGCCTCCAAGTCGGTATTGTCGTATAAAAACAGGAACTCCTCACCACCCCAACGGGCAACAAAGCCTTTTCCAACCATATGCCTTTTTAAAACAGCAGCTACCTGTTTTAAAACCAAATCGCCACATTCATGACCGAAGGTATCATTAACGGATTTAAAAAAGTCAATATCTCCGATTGCCACAACAAAATGTGTACCGTGAATATTAGCCTGCATCTGTGTCTGCTTCAGCCGTTTATCTGCAAAACGGCGGTTATTCAGTTCGGTCAGAGTATCCTGTTCTACCAGATTGCGAAGGGAACGCTGCATATAAAGGGCAGAGTAACCCATGTCGCTCAGTTCATCATGCCGCTGCAAAACGCTGGCATCCAGTTCTTCCCAAAGGTTGCCTGTAGAAACCTTTGAAAGGAAGGTACGGATTTTTTGCAGAGCAATCAGTATCTTCTGGGTATGGGAAGAAACAATCAGGCTTACAATAATGACACCGCACAGCACAATAATCAAAATGGGAAATACAGCATGAAATACAGCAGTATTTACTTCGGTACAGGGCTTTCCGACATAAACCATACCTATAATATTACCGTTTTCATTACGCAAAGGCGTATAATAAGCAAAATACTGTGTGTCATTGATGGTAGTGTTGGTGTAAAAGTGCGGCTGGCCTAAAAGCAGGACATCCTGGGAAATGCGGCTGTTAACGGTGGTTCCGATAATACGGGAGCCGTCCTCGTTAAGCAGTGTGGTCAAAATACGGATATCCTGATAAAAAATAGTAATATCAATCTGGGTTTCTTCCTTTAAACGGTCGATAATACTGAAATCGGCGGTCAGAACCTGATCACCTTTTATAAAATCATAGACCTCGTCTCCAACCAGCTTGTAATCGCCGGGATACAGCAAATCATAGGTCATGATAACAGAACTGGCAATATTCTGTAATTCTGTATTAATTTCTTTGTGCATAGCCGCTTTTACGGATTGATAGCTGAATATAGAAATTACAAGACCCAGCAAAATAAGTGGGATAATACTCATAGCTTGCAGGGAACGGGCTAACTGCCCCTTGGCTTTTGGCTGATTCATTTAGCATCCTCCACAAAGAGTCTGATTACAATCGCAAATTACATATAACTATTCATTATATTATACCGCTGATTTACGTTTGACACAAGGGTTGAGGAAGAAAAACTTCTATGATATAATTTAAAAGTTAACAAAGGATGAAGTTTGGGGTGTTGGGCAGGAGATACATATGATAGAAATTATTATTATGATTTTAAATCTGTTGGCGGTAGAGGGAACTGTACCGGAAACAGGGGGTATCGCAGTACCCATGCATAATGTTGTATATGTGGCTGAGTTTACGGAAGAGTGGCAGCAGGCGTATTATGAGGTGTTGACGGAGGTACGCCTTGACAACGAAAATTATGAGGGAAATGAAGAATACACCGATTTTTCCGAGAGTTATTACTTGTATGACATTGATAAGGACGATATTCCGGAGTTGCTGGTAGAATATGGTTTTGGTGAATCCGACTATCATGCGGATATATATACTTATGCAGATGGTGAAGTTAGGAATCTTGGGACGATTGCAACCGGACACACAACGCTTTATACATGGCCGGAAGAAAATGCCATGATGTATTATTTTGCACACATGGGTGGTGCATATGTGGATAAGATTAGTATTATAGATGGAGAGCTTGTCAGTGAACAGATTCATGAGGAATATATTCTGACAGGTGAATGGTATACAGATGAGCAGGAACTGGCTCCCGGTGCTCTGTATTTGTATAGAAACAGCACAGACTCGGATTTGCCGCTTGTAGTATATAACAGTATTATGAATGATAAGGAATTGCCTTTTTCAACCGGTGGCAGTGTAAGCAATAAAGAAACGAGAGAAATATTGCTTGCCGTACTGGAAGAAGACGGTATGGTGTATGGTGTTTCGGGAGACGGTTTTGGAGGCGATACCGGCTATGTGAACTTTTCGGAGTATTGTGAACCCGGGGGTGCTGCACAGTTTGCAGATTCTGTTCTTTCGGTAGAAGCTTATACATGGGTGGATTTAAACGGTGATGGTCAGGATGAGTGTATTGTAGATTTGACGGAACCTGAGACGGATACGTGGCGGCAGGAAATCCGTACTGTTTTAAGCTTGCAGGATGAAGTGGTATATGCTTATTGTTTCAACTATCAAAATGATTATCTTCTTTATGGGGATGGCGTGTTTTATGATGACGAATACGGTAGAGCCCATAAGATATGCTTTAACAAGGACGAATGTTTTCAATATACGGCTGAATTGAACGAAGCGGCAAAGGAAGCAGATTGGGAAACTTCTTTTTTTCCTTGACAATTTGAAAAGTTCCACTATATAATAACTAAAAGATAAAAACAGTGACGGAGACAGTACGCATTTTTTAAAAGTTTCAGCGAGCCGGTGAGGGTGCAAGACCGGTACGAGTAAAGAAATGCAGAATATCACTCCCGAGTTGCAAAGGCAAAAGGCATCTGCCCAGTAGTCTGCGACGGCTTCCCACCGTTAGAGGGAACCATATAACTTTCCGAAGGTTGTGACTGGTAAGAGTTGCGGCGGTTTAGGAAAGCGTATGTTGTAACAGGTGGTAACGGAGTATATGCAGACCTCGTCCTTTTACGGACGGGGTCTTTTATATTTAAAGAAAGGAAGAAGGAAATGTACAAGAAAGTATCAACAGACTTGAATTTCGTGGAAAGAGAAAAACAGGTTGAACAGTTCTGGAAAGACAATCAGATTTTTGAAAAGAGTATGGAAACCCGTAAAGAGGGACCTACCTATACTTTTTATGACGGACCGCCTACTGCAAACGGCAAGCCTCACATCGGTCATGTACTGACCCGTGTTATCAAGGATATGATTCCCCGATACCGCACCATGAAGGGCTATATGGTGCCCAGAAAGGCCGGCTGGGATACCCATGGTCTGCCTGTAGAAATTGAAGTAGAAAAGATGCTGGGCTTAGATGGTAAAGAGCAGATTGAAAACTATGGCTTAGAGCCTTTTATCGATAAATGTAAGGAAAGCGTCTGGAAATACAAGGGTATGTGGGAGGATTTCTCCGGCACCGTTGGCTTCTGGGCAGATATGGAACATCCTTACGTTACTTACCATGATGACTTTATTGAGTCTGAATGGTGGGCATTAAAAGAAATCTGGAATAAGGGACTGCTTTACAAGGGCTTTAAGATTGTGCCTTACTGTCCACGCTGCGGTACTCCCCTTTCTTCCCAGGAGGTAGCACAGGGCTATAAGGATGTAAAGGAACGTTCTGCAATTGCACGCTTTAAAGTGAAAAATGAAGATGCTTATATTCTGGCATGGACCACAACGCCCTGGACTTTACCTTCCAACGTTGCACTCTGCGTAAATCCGGTTGAGACCTATGCAAAGGTAAAGGCGGCTGACGGTTATACCTATTACATGGCAGAGGCACTGCTCGACACCGTACTCGGCAGACTGGCTGTGAAGGCTGACCCGGAGAAAAACGTGGAAGCTAAGGCAGCTTATGAAGTGTTGGAAACCATGACAGGTAAGGATTTGGAGTATAAGGAATATGAACCCTTATTTGATTATGCCAATGCAATCTGTGAAAAACAGAAAAAGAAAGCACATTTTGTAACCTGTGACAGCTATGTAACTTTAACAGACGGTACCGGTGTGGTACATATTGCACCCGCCTTCGGTGAAGATGATGCCAAGGTTGGACGTAATTATGACCTGCCCTTCGTACAGCTTGTGGACGGCAAGGGCAACATGACGGAAGAAACTGATTTTGCGGGCGTATTTGTAAAGAAAGCAGACCCCATGGTATTAAAAGCACTGGAAGAAAAAGGACTGCTTTTCGATGCACCTAAGTTTGAACACAGCTATCCGCACTGCTGGAGATGTGACACTCCTCTGATTTATTATGCAAGAGAATCCTGGTACATCAAGATGACCGCAGTAAAGGAAGATTTAATCCGCAATAACAACACTATCAACTGGATTCCGGAATCCATCGGTAAGGGGCGTTTCGGTGACTGGCTTGAAAATGTGCAGGATTGGGCAATTTCCCGTAACCGTTACTGGGGTACACCTTTAAATATCTGGGAATGCGAATGTGGTCACCAGCATAGTATCGGCAGTCGTGCGGAACTGGCTGAAATGAGCGGTAATCCCGAAAATGCCAAGGTAGAGCTTCACAGACCGTATATTGATGAAGTGACCTTAAAGTGTCCTGAGTGTGGCGGTACCATGCATCGTGTACCGGAGGTTATTGACTGCTGGTTTGACTCCGGTGCCATGCCTTTTGCACAGCATCACTATCCTTTTGAAAATAAAGAGCTGTTTGAAGCACAGTTCCCGGCACAGTTTATTTCCGAGGCAGTGGACCAGACCAGAGGATGGTTTTACTCTCTGCTTGCAGAGTCCACTCTGTTATTCAACAAGGCTCCTTATGAGAACGTAATCGTATTAGGACATGTACAGGATGAAAACGGCCAGAAGATGAGTAAGAGTAAGGGTAACGCCGTGGATCCCTTTGATGCACTGAATACCTATGGTGCAGATGCAATCCGCTGGTATTTCTATATTAACTCCGCACCCTGGCTGCCCAACCGTTTCCACGGTAAGGCTGTTCAGGAAGGACAGCGTAAATTCATGGGTACGTTGTGGAATACCTACGCATTCTTTGTACTGTATGCGAATATTGATAACTTTGATGCAACCAAATATGCATTGGAATATGATAAACTGACCGTTATGGATAAGTGGCTGTTATCCAAGTTAAACACGGTAGTCAGTGAAGTAGATGACGACTTAAACAATTACCGTATCCCGGAAGCCGCAAGAGCACTTCAGGACTTTGTGGACGATATGAGTAACTGGTATGTAAGAAGAAGCCGTGAACGTTTCTGGGCAAAGGGCATGGAGCAGGATAAAATTAATGCATACATGACTCTGTATACCGCACTGGTAACCATCAGTAAGGCAGCAGCACCCATGATTCCCTTCATGACCGAAGAAATTTATCAGAATCTGGTAAGAAGCATCGATGAAAATGCTCCTGAGAGCATCCATCTGTGTGACTTCCCGGCAGCAGACCCCGCTTTCACAGACAAGAAGCTGGAAGAGGACATGGAAATCGTATTAAAGGCAGTTGTAATGGGGCGTGCATGTAGAAATACCGCAAATATCAAGAACCGTCAGCCAATCAGCACCATGTTTGTAAAAGCAGCTCATGAGCTGACCGACTTCTATAAGGATATCATTGCGGAAGAATTGAATGTAAAGAATGTTACCTTTACCGATGATGTAAGAGAATTTACTTCCTACACCTTCAAGCCCCAGCTTCGTACCGTCGGCCCTAAATACGGCAAGCAGCTTGGCGGTATCCAGAAGACTTTAGGTTCTCTTGACGGAAATGCGGCGATGGATGAGTTGAAGGCTGACGGTGCATTGAAATTTATGGTGGGTGACGTCGAAGTAACGCTGACAGAGGAAGATCTGCTGATTGAGATGACCCAGAAGGAAGGATATGTAACCGAAACTGACAACTATATGACGGTTGTGCTGGATACCAATCTGACAGAAGAGCTGATAGAAGAAGGCTTTGTACTGGAAGTAATCAGCAAAATCCAGACCATGAGAAAGGATGCCGGCTTTGAAGTAACCGACCACATTAAGGTGGCATTTACCGATAATGACAGGATTGCAGATATCGCCATGAAGAACAAAGAGACAATTGCCGGCAAGGTACTGGCCGAGGCCATAACCATCGGCGAAAACCTTGCAGTTTCCAAGGAATGGAACGTAAATGGTGAAAATGTTACAATTTCTGTGGAAAGAGTATAAAAATTGCGGTATAATGTAATCATTATGAGGTAATGGTTGGGGAAAATACAGGCAGAATCTTAAGGAGGAGAGATATGCTGAAGAATAAAAAGAAATTTGACAAGGAATTATTTAAAAGAAGTGTTCTGTACAATGTGAAGACATTATACAGAAAGACTCTGGAGGAGGCAACTCCCCAGCAGATTTTCCAGGCAGTCTGTTATGCGGTTAAGGATCAGATTGTAGATGATTGGATGGACACCCAGAAGGCATATGAAGAAAAAGATGCCAAGACAGTATATTACCTGTCCATGGAATTCTTAATGGGTCGTGCACTGGGTAACAACCTTATCAATATGCAGGCATATAAGCCCGTAAAGGAAGCTCTGGAAGAACTGGGGCTGGATTTAAATATAGTAGAGGATATGGAGCCCGATGCAGCACTGGGTAACGGTGGCCTGGGTCGTCTGGCTGCCTGCTTCCTGGATTCTCTGGCAACGCTGGGATATCCCGCATACGGCTGTGGCATCCGCTACCGTTATGGTATGTTCAAGCAGGAAATCAGAGACGGTTATCAGGTAGAGGTTCCCGACAACTGGCTGGAGAACGGCAATCCTTTTGAATTACGCCGTCCCGAATATGCAAAGACTGTCAAATTCGGAGGCTATGTAAATGTACGCACCGATGAAAAGGGCAGAAATCATTTCTTCCAGGAAGGCTATCAGTCCGTTAAGGCGGTTCCTTTTGATATGCCTATCGTGGGATACGGCAACGGTATTGTAAATACCCTGCGTATCTGGGATGCAGAGCCTGTTGAGTGCTTCCAGTTAGACTCCTTTGATAAGGGTGATTACCAGAAAGCGGTAGAGCAGCAGAACCTTGCCCGCAACATCGTAGAAGTACTTTACCCCAATGATAACCATTATGCAGGTAAAGAGCTTCGTTTAAAACAGCAATATTTCTTTATCTCCGCATCCGTGCAGGAAGCAGTGGATAAGTATATGAGAAAGCATCGGGATATTAAGAAATTCTATGAGAAGGTAACCTTCCAGCTGAATGATACCCATCCTACCGTAGCAATTCCCGAGCTTATGCGTATTCTGATGGATGATTATGATTTGGAATGGGATGAAGCGTGGGCAGTAACGACCAGAACCTGTGCTTATACCAACCATACCATTATGTCTGAAGCATTGGAAAAATGGCCTATTGAGCTGTTTTCCCGTCTGCTTCCCCGTATTTACCAGATTGTGGAGGAAATTAACCGTCGCTTTGTAAAGGAAGTGATGGAAACCTATCCCGGTAATCAGGAAAAGGTACGCAAAATGGCAATCATCTATGACGGACAGGTACATATGGCCCGTCTGGCAATTGTAGCAGGCTATTCTGTAAACGGTGTGGCAAGACTGCATACGGAAATTTTAAAGAATCAGGAATTAAAAGATTTCTATGAGATGATGCCCGGCAAGTTCAATAACAAAACAAACGGTATTACCCAGAGAAGATTCCTGCTGCACGGAAATCCGCTGCTTGCGGACTGGGTAACGGAGCATATCGGTTCCGAGTGGATTACTGATTTGCCTCAGATTGCAAAACTGAAGGTTTATGCAGATGATAAAAAAGCACAGCATGAATTCATGAATATTAAGTACCGCAATAAGGTACGTCTGGCACAGTACATTTTAGAGCATAACGGTGTGGAAGTAGATCCCCGCTCCATTTTTGATGTACAGGTAAAACGTCTTCATGAGTACAAGAGACAGCTTTTAAACATTCTGCATGTAATGTATTTGTACAATGAGTTAAAGGAACATCCTGAAATGGATTTCTATCCCCGCACCTTTATCTTTGGTGCAAAAGCAGCAGCAGGCTACCGCAATGCAAAGCTGACTATTAAGTTAATTAACGCTGTGGCGGATGTCATTAATAATGATGCTTCCTTAAACGGCAAACTGAAGGTGGTATTTATTGAGAACTACCGCGTATCCAATGCTGAAATGATTTTTGCGGCAGCAGATGTTTCCGAACAGATTTCAACCGCAAGTAAGGAAGCTTCCGGTACCGGTAACATGAAGTTCATGTTAAACGGTGCACTGACTCTCGGCACCATGGACGGTGCAAACGTAGAAATCGTAGAAGAAGTTGGCGAAGAAAATGCATTTATCTTCGGTCTTTCTTCTGATGAAGTTATCCGGTATGAGAACTATGGCGGATATAATCCCATGGATATCTTCAACAATGACCAGGACATCCGAAAGGTGCTGATGCAGTTAATCAACGGTACTTATGCACCGGGAGACCCTGACTTATTCAGAACCTTATATAACTCTCTGCTCAATACCCAGAGCACTGCAAAGGCAGATACCTACTTTATTCTGAAGGACTTCCGTTCCTATGCAGAAGCACAGAAGAAGGTAGAGGCTGCTTATAAGGATGAAGAAGGCTGGGCAAAGAGTGCTATTTTAAATGTAGCAAGCAGCGGTAAGTTTACTTCCGACAGAACTATTCAGGAATATGTAGACGATATTTGGCATCTGGATAAGGTAGTGCTTCAAAAATAACAGATAATAAAGTGCCGGAGACTTAAGTTTGGGTCTCCGGCAAAATTTTATGGAAAGGATAAGGGAAGCTCTATGGCAGGGCAAAATGAGAATAAGATAAAAAATAAATTGCTGGCGGTCCTATTGGTTGTACCGTTTTTGCTGGGGAGCTGTGCCGGTTCGGAGCCTGTCGGTGCGAATGTACCGGAAACAGCATCTGCAGGACAGGGGATTGACATACAGGAGTGGCTTTCCTGTGTGGAAGCGGCTGCCGTGGAGGAAACCAACCGGATACAAGGAGAGGTTTCACAAGAAATGCTTCTGGCAAATGACAAGGTGGTGCCTGAGGTTACACTGGTTATGGTAGGCGATATGCTGATGCACATGCCTGTCAATAACAGCGGCAGGATGGAAGACGGTACCATGAATTTTGACCACTTATTTACTTATACCGGGGACATGATATCCGAGGCAGATATAGCCATTGTTAACCAGGAGGTTATGTTAGGCGGTGAGGAATTGGGAATCTCAGGATATCCCAGGTTTAATACTTATTATGAAGTGGGAGATGCATTGGTGAATGCAGGATTTGATGTGGTTCTGCATGCTACCAATCACACCATGGACAAGGGTAAGGACGGTCTGATGAACTGTTTAAACTTTTGGGAGACCAATTATCCGGATATGGCGGTTTTAGGGATTCAGGATACCCCTGAGGAACAAAAAGAAATCTACGTGTATGAGCATGAGGGAATTAAGGTGGCAATTTTGAATTATACATACGGACTAAATGGACTGCCCATGCCATCGGATATGCCTTATGCGGTGAATTTAATCAATGAAGAACAGATTGCGGCGGATGTGGCACGGGCAAAAGAGGTGGCTGATTTTGTAGTACTTTGCCCTCACTGGGGAACAGAATATGTATTGACGGAAACCAATAATCAGCGTCTGTGGGCGGAATTTTTTATGGAGTGTGGTGTGGATTTGGTAATCGGTACCCATCCTCATGTAATAGAACCGGTAGAAATGCTGACCGACGAAGAAGGCAATGAGATGTTGGTATATTATTCGCTGGGTAATTATGTGAATGCAACGGCTTCCGAGGAAAAAAATATCGGATGGAGAATGTTGGGAGCTATGGCAACTGTGACTCTTTCCCGGGATGAAAACGGTGAAGTATATATAAAGGAATACGGTGCAGAACCGTTAGTGACCTATGTATCGGCAGATAAAAAGGAAATTGCGGTATATCCGATGGAAGAGTTTACGGAAGAGATGGCAGCCGCCAGCTTTACCGTAAAGCGTGACCCCAATTTTACGAGAGCACGCTGTGAGGAAGTGTGGGAGCAGGTATTCGGAGATTTGCCGGAGTACGAAAACGAATAGTACCCAAGAAGTGCCTAAGAGGAGAGAAGCGGACAGATGCAACAGAAACGCATACTGGCAGAAATTTCCCCAAACGTATACTGGCGGAAACTTCCCATTGCATAGAAGGGCACTTTCCTTTATAATATCAGTGGTAACCTGCGGGCAGGACAGCAGTTTTGTGGTGCAGGAATTATCAAGTGATTTATTTATTTTAAAATAGAAAAGCAGATAAATGGGAGGAACATTATGATTGAATTACTGCAGGGCGGTGCTTATCTGGTAAACGGTACAGAAATCGTTGCGGATACTCCTGAGGCAGCACAGGAAATTACAAGCAAAACCGGTAAGACGGTAACTAAGGAAGAAGCGGCAAGACAGACGATTGCATATGATATTTTAGCAAGCCACAATACTTCCGGTAATATGGACAAGTTAAAAATTAAATTTGATAAACTGACCAGCCACGATATTACCTTTGTAGGTATTATTCAGACTGCACGTGCTTCGGGACTGACTAAGTTCCCCGTGCCTTACGTGCTGACAAACTGTCACAACTCGCTGTGTGCGGTAGGAGGTACCATCAATGAAGATGACCATATGTATGGCCTGACTTGTGCGAAGAAGTATGGCGGTATGTATGTACCTCCTCATCAGGCAGTTATCCATCAGTTTGCAAGAGAAATGTTGGCAGGCGGCGGAAAGATGATTCTGGGTTCCGACTCCCATACCCGTTACGGCGCACTGGGTACCATGGCAATGGGAGAAGGCGGTCCCGAGCTTGTTAAGCAGTTGTTAAACCAGACTTATGATATCAATATGCCCGGCGTTGTAGGTGTATACCTGACCGGCGAACCCGTAATGGGTGTAGGTCCTCAGGACGTGGCACTGGCTATTATCGGTGCTGTATTTAAAAACGGTTACGTTAAGAATAAAGTAATGGAATTCGTGGGTCCCGGCGTAGCGAGCTTAAGTGCTGATTTCCGTATCGGCATCGATGTTATGACTACGGAGACCACCTGTCTTTCCTCTATCTGGCAGACGGATGGTGAGATTGAAAGCTTCTATGAAATACATGGCAGAAAAGAAGAATATAAGGAATTAAATCCCGGTGAAGTAGCTTATTACGATGGCATGATTATCGTAGACTTAAGCCGGATTCGTCCTATGATTGCGATGCCTTTCCATCCGAGCAATACCTATACGATTGAAGAGTTAAACGCTAACCTTTTAGATATTCTGGACGAAACGGAAAAGAGAGCACTGGTAAGCTTAGACGGTGCTGTAGAGTTCTCCTTAAAGGATAAAGTGAAGAACGGCAAGTTCTATGTAGACCAGGGTATTATTGCAGGCTGTGCAGGCGGCGGATTTGAAAATATCTGTGCGGCAGCAGACATCTTAAAAGGCAAATACATCGGTTCTGACGGATTTACCTTAAGCGTATATCCTGCTTCCATGCCTGTATATATGGAACTGATTAAGAACGGTTGTGCAGCAACCATCTTAGAGACCGGTGCCGTGATGAAGACTGCATTCTGCGGACCCTGCTTCGGTGCAGGTGATACACCGGCTAACAATGCATTCAGTATCCGTCACTCCACCAGAAACTTCCCGAACCGTGAAGGAAGTAAGCTGCAGAACGGTCAGATTTCTTCTGTTGCACTTATGGATGCCCGTTCCATCGCGGCAACTGCAGCAAACAAGGGTGTACTGACTCCTGCAACGGAATTTGACGGTACCTTCAACAAGTATCAGTATCACTTTGACAGCAATATTTACGCAAACCGCGTATTTGATTCCAAGGGCGTGGCTGACCCTGATGTGGAAATCCAGTTTGGTCCCAACATCAAGGACTGGCCTGCAATGGGAGCACTGCCCGACAACATGGTATTGCAGGTGGTATCCGAAATTCACGACCCTGTAACCACTACCGATGAACTGATTCCTTCCGGTGAAACCTCTTCCTACCGTTCCAATCCTTTGGGACTGGCAGAATTTGCATTAAGCCGTAAAGACCCTCAGTATGTAGGTCGTGCAAAGGAAATCCAGAAGGCGGAAACCGAGAGAATGAACGGCGGCAATCCTTGTGATGCATGTCCTCAGCTTAAGGATGTGATGAGCACTGTTCAGAAGACCTTTACAGATGCCGACCAGAGCAATACCGGTTTCGGTTCTACTATTTTTGCAGTGAAGCCCGGTGACGGTTCTGCCCGCGAGCAGGCAGCTTCCTGTCAGAAGGTATTGGGAGGCTGGGCAAATATTGCCAATGAATATGCAACCAAGCGTTACCGCTCCAACCTGATTAACTGGGGTATGCTTCCCTTCTTAATCGAAGAAGGCGACCTGCCGTTTAAGAATTTAGATTACCTCTTCATTCCCGGCATCAGGAAAGCCGTAGAAGAAAAAGCAGATGTAATCAAGGCTTACAGGGTAGGTGCAGAAGGTCTTACCGGATTTGACTTAAGGCTGGGTGAACTGACCGACGAAGAAAGACAGATTATCTTAAAGGGCTGTCTGATTAACTACAACAGAGTATAAAGACAACATGAAAAGGCTGCCGTGGGATGACTATGGCAGCTTTTATATAGTATGACGGACGCTTTGCTACACAGTACGTGCGGACGCTTTGCTACATAGGGGGAACAATATGTTATTTTATACTATGCTTCTGGAAACTGATGAAGAAAGAAGCTTTTTTGAAGAATTATATTATGAGTACCGGCAAGGAATGTACGGATTGGCTTACAGTATTCTGGTGGACAGTCATGCAGCAGAGGATGCAGTGCACACCGTCTTTATGCGTTTGATTAGGCATATAGAAAAAGTGCAAAAGCTTGAGAAAGAAAAGCAAAAAAGTTATCTGTTTACAGCGGTAAAACATGCAGCATTGGATATCAAAAGAAAGAAACGGAAGCATGCGGAAATCAGTCTGGAGGAAGTGCCGGAAAAGCAGCTGGAGTATCATGAAACAGAGATTGAGAAAAAGGAAATTGTGATCGCGATTTTAAAGCTGCCTGTGATTTACAGGGAAGTCCTGCAATATAAATATGCCATCGGAATGGAAAATAGAGAAATATCAGAGATTCTAGGAATATCAGAGAGTACGGTCAGAAAAAGGCTGGAGCGTGCAAAAAAAATCTTAAAGGAGCAGTTGCAGGATGAGTGGGATTAAAAAGCTTGAGATTACAGACGAATTATTGCAAAAGTATGTTTCTATAGCAGATAATTTGTTATATAAAGACATTCCGATGAAAGGAACCTATGAGTTTTCCGATAAATTTGAAAACCGGATGGATAAATTAGTCCGGCGGGCAAAACATTCCCGAATGTACCGCATGGCTGCAGGCATCGGGCGGAAAGCGGCAATCATCATACTAACAGTCTTGATTTTGGGATTTACCGTAACGATGAGTGTGGAAGCACTTAGAGAGAAATTTTTTTCCATTATTAGGCTTGAAAGGGAAGATGGCTTTTGGGAGTGGCACTTTTCCTATGAGGAAGAGGCCGAAGCACGAGAAAACTATGTAAGGGTACCACAATATATCCCACAAGGTTATAAGTTGGTGGATTATTGCCATGAATTTCCAGTGTGGTATGAAATGTATGAAGGACCAAATGACGAGATGATTATGATTGACAACCGGCAGGTAGAGGACGGAATGACAATGATAACGGATTCTGAGTATGATGCAGAGGAGCAGATTGTTATACAGGGTCATAATGCTGTGTTTCTTACCCGTTATGGAGATGGAGCCTATTATGTTTTATTTTGGTTTGAGAAAAGCATGTTTTATCAGGTTTATACTACGATAGATGTACCTAAAGAGGAGGTAATAAAGGTAGCGGAAAATATGAAGTAGTAAGCGTGCGGTAAGGATAATATTGCTTCCAACCAAATATAAAAAGTTTTTAACTTTGTCACAATTTATATGTTTTTATCGTTGTATTAATGAAAGGAGGAGAAAATTTTTACAGTAACTTGTGAAAAAGAACATATAACTAGTAAAAGTGGCAAAGGAGGAATACACAATGAAGAAAAGAAAGATTGTAAAAGTGGTTATGGCTACTATGTTTGCATTATTGATTATGGTACAATCATTTATTGGAATACCTGTTTATGCAATAGAGAGTAGTACTACGGAGATGGACTTAAGTCTAACCACGGAAATAACACAGGCACAGGATGTTTTGAACCAGTTTATGAGAGTAAGAACCGGAGATGTAGTCTTTGAAAATCCTCAGGAAGTAGCAGCAGAGTATATACCGGAGGGCAGCTGGTGTACGGATGTTAGTCGATTGGGAGATGTGATATATATAGACTATCGTATTGATAATGTCCGTTATATTGTAGGTTATTATAGCGATGGGACAGTTGAAAAGGTAGTTAGAGATTTAGAGGATGACAATATTTATTCTGTATTTAGCAATAAGGATACTGTTGAATGCATGAATTTGGAGGAGAACAAGCAAATACTGTCCATTTCTGAGGAAGAAGCAGCCCGGCGTATGGAACAAATGAAGGAAGAGCAATGGGATGCAAACAGTTGTTATGCGTTGGAAAATTCTTTGGTAAGAGCTTCTGGAAAAGTTGTAGATCCGTTATCATATACAAGTGTATCCAGTACTGCACCTTATACTGCAAAAATAGTATTGTCGGGAAATGTTACGATTAATGCATTTAGTGGTACGAATTATAGTACTTTGCAGGCATTCAGAGTATATGAGACAATGGCATACCATAGTGAAGTAACAAAAACGACACAGGCATTTGCTGTTGGTGCAACTATTGCTAAAATAGCAAGTGCATTTGTTGTCCCGAGTAATACTGCTAAAGCATGGTTAACCGCTGCCGGTGTATTGTTTAATACTAGCAATATTTTACAGGAATCTTGTCAAGTAATCGATGAACACTCATATACATATCTAGGGGGAAAAGAATGCGGAAACTATGATCCTACTGTTAATAATACATATGTAGAAACTTATTCTACTTGGAGTCAGGGGAAGATTACACTGACATGGCAATATAATTCTTCTACAGGATATAATAATCCTACATGGGGACATTCTGTAAGGAGTACAAGCTTACAAGTTGGAAATACGACGGTGAGAGATTCAGGGAGAGATGCATACAATAATAATATAGTTACATATGGACAGTGGAACTGGGGAGTAGGTAATGGATTCGGATATTAATAAGACAAAAAGAAGAATAATAGTTGCGTTGGTGGTAATGGCAATGCTAATTCTCTTTGTGTGGATTCAAATTCCTAAAAGAGAAGAGTTGATTATGACCCCATCTACGCATGAGCAAATTATGTTTTTAACCGTGAATAACGCAGAATTTGACGAAGGATATGAGGTGGATTTCGCATTATATGATAAAGAATGTGATTATGTACAGATTTGTGTAACGGTACCTCGGAGTCAAAAAGTGGGACTACGGGGGCAAAATGAAGACATTTCCATAAAAGTCAATGATGAGGAAGTGGAAGCATATGGTCAAATATTTCATACTGCGAAATGGCAAAAATATATAATTTATTTATTAGAGGATGTAGAAGAAGGTAGTAAAGTTACTTTTGAGTATAAGGGAAATGTAGTGGAGATGTATTAGTGAAAAATCGGGTTCTGCCAGTGTGACAGAACCCGATGAGGGATATTTTATGTGGAAAAAGAGACTAGGATTAGTTATGGTTGTTTGCATGCTGTTTCAACCCTTAGAGGTAATTGCAAAGAAAAGCAATTATGTGTACAATAGTACTTACGGACAGACTGCTTATGAGCAAGCTATAAATGGTATCAACTATAGTTATAAATTAGATATTTGTGAAACAGAGGCAACGGTAACAACCTGTGTTATCGGTGAATGGGGAACGCAGAAGGTGGAAACCGTTATTGAACTGCAAAAGCTGGTAGCCGATAAATGGGAGTATTATGCAGAGTGGGAAGAGGCGAAACAAGGCATGCGTATGTTCATGGAAGAAACATGTAAAGTAGAATCGGGAACATATCGCATAGTAGTGACATTCCGTTTGGAGACTGAAGAAATAGAAACCATATCTGGAGTGAGTAATGAGATAGCTACAGGAATGGATTTCAATATGGATAGAGAATTATCACAGAGAACAGAAATTTTGGAGCGGTTTATGAGTATCAGAACCAGAGATAAGATTTTTGAAAATCCACAGGAGATTGCCGAGCCTTATATTCCTGGTGGAAGCTGGTGTACAGATGTATGTATATTGGGGGATGTATTGTATATTGATTACCGCCTTGGTGATATACGCTATATTATCGGGTATCATAGCGATGGAACAGTAGAGAAGACAGTCCGGGCAATGGGTGAAGATAAAATTTATACTGTGTGGAGTGATAACAAAGGAGTAGAGGTTATGGGTTTGTAGAAAGCAGACTGTTATCATGCAATATTATTTAGACAAATTCAAAATCATTCAGGATGGGAGCTTTTTATGAAAACAATAAAGCAAAAGATGATATTAAGCAGTATATTGTTTTGTATTGCATTAGCAGGCTGTGGGGCAGAAACGCCTATAGGAGAAGAAACGTCTATAGGAGAAGAGCAACCTATGGGAGAAGAGCAACCTGTGGAATCCGGTGATGTAGCAGATTTGGGAACATATGCAGTAGAGGATGCGAACTCAGATCTGATGAAACCGGAAATTTCTATAGATGCAATAAGACAGCTTTCTGAAAAAGAAAATCTGACAGTGGAGGATGTATCCGGCTGGAACGGTGTGCAGTCCATGGGAGAGAACGGTTTTTATTATGAGTTTTTACATGAAGGAAAAACATATCGACTGGATATTGTGGGAGATGAAGGAGGCAATCTGAAATCAGCACGACTGGTAGATATGGCAACCTATCTTTCTATTGATATCCGAACCGGCAGCATAGATAATTTACTTTCAAATACCGTCTCCATGTCGGACTATCTGACATCTGCTTTACCGGATGGATGGACGATAGGCGAGTATGATATTTATCTGGGCGGACATTTTGGCGGAAGTCAGATTCTGGATAGTCAGGAGAATCCGGTAGGAGATATTTTGATTATGCATGGATTAAATCCGACTTTTTCGGAGGATGAACTGATTAATATTGACACTTATGATAACAACGTATCTCTTCTGACAAAGGAGTCGCTTATGCAATGTGAAATACCTTGTATTCTGACTATAATGACCGAAGAAAAGGACGGTATGGAGACGGAATACAGATGTGCATATTTTGCAAAAGAAGGTTGTGATATCTGCTATCAGATTAAGGTAAGAAGTGACTGCATTTCTGAAGAAGAAATGATTGCTTTACTGGAGACGGTTACTTTTGCAGAAAGAGCCTTTTTCTAAATAAGTCTAAGTAGTAATAATGTTAGCTGTTGATGAGGGTATGAAAGAAATGCATATGTTATATAGAGAGGATTAGTTAAGTAATGAAATCTAAAAAGAAACAAATAGTGGCAATGATTTTAGCGGTAATAGTAGTGGTAGTTTTCTTTGTATGGGTACTAATACCCAAAAGAGAAGAATTGATTATGACACCATCTACCCATGAGCAAATCGTATTTCTGGAAGTAGATAATGCAAAGCTTGACAAAGATTATGAAGTAGAATTTGCAGTATATGATAAGGAATGTAGTTATGTGCAGATTTGTATTAAGGAACCTGATGAACTGGCAAATAGTCTGAGGTACCAAGGTGATAATATAACAATTCTTGTAAATGGTACGAAGGCAGATGTTTATGATACGATATATTATTCTACAAGATGGCAGAAATATGTTATGTACCTGTTGTACGATATAGAAGAAGGAAGCACGATTACGTTTGCGTATAAGGAAAAAGTTGTTGAGATGTATTAGGTAAGAGATGCCGGGTTCTGTCAGAACTATAGAACCCGGCGAAAGGAGAGTTTTTTATTCCACCGTATATCTTTGATTAAAGTTATCCAACAGCAATGCAGCCACAGCACCTGCAAAAATACATGCCAGATTGATAAGGCAGCCGGTTACGGATACCGTGAAACTGTCAAAAGGAATAATCATAATCGTTGCGGCAATCACAATACCGACAATGGCATGGAAGGAAACGGAGTAATGATGCTCAAATAGGGAATCAACCGCCCTGGCAAACAGGATAACGGTTGCAAGACCACCGATACCGCCGGGAATGAGCACTGCAAAGTCAAGACTTCCGATGCCGGAGACAAAAGGCTCATAGAGTCCCAAGGGCATAAGTAAGGTGGAGAAGCTCATACCCGGTGCGATGACGCTTAATGCCAGACAGAAACCGCAGAAAATATACCAGCCGAAAGCAGGAGCAATTTCCACGGAGAAAAGCTTTAAGCCAATCAGTAATACAAAAATGCAAATCATGGCAGTCGCTAAAGAAATGTAGGAGGCTTTGCTGCGTCCTTTTTCGCCGGCTTCTCTAAAAAGAGAAGGTAACATACCGGCAATCAGACCTACGAAGAGGCATATGGAAGGAGCTTCGTATCTTTCCAAAAGAAAGGAAAGCAGCTTTGCAATGCCCAGGAAACCGATTATCCCGCCAATTCCAATAGGAATCAGTTTAGGTACATGGGTTTTAAACCTGCCAAGCGGGTCTGCCAAAAATTCCATAATGGTTTTATAAATGCCGAAAATAACGCAGAGTACACCGCCGGAAATACCCGGCAGCACGGCACCTAAGCCGATAAGAGCACCCTGCAATACTTTGATTATAAATTTGGATATAGAAAAATCTGCTTTTTTCATAAAAACCTCCATTTCGGAGCGTCACACCACACCTCTTTGTCCGCTTTCTATTATACTATATGAGATAGAGGGCTTTGTCATGTATATAAAGGCATCTTATACAAAATTTTAACATGCTTCTAAATATTTTTTCCAATCCGCCGATAATTATAGTACAGGTGCTCATGGCCGGAGCAGCTGCACTACATATTATGAGTCGCCACGGATGGTATGCAAAGGGAAAAGGAATGCCCTGCGTATATCATTTTTTGTTTTTTCAATCATGGAGGAAAGATAAGGACAAGGGACTTGAGAAGGGGGCATTATTTGCACATTGATTCCAGCATAATAGGAATGGAATCCGCCAGAAGATATTCGTCTTCGACAACAAGATACAGTCGTTTTGTAGTAAAGGATTATAGCAAAGCGGACACACATGGGATGCAGAGTACGATGAGTAATCTGTTAAATCCCGATTCGGGGGAGGGACTTCCCGAAGAAAAGCAAAAGACCGCAGAGCCTGATAATAATGAGGCAACAATGGATACCATTGAAAATCTCAGGCAACAGGTAGAAAGCATGAGAACCGGAAGAGTAAATATCCGTTCCTCTGTTTCCGGTACTGCGGAAAGCTTTAAGCATCTGACCGTCAGATACATATTCAGTATGTTATTTGGTCAGGAAAAAGCAAATAAAATTCTGGGAGAGGATTATACGGAAGGCATTACTTCCACAGAAAGCAGTATGTGGACGTCCTTTAATACGTCTATGAAATCCTCCAATGTACTGACACTGCAGTCCGAACAGTACTATTCAGAGCAGGAGAGCACCTCCTTTTCTGCAAAAGGAATAGTAAAAACAGCGGACGGCAGGGAAATATCCATCAATGTAGATGTTGGCATGAGCAGAAGCTTTACCCGGTATTTTAAAGAGGAAATGGAGATTGTACCGGTAAATACCTGCGATCCGTTAGTGCTCAATTTTGATGGAAATCCCGCAGAAGTGACAGATCAGAAGTTCTTTTTTGACATCGATGGTGACGGAGAGAAGGATGAAATATCCAGACTCTCCAAAAACAGCGGTTATCTGGCACTGGACAAAAACGGTGATGGCGTTATCAATGACGGCACAGAACTTTTTGGACCACAGTCAGGCAGCGGATTTCAGGATTTGGCTGCTTATGATGAGGACGGAAACGGCTGGATAGATGAAGCAGATTCTATCTGGTCAAAATTAAAAATCTGGTGCCAGAATGATGACGGTACAAGTACACTTTACAGATTGTCTGATAAGAATGTGGGTGCCATTTGTCTTGAGAATGCAGCAACGGATTTTGCACTGAACAATGCGGCAAACCGGACCAATGGCTATATCAGAAGCACAGGTATTTTCCTGTATGAAAACGGAGAGGTGGGAACGGTACAACATCTCGATCTGGCTAAATAACAAAAACAATTAAAAAAAAGAATCGTCAAAGTTTTCAAAAAACCATGTGAGGCAGGATATTGTCGAAGCATGGTTTTTTTCTGCTTTTGGAATAAAACACTATTTTAAGGCAAGACTATCCGTACAAGAAAAAAATAATCTGCAAAGAGGCAGATGGATATAAGCCACAAGTGTGTAAGAAAGGAAGCGGACGGGTATGAAAAGACAAAACAGAAATGGAAACAACAGAGGCACGGCAAAAAAGGAACAAGCAATTATGATAGCTTCTTCCGTATTTGTGCTGGCAGCACTGACAATGACCGGAGTTTATGTGAATAATAATAACAAAGAGGCAAAGAATGACGGTTATAATATTGATTTCAGTATGCTGGAAAATGAATTGCAGGACAATCAGAATAATATTGTAGATGAAAAACTGAATGAAATCCAAAATCAGACAGGGGACAGCTTTCTGGCAGTGCCTGAGGACGATCTGGATTATGCTCCGGTGGAGGATGTGGGGTCCGGCATGGTTGAGATACCGGGCTTGACGGACGGCAGCAGTGAGGATATGTATGAGTCTGCACAAGGCGTAGAGAATAAAGATGCTTTAGAGACAAAAGAGCCGTCTGAGGTCAATGTCGGGCAGGCAGAAGCTGTTATTGATGAGGAAGCTTCCGGACAGGCTCTGGAGGAGCTGGAAGATGCAAAAGACCGGGCTGCTATGGAAGCAGATGCAAATACGGATATAGTGGCAGAAGATGAGATTGCAGTTGGGCAGGAACCGGATTTTGCATCCGGGGATACCCTGGTGTGGCCTGTTTCCGGCAGTATACTCATTCCCTACAGTATGGATAAAACTGTATTCTTCCATACTCTGGAACAGTATAAGTATAATCCGGCGATGGTTCTTGCGGCAACGGAAGGAGACCTGATTTCGGCAGTGGCATCCGGACGGGTAACGGATGTATTTTATAACGAAGAAATCGGTAACGCAGTTACTGTCAACATTGGTAACGGCTATGAGGTGACCTACGGACAATTAAAGGATATTCAGGTGGCAAAGGGCTCTTATATTGAGAGAGGAAGTGTAGTGGGCTATGTAGCCGCTCCTACCATCTATTACAGTGTGGAAGGTACAAATGCTTATTTCAAACTGACCTTAAACGGAGAACCGGTAGATCCTCTGGGAAAATTACAATAGGAATGAATATGTATATCACAGGTGGACGGATACTGACTATGGCGGGCCGGGTATATGAAAGCGGAACGGTGCGGATAGAAGATGGAAAGATTAAGGAAGTAAAAGAAGGCAGTCTGAAGAATATCCCCTCTCCAAAGGAAAAGATACTGAATGTCCCGGGGGCATGGATTATGCCCGGCCTTATTGAAGCACACTGTCATATGGGAATTATGGAAGAAAAGAAAGGTATGGAGGGGGATGACTGCAATGAAAATGTAGAACCCTGCACACCCTATCTGCGGGCAATTGACGCCATCAATTCCATGGATGCGGCGTTTGACGATGCGGTGCGGGCCGGAATTACCTCTGCAATGATAGGCCCCGGCAGTTCAAATGTAGTGGGTGGTCAGTTTGCTTTTGTAAAAACAAAGGGCCGGTGTGTTGACGACTTAATTGTTAAGGCACCGGCTGCCATGAAGGTAGCTTTTGGAGAAAATCCCAAGGTGAATTTTTCGGGACAAAATAAAAGTCCTGTAACCAGGATGGCTATTGCCGCAATTTTGAGGGAAGAATTATTTAAGGCAAGGCAGTATAAGAAAGAAAAGGAAAACGGTGGGGATGATTTTAAAGAGGATTTTCGTATGGAGCCGTGGCTGCCCGTATTGAACCATGAAATTCCCTTAAAGGCCCATGTACACAGGACGGACGATATTTTTACCGCGATTCGCATTGCGAAAGAATATGGACTTATGATGACGTTGGACCATTGCAGTGAAGGGCATCTGATTGCAGAAAGACTGGCAGAGGAAGGCTTCCCGGCTATTGTAGGACCGGATTTATCCAGCCGCAGTAAAATCGAGGTGCAGAATGTAGCTTTTAAAACTGTGGGTATATTAAATGAAGCAGGCGTACGAACCGCAATCTGTACGGACCATCCCGTATCCTTAATCCAATCCCTGCCTTTGTGTGCAGGACTGGCAGTAAAGGCGGGGCTTTCTTTTGAAGAAGGACTGAAGGCAATTACCATAAATCCTGCCATTATCTGTGGTGTGGCAGACAGAGTGGGGAGCCTTGAGGCGGGAAAGGACGCCGATATAGCCATTTTTGACGGAAATCCCATGGAAATCGCCACCAAGACATTATATACAATCATTGATGGAAATATTGTATATGATGCGTATTGCTGACTTGAAAAAGTAAATTCCAGTGCAGAAGTAAATTCCACTGATACGTAAAA
>JBJEMX010000022.1:0-138944 GCA_051879895.1 Lachnospiraceae bacterium
ATGCCGCATCAGGATAAAGTTATCCCGGTTAAGTGCCTCTTTATAGGTCACATATCTGTCCGTAGACTTGATAATTCTGATTATTTCTCTGTAATCGTCAAATGAAAACATAGCTTTCCTCACTTTACTTTCTGCAAAGTTCTTCAATATAGTCTCTCCACTGTCCGCATATGGCATCCGTGTTGGCAATCTCTGCTATTTTGCGGGCATTGTTGCCCAGTTTTTCCGCAAACTCCGGATTTTCTATCAGGCGGTTAATACCCGCCGCCATAGCTTCAGGATCCTTAATGGGCACCAGCAATCCGTTCTCCCCGTCCTCTATCAACGTTTTCGGTCCGCCGCAGGGACAGTCCGTTGCCACAATGGGAAGCCCCAATGCCATAGCCTCCATCAGTGCATTGGGAAGCCCCTCCCAGTCTGAGGAAAAAGCAAACACTGCTGCATCGAGCAAATCTTTTTCCAGTCTGTCACTGGCACCCATGAGCTTTATAAAATCCGATGCATTGTGCCTGCCGATACTTTCTTCCAGAAGCTCCTTGGTACCATCATGGGAATCTCCACCATAGATTTCGAGTACATAATCGGGATGCCTTTCATGTACCAGCATAAATGCCTCAATTAACATCAGCTGGTTTTTAAAGTCTACCAGTCTGCCGGACTGCACTACAGCTTTTCTGCGGCTTTCCGACTTTGGCACACCGATATATTTATCATTGATGGGATTTAAAATAATCCTTGATTTTTCCTGTACTTCCGGTGCAAAAAACTCTTTTGCTCCCACAGTCTGGAATACATTCCCCGCTGCCTTCGGATACAGTAGAGGAATAAGTATTTTATCCTGCCTGCCTACATAATGCAAATAGGGGTTTGTCCGTACGGAAACAATAACCGGAATTCTTGTAAACCGGGTTGCCATCAAAGCCCTGTAGTTTGCTTTCTGTGCAAAAGCAATCAGTACATCCGGTTTTTCTCTTCTTAAAAACTTTCTCAAATTTTTTATACGGGAAAAAAACTGAATTTTACCGGGCAGCTTTTCCTGTTTCTCCGTCAATCCCACATGTACTCTTTTTATCCGCTCATCTATGGCAAATTCATTTTCTGCAGTCCATTCTGTTGCAATAAATACTTGATATCCCTCTTTCACAAAACGGTTTGCCAGCGTACTTACCACACGCTCTGCACCGCCCTGCTCCAGACAATTTAAGTGAAATACTATTTTACGCATTTTTTCTCCGCTTCCGTTAAAAACAATGCTACAACTCCTCTGCCAGTTTTAACGCATGCTCTACAGTTACATCTGTATTCAAATGTTCCCATTCTCCCCAGCGTCCTAATCCAATAATATCATTTTCCTTTGCCCACGCAAGAACCTTTTTAATGCTTTCCGGTTTATCAATGGTATTCAGAGGATAGGCATATTGATTCACATGATGAAACTTCTTTTTATTTTCCTTATATCGTTTTAAATTGGTCTCTGTCCAAAAGCCTTTTGAACCCATACAGAAATTGCTTCTCCACAAAATTCTGTGATAATCCAATGATTCATCCGGGAAATATGTCCAATGTGCCTCTGTATCAACTTTCTCCGGCTGATATTCTATGACTACTGAACTATATTCCAGTCTGCCAATCGCCTGTCTTATTTCCTCTGGCATACCCGTTGCTCTTTCAAAAGCCCCCCATGGAATTGTATTTATAATGGTCTCTCCACAGAAAGTATCATTTATGCATCTATTATCTATATCCAGATTTTCTACATGTACTCCATATCGAATATAGTCCTTTATTCTCTCCGCCATGCGAATCCATAATTCACCAAAGCCATAATTCTTAGGATAATAGAACTGAGCATGCCCCGGCAATGTGCCATAAGGTTTCTGTTCCAGACAGCTATATAAGGTTTCCTCCAAAGATACATTCGGTAATTTTTCCAGCCAATAAGTACCAAGTCTTTTCAAATCAATAGACCATATTTTCCGATTATATGGAAACATATATTCTGCAGCAATCTTTTCCCCTAGTTTCCATACAATCCACTCATCAAATTGTATAGGTTTCTTTTCGCCTCGGTTACAACCGGCATTTGCTATTGCCAGTAAATGTTTTACCTGTTCTTCTGTAGAAAATTGCCAGATATTCGCTTCATAAGGATAGCCTATTTTCTTTGTATCATCAATTGCTATATCTGAGTTTCTCTCAAATACATTCCACTCTTCCCTCGGCATAAAACGAAAGAGATATTCTGTCACCTGCGGTCTGCGTACATCCAGAATGTGTCCGCCACCAATATCCAGCGGACTGCCGTCCACTATTTTGCTACGACATAGTCCTCCTGCCGTCTCTTCCTTCTCTAATACGCAAAAAGAGGTAATCCCTTTATCCAACAAGCGGTTAGCTATAGTCAGTCCTGCCGGACCCGCCCCTAAAATTAAATATTTTACCTTCTCCATTTTTTCTCCTTACTTACGCCCGATTTCCCAGAAAATATACTTTAAAAGCTTTTTACCCGTGGGAATTGCTTTAAAATGCGTTTGACCTTCAATTCTTTCCTGCTCTTTTGTCGGAAACTCAATACGCTTCATTCTAAACTTATAAGAACGTGATACCATTTCAATATCTACAGACGGACTAAAATCCGAAATATCCAATGCAAGGAATTTATCCTTTTTCATACCACGAAAACCATGCAATACATCTTTGATCCGATTGCCTTCTTTTTTAAACAACATAGCTGATAACATTCCTAGTCCTAAAACAAACCATTTTCTGGGTTTTAATAACTTGCCGTCTTCTTCATTATGAGATTCCTTCAGCATTCTGCTTCCGATAACTAAATCATACCCTTCCTCAAAATACCCTCTGAACTTGTAAGTGTCCTCTACCGGGATACTTCCCTTAGGATGAAAAAATACAAAAGCATCACAAGTACATTTTTCTGCTCCATCCTTACATGCCTGATTCAATCCTTTTGCGGTCTGCTGATACACCGGGATTCCCTGTTCAGTCAAATATTTCACGGTTCCATCCGTACTCCCACCATCGATGCAATATATTTCATCAAACTGTGTTCTGTCAATTAGAGGAATATCATGCTTACATCCTGCCAATTCATTCCATGTAAGCAAGCAAAGTGCCACTGTCATCTGTTTCTTTCCTTCCTTATCATCCACATATTTCTTAATAGTAAATACCCCATAACATAAAAGGGAACCATATTGTATAACAGATATCGGGGTTCTCCAAAAATCATGAATGAGGTCGCGGTAATATTACCTAGTATCATAATCAAAACAAATAGACCGCCCCATACAGTCTTATCATATCTTTTCTTTTTGAGCCCATAAAACATTAGTACAATATACATTCCATATGCTACCAGTGTATAAGGCACCATTATGCGTGATGCTTTTCCTATTGTTCGCATAAAGCTACGTCCAAAATCTTCAGCTGTTATCTTCATCTTCACTTCAAAATTATCTTTAAGTAAAGGCCAGCCCAGTTCTTTGGACTTTTCATCCATAGATATTTCCAATTCGACAGAATCACTAACTCCCTTTTCTTCATAATACTGTCGCATATATGCCATAACCGTGCCAAATTTTATTCGATCAAAGGACTCGGAATAATGGTCCGCATAAGGAAACATGCTATCACCACTTATAAACTTATAATTCAGACCGTTCTGCTCGCACAACTCATATAAACCTTTAAATAATGTTCTATCCTCTTTGGTTGTAAACAATTCAATATCGCTTTCATCCGCTCCATACAATCCGGACACAACAATGAAACTGTTACCGCCAACAACACCATTGGTTACTCCATGCACCACATACGAATATACTTTGCCCACCATAAGCACAAGCACCATTCCCAAAATACTTCCTGCCATCAAGAGAAACCATTTTTTCCATGGAAGCTTTTTGCATACTGCTTTTAAGAAGAAGAAAGCAATAACGCCCAAAAAAGTGACTGCCAGATGTGTACGTATTAACATCATTAACACACAATAAACAAGCACTTCCAAAACTCTCTTGACTTTAACTTCTTCATTCAACTGCAAAATAGTCTTTATATACAAAAAATACAACGGATAGGTAAGTCCTTCTGTTAGTACTGTGCTGGGATATATGGCACCAAGCCCTGAACCAAAGCGGCATAATAGTAAAAATACTACTTGTATGCCCCATATGACAAAAACCGAAAATGTACGTACCTTCCAGATGTTAGCAATTGAGAACGTAAATACATACATGGCTGCAGCAGCCAGTATCATCTGACACAATACCAATATCTCCGCATATATTTCTTTTCCAAACAAATTTAAAAAGAGGTTCACCCATAAAGAATATCCTGCTTCTCGGGATATCACCATATTGATATACCCCTGTGTATCCACCCCTATTACTGCACCATCTGCAATATAGAAAACAGCATATAGCAATATTGTCAGAATGGCTATTACCCATCTGACAATAGTATTCTGCTTTATTTCCATGCTGTTTTGTAACTTTTCTTTCATAATTCAGCAATCCTATTTCATCCTATTTTATAAAATCTTACAATCTAAATATAACATAAATACTGTAGTGCGTCAAACTTCCTCTATCAGCTTGCATAGATGCTTTAAATAATTATCAGTTGAAAAATGTTTACTCCTATTAAATGCACGTTTTCTAAGATCCTGCAACTTTTTTTCATCCCGCAATAGCTTTTCTAATTCAATAGCAAGAATCCGCTCTCCTTCTTCGATTACAGTTGCATCTGTATTTCGTCCGGGCCCTAGCTCGCTCATCAAAACTCCATATTCTGCTTCATATACTTTAGATGCATCTCTCACCTTTGTAAAATCATCTGACAATATCTCCGCAGGACCCGTTTTACAATTAGCAGCTATTACTGGGAGACCTACTGCCATTGCTTCTAACAATGAGTTCGGAAATCCTTCTGTATTAGACGTTGCAACATATAAATCGGCTTGATTCAAATAACAGAATGGATTCTTCTTCAAACCCGTAAATAATACCATCTTTTCTATTCCCAAATCCTTTGCAAGTTGCACATACTCAGAAAAATCACCATCGCCTATTATCATCAGCTTTGTATTGGGCATTTTTTTTTGCAATAACGAAAATCCTTTTAATAGATGCCAGTATCCTTTAATGTCATCTGCACGACTCATAGATGCTAAAATTTGTGCTTCTCCTGTCAAAAAATCCCGGTATCTTTCTTCAATTGTCGCTTCCTTAAGCACTGCAATTCTATCCAGATCACAGGGATTATGCAAACACACCACATCTTTAGGATGATATGCTTCCCGCACTTCTTCCGCGATTACCTCACTACAACAGATTACCTTATCAGCTCTTTTACAAAACATTTTCATAAGTATTCCACTTCTCAATGTCGCATGTGCCCGAATTCCTACCCAAATCTGATCCCTGACCCTAGACCATATGTTAACTATATTAGCTGTAGGTCCAAAACTATAGGTGATTTCTATATGTTTTTGCTTTTTAACTTTTTTAACCGCCCTGATCCTTTTAAACACATTGATTATCTTTCCTATTCTTCCAGGACGACTTTCCAAATTCAGGTCAATCAATTCAATACCACTAACATCATACAGCATATTTTTAGTACTAAACACAACCAAACAAAGCTCGTATTTTTCATTTAAAAGTTTTGCCGTAAGTGCACAAACACGTTCTAATCCCCCTTGGTCTAATAATGGAACTAACAGCATAATCTTTTTTTGATTCATTTTATTATCCATATATTATCTGCTCCTTTGTTTCCACTTTAATACATTTACTGCAATTTTTCCAAGCAACGACTTACCTTCATACACATTATAATAGGTGAAAGGTTCTCCACCGAATTTGAACTTAAATGCATCTATCCCATTGGGATTCTCAATACTGGAAACCCCACCCCAATCATAGACGGTTTTTCCTTCTTTTTTAAACAGACACATATCTTCCCAGTGCAGCCGCTTATTCGCTCTGGCAACCAGATTGGCATCCATCTCTTCATTTCTAAACTCCGATACGGAATGCAGTAATCTTACCTGCTTTTCATCTGCAATATAAGAGTGGAACACAAGCGGGAGATTATCTTGATAAATTGCCGTAAGCAATACTGCATCTTTTTCCAGATATGCCTGAAACTGTCGTCTGTTAAAAACTGCATTATGCCCTTTAGATTTGTACATGCTTTCATACATATCGCCAAACTGTATTACTATCTCCGGCGTGCCCCTTAAATTATCAGCAGAAAATACTCTATATTCCACCGGTTCCTTACAGCTTCTGCGAATTTCATAACGGACATTTTTATTAATTAGTCCCCAAAGTATTTCTTCCTCTTTGTCCAAAGTGCTGATTAGCGTATGGAATGGAACATAAAAACAACTTTTTGTCGAGCCTTTAACCGGAAACTCCCTATTTCCCTGTTCCTTAAGTACCCCATGATAAAAGCAAATATCTGTTTTAACCCTTTCTGCTTCTTCGGCAAACCAAACCTGTGTTATGGATATTGCCTTCTTACGATAAGTAATCTGTACCATAATTCATACCTTCCTACCACCTGCCGTATAACAGGCAGCATACGTTTCAAACCATTTCATTTATTAAAACACTTTATAAATCTCTAGGTACCGCTCTATCTGTGCACTGATATCAAAGCCGGCTCTTTCCACATCGGTAAGTCTGCTTTTTCTCTCGTATCCACAATGTGATACCACAAATTCCGCCCATTCCACGGCAGGTTTGTCCAGACTGTAGCTTTCTACCAGTTCTGTAATCTGTACTTCCCTGGTAATGGTGTCTGAAATCAGGCAGCGAAGCCCTGCGGTCTGAGCTTCTATTACCGTTCCCGGCAGTCCCTCAAACAGAGAAGGAAATACCAGATAATCCATTGCCTGATAATAGGGACTTACATTTCCCTGATTGCCGAGAAATCTTACCACGTCTTTAAGTCCAGCTTCTTCCACCTGCTTTTTTATCTGTTCCATCAATGTACCTTCTCCTAACAGCAGAAGGACTGCATCCGGTCTCTTTTTATAAATTTCTGCAAATATCTGTATCAGGAAAACGTGGTTTTTCGGTTCTCTAAAGCTGCCTACATGACCGATAACCAGCTTATCGTCTATACCCAGTTCCTTTCGTTTCTCTTTTCTGACACTCTCGTCATAAACGTATTTGTTTGCAGCAATAGCGTTAGGTATGACTTCTACCTTTCCCTGTGCGGACCATTTCTTTCCAAACACCGCTTCTCCTGCTTCCTTGGAGCATGCCAGACAATAATCGGTCTTGTGCTTTAGGGAGCTTCTCAGCCACTTTGTCAGAAGTCCCTTTAAACCGCCGGGCACTCCGGCACTTCTGGCGTGTGCAAGGGTAACAGGCACTCCCGCTTTTTTTGCTATAGGCAGATAAATGGAGGCCGTGCTGGTCATATGCCCATGCACCGCCCTGAACTCTTTATGCTCAGTAAAAAACTGTTTTAAGGCTTTTTTATACTGAAACCAGTTATATATTTTAAAACGGGGAATGCGGTACACATTCCCTCCCAAGGCTTTCACTTCTTTATCAAAATGTTCTTCTTTTGCAGAATGTACCAGAAAATCAAACTGTAACTCTTCTCTGTTTATATTGCGGTACAAATCCATAATGCGGCTTTCTGCACCACCTAAGCTTAAGCCGCCCAACACGTGAAGTATCCTTATGGGTTCACTCATAAAAATTTATCCTTTCAATTTTACTAACCAGCGTTTGACATTTGCCAGCACATATTCCCTGCAACGCCCCAATGCACCTCTTCTGCTGCTTTCCTGCTGCAGATATTCACTATATGAAATAAATGTATCCTTATGCTCCGCAAACATCCTTCTATAGCGTTCCATGCCTTCGTCACTGATTTCGTTGGCGTGGATTACCATAGTGGTGTAACCGGTTTTCTTTTTTAAACTCCGCCCCAACATGAAGGATATGGGATAGAAGGTTATTTTTTGCCAAATATAGGGCTTTTTACCAAAGCCGTCCGTCATGCGGGTATATCCCAATTCCCGCAAGGCTCTCAGTGTATTTTTGTCATAGGAGTGGGCCGGTGCCATAAATATATCCGTATGAATAGCATGCTGCCTTAAAATATCCGTTCCATCCTGCAACATTTCTTTTTGCTTTTCGTAAGGGACGCCCGCAAACTCAGAAAAGCGGTTTAAAGGAAACAAGCCTCCCTTTTTTGTCGTATAAAGGTGCCGCCAGCCATGGAGTGCTATACTCCAGCCCTCTTCCTGTAATTCCTTTATGTATTCCCAGAAATCACCGGCCTCTTTGGCTCTGTGCAGATTTTCATCCCGGTTATCCGGTACTACACCTATTAAGGGTTTGATACCAAAAGTATCTAATATTTCCTTAAAAGCCAGAAATTTTTCCCAATCCATATCCGGTGTAATATCATCCATACGAACTGCAATTTTCATCTCTACGTTTCCTTACCCCAATCCATGTTCTCTTACGAACTCTCCGTACCGTGCTTACAGCTACGCTAAAATCTCGCCGGCACATAATGGCTTATCCGACTCATACTTACGAATGAGCAGGGAGCCGTCCACGGTTCTCACAATGGGCTGGTTGTCAAACACTGCAATTACCTCACCCGGTGCATATGCGGAGAAATCCAGAATTTCATCAAAGGGATACGCCTCCCATATAAGCACCTTTCTTTCTCCCACATAGGCAAAGGCTCCCGGAAACGGTGCCGTTACGCCGCGGATTAAGTTATAAATATCTCTGGTGCGGCCATGGAAATCTATTTTTCCATCCGCAGCCGTTCTTTTCTCGTACCAAGTATCAAAGTCCTTTGACTCCTGCTTTATCTGAATATTGTCTTCTTTGTAGGCCTTTAACAATTTCTTTATCAGGTTCCGGGAGCAGATCACATTTTTATACTGCATACTCCGCACCGTATCATGGGGGGTAATGGCACACATTTCATTTGCAAAAACATTGGGACTGTCCGCCTTTTCATCATACCGAAACAGGTTCAAAATAAAGCGGGTATCGCCATTAATGATGGACCAGTTTAAAGGCGAGCGGCCTCTGCCAAAGGGCAGATAACCGCAGTTCCCGTGGAAACCGTATACACCATACCGGAAACGTTCCAATACTTCTGCCGGAATCAGTCTCTGCCAGCCCATGGAAATCCCGATATCAAACTCATTCTCCGCAAAGAAGGCCTGTGTCTTTTCATCCTTTAAGGCATAGCTGTCCACTTCCCGCACAGGAATACCGTACTTTTCCGTCAGCACGGAAAGTCCCTTAAAGCCGGACACCTGGTTTTTATTCAGCACTTCTTTACTGATGGTTACCACCAAATCCACCTTACAGATGTTGTTCTGTATATATTCCACAATTTTTTCGGTAGTATCCTTGACTCCGAAAACCACAACCTGATATTTCATATCCGTTTTCTCCGCTCAGTGCCCGGTAGAAGCCTGTCACCGCTTCCTGACAGGCTTCTACTGATTTTTACAGATTCTCTTTATACCAGTCAATTGCCAGTGCAATGCCCTTTTCAAAATCGTATTCCGGGTCATAGCCCAGAAGCTCTCTTGCCTTGGTGATATCCGCATTGGAATCCCTGATATCGCCGGCACGATTCGGACCAAAATTAGGTTCCACCTTCTTGCCCAGTGCGTCACACAGTGCATAATAAATATCAATCAGAAACTCTCTGCCGCCCGCACCGATGTTGAAGGCTTCGCCGCCTGCCTCACCGGATGCCAGACAAGCCTTTAAGTTGGCTTCAATTACGTTGTCAATATAGGTAAAATCACGAGACTGTCTGCCGTCACCGTTGATGGTGGGTACCTCGTCATTTAATAACAGCTTGATAAACTTCGGAATAACGGCTGCATACATCCCCTCCGGGTTCTGTCTTCTGCCGAATACATTGAAGTATCTGAGTCCGTAGGTATCCAGTCCGTACAGCTTTTTGTAGAGTTTACCGTATTCCTCATCCACCCTCTTAGTCAGTGCATAGGGAGAAAGCAGATTACCCTCCTGTCCCTCCTTCTTGGGAAGTACAGGATGGTCTCCGTATACAGAAGAGCTGGAGGCGTAAACAAATTTTTTCACGTCGTTCTGTCTTGCGGCTTCCATCATGTTCAGGGTGCCGCGAATATTGATTTCCTCGTACAACAGAGGCATTTCAATACTTCTGGGAACGCTCCCCCATGCAGCCTGATTCAGTACATAATCCACATTCCTGCAGGCCTCCATACAAGTATCCAAGTCCCTGATATCTCCCTTGATAAAGGTAAAACGGTCACTTTCCTCTAAATGTGCCACATTGTCATAGCTTCCGGTGGAAAGGTTGTCCAGACATCTTACGGTATATCCCATCTCAATAATGGCTTCACACAGATTGGAGCCAATAAATCCGGCACCGCCGGTTACTAAAAATACACTGTCTTTGTCAAATTTCAGATTTTTATAGCCCATGATTTTCCTCCTACAGTCTCCAGTAATTGTAACCTGCCTCTTCAAATTCCTTACGGTTGAACAGACCCTTAATATCCAAAAGCACCTTCTGCTTATGGGACGGATTGTAGAAGGTCGCAATATCTTCCTTGGTGAACTTTAAAAATTCATTGTGGGCCACCGCAACTATCACGGCATCCATATCCTTAATATCCTCCATCTTGCCGAAGGTAATACCATACAACCGTTTTGCTTCCTCTGCGTCTGCCGCCGGGTCTACTACCAGAGGAGTAATACCGTATTCCACCAATTCATTATAAATATCGATAACCTTTGTGTTTCTGGTGTCGGGGCAGTTTTCCTTAAAGGTAAAGCCTAAAATAGCCACTCTGGCATTCTTTACGGAGAGGTCTGCCTTAATCAGATTCTTTACCATACTCTCTGCCACATATTTACCCATATCGTCATTGATACGGCGTCCGGACAAAATAATCTGGGAGTGATAGCCTAACTGTTCTGCCTTGTAGGTCAGATAGTAAGGATCAACACCGATACAGTGTCCGCCCACCAGACCGGGATAGAACTTAAGGAAGTTCCATTTGGTACCTGCTGCCTTTAAAACAGACTGGGTATCAATGCCCATTTTATTAAAAATAATAGACAATTCGTTCATAAATGCAATGTTGATATCACGCTGGCTGTTTTCAATTACCTTTGCTGCTTCTGCCACCTTGATGGATTCCGCACGGTATACGCCTGCTTCTACAACCAGCTCATAAACCTTTGCAATTTCATCTAAGGACTCTGCGTCCATACCGGACACAATCTTGGTTATGGTTTCTAAGCGGTGTACCTTATCGCCGGGGTTAATTCTCTCGGGAGAGTAGCCAATCTTAAAATCCACACCACACTTTAAGCCGGACTCTTTTTCCAGAATCGGCACACAGATATCCTCGGTTACACCGGGATATACGGTAGATTCAAACACGACCACAGAGCCTTTCGTCAAATTCTGTCCCAAGATGCGGCTGGCACCCTCTACCGGGGTCAGATCCGGTGTGTGGTCATCATTTACAGGGGTAGGCACTGCTACGATGTGGAATTTTGCCTCCTTCAGTTTAGATGCATCTGCCGTAAATTCTACTGTGGTATTTTTAATCACTTCATTCCCAACTTCGTTGGTAGGGTCAATACCGTTTTTGTAGAGTTCAATTTTCTTCTCATTCAAATCAAATCCCACTACTTTAATCTTTTTGGCAAATGCTACGGCAATCGGCATACCTACATAGCCTAAGCCTACCAATGATAATTTTTCTTCTCCGCTTAAAAGTTTTTCATACAAGCCCATTTTATCCATATCCTTCCCTATATTTTTATAGTTTATCAACTGTTCAGAATTCTATTAATCTCTTTTATATATACATCAGTTACCTGCCTTCTGTCAAATTCCCGTTCCATCTTTTTTCGGGCATTTCGCCCCATTTCAGCACGTTCCTCTATATTCAATGCTAAAAATTGTTTCATGGCAGCAATCAGGCTTTCGCTGTTTTTAGGCTCGCAGCCAAATCCGGTCAGACCATCTTCAAAGATTTCTTTACAGCCGCTGATGTTTGTCGCTATGACAGGACGCCCCGTAGCAGAAGCCTCCATTAGCACATTGGACATTCCCTCATGATAGGTAGGAAGCACCACCACTGAAGCCTCTGTATAGTAATGTCCCATATCCGTCTGAAAGCCTTCATACCGAATAATTCCATTCCTTTCATACTCTTCCAGTTTGCTCTGATAATCTTCATCACAATAACCTAATATCCAAAAATCTGTACTGTCATCATGTAATAATTGTGCCGCCTCTAAAAACTCTTCGACACCTTTTTCCTTCATAACTCTTCCAACAAACAGGAAATGTGTTTTACCTTCTATAGGATATTCCTGTAACGGATATTTGTCCAGATTTACTCCTGAACCATTTACCAGCACACTCTTTTTACCGCCAATTTTGTACTCCCGGAAAATTTCCTGATTATTGGCATTTTGGAAAAACACACAATCTGCTTTTGCTAATCCTATCCGGTACATTTTCGCAATCAGTCTTTTCAAGAATCCTTCCTTCTGAAAGCTTGTTCCCAAACCGGTTATAGTAGATATATAAGGGGTTTTCTTTTGTTTACAGACATATCCTCCATAGATATTAGGTTTTATCGTATAAGTTAATACCAAATCCGGTTCTATCCTTTTCAAGAGCTTTTTATAAATTAGAAACAGCTTTAAATCCTCTACCGGATTGACCCCTCGCCTGTTAATCGGTGTATATACAATTTCGCAGCCTTCCTCCTGCAATTCTTTCGCACTCATCTCATCGGGAACCGATATAAAAACTTTATACTTCTTTAGTAATTCTAAGACCAATTCATTTCTAAATCCGTATAATCCCACTGAAGAATTTGCTAAAATAAGAACTTTCCTCATATTTATCCTTTTTCACCCGCAATCATTTATTCTACATGCTTACTTCCCTGAAAGGGTTCCATCGTAACAGATGTGGCACTATGAATTCCATCCCTCTTCAAAACCGTAAACACCGTTTTAAAAAGAACCTTACAATCCATCAGAAAAGAAATATTGTCTACATAATGTACATCCAATTCAAATCTTTCTTCCCATGAAATACTATTACGTCCATTGACCTGTGCATATCCGGTTATCCCCGGTCTCACTTCATGCCTGCGTTTCTGTACCGAATTGTATAGCGGCAAATATTGCACTAACAGGGGACGGGGACCAACCAGACTCATATCACCCTTAAATATATTCCATAGCTCCGGTAATTCATCTAAACTGGTTGAACGCAGGATTCTTCCAAATTTGGTAAGTCTCTCTTCATCAGGCAGCAATTCGCCATTTACATCCTTTTTGTCCGTCATGGTACGGAATTTATATAACATAAATATCTTTTCATTTTTTCCTGGTCGTTTCTGCTTAAATAAAACAGGACTTCCCAGTTTTATCCTCACAAGAATTGTTAATATAAGTAATAGCGGACTCAAAAGAACAAGTCCCAGTCCCGAGCAGATAATATCCAGTAATCTCTTAAAAAAGTGTTTATACATAACTCTCTACTTTCCAAAACATTTTCTAATTGTACGAATAATTAATTTCATATCTTCACTTGTATTTTTAATGTCACTGGGCAGGCATAAGCCTCTGGAGAAAATATCCTCTGCGACACTTTGGCCGGAGCCTGCACGAATAAGCTCATAATCCGCAAAGACCGGCTGCATATGCAGTGGTTTCCATATCGGTCTGGATTCTATATTTTCCTCTTCTAAAGCATCCATTATCATATCCGGTGTCACATTACTTGCACTATCTATTGTAATACAGGATAACCAGCAGTTAGCATCACCGTCAGAATTCAATGGATTCATGCAAATTTCGGGAATATCCTCAAACGCTTTCTGATATTGGCTATAAATAGCTTTTTTCAGTGTCTTATGCTCCTCAAGATGTAACAACTGCCCTCTGCCGATTCCGGCAGTGATATTACTCATCCTGTAATTATAACCAATTTGTGAATGTTGATAATACCTTGCCGGATCTCTTGCCTGTGTAGCCAGAAAAGTTGCCTTTTTCGTAATCTCCTCGTCCTCTGAAACCAACATACCGCCTCCTGAAGTCGTAATAATCTTATTACCGTTAAAAGAATAAACACCAATCTTCCCAAAAGTTCCTGTTTGTTTTCCTTTATACGTGCTACTCAGGGATTCTGCCGCATCTTCTATCAAAGGCACATTATATTCCTTGCAAATGCTTATAATCTCATCCAGTTTTGCCGGTGTACCATATAAATGTACCACAATAACTGCTTTCGGATTTGGATATTTTTCAAATGCTTTTCTCAAAGCTACGGGATCCATGTTCCATGTATCAGTCTCTGAATCAATAAATACCGGCTTTGCTTTCTCATATACAATAGGGTTACATGTCGCACTAAAGGTCAGCGAAGAAACAAACACCACATCTCCTTCACCTATTCCCAGAATTTTCAATGCCAGATGAATTGCTGCTGTTCCTGCACTCAGTGCCGAAGCATAACCAATACCTGCATACTCTGCCAATTCTTTTTCCAATGCATTCACATTAGGTCCTAACGGAGCTACCCAGTTAGTATCAAATGCCTCCTTGATAAACATTTGCTCTTCCCCGTGCATGGTAGGAGAAGACAAATATATTCTTTTTTTACTCATATACACCATTCCTTTTTCAAATTCTATATCTGCCAGCCTATATGTTTTACAAGATAATTTATCTTTCCGCATAAACATCCAAATACGAATCTATCACCACATTCAAATCCCACGTCTTTACTGCCTTTTTATACGCTCGTTCTACCCTCTGTTTTATCTCATCGCCCATAGACAAATTCTTTTCCAACAACTCTGCCAGCGTATTCACATCTCCATATTGCACTCCGTCAACACAATCTTTAACATCTTCATATCCGCCTTCTTTAGTTCGAACAACCGGTACTCGCAAAGCAAAAGCTTCTATAACCGCTATCGGAAAGCCCTCTATCTTACTTGGCAGTACCATAACATCTGCTATGGACAGGATCTCATTTGCCGTTACATTTCCTGTAAAGATAACCTTCTCTTCTAAATCACATTCCTTAATATACTGTTCCAATTCCTGTTTATAAGTACCATCACTTTCACCGGTAAATATCAGTTTATATTGCAATTGTAATTTTTTTGCCGCATCCAGTAAAAACTTATGCCCTTTAACCGCTGCCAGTCTTGCAAACAGAACAATTACTTTTTCATCCTGCTGTATACCATATTGTTTTCTTAATTCTACACATTCTTCATCAGTAATTCGTCTATATTTTTTCAAATCAATACCATTATTTATCTTCTTAATCTTCTTTGCCGGTATTCGCAATTTCTCACGAAGGAAAACACTGCCGTCATAGGATATGGCCACAGCCTTTTTGCCATAAAAAGTCATCAGTCTGTAAAAGAAACTATGAGGAATAGGAATCAGATGATTCTGCCAAATAGTGTCTACTCCGGTTAGCAAATGTACTATTTGGGCATATATCGTTGTAAAACGCCAGTGGCAATGGATAACATCTATCTTTTGTTCTTTTACTACTTTGCACAGCTTGCTAATGTTTTTTAAAACTCCCCATGGTGTTTTAACATAAAAGTTTACATCAAAGAAAGACACACCTTCCTCCAAACGGTAAGTTTCTGTGTCTCTTTTTCCGCATACGGAAACATTGTGTCCCTTTTGATGCAGACAATTTGAAAAATCGATAACACATGTAGTTACTCCATCCATGCACATAGATCTTGTAAACATCAGGATGTTCATCTTAATTCCCCCTATATATTCCTTCTATATTATCTACATATGCATAAGCCATACCTAACTTTTGGGGAGCAACAAAATCTTTCGCTAAATTGTCTCCCACATATATCATTTCTTCAAACCTTACATTTAATCTCCTTTGCATAATTTCAAATGCAATATTATTGGGCTTTCTAAAGAGTTTTGCATTACCGTGTCCTGCCAGTTCATCGGTGACAATAATTTCATCCACCAATTCATGCAAACCAAGCTTCTCTATTTTATTGGTTTGTCCTACCACCCTTCCATCCGTGATAATGCCTGTTTTTTTACCAGCTTTCCGTAAATCTTCAAGCATCTCCTTAACGCCTTCATACAAATGGATATCCGGCAATTGGTCTCTATATACCTTCAAGCACTCTGCCTTTAACTCCTCTGAATAAATTTCTGTTTCCAAAAGCACTGTATCTATTGCAGGCTTTCCTTCTTCAAAAGCTTTCCACAATCTCTCATATGCATCAACATCCTTTAAGACCTCCACTGCCACCTTCCGATATCCACTCTTAACATATTCTTTTTCGGAATAAAGTGTATCATCTAAGTCAAAAACAACCGCTGCATATCCCATATATATATCTTTCAAATCTGTTACTTTATTTGCTTTATATGCTTTCTGCGTACCAATGCATATACTTTGATCAAAACGGCTGTAAACTGCTCCATCCCGTGCAGCAGTTTCCACATACTCCACCGCCTCGCCAGCCAAAAGCTTTATTGCCACCTTCGCGGCATCTGCCCCTGCTTTCATAGACAAGGGTGCACCTCCACCAAATCTTGGATTTATTTCTATAAAATAATCCTTTTTGTCAGTTGTGCGGATTAGCTGCACTGTAATCGGTCCACAAGGCTTAAACACATCTATTAACTGCTTACTTTCTTCAATGATCTGTTCATCCTGAACAATCTTTGTCTTTAAAACCTCTCCCCCTCTGACCGCAATTCTTTCCCGTGGGGTAATAAAAAGAGGATTCCCCTCAAAATCACACATAATATCTACAGTATATTCAGTTCCTTCAACAAATGGCTGAATCACATAGTTGGCTATCCGTCCCGCATATTCCTGCAATTCCTGCTTGTCTGACACTTTATAAGCATCTACACTAGAACTGCCGTCTAACGGTTTAATAAATGCCGGATACCCCAGATTGTAATTTTCCACCTCTCCAAAGGACTCTGGTGCAAGCAGTCCACATCTCTTAAATAATTCTGCTGTTCTCCGCTTATCCCTGCAATAAGATACCATCTCCGGAGAGCTAATGAATACTTTTGTTCCTATTTCCCCAAAACTGTTCTTATGTTGTGCCAAAAGTAATAAATCAGTATCTATTGTAGGAATCAATAAATCAATTTCATTTTCCTCACAGATGCGTAAAAGTAACGGAATATAATTTTCATCAGATATCCTGCATACCCTCATCTGAACATCGCAAAAGCAAAGTGCCGGTGCTGTATCCGAAAGATCCGCTCCATATACTTTTACCGATAACAATAATTCTTCCGCTGCATTTTTAAAAGCCTGTACCAATTCTACTCTTCTGCCTACACTTGTAAACAGAATCCGGATTTCTTTTTTCGATTTCTTTGCCATACGTCTAAGTCCTCTAGCCTTATATTATACTTTATTGCCTAGTACCATTGTATGTTGGAACGATTTCCTTAATTATCTGCTTTACATCTGCACATTCCGACTGAGTTGCTTTATTTAACTCATCTAACTGTTTAAAGAACCGCATTTCATCTATTTCAATGGGCTTTCCGATATGAATCAGCTTGTTCTCGGTTTCCTGCAGTCCCTCTTCGTCCATCAAAAGCTCCTCATAGAGCTTTTCACCGGGGCGAAGTCCGGTAAACTCAATTTTAATATCTTCATCCACTTTGTAACCGGATAAACGAATTAAGTTTTTCGCCAAATCCAGTATTTTTACCGGTGCTCCCATATCCAGAACAAAAATCTCGCCGCCCTTTGCATAGGCACCAGCCTGCAGCACTAAGGATACTGCTTCCGGTATCGTCATAAAGTAACGGATAATATCCGGATGTGTTACCGTTACCGGTCCACCCATTTCAATCTGCCGCTTAAACAACGGAATAACGCTGCCGTTGCTGCCCAGCACATTACCGAAACGTACTGCCACGAATTCCGTGTCGTAGTGTCTGTTAAAGGTCTGGACAATCATTTCACAGATACGCTTGGAGGCACCCATAATGTTGGTAGGATTGACTGCTTTATCTGTAGATATCAGTACAAATTTCTTTGCCCCGTAAGTGGCCGCTGCCTGTGCAGTTTTCCAGGTTCCGAATACATTGTTTTTAATTGCCTCGTTGGGGCTGTCCTCCATAAGCGGCACATGCTTATGGGCCGCTGCATGATATACAATATCGGGCTTGTACTTTTCAAAAATACTGTTCATACGATTCGTATTTCTCACAGAAGCAATCAATACCACCAATTGCAGTTGGGGATATTTCTGTTTCAATTCCTGCTGAATATCATAAGCATTATTTTCATAAATATCTACAATAATCAGCTTGGAAGGCTTGTGGGAAGCTATCTGTCTGCAAAGCTCGCTCCCGATGGAGCCGCCGCCTCCTGTCACCAGAACGCATCTGTCCTGCACATATCCCAGGATAGAATCCAAATCCACCACAATCGGATCCCGCCCCAACAGATCTTCTACCTCTACATCCTTAAGCTGACTTACGTTGACCTCCCCATTTACCAGCTGGTACATACCGGGAAGCGTCCTAAGCTTGCAGTTTGTATCCTTACAAATATCGATAATGGCACTGGTTACCGACTTGGGCACAGAAGGCATGGCAATAAAGATTTCATCAACAGAAAAGGTATCCACCGCTTCTTTGATTTTATCCCTGCCGCCAACCACCTTAATTCCCTGTATATATCTGCCATGTTTATTGGGATCATCATCAATAATACACCGGATGCACATACTGGTATACCTGCTGCCCAGTATTTCCTTGATAATCATATTGGCAGCCTCACCGGCACCGATAATCATAATATTGATTCCTTTTTCCCTTTTTGCATTTTTCTGTCTTAATCCACGCAAAAAGCGGTAACTGAACCGGCTTGCAAAGGTAAAACAAATGAGCAGAAATACAAACATAAAATAGTAGCTTCTGGGAACCAGTTTATGAAACAGCATAAGTCCCAGTCCGTTTAATATGGTGATAATACCACACGCCACTACAATATTCTGCATTTCATTTACACCTGCAAATGCCCAGAGACTGTTATACAAACGTAACAATGCAAATACAACCAATGTAATCAGCACTGTCAAAGGCATAAAAGAATAAATAGAATCCAGAAACTTCTCATCAATATCCCTATAAACGAATTCATAGCGGATAAGCAGTGCTAAAACCGAGGATGCCACCACTGCCAAAACATCATATATAATCAAAAATATTCTTCTATACACCAATGCCGTATTTATCTTTTTCATTCTAACCTTCCTACTTTACAGATTCTTCTTTACATTTTGGTAAAAGCAATGCCAACACAAACAAAAAGGCAAAACCGATAGCATAGTATGGAAAAAATACCCTTTCTACCATACCGCAGACTCCAAAAATTACCAAAACCACCATAGGCAGTAAACCTGTTTCTTCCTCTTTGTGATACTTATAATAAACAACACTTCTGATTCCCGCAAAAACACAGAAGCCCAAAAAGAAAATACCCGCTCCCAATCCATAATCATAAGCTGTCTGCAAGAAAGAATTGTGTGCATGGCTGATAAGTTCTCCACCTTCTATTTGAAGGCTTAAGCTGTCATGCCCTTTCCAGTCTAGCTTATCAATATAGGCTTTAAAAATATCCATTCTGCCGTTACTGTAGGTATCCAGTGCACTTGCCGGTTCTTGAGCTGTTTCCGTCCCCTGTGCCGCCTCTTCCTGTGAAGCACTCTCCCCGGCATCACCATTGTAAGAAATCCTCTCCTCCGCCATGCCGAAAAATCGCGGTACAGTAGCAAACCACAACGAATCCCACTCTTCCCCGGGCAATACGGAACCCGCAAATTGTTCTATCTCATAAATAAACGGCTCACTTACCACCGCCGGTACAATGCGGTATGCGGTAAAGGCCATAACAAAAAAGCCAATTCCCATTACCACATATACTACCAGTCTTTTCATCAGCCCCTTGATACCATCCTTAAATTCCGTCACTGTAGTCAGTATTAACACAAACGGAATCAGAACTATCATCGCCAAAATTCCCGTCCGGGACAGGGTCAGAAGCTGTTGTGCCGTAATCATGCCTAACAGCCCGATTTCCTTAAAGCAACTCTTTAGACTGCCGTTTCTTTTATATACTGCCAAAAAACGCACCAGTGCAAGTCCCAATACTAACATAAAATACACCGATGCCATCGTAACGGTATGAAAGATACCGGGATAGCGAATGTAATAAAAGTAGTGAAAGGGTCTGTAAAGCATTGCATAGATACTAATCCAAATATAATGAATAAATGTGCCGTTGGAAAAACGGTACAGATACTCCCTTACTTTGCCTTTACCAATGACTCTGAGGGCAAACAACCCCCAGAATACTGCCATGTCTATGGGCCATGTCCGGGTATTTCTGCTGCGGATGAGTTCCGCAAACAGTAAAACCAGCGTTACTCCATATACAACGGATATCTTCTGTTTTCCTTTACTTATCAAAATCCTTATGGCATTTAAAACGACAAAGCCCCACAAAAAATATGCCCATGCGTATATCGGTGCTTCCTCTGCCTGCTCCACGGTTTCAAACACCTGCGTGGCATAACGCCATGCAAAAAAGCCTACTGGCAGCAGATATACGCCGTTGTACCAGTTGATAATTTCTTTCTTTTCAAAGCCGCAGAGAATGACCAGTGCAAATCCCAGCAAAAGAATACCTTTTCCCATCGCCTGGTCATGGTTGCAGAGTGCATTCACATACCGGGTTGCCCCATGCAAAACTACTACAAATGCCAAAGTCTGTAAGAGTCCCGGAACTTTTTGCACAATTTCCCGTATCTGTATATTCACCCTTACAGTTTCCCTTTTATGGAGAAGACTATATAAAGCATAAGCTGCAAATAACAAAATCCCCGCTTCATAAAACACAATATCTACGGCCGCCATGGAAAATCTTCTTGCCGGAAACACCTGCCAGGCTGCCCACAGGGCTGCCCCCAGGGCCAAGGTTGCTCCGGCTATTCTGACGCCTGTATCGATACGTACCGGCATAGTACTCTTATGCATCAGTTTCTCCAGCAGCAAAACCAGTCCCGCACCTGCCATGAGTGTACACGCACTATAAAAAAGCAGACGCTTAATGCTTAAAAGATTTTGATACTCATATGCCGTGTCAATTACTACCCAGGGATCTGCCACTCCATAGAAATATGCCTCTTTTGCTTCTTCCGGTATTTCTCCGGAGTCCCTTACCCCTATCTGTAGTTCAAGGCCTGCCGCATTGTCGATGGTATAATAATACACACTTCCCGGTATCAGTTCTTCTCCAATCGTAATCCGGCATTCTCCGGGCAAGGACAATTTTCCTACAAAAATCTCTTTCCAGTCCAGAAGCTGCATATTTTGATCATACAAGGTAAACATAAAATAATCATCTGCTTCTGTGTCTTCATTGGCCAGATAAATTGTCAGATAGGAAAGTCCCGTGGTTCTCGGAATGAACTTCTGCATAAGCTGTCCTTCCACATGGACAATATCCATACCTTCCGTATCCAGACTTCCGAAAACCTGGGTATGCTTTATCCGGGAAAAAGGCCACATTGCCAGTAATAAGAGCAGAGCCAAAAGCACAACTGCCGATTGCATAGCCCGTTTTAAACTGATTGTCGTCTGAATTGTTTTATCCATATCGGTTTTTATGCTTCCTTTCAATCTTATTAGTATACCACAACTGCCTTTTCTTTACAACTTATCCACATATTCTATCTGTCGCCGCCACTCAAATTGAGGTTCACTCCATTCATATAACTGGCACCATCTGACAGTAGGAAATGAATTGTCGCTATTACTTCCGACAAGTCAACATTTCTTTTCAATATACTTGCCTCCCTAGTCATTGTCACAATTTTTTCATCAATATTATCCAAAAATTTCGTTTCCATCATATTCGGTGAAACACCATTCACATTCACTCCCTTATCTGCATATTCAACCGCCATGCTTTTCATAAGCCCTAACAATGCGTATTTTGTCAGCACATATTGTGACATAAATTTTGGAGGCATACCAATTGTATATGCAGTCAACATAACTACCACTTTTCCCCTTTTTCTTTTTGCCATTTTAGGCAAAAAGACTTTAGCAATTTCTCCCAAAGAGTGAACTTGGATTTCCAAATCCCGCTGTACCTGTTGCCAGTCAAATTGTTTCATACGTGTATATTCAAATTTAGAAGCAGGAAGATGCACAATATAATCCGGACACTCGCTATTTTCTTTTATCCGTTCAATGAAACCTTCTATTTCTTCCTCTTTACTGAAATCCGCTCCTATGGTTACCAGCTCAACCGCCTGCAATTCTGTTCTCAATGCATTCAACTGTTCTTCGTTGGAAGCATAGTGTGCAAACACTATTGCTTGTGCAGATGCTTTCCTTGTTTTTTCCTCCAAATCTCTTATAAATGCAAGTCCTACATCTGAAGAAGCCCCTGTAATCAGATATACCTTATTTTCCATTCTGCAAAACTCCAATCTGCATATTTCCACGTAAAATTTTTTCATTATTCTGATTTCTTATTTCCACCTTTAGGGAAAACACTGAAAACAGTTCATTTTTCTCTGTTACCTTTCCATGTACCACCAAAGTATCTCCTTCAAAAACCGGCCTAACAAATTTTGTTTCCACACTATGTATCAGACTATTTTTACCCGGCAGATAGACGCCTGCCAATGTAGACAAAAAAGAAGCCGTAAGCATCCCATACACCACGCAACTACTATAACCTTTTTCTATTGCAAACGCCGATTCTGTATGCAATGGATTAACATCACCCGTAATCTGTAAAAACTTTTCCATCATCTCATGCGTAACCTTTACTGTAAAAGATTCTTCCATTCCTACTTGAATTTCCTCAAAAGTATAGTTGTTCATTCCGCCACCTCCGTATTTCCATATTTCCTATTTGTAATCTTTTCTTCTATTTCCTGCAAGGCAACTTCCCGGCACGTCAGCCAATATACATATGCTTCATTCCATGATTGATAATTTTCATCCTCTCTTTTGTCTTCAAATCCGTAATTCTCACTAATATATTTTCCAAAAAACGCTGTACACTTACCTGCTCCTAATGTATTGGTGTGTACTCCGTTATCATAAAAATCCGATGCAAAATTCAATCCCATTTCTTTATAATAATCATTAAAATTCACATAATTATATCCATAAGAAGTCACTATCGTCTCTATATAATTAAATTGCTTCTTCTCCATATCCGACATTCGCATAGGTGATACAATAAACAGGGCTTCTAATTTATTTTCCTTCAAATACTCTAACAGCCTGTACAACTGTTCTTCCTGTTCTCCTGGTATTGGTGCTGTCTCTGTTATCATGGTACAATCTCTACCCACCGTAGGTACAACATTGGTATTCACAGTATATCCTTTAAGTGGGTGTTGTCTTTCATAAGAAAATGCTGTATACTGGTCAGGCAATATTATGGTTTTCCAGTTAGAATGATACTTAAAAATATCAAAATAATAGGTATATCTTTCTGAAACCTCAGGCACCATATCGTTAATCGCCGCAAAACGATTCCATGAATATTTAAGATTATCTGTAACCCCTCTCGTAAATGCCATATTCTCCATCATAGTACTTTCCGGATATATATACTGACGCACCTCAAACACAAATAGTTTAGGTGTTTGTGTCTTCAATGCTTCTTCTACCAGATACGTTGCCGCCCGCGGACGCTGTTGATTGCTGGAAAGCGGATAGCAGGCAATACCATATTCTCCCCATATCTGCGGAGCAATATAATATGGATAAACCGGACTGGAACCAATTAAAATCACATCAATGGTATCTTCCGGTTCTGCATAAAAGCCTACAAAAATCTCTTTAATATTACCGTTTGTCCGCAGCATATAAGTTACTGATTGCAATATAAACAAAAAGATAGCCACAAACAAAATTGCTTTTATAGTCTGTTTTATCCTCATGACTACCTCCTAAAATCCTTGATAGATAAACTCCGTAGCACTATACCCCGGTCCATAATATCCTAACAATATCACATAGAACAATAATGCATACAAAATAGCCCACCGGAAAAGAATATTTTTCTTTGCCAATCTCTCTCTCACAGATATCTTCTGTTGCAATACTGATACAACCAGCAGAATGAGCAATGAAACTACCGCAATTGTCAGTTCAATAGCATCCAATCCTAGTGCCAGTATACCTCCATTCCATAGCACTGCCAGATTCCATGTTGTAAATAGACTTTTGTACATTGCACATGCGGAAGACAAACTATCAGACCTAAAAAACAAAAAACCACTACACACTAATAAAAATGTTCTAACCTGCTGAAAGAAACGAAACAATATATTTTCTTTCTTTACCCTTAAAACCGTTCTCAATTGTTTCCATGCCGGTTCCAAAACCTCTCCCATAACAATATAGAACCAATGTAACAATCCCGAGCCTACAATAAATTTCCAAGATCCCCCATGCCACATTCCTACGGCAAACCACAAAACAAACATCGCTACATAGGTAGCAATCCTCTTTCCAATCTTTTTGCCAAATTTATTCTTAGCATATTCCTGCAGTTTTACAATTGTATGAGTACGAAGTAACGGATAAAACAGATAATCCTTCAACCACCCCCCGAGTGTAATATGCCACCTTCTCCAAAATTCCTGCATCGAACGAGAAAAAAAAGGTGTGTTAAAGTTTTCGGTCACTTTTATACCAAAGGTTTCCGAAATACCAATGACAATATCCATTCCTCCGGAAAAGTCTGTATAAAGTTGGAATGCGAAGCAAACCGTTGCTAACACTATATATGTCCCCGGATATGTCGCATAATCCCCATAAACTGTATTTACAATTACTGCCATCCTTTCTGCTATAACAAGCTTTTTAAAGAAGCCCCATAAAATTCGTTGCAACCCAAAAGTAACCTGTTGGTAGTCAAAAGCATGCTTTTCATATAACTGTTTTTCCACATCACGATAGCGTACTATCGGGCCGGATATTATTACCGGAAAATAGAGACCAAACAATGCAAATTTAAAAAAATTCTTTTGCGGTTTACTAATTTCATAATAAACATCATACACATATCCCAGCAATGCCAGCGTGTAAAAAGAAAGCCCCAGCGGAACTAAAAAAGAAAATTCTTGCAGATAATTATCAGCAAAATGCAACCGCATTACTAATGCATTGTATGTATACACACCAAAATTGCAATATTTTAATACTGCTAATATCAGAAGGCAAAAAACAACAATAAGTGAAAGAGCAGTTTTTCTCTTTTTCTGCTCTTTCACTCTGTCAATATACAAAGCTCCGCAATATACTGTTATGATGGCAGCCACCGGGTATATCAATAACCACGGCTTTCCTGCCGTCAGAAAATATCCTATGCTTGCTATCAGCAAAAGCATCCACTGTGCCTTTTTGGGAATCACATAATACAACAGTAACAGCAACGCATAGCAGCATAGGAATGCAAACGAAGTTATGCTCATCTAAAAACTTGCCTTTCCGGCACCTGCAAGCTTTGTACAGGTGCAAATTCCTTAGTTAATGGCAGCTAAGATAATATCAACCATCTCTCCTACGTTTTTCATGGTCACCACCTGACCCATGGTAAATTTCACGCCGAATTCTTTTTCTACCGCAGACACCAGATTGATGTGCTCCAGGGAGTCCCAGTCCTCAATATCCGCAGAGGTGGTCTCATCATTTACGGTAATATCCTCGTCATCAAAAACATCCTGAAAAACTGCATTTAAACGTTCATAAAGTGCTTCTCTTGTCATAGTCTCTCCTCATTTACTGTGATAACCTGATTTTTATTCTCATAATTTTCCGGTATCGGATAACTCCATACCGTATTACCCTGTTCATCTTCCGACTCTAAAATAAAGCCCTGCAATTCATAAAATTTCTCTACCATTTTGTTTTTGGCGGTAGGATAATAGTATCCCTTAATCTCCGTAATGCCGGCTTTTTTGCAGGCCGCTACCAGTGTATCCATCATGGCAAATTCCATGTCTCTCTTCAAAACCCGGCAGCTCATCAGCCATAGGTCCATATGCAGCTCGTTTCCCTCTTTATGTCCAATCAGCACCGATACCACGCCGTTGTCACCGAATCTGTCCTCCAGTTTACCGTAGAGAGTAATTTTTTCATTATCTGCTGCCGCCTGTTCAATCTCTGCCTGGGTATACCGCTTCGTCGTCAGGTTGAACTGGTTGCTCTTGTTGGTAAGCTGGGCTATCCGGGCCATATACATAGACTCAAAGGGCTTGATAGTCCCCCGCATTTCCAGTGATTTCAGATATTCTTTATAATCTCCGAAGCTCTCCTGCTGCTTCTTCCTCTCCAGATTGGCCTTGTACATGTCGCTCCGGTTTCTGTCATCCTCCGACAGATTGGTTACTTCAAAATATCCTGAACGATCCAGTACGCGGATATATTCTTCCGGGCTGCCGATTTCCGGCACCGCCACACCGTTTAGCTGTGTCCGGATAATTTCCCGCTCCGCAGGATTGTCATCCACAAATACCAGTGCATCCTGCATAATATTTAATTCAGCGGCAATATCCGCCACATTCTTACTCTTAGGCTCCCAGTTGGCTTTGATGGTAACAAAGTCCTGTGGCTTTAAGATACCGTCCGGGTGCTGCAAGCCTGCCAGGGCATTTTCCTCTTCGTTTTTGGAGCTGACATTCAGCATAATGCCAATGTCCTTTTGCTGCCTGATATAGCTCTGAAACTCCGAAAAAACCTGTCCCATGGAGGTTTCCTGTCCGATTTCCAGATTTTCCACACCATCGTCTCCCACAACACCGCCCCAAAGGGTATTGTCCAAGTCCAGCACCAATGCTTTTTTATTTTTTCCGTAGATGGATTTGATAATATTTGCCACATTAAAGCTGAGGGTGGGAATCGCCGGCAGGCAAAGTGCATACTTGTACATATGCCAGTAAAAAGGGTCTCCCCACTTATCTAAGCCGTAGCAGGCAGACAGGTATGCAATATCATTGATATAAAAATTGGCATTCTCTCTGGCATATTCATAAAACTTTTCATTCAGACGGTTTAAAAAAGAAATCCGTCCGTGAATATCACAAGCTTCCTTATTACCCAGAAGTCTGTAATAGGGATATTCAAAGTTATTCTGGATAATGGGGCATTTATAGGTTTCTCTCAGCTTGTCCCACATAACCTTAAAATGCTCACAGCTTTTATCCAGCAAGTCATCCACCTCAGCCACAGAAGCCGCAAGTGTGGGATATTCCGTAATATTGCGGTTACTGGTGTGGATGTAAATCACATCCGGTGCAAAGGTAAGAAGCTCCTCATTGTCAAACATGGCATCCTGCCAGTACTGTGCATACTCAGACTCATAAAACACAGGTGCAATACCATAGTGTAGCAAAAAAAGCTCCAGCACCTTGATAATATCATGTGTAGTGCTGCCGCCTAAAACCGCTATCTTCTTTTCTATACGGCTGCTGCCGTCTGCCAGAAGCGCTTTCTTTATACTTTTCGCTTTTTTTAAGATATATTCACTGTCAAAGGGGTATTCCAGTTCCCGCATTTTCCAACCATTCCTATCCGTTTTTTTCGCAATATACTAGATTAATGATACTATATTTAACCCTTTGTTTCAATTACTTCTTTTATCACATACTGGGGCGAATGATTCATACAGACATAGATTCTGCCGATGTATTCCCCAATGAGCCCTAACATCAGCATCAACATTCCCCCAATGAACAAGATGGCTGACATCAGGGAACTAAAACCTGCAGGCACTGCCGGGTTAACAAATTTCTTTATAATGGTGTAAATGGCATAAACAAATCCTCCTCCTGCACATAAGGCTCCCATAACAGTTGCCATCCGCAGGGGCTTTACAGAAAAAGAAGTGAACCCGTTGACCCATAGGTTAATCAGCTTCCGCAGTGTATAGCCGGAGGTACCGACTTCTCTTTCCCTGTGTGTTACCGTTACATTTACAATATTTTTTGTGGTACGCAGTACCAGACCTATGACATAAGGAAAAGCGTTGTCATAACGGCTGATTTCCTCTGCCACGAAACGTCTCATGGCAAAGTAACTGGACACAAACAAATCCTTGGGCTTTCCCAGCATTACCCTTGTCATAAGGTCGTTGAGCTTACTGCCGAAATTCCGGAACCAGGAATGCTTTTTATGCTCATATTTTGCATATACCACATCTGCACCTTCTTCAATGGCAGCAATCAGTTTACCCACTTCATCGGCAGGCGTCTGTCCGTCATCATCCAGACATACCACAATATCGCCCGTTGCATGGGCAAACCCGGCCATCAGTGCAGCATGCTGCCCGAAGTTTCTGGCCAGATTAATTCCTTTTATTCTCTCATTTTCTCCGCACAGTGTCCGGATAACCGAGAGAGTTTCATCCGGCGAGCAGTCATTGACTAACACCATCTCGTACTCATAGCCTTCTATTGCAGCCATGGCAGTATCTACTTCTTCCACTACTTTTTTAAGCGTTAATGCCGAACGATAGCAAGGAATTACAAAACTGACTAATTGACTCATGGTTCTACCTCTTTTACTGTATATATGGCAAAAATCTCTTTTCCTTCCGAAAAAATACCGTCTGCTTTTTCTAATGTCACTTCCACACCCTGATCCGCATAATAGGCAGGCAGCCAGTCCCTTACATAAGGCAGACTGTCCGGTTCTTCAATCCGTACAATTAAAAACACATTGTCCTTCTCCAAAAGTGCCTGTTCCATATTGTCTATACCAAACTGCCGGTATTTTTTCTCCATCAAAGGACTTTTCGACGCCCAGCCCCCACAAATATCATAGTTGGACAGGGAGTTATCCACATTCACAAACAGCTTCTCCGAGTATTTCACGGAGGAATACACATCAAAGAAATAAAAGTTTTCACTCTTTTCTCCGGTATACGCCTGCAAGGCCAGCAATTCCTTATTCACTTCTTCTCTGCGGGCATATTCGGTACCGGTCGCAGCCATGCTGTTGTCCATTCTCCAAAGGCATAATAATACCAGTACTCCCGAAGTTATCATTTTTAACGCCGTAAAAATGCGGCTCTTTGTCTTATATTCTGTTACAAGCATTACCAGTAAAATAATCAGTTCCATCCAGTACAGGGAATGGGTAATACGTTCCGGTGCACGTCCCCTGTACAAAATAAACAGCCACAAGCCGCTTCGCACCACACCCAGACAGAAAAGCTCCCAGATAAAGCGGAAGTGCTTATTACCAAATGCCGCTGCCAATACCAATCCGTACAAGGCAATTACAAACAAATTCCATGGATAATCCGTCTCATGGAGAGTTCGGTATTTATATTCTATAAGTGCTTTCTTCAAATTCTCTGTAAAGGAAATCGTGTCCTTTTTTAAACCGGCTGCATAGGCTGCAATTTTACCCATACATTCGGCATCAATTTCCTCCTGCAGACCAAAATTGTAATTGACAAGCAGCGACTGCTCGCTTTCCGTCATACCAATGCTTTCATAAAAGGCTTCGTTTCCTTCATAGGGTGGAATGGTCTGAAAATCATACAACTCGGTACGGTTATCGAAAAGCTCGGTAAACTGCCGCCAGTCCGCTCCGCTGTTCGCTATCATATGGATACCCTGGCTTAGCACAATGCCGGCAATAATACCGCCAAACACGGAAAAATATTTTGCTGCATTGGCTTTGGTAAAGAAGGGCTTTTCGCAGGCCCACTTACAAAGCCCCGTTACACAGATAAGAGGCAGCACCAGCATTAACATTTCCGAACGGATACAAAAAGCTAATGTTACCAATATAACGCTTATCAGATTATTTTTAAAAAACTGTTTAACAGACACATCACTGTCCGAGGTATAAAACAGAAAAGTCGCTGTTGCTGCAAGCAGAGTGCAGGTAATCGTGTACTGTACAAATACCAGATCCTTTAAAAGCAGTGTCACTATCACTCCTGCCTCTAAAAGTACTACTATCAGTTTGGTCAGTCTCTTAGGAAAAAATTCCAACAGTCTGGCTGTTATCAGATAAATACTGCCAAAATGACACACATTGAAAAACACGCCATACCAGGGAATCACCCTTACAATACGGTAAAACAGGCTGATAAGAAAGCTAATCGGAAAAAGCATCTGAATATTGTTGCCCTCAGGCGTACCGGTGTAAACACCTGCCAGAATATCCTTCATCAGCACATCGTCATTCAGGTCATAGTAATAATCAAAGAAAATGCTGATAACGGCACACAGAAATATACTTAAGCCCAGTGCCCATATATGGTTTTCCTTCTGTTTCAGTTTCTCTGCAAGCTTCATTTTATATCCTTTTGTTGTCATTCTTACTTTACTGTAGCATTTTTCAAAACATTACTGTATTCGTTTCCTATACTTTACGTTATCGCACCTATTTCCTGTACGCCGCTACAATTTTTTTCACCGCTGCAATGACGTCCTCTACATCCTTATCTGTCATACTGTAATACAACGGCAGACTCATGATTTCGTCATACAGCTTTTCTGCCTTGGGGCAGAGTCCCTTTTTATATCCGAGATGCTCATAGTAGGGATGGTAATACACCGGAATATAATGCACATTGCAGCAGATATTCTCGGCTGCCATCGCCTCATAAAAGCCTTTCCTGTCAACCCTTAACCTTTCCGGCTTAATCCGCAGAATATATAAATGTCTGATAGTATCAGATTCCGGAATTTCCTCCTGCACGGTAATTTCCGGGATTTCCGAAAATGCTGTATTGTATTTTTTTACAATTTCTTTTCTACGGCTGCCGAACTTCTCCAGCTTATCAAGCTGGCTTAATACCAGTGCCGCCTGAATATCCGTCATGCGGTAGTTCATGCCCAGTGCAATCTGCTCATAGTACCAGCCGCCTGCATTTTCTTTTTCCATAAGGGAGGAGTCCCTGGTAATACCGTGTGCTCTGTAAAGCACCAGCTTTTTATAATATTCTTCATTGTTGGTTAATACCGCACCGCCTTCCCCGCCGGTAACGGTTTTTACCGGATGAAAACTGAAGGTTGTCATATCCGCTATGGAGCCGACACCCTTTCCCTTATATTTGGTACCGATAGAATGGGCACCGTCTTCTATAAGCACTGCCCCTTTTTCCTTACAAAGCTTCAAAAGCGGGTCTAATTCCACTGCCTGTCCGGTAAAATCCACCGCTACCACCGCTTTGGTCTTGTCCGTCATATGCTTGACAACGGAGGCCGGGTCAATATTGTAGGTACGCTCGTTTATATCTGCAAAAACCGGCTTTGCTCCGCAGTAAAGGGCACAGTTTGCAGATGCCGCAAAGGTAATGGGCGTGGTAATGACTTCATCTCCCCGGGTTACTCCTGCTGCCTGGCAGGCAATATGCAGTGCCGCTGTACCGTTACTTACCACAACCGCATATTTGGCACCGGTAATCTCACATAATCTTTTTTCCAGTTCCGTAATCTTAGGACCGCAGGTCAGATAATCACTTTTTAAAACCTCGGTCACTGCCGCAATATCTGCCTCATCAATATACTGATGACCATAAAATAATTTTGTGTCCCTGACGGGTGTGCCGCCGTTAATTGCCAGTTCTTTCATTGTTCCTCACATTCTGCCTCTGATTTTCAGAAACCATTCAAATTATATCACAGTAAACCTTATCTGTCTAATCCGCTCCTGATAAATCCCGTAACGCCTCCGCAATCCTTGCGGCACCGTTTCCGTCCACCAGTTTTCTTGCCTTATCACTGCAGCTTTGCCGCAGTTCCCTTGAGCCTATCAGTTCACAGAGCTTCTTTGCCAGCGTACAAAACAGGAAAGAGCCCTCTCTTTTATAGTCCCCGCCAAAATGTACCAGTTCCTTATCCACAAAGGTCTGTACCATTTTCTCCTGATTATCCACAAAGGAGAAGCACAGGATGGGGATACCTATGGCACAAAGCTCATACAGAGTGGAGCCCGCCGCTGTAATGGCAATGTCGCACTGCTTCATTAATTCTGACATATTTGTCACATTCTGGTAAATGTGCACATTTTCATGTTTGACTTCTATTTTTTTTAACTCCGGAAGATGGCTGTTAAAAGCACCGCTTACCACATGATAATGAAGGTTTCGGGTTTGTCTGTCTGAAAGAACCGCTTCTAAAATTTGTCCTGCCAGATTAAATTTATCACTGCCCCCGGTGGTAATCAGCACATTCTTTGCATATTCTCTTACCGCTACGGGAACCTGTTTAAACTCCTCCCGCAGCGGCACATAATCACATCCCAGTAAAAATTCTTTTGTGCGGGGATGTGCGTGCTCCCTGTAAGGCAGTAAACTTGCGTAAATATTGTAATTGATAACCATATCTACAGGATACGGAAAGGCAAACCTGTCGTCCATATATACAGTCTTTACAGCATTACTCAGTTGTGTCAAATAGCTTTCTGTGGCAAAATAGCTGTCCACCAAAACCACTCCCGGTTTTTCCTGCGTAAGCCGGGGCAGAAGTATGGATAATTCTGCTTCCATGTCCCGATAGTCAGTGTGCAAGGCATAAAACGCCTGTCCTCTTTGTGACAAAAGCTCTGCTGCCGCTTCATCAGCAGTCACGAAAAGCACCTGTTCTCCACGCTTTTTCAGTTCTGTGGCAACCGAGAGACACCGCATGATATGTCCGCTTCCGATTTCCCTGTTGGCATCCGCTCTAATCCAAATCATCTCTGCTCCGTTCTCTATCTGACTGCTTTTTTATAAACTGCCATCGTCGTTTCCTGTGTTTTTTCTGCATAGCCCAGTTCTTTAAAAATCTTACGGGAAGCTGTATTTTCCGGTTTTACCCTTGCAGCCAGTATCTTTATCGTATCAAAAGACTCCTTTACCAGTTCTTCCCCTGCCCGGATAATTTCTGTGCCATAGCCCCTGTGTCTGTAGTTTTTTGCCACGCTGTAGCTGACTTCCGCTTCATCCGTATCTGAAAAATCGAGTCTGAACAGCCCCACCGGCGTATCGCCGTGATACGCAATGAAGAGCTTCCGTTTATCTCCCCGCAGGCTGTCCCGATACCACTTCTCATGGGTTTCCCATGAAATAGGCTTTGAAGTAAAGGACTGTTTTCTGGTTTCTTCCTCATTGGCCCACCCAAAAACCAATTCTGCCTGTCCGGGCTTTGCTTCCTTAAGCGTCAGATAATCCGCTACCATATCTGCACGCAGGGGAGTCCCTCTCTTTACATCCTCCAGACATACCTTCCCCAGTACATGGTCATATTCTCTGGGGTGCAGACCGTATCCCGGTCTGATAACCCTGATATTTTCTTCTGTAAGAGCTTCTCCGGCAGCAATATCTTTTACGGCAAAAACCGACTGTCTAAACACAATATTCTCTTTTTCCTGATTGGTTACACCATAACGCACACTGCCCCTTGCTTTTTCTACCTGTCGGATATCGCGGACCATTGCCGCAAATTCTTCCGGTTCCATGGAAAAGGAGGAGTCCGGGTTCTCAATATCCCTGCTTAGGCAGATATGCTTTTCAATAATGCAGCCTCCCATTGCCACTGCCGCCGCTGCCGCAAGACCTCCCATGGAATGGTCCGAAAGTCCCGTAGGCACGTCAAAGGCTTTACTCATATCCAGCATGGTCGCCAGATTCATTTCATCCGAAATAGCAGGATAAGCACTGGCACACCGCAAAAGAGCAATCTGCTCATTACCTGTGGCACGGATAGTATCCACTGCTTCCTCTATTTCTTCATAAGCAGCCATACCCGTAGACAAAATCATGGGCTTGCCCTTTTGGGCCACATAACGAATCAGGGGAATATCCGTTAATTCAAAGGAAGCAATCTTATAAAACTCCATACCGATTTCTTCCAAAAAATCCACTGCTGTTTTATCAAAGGGCGTGGAAAAGAAATCAATTCCCACCCTGTCGGCTTCTTCCTTTAATTCCTTCTGCCACTCCCAGGGCGTATAGGCCTTGCTGTAAAGTCCATAGAGGTTTTCCCCTTCCCATGTGCCATTATCTATATGGAAATATTTGTTGTCACAATCAATGGTAATGGTATCTGCGGTATAAGTCTGGATTTTCACACAGTCTGCACCACATTCCTTTGCCATGCGGATAATCTCTTTGGCACGTTCTATGCTGCCCGCATGATTGGCCGACATTTCCGCAATAATGTAGGCCGGTTGTCCTTCTCCTATGAGACGGTTCTTTATCTTTATGGTTTTCATAATTGTGCCTGACCTTCCTTTTCTTTCATCACCTGATACTTCACTTCGGCAATCCGCCAGTCCTCTTCGGTGTCAATATCCTGTACCTCAAGCTCCGGCATCTCAACAGGCACGGTTTTCTCCATTACCATTTTTTTCTGCCTGTCAAAGCTTCCGGTGTTTAAGCAGTAAAACTGTCCCGCGTCATGGTAAAACGGTTCTAAGTCCTGAGAACGGGAAAGTGCATGCTCCGGCCACTTAAACTTCATAAAGCCATCTTCCATAATCACGCTTCTTTGGGGCGGAAAGCTGAAACGTACTACCGGCAACACACTGTCAGCTTCCTTTTCATTCAAAAGCCTCATGGCATTTTTAAGCTTTTCTGCAGTTACAAAGGGTGCCGTAGGATAAATACAGCAGACTGTGTCAAATTCTTTGCCGCACTTCCTGTAACCCTCCAAAACCTCCGCAACCACATCCGCCGTAGTGGCATAATCATTGGCATTTTCCGTACTTCTCATAAAAGGAACCACCGCACCTGCCGCTTTTGCAATCTCTGCAATTTCCTCATCCTCCGTGGATACCATCACTTCCTCAAACACGCCGGATTTTAGTGCCGCTCTGATAGAATAGGTGATAATGGGCTGTCCGCAAAATGACTTTATATTTTTACGGGGTATTCTTTTACTGCCCCCTCTTGCCGTAATGACTGCCAGTGCTTTCATATATGTTTTCCTCTTTTCATAGTTATTTTAACTTGTTATCTTAACTTGTTATCTTAACTTGTTATCTTAACTTGTTCAATTTAACCTGTATAACCAGATTTCATACTGACTGCTTTCTGTTTCAAAATGAGATAAAAATTGGAGTCCAGCCTCCCCTGCATTCAAAATCTCCACACCGGAAAGCAGGTATTCGCAGCCCATCTCTTTTGCACAATCTGTATTCATCGCAAATTTCTGCAATTTTACACCGCTGTTTTTGTTTACGGAATACTGAATTCCCAACTCCGAAGTAAAAAGATAACAGCGGTTGCCCCAGGTATCAAAATACTGTTCAATTGCCTCACTATCTGCAATTTCTTTTTCTATAATCTGTCTGAATTGGTGTTTGTACTCAATATCATAATTGTTAGAATAACCGTCCAGACAATAGTAACCATTGTACAAGGCTACCGCCGGATTCACTCCCAGACTTAATACTCTGTATTCCTCTTTCGGCCTGCCTATGTATTCCTCCACCATGGCAAACAATTCTTCACTGTAGAATTTCTCCCATGTCACTGCATTTGAGGTCTTCGGATTCATCAACTGCCGTACATTGCTTTTCAAAGAGCTATTCCACAAAACATAAGCCCCTGTCACGACAATACACATACCGGATACCAAAATTACCAGCATTTGTTTTCTTTCTCCGATTAATATACCCAAAATATATAATGCCGCCCCAAATGCAAAATACCAGAAAGCCGGCATAAGCCAGTACACTCTGTCAAACTGCATGTACTTTGCAATGCCGCCAATGCTGTTCCGCCACGCCACAACCGCTGTACTCTTATACAATGCACTGAATAGGATGATACCTGCATTAACCAGAACAAAACCCACCAACAGCTTATAAGTCCGCCTTGCTTCTTTGTCCAGCTTTTTGTAAAGACATGCTCCCCATACTACAGCTATCCCTATGGGCAACAGCATGTACCGCTGCAAGCCCCGGGCATGCATACTGCCATCCAGAAGTAGCTCTTTTATCGTATTTTGCATTGGTACTGCGTACACTATCATTTCTTCTTTATGACTGACAAAACCGCCGGCACCCAGTCCAAGCACCTGTGCAATCAGCGAACCGTTACACAGCAGATAAGTCAATCCCAGCACTGCCAGACCTATAGTAAACCAAAGTACTTTTTTCCTTTGTTTTCTTCCATACTTTTTTATCAATATTATCCATGCAATTCCCAAGAATAAAAGAACTGCAAATCCAACCAGAACAAGTGATGATGACAGCCCATACAATACAATTGCTAGAACCCGTAACAAATTTTTGTGTTTCTCCTGCTCCCAAGCCTTTCCACCCATGAAGGCATATAACAGCAGGGGAAGCCCCATGATGGACAAGCCGTACACCGTATAAAAGGGCAGATACCCAAAAATGCCTCCCAGTACAAATGCAAGGGGTTTACTTCCCGTAATTTCTTTGATACAAAGGAACATTCCTGCAAATCCCACTGCCGCAATCGCCATGCTGCCGATTAGAAATGCCTGCAACGGAGTGAATACACAGAACAATAAAAGCAACAAAGGAGCTGCCATCTGTAATCCTTCTTTTGGTATCCCATTCATCAGTTCAGGATAAACATTTCCGTCGTCAAAAAGGTGCTTTGCACGCAGAATATAAGAAAAGATTTCACCATCCAATTGATCATGGCAAATGTAAACCCCACCTTCTCCTAATAGCAAAGCAGGCAGGTATCCGATCCACACAATCAGAAGACCGGCTATCACAAAATATACACTTTTTACCTGATTTAATTTCTGTATATATTTTCCTACCATTTACAATACCTTACGCAGCTTTCTGTAATACTTCAGTGCATAGTAATATACAAAAAATCCGGCCCTCGATTTCATCAGCAGTCCAATCAGCTTCTGCTCCTCTGCATTGATTTTCTCTTTATAATACTCATTTTCACAGAAGTCGGGAAACTGTGCCCGTATGCCCTGCACCAGTTGTTTTGCCAGGGCATATTTTTTCTTCCCCTTCCCTGCCAGATGTCCGAACAGGGTATTTATCAGATAAAGCTCTGTGTATTTAAACTCCAGTTCTTTATAAAATGTCTCATAAAAGCCGTATTCCCTGCTCTTTTCGATAAGCAGATTCATGGCTGTCATACGGTCATGGCTTCTTTGCAGGGAAATGCGGTGTACCGTGGACGCTTCATGCTGGTAATAATAATACAGAGGCTCCTCCACCCTTTCAAAATGGGTGCAGTGTAAAAGCCACAGCGGGGACATGCAGTTATCCTCATAAAAAATATCCTCCGGGAACCACAGTTCATTGTCCGTAATGATTTCCCGACGATAAATTTTCACTACCATACTGCCCGGTTTCAGCACCAAAAGCTTCTTCTTTTCCTCGGTTAATATGCCGGTCTGTTCGAGGGTATTCATAGTAAATACTTTTCCACATTCCATGGTATGGGTGGATACCATATTGTAATCACACCCCACCACATCAGCACCGGTTTCCTCAGCTTTTAAAAGGAGTTTTTCAAACATATCGGGTGCCGCCCAGTCATCACTGTCCATCATACCGATAAACTCACCCTGTGCCGCCTTAATTCCTAAATTTCTGGCTCCACCCTGATGGTGATTTTCGGGGGAAGCAATTACTTTCAGGCGATTGTCCTGCTTTGCCAGTTGATACAAAATCTCCAAAGAATTGTCCGTAGAGGCATCGTCCACTGCAATGATTTCCAGGTCTGTAAACGTCTGACGAAACAGGGACTGTATACAATATTCTAATTTTCCCTCTGCCGCCATATTATAAACCGGCACAATGATACTCAGTTTCATCGTTCTCTGGTTACCTTTCCGTTTTCCACGCGGTAAATCACTTCACAATTTTCAATGGTATTTAATCTGTGGGCAATAATGACCAGCGTCTTCTTACCGTGCAAGCGGTTAATGGATTCCATAATCGCTGCTTCAGTGTCGTTATCCAGTGCAGAAGTCGCCTCGTCGAGAATTAAAATCTCAGGATCATCATACAACGCTCTGGCAATACCGATACGTTGTCTCTGTCCGCCGGAAAGTCTGACACCACGCTCACCGATACCGGTTTCCAAACCTTCGGGAAGTCCCTTTACAAATTCATCCAACTGTGCTTCCTTCAACACCGCCCACAGGCGTTCTTCGTCAATTTCATCCTCCGGGATACCGAATGCCACATTTTTACGGATACTGTCATCCAGCATAAAAATCTGTTGGGGAATATACCCTACATTGTTTAACCACTGTCCGTAGTTTTCTTTACTTAACACATCCACGCCGTCTGCCAGGATTTTGCCCTCTTTTAATTCCAGAAGGCCTAACAGGATATCCACTACCGTAGATTTTCCGGAGCCGGAGCTTCCCACAATACCTACTGCGGCACCAATAGGGATTTCCATATCCGCTTTATCAAAAATCAGGACATCTGTATTAGGGTAGGCATAGGTAATGCCCTTTAACTCTACTTTTTCCTTAATATCCAGCTTCTTAGGGGCTCTCTGTAAAGATTCCAGCACCTTATCCGCATCGGCAATTTCTTCCCGCAGGTTGTCGCTGATACCCATTAAGAAAGGTTTGTAATAAGCGATTTCCGTCAGATAATTACTGATACGGTTGGCACTGGGCAAAAGTCTGACCACCGCCATGGACAGAGCACCCAAAAGAGGCACCATGTTTTGCATATCGTTACCGTTTGCAATCATTACAATCATATAAATCAAAACACTTGCAATACAGACGCTTTCAATAAACAATCTGGGTACGTTTTTATAAATACTGTATCTGCGCAGGGCATTGATATAACGTCCGCCGCAATCAATATACTCTCCCGCAAAGAAAGCCTCTCTGTTCGCAATTTTAATTTCCTTAATACCGGTAACCACCTGCTGAATCCATTTTAACAGACCTGCATAATTTTCTCTGTTGTCCTTACCGGACTTGTTCATAATGGGTTTTAACAGTGTCTTAATCAGAACCAGAGACAAAAGCATAACCACCATCAAAAATAAGGTCAGGGTCGGTTGCAAAATCAGAGTCGCCGATACCAGGAAAATAAACACAATAATTTCAGACAACATTTGTAACAGACACAAAGTCAGTGCATACATATTGATAACATCAGAAGTGATATTTCTTTGTACCTTAGGAGTATCCGCATTCAGATAAAACTCATATGGACGCTTTAAGTAACTGATCATCATCTGATTCGCAGTGCGGAACTGGTTTCCGAACACGAAACGGTACTGTATTACACTCTGTATCTGCAAAAACACATTTTTCAGCACAAACAGAAAAATAAGAATCACAAGCAGGGTAATAAGAAACTGCTGTGTACTCTTCATGCCAAGGGCGTCATACACCTTCTGCACAATTTCAAATTTCATCAGGCTGTCGACATCCATAATTGCTGTTAATACCGGAATCAGAAAACCGATACTGCAGGTTTCCAAAACTGCTCCGATTAACATCAGGAATATCAATCCGACCATTTTGATTTTTTGTTTTCTGTCTAATAAAATCCATAATTTTTTAATGATATCCATGTAATTACCTCTGGTTTATATCTTCTCATTGTACCGGTATTTTCCGGCTTCCTGATACCGCTCCATAAAATCTGCTCCCAGATAAAGCTTTTCCTCTACAAAATCCATATTTTCCATGGCCTGGGTAAAAATTGCCACCGCTCTGTGGAAATGCACTCCGGGAATATACTTCATAACCTCTAATGGGTATCTGCCTTTCAATACGATATGCTGGGGAAATACCTTTTCGTAATCCAGCAAATCCTTGGGATGGGGTTTGATAAACACTTTATAACCTTCGCAATATTCTGCAATCAAATCCGCAAACATCTGCTTTCTGACATCCTCGTCACAAAGTTCCTCCGTCAGTACAATTGCATTCTTTTCGCTCCTGTTCGCCAGCTCCCGTATCAACTGCTCCGCGTTTTCCATAAAGGCTCTGACAATCAGTTCCTTTTCCTCTGCAGTCAACCGCTCTTCCAATCCTGCCCTGGGTACCTCCACATATTTGCGGTAATCATACTTTAAGCAGCTCCGGTCATTGACCTCCATATCGATGCAATATTTGGAGTAACCGTTCTGGATAAATATCAGGTTTAAGGATGCCATAAAAGCCTTTAATTTAAAGCAGCCCCTGTTATCATACCGTGCCGCATCAAAAATCTTCAAGCAGTTATAACCGTCCTCCATAGCATGATACTTAATATGCTTGTAATTCAGATAATAACCGATAGGGTCCGAATCACAGAATACATAAATATCTTTATACTGCTTAAAATCCACCGGTATATAAGGCTCCTCCAGCTTTGCATACAGCTTGGTATACTTCATGCGGGCAAGCATATTTTTTACGATATTGCCCCTGTCCTTGCGAAGCTCTTCCAACTCAGGAAAGAAAGTATGCCGCTTTTCGTCAAACTCGATGACTTCTTCAAATACTTTTATGTTTTCAAGACGACCTTTCAGATTTTCAAAATCCGTGGACATCTTACTAAGCACCATAGTTGCCTTTCCCTGCTTTTCCTTAGGGAGGGCAAACTCCTTTAATAGTGTAACATACACATGATAATAGGTATGACACACATAAATGCGTTCTTTCATGTTATTTCCTCTTACCGGTCAGATACTTGTACATTCTCCCCGGTCTTACAATAAATGCCTCACTTAAAATCCCTTCCTTTTGCGGGATAACCTCTCCCTCTATCACCTTTTTCAAGAACGGAATCAGTCTATCCGCGGCCACCTTGGCATTCCATTCCTCTGTAATGGTGCGGTACGCCTCTTTACCTAATGCATTTATCATATTCGGATTCTGTATCAATTTTGTAACATTTTCATAAAATTTGGTAAAATCCTTGTTAGGATATATCAGTCCGTTTTTCTCCGGTTTTATCAAAAAAGGAACGGCACCCAGTGCCACATTTGCCACCACGGCACAACCACTGTTCATGGCCTCGTTTAATACCGCACCCCAGCCTTCTTTGTAGTCGCTGGTAAACAAAAAGATATCTGCCTGTTCCATGTATTCACGCACTTTTTCGGGCTTTTGAAACCCTGCAAAGGTTACTACGTCTTCCAACTCTTCTGTCCGCACCATGTCACGAAGTTCTTCCTCCATGGCTCCTCCGCCCACCATGGTCAGGGAAAAAGCATAGCCGTCCTTTTTCAGTCTCGCTGCCGCTTTTATGGCATATTCAGGATGCTTCCAATCTATGAATCTGCCTGCCCACAGAAGAGAAAGCCTGCCGCTTTTTTCCCGCCTCTTTGCTTTTTCAGAAAGCAAAATCTCTATATCATAAAGCTTCTTTTCGGGGAAATAGCCCCACTGAAACATCTTGCCCGGATAAGCCCTGACAAGATGAAAGTCACTTGCCACATAACCACCACAGCAAAGTAAATATACCGGACTCTTGCGATATCTGGTATGGTCATGATATTTTTTCTTAAGACCTCTGGGGGAGATTGCTTTCCACTGTCCGTCCTTGTAAATACGCTCACTAAGGCGTACCACCGGTTTTCCTTCTGCCAGCCTGCCTGCAATATAGGACTCATCCTCCACCCCGCCAAATAAGACTACATCACTGTCGGCAATCAGCTTTTTACATACTTCTTCCTGCTCATAGTACAAACGAAGCCAGGGCAGCACATTCAAATCCGCTCCCCACCCCATACGAACCCTTTCTTCCTCCATAGGTTCGGTCTGTATAAAGCAATAGTCTGCTCCCAGCTGCGTGTACATTGCTTCACAAAAAGGAATCTGATGATGATTGATATAGTTTGACACAAAAGTTACTTTCATAGCTACATCCTATTATTTGTTTTCTTATTACCTGTCAATGTCTGATAAATTTCTACCAGCCTGTTATAATTTGCTTCCGCATCATGTGTCTTTAAGGCTCTTTCTCTTGCACGCTGCCCATACTGCACAGCCGCTTTCTCGTCCCCGAAGATAGTACAGACCGCATCTGCCAGTGCCTGTATATCACCACTCTGATATAAAAGTCCCTCTTTTTCATGGGTTATCATGCTGGGAATACCGCCCACTTCGGAGCTTACTACCGGCATCCCCAAAAGCATGGCTTCTCCTAAAGAATTAGAGGAATTTTCCATAGAGGATGCAGACAAAAACACATGGCTCTTTAAATACTGTCCGCACATATTTTCACTGTCCAGTTTTCCCAAAAACACTACTTTGTCCTGCAAATTATATTTCCGAATCAGGCTCAGGCAATATTTACCGTAAGAACCTATTTTTAATTTCTCTTTCCACGTTCCGTATGCAGTAATCTTATCCCCCGCCACGTAAAGTTTGGCGGCAGGATATTTTTCACAAATCCGGGGCAACGCCTGTAACACATAGTGAAGTCCCTTTAAGGGATAGTTTCCCTGACTTAAGAAAATACGGTAAGGCTCACACTCCTGCATTTCCCACCTGTTTTCATAAAAAGGTGCCCGAAGGGTTTCATTCATAAAATGATAGGTGAGCTTAGGATTTACACCCAGCACCTTTTCTTTGTCCCAGTCAGTTCTTCCGGTTACATGCAGGGCATTTCTTAAGGACTCTTGTTCCATTGCCCCACGTTTTGCAAACTTTATCTGTTGTTGTCTGAGATTGTCCTGTTTTAAGAAGTCCCTAAACAAAAAGCGGTTCTGAATTTTTTCCGGCAAATCCGCCATATAGGCATCGGCGATAGCAAAGCACAGTCCTTGAATGCCGAGCAATAATTTATCTTTCTCTTTTACGCACCTTGTCATGGCAAGGGCGTGGGGATATTCCGTCCCGAATACATGTACGACATCCGGTTGAAAGTCTTCTACAATTTCCAGCAGGTATTCCTCCAGCTTCGCATCATAATTCTCGGGTTTTACAGTATCCTCAGGGAATCCGAAATACTGCATACCGTCCACAGTACCGCTGATGGGTTCACTATCTTTCCCCACAGGGAAGCACACACCCAAAGTAATATCTGCTTCCGCACTATGCTTTAACAGCTTATCGGACAAGCCGGTAAGCCATCCTTCTTTATTGCTTGCTTCCTTTCCCAGTGCCTCTGCAACGGCAGGAAGCATAATATTACAAAGCCAAAGAATTCTCATATATAATCCCTGCCCTTTCTATACTAAACATACGCATGGTTCTGCTACAGTTCTGACCCCGACTACTCAAACAGCCATGTCTGATACGGCAACAGTCCCACCTCTACGTTGTAAGCCTTATATAAAAACATGGCAAAATACAACAAAAAGGCACCCGCTATCAGTGCGCTGAATACAATCTTCTGTTTCCGGCCCGGTATCTTATTTAATACCGCAGGAATCAGAAAGATGTTGGATACGCTCAGATAGTATGCCACTCTGGATATTTCCGGTATAAAGGAACAAAAGGTATATAATACCAGTCCCCCTAAATTCAAATAAAAATAAAACTTAATCCGGCGGTCCTTTTCCACCACAGACCGGTAGTAAAGCAGTGTGAAAATCAATATTGCCAGGCTTTTTACAATATTGACAATCGAGGTTTCCCCATTGTCAAATACAGAGTTTTCATAGAACGGATAAAACAAAAAGATAATCCGACGATAAAAATCTTCAAAAAGTAAAAAAGATACACATAGCCCCACCAGCAGAAGCATGTGCCACTTTTTCCAATTGCGGGAGGCTATAAAATAGACCGGTATCACCAGCAGTACCGACTTATGGAAAAAGGCGGCAAAGACAATCCATGCCACAAAGACAAGCCATCTGCCCTGCAACACATACTTCATGGCATATAGTGCGATTGCCAGCACAAAATAGTAACGCACGGAGGTCATACCGGAAAAATAGTACCCGTTTGCCATAAACAAAAATACGGAAAATACAAACCAGTCGCTTTGATCGTACAGTGCCCTTAACATAAAGTAAACCGTAGCCGCCGCAAATATGGCAAAAACAATCCTTGCCGCTACCGTCCCGGTGCCAAAGAAAAATTGTACCGCATAAACAACTGCATTGAAACCGATTTCCGTGGAAACATGTTTTCCTAAGTGCAGGTCGTTAAAAATCTCCAGATATTCACCATAGTCATTTCCTACATCCACACGGCATGCCGAAACACAAAAAAGCAGAAAGAACATGGTTCCCAGTGCAATCCGGTTACACATGTGCTGTCTGGATATTGTATTCGATTGTGCACTCGTCTTATTGTCCACAAAAAAGGCAAGTGCCAGTACCGCAACAGTCAGTCCAATATATAAAATCATGCCTTTTCCTCTGCTGTTTTTTTCTCACAGGTCTTTTTGCCTTTTTTCAGAATACCCGGTTTGTAATACCGCAAAATCAGAGCTTCATCTGCATCACACAGCACGGCACCCTTTATGGTAACCTCCTGCTTTTTAAGGAAGTCAATTACTCTTTCCGTCTGTTTACCGTCCCGCCTGCCGCTTCCTATTGCCAGTATTACCCCGTCTGTTTCCTCTATCTTTGAAAGCCATGCGTTATTTAACTCTGCACAGCCTGCAGAAAAAATCCGGATTTCAGATGCCGCTTCTGTCAGGCACCCTTTCAATACCTCCGCTATTTCTTCTGTGGAAAGGTCTGCCGCCACACCGGCTACTGCCAGTCTATGACTGCCCTGACAAAACTTCTTTATATTGACTGCCAGTTCTTCTGACTTCAAAACCCCGAACATGGGCAGTCCATACCTCTTTTCAAAGGTTACCGGTAAATAAACCGAATCATCCATTACAAAGGACAGCATAAATGCCACTGTGGATATAAGCAGTCCCAGCAGCACTCCCAGCAATGCCGCCGTAGCTGTTCCTTCCGCCCAGACTCTTCTTTGGGCCTCCTTCGGGCAGGTAATCATAAAGGTATCCGCAACCTCTTCCCTGTCTGCACAAAAATCCATAATCGCATTCTGCAAAGCCGTACCGATTGCTACCGCCAGCTTGGGCTCTTCTGCCACAACCGTAGTTGTTACAATACGGCTGTCTGAAATAACTGCTGCCTGCACGCTGTCTGCTATTTTCTCTGCCGGCACGGAATATCCCTGAGCCGAAATTTCATTGGATATATATTCTGTAAAATCATCGGATTTCGCCAGAGCTGCCCATACCTCGTCTGTAATATAGATTCTGGATATTCCGTAAGCATCCTCCGGTATATAATCAATATACGTTTCTCCTACCACCTGATAGGCCGTATCCGGTGAAAACACTGTTCCTTTTAAGTAAAAAATACCGCCAAAAAGTAAGGCCCCCAGCACCGTGGCTGCGAAAATAACGCCTGCCTTTCTCATCATTCTAAGGCACAACAGTTTCAAATCCACCGGTTCCTCCGCATAGCTGCATTTCATATTACTATTCTTCCTCCGACTGCTGTTCTTCCGACTGCTGTTCTTCTGCCTGCTGTTCTTCTGCCTGCTGTTTTTCTGCCTTCAGTGCAGTAATCTGGTTGGTTTCCACGCCCTCCGTACTGTCGGGCCACAAAAGCACCTTTACCGTCAAAAGCATCAGCTTCAAATCCAGCCAGACAGAATAATTTTCAATATACGCCAAATCCAGCTTCAGCTTATCATAAGGTGTGGTATTGTACTTACCATACACCTGTGCATAGCCTGCAAGTCCTGCCTTCACCTTCATGCGGTAAGCAAACTCCGGCATAATCTCCATATACTGTGCAATAATCTCCGGGCGTTCCGGTCTGGGACCGATAAAGGACATATCCCCCTTAATAATATTAATCAGCTGGGGCAGCTCGTCCAAACGTACCTTACGGATAAACTTACCTACCGGCGTAATGCGGGAATCGTTTTTGGAAGCCAGTCTTGCCACTCCGTCCTTCTCCGCATCCACACGCATACTGCGGAATTTTAAAATATTAAATTCCTTACCGTCAATGGTACAACGCACCTGCTTATAAAGCACCGGTCCCCTGTCATAGAGCTTTACCGCCAGTGCCGTTAAAAGCATAAAAGGGGAGGCAATAACAAATAAAATCAGTGCACAGAACAAATCAATGAATCTCTTCGCAAAACGCTGTTCTATGGTCAGGACATATTCTCTTGTCAGAAGCAGAGGTGTATCAAACAGGTGTAATTCTTCCGCTCCCTTTATAATCACATCGGGAATTTTAGGCATAATGTATGTGCGGATGGACTTTCCGTAGCAATATTTTAAAAGCTTGTTTCTGTCAGCTTCGGAAATATCCCACAGCACCACCGCATCATAGCGTTCCATGATTTCTTCTTCAATCCTTTTGATACCCGCGTTAATATGCATGCATTTGCTGACTTCAAACTTATCCTTCCTCTTTGCAAACTTTTTGAGGATATCATCAATAGGACGGTCTCCATGTATCAAAAGCAGCTGTCTCGGTGGAAATACATTTTTATAAATCAGGCTTGAAATATTAATCCAGATTATAATCCACACAAACTGAATCAGTATCATCCCCAGATATACCGGCAGATCATACAGCTTCAGCATCATCAGGGAAATCTGTCCGTAAGTAATCACATTTACCAGCAGCGTTGCCAAAAGCTGGGAAAAAATAACCTCCAGATTTTTCAGATATCCGATACGCATGCCGCCATACATATTGGAGAAAAAGAACAGCAGCACTCCGTAAATAGCAATAATCAGCCAGTGTCCTTTTTCCCATAGCGGCAGGTAAGGTTTTATTTTTATGAAATAGGCATTGTACCAGTAGTACGCATAGATGCCTATCTGTCCCGCCAGGCATATGCCGGACAAAAGCAAAAGTACCAGTCTTTTAAAGGATTCTATCTTTTTCAATTTTGCCTCCACGGGTCAAGTGGGCATATCCGTATGCCTGTTTACCCTTTAAATCAAGGTTGAAGGTTTTCTTTCAGCCTTCATTCCCCATTATCTTTATTTGTAGAAATATTTATCATTTAAGTATACCATGTCCCGCCCTATGGTGCAACTTTGTACTAAAGTCTTCTTACCGCTTGTACTAAAGTCTTCTTACCGCTTGTACTAAATTCTTCTTCTTACCGCTCTTATTGCCCAGAATACAAAATTGTAAATACTATAGGGCACTGATAAATGCTCCGACTTTCTGTACAGGTTCCAGATTCTTCTCAAAGCTTCCAGCTTGTTGGAGGATAAAGAACCGCTGACACGCCTGTAGCGTACCAGATTTTCATTCAGCCCGTACGCGGTAATCCCTGTGCGAAGCACCCGAAACCAGAGTGCCGTATCCTCACTCTTTATAATGGGCATTTCCAGATTTTCTTTTTTTATTTTCTCTGTGTCAAAAATAACCGTAGAAGTAAATATGGTGGTGTTTTGCAGTGCCTGCTTATAAACCAGTGTTTCCGGCACTTTTACCACCTTACCGGTTCCCCTGCCGTTTTCGTCTGCAAATTCATAGCCGGTAAAACTAAATGCTGCCTGCTTCTCCTCCATAAAGGCAAGCTGCTTTTCCAGTTTGTCACTGCTCCACAAATCATCCGCATCCAAAAATGCCACAAACCGTCCTGTAGCATATGCCAGTCCGTAATTTCTGGCTCTTGCGGCACCACCGTTTTCTTTGGACAATATCCGAATCCGCCCGTCAGGTTCTTTTTTAAGCATCTCTTCCAAAACCTGTGCGGTATTGTCCGTAGAGCTGTCGTCTACAAGCAAAAGCTCCCAGTCCTTAAAAGTCTGTGCCCTCACGCTCGCCACTGTTTCCTCAATATACTTTTCTGCATTGTACACCGGTACAATAATACTGACTTTTTTTTCCATATTCATCCCCATACATATCGCAGGCTGCATGCGATACTGCTCAAATAGAATCCCCGGCAAAGTTTTACCGGCTGTAAATCACATATTCATCCGTCCGTGCAAAAATCCGGTATCCGCCGCAGTTTTCCAGTGCATATGCAAGCAAATCATTATTGGCTCTTTCTACGTCAAATATCAGATAGTCGTATCCTGCCGCAGCACACTGCTCCACATATGTCTCTTCCTGTAAATAAGCTTCCTGTGCAAGTGTGGGTGCCGGCAGGGTTCCCTGTATCCACTCATAAAGCCCGACTATATCGGCAGTATATTTATCATACAGATAAGCCGTCAGTCCCTCCTCATCCATATCCCTGCCGTAGGGCAGTAAAATATTTCCGCTGTAAAGTCGTGCCCATTCTACTATTTCCTCAGGTGCCGCCAAGGTTATCGTTTCGTCTCCCGAAATTTCAAGTAAATCTAACACCTCACCTACCCTTGCAGGCAACCTGTCCGTTCTATCCGTCTTTTCGGTAATGTTTTCTGCCAGAGAAACCGTGCCGCTCATAAACAAAAGCACTACCAGGGCACCGACAGCCAGGGACTCATATACTTTTCCTTTTTTTCCCGATATCGTTGCTTTCCACGCCCTGTCTTCCCGCGTTAATACCGCCGACATTTTTGCAAAAGCCATTACCAGTCCGTATGCCAGAAGTGCGGTAAGAGGCAATAACTCCCACACTGTTTCATAATCAAAAAAGACCGTCTGATACACCAGTAATATTCTTGCAGTAACGGGGCACAGAATCAGCAATCCCACCGCAAAGGAAAAGGTTACAAATTCTTTTTTAATTTTTTCTCCCGAAAGCCACAAAAACAGCAATGCCACCAGAAACAATGCCAGATATTGACCGTTTTCCACAAAACTTCCCGTACCGGCTCCCCAGGATTCCAAAAGCTTCATCATACTTTTTTCCTCCTGTCAATCATATATCTAATCAGTCTGATAACGCAGACCACTCCTACCGTTAAAGCCACCTGACCCAGTCCGTAGAAGGTCCAGACCACACATACCTCCGCCAGCAGACAAAGAGCTACTTTTTTCCAATCCTTCTGTAAACAGCTCAAAAGTGCATATGGAAGCAGCACACAGGTTCTGAACGTTTCACCCTGTCCGCCTCTGAAAAACAAAAGAAAACTGTCCGTCACCTTGCTGTAGCATCCAAACTGATAAATCACCGCTGTAAAAAACATAAACAGTACCTGTTTTCTGCCTTCATCCGGAAACAGATATACTGCGAAGCGGCTGTATACCAGATAACTGAGCAGAAGAATCAGCATAGGCATAATACTGTAGCAGACCGTTATGACAGGCAGACCGGTCCACTTGCATAACGCCGCATACAAGGTTGGCAGCACCAGCACCTTCAGACGCATGGGCATTCCATCCGTAAAAGCATATCCTGTCAGGGGATTTACTTCATAAATACTGTCTGTGGAAAGCATAGTCTGCACAGTTTCCGCTGTAATATCATTCAAAATATACGGCATATGCATCCAGTAATTCCAGATGATTTGAAACAGTATCAGCATACCGGTTATCAGAACCCAGAAGGGATACAAATGCAGCAGCGTCTTGATATTCATGCCTTCTTTTCCCGTAACCGTTTCCTTCAGGGTCTTACCCGTCCGGCGTTTTAAAACCATCCTGACAATTTCCACAAGCAGCAGTCCCAAAAACAAAATTGCCATAATGACTGTACAGGCAGAAAATGACAGGTGTAAAAAAAGTGCCGCAAGATGTGCTGCCTCTGCCAGTCCCAATATAAGAATACTGCCTGTAATTATTTTATCCGCAATGCTTTTTTGCATAATAACCTCCAGTGTAAACTCTATCCAATTTTACCATAATTTACGGATAAGTACAACGTAAAACAGCAGGAAGTCCTTTTCTTCCTGCTGTCTGCCGCAATCATCGTAACCTGCCATGCTTTATGCTTTTATTGTTTTGCCCGTATTATTGCTGATTCCTCAGTGCATTACATTGCCTTAATATCCAACCGTACTTTGTCAGCTATTCTGGCAATATACTCACTATTTGTAGGTCTTGTTTTTCCATCCTGTACAGAGTATCCAAAGAGCTTTTCAAAGGTCTGTGTATTCCCTCTCTCCCAAGATACTTCTATTGCATTGCGAATTGCACGTTCCACCTTCTGGTCAGTAGTCTTAAAACGTCTTGCTATCACAGGATACATTAATTTGGTAACACTGGTTACCACCTCAACATCCCGTCCTGTCATCATAATGGCATTCCGCAGATAGTAATATCCCTTCAGGTGGGCAGGAACTCCTATTTCCAACATAATTTCCGTTATGTAGCTTTCCAGTTCCGTATCGTCAATTGTAGATATATCCATTCCAATCCCCTTCCTTATGTCGATTATTGCTTGTCAACGTGATTGCAAAAGTATCCTAACATATATGCAATCATTATGGAAGAGGTGGAATGCAATTTTCATCGCGTAATAACAATCATTTTAACACCTTAACCGCTTATATCTCTTCTTTCAACAAATAAATAGGGCGTTTTTTTACTTCCATGTAAGTTTTTGCCAGATATTGTCCCAAAATGCCCAGACAGAATAACTGCACCCCGCTTATCAGGGATATAATGCATACCAGAGAAGGCCATCCGGAAACCGGGTCTCCAAAAATCAGGGTTCGCACCACAATAAATATAATCAGTATAAAGGCAAACACACAGAACAATACTCCCATAACCGCTGCGAAAGAAAGCGGTGCGGTAGAAAACGCGGTAATGCCGTCAATGGAATATAAGAGAAGCTTCCAGAAGCTCCATTTTGTTTCCCCTTTAATACGTTCCACATTTTCAAATTCCAGCCATTTGGTCTGAAAACCGACCCAGCCGAAAATTCCCTTGGTAAAACGGTTGTATTCCTTCATCTCCAGGATGGCATTTACCATCTGCCTTGTCATCAGGCGGTAATCCCTGGCCCCGTCCATCATCTCCGTTCTCGAAATCCGCTTCATCATGCGGTAAAACATTCTCGCAAAAAAGGAACGGATGGGAGGCTCCCCTTTTCGGCTTACCCGTCTGGTGGCAACAGAATCATACCCCTGTTCAATCCAAGAAAACATCTCCGGCAGTAAGGAGGGCGGATCCTGCAAATCCACATCCATAATAACCACATAGTCACCCTTGGATTTTTCCAGTCCGGCATACATGGCGGCTTCCTTACCGAAATTTCGGGAAAAAGAAAGCAAACGGACTCTTTCGTCCTTCTCATGCAGATTTTTTACCTCTGCTGCTGTTCTGTCCTTAGAACCGTCATCTACATATAAAAGCTCCCAGGTAATCTCCTTTTCTTTAAAAAAGGGCTCATTTTTCACAAATTCCTCGTAGAAATAGGGAACATTTTCTTCTTCGTTATAACAAGGCACAACTACACTTAACAGTTTCATTTTTCCTCTCATTCCGCCGTGCAGACACCATACACAATCTGTCTGTGCTTTATCTGCAGCCTGTCCGCAGCTTACACCTACAGATAATCCGTCCGGCCACGCTTTTGAAGCTCTTCTACAATCTTTCTGACCTCCTGTGCCTTACTTTTGGGACAGACCAGTATGGCGTCTGTCGACTCCACTACAATCAAGTCCTGCACATAGGCCGTCACTAACAGCTTATCTTTAGAATAACAGATTGTTTCCTCGGTGTCCACCAAAACACAATTTCCTATCTCTACGTTTCCTTTTGCATCCCCTTCATGCAGGGTCTCCAATGCGTCCAGATTTCCCACGTCACTCCATCCGAAGTCACCGTCTAAGACAATCACCTTGTCCGCTCTTTCCATAATACCATAGTCTATGGAAATCTTAGGAATGTGGGGATAAACCCTGTCAAGTATCTCCTGCTCGGCCTCTGTTCCCATAGCATTACCGATTTCCTTCAGACATTCGTAAATATCCGGAAGCAGTCTTTCAAAATATTGCAGAATCAGGGATGCCTTCCACACAAACATCCCACTGTTCCAGACATAATGTCCGTCTGCCAGATATCTTGCGGCTACCTCTTTCTCCGGCTTTTCCACAAACTCCTCTACCAGACTGTACTCCGTACCGTCCTCTGCAGTTTCTGCCTTTCTTTTCCTGATATATCCGTAGCCGGTAGAAGGAAATGTAGGTTTAATACCGATAGTCACCAGACAATTCTGTGTTTCTGCCAGTCTGACTGCCCGGCTTATCACTTTGGCATAACATTCTTCATTTTGAATATAATGATCGGACGGTACCACGCACATAATACCGTCTCCGTACTTTTTCAGAATTTCCATTGCGGCATACCCAATACAGGCCGCTGTGTTACGTGCCGCCGGTTCTGCCAGAATGTGATGCTTTCCTATCCTGCCGTTCATCATGGCAACTGTTTTTTCGGCATGCATTACATTGGTCACCACAAAAATATCTTCCCCCGGTACTGACCTTTTTAATCTGTCAAAGGTTTCATTTACCAATATGTCCTTCCCCGTCAGGTTTAAAAACTGTTTGGGAAGCTCCCTGCGGCTTAACGGCCAGAAACGGGTTCCCCCGCCTCCGGCCATAATTACTCCGTATACCTTCATTATAATCTCGCCTCTTGGATATTTTCACAAAACCATCTGTACGCCAGTTCCACACCTTCCTTTAACTCCACCCGGTGTTTCCAGCCCAGCCCGTGCAATTTCGACACATCTGTCAGTTTTCTGGGTGTGCCGTCCGGCATACCGGTGTCCCAGATAATTTCTCCGGTGTAGCCCACCGCTTCCCTTACCGTTTCCGCCAGCTCTCTGATGCTGATTTCCTTGCCTGTACCGATATTGACATGTTCCTCCCCGTCATAGTTTTCCAACAGGAATACACAGGCATCCGCCATATCGTCCACATACAAAAATTCCCTTAAAGGTGCACCTGTCCCCCACAGCTCCACACTTTCCGCTTTCTTCTGCTTTGCTTCATGGAACTTGCGTATCATCGCCGGCATCACATGGGAGTTTTCCAAGTCATAGTTATCCTTCGGCCCGTACAGATTGGTAGGCATACAACTGATAAAATTATCACCGTACTGACGTTTAAAAAATTTGCACATTTCCAGTCCTGCAATTTTAGCAATGGCATATGCCTCATTGGTTGTCTCCAGTGGTCCTGTGAGCAAAGCCTGTTCCGGTATCGGCTGGGGTGCCATCTTAGGATAAATACAGGTACTGCCCAAAAACAACAGCTTCTTTACCTGATAATCATGGGCACATTTAATCACATTGCATTGTATCTGCAGGTTTTCATAGGCAAAATCCGCCGGTGAGGTATTGTTGGCATTGATACCGCCTACCTTAGCCGCAGCCAGCACTACGATATCCGGTCTTTCTTCTTCAAAAAAAGCCCTTACCGCCGTCTGATCCGTTAAGTCCAGTTCCTTGTGGGTACGCCCTATAATATTTTCATACCCCTTTGCCTCAAGGTTTCTTACAATGGCACTTCCTACTAACCCTCTGTGCCCCGCTACATATATTTTATCTGTTTTCTTCATATCTGCCTCACTTTTCAATATGGGTTCTTCTAAACTCCTCACAATCCATACCGGTTATCTTTTTCATATCTGCATTCATCATCATGGCAGCCAGTTCTTTAAAGCCAACCTCTCTCTGCCAGCCCAGTTCTTTTTCTGCTTTGGAGGCATCCCCCCATAAAAACTCCACTTCCGCAGGTCTGTAATATATGGGGTTTACATCTACAAGCAGTCTTCCGTTTTCTGCGTCATACCCCTTTTCATCCACACCGGTTCCTTCCCAGCGGATTGTTATCCCCAGATTCCGGAAGCTTTCTTCTACAAATTCGCGAACCGTATGGGTTTGTCCGGTAGCCAGCACATAATCGCCGGGCTTATCCTGCTGCAGCATCTTCCACATACCCTTTACATAGTCCCCCGCAAAGCCCCAGTCACGTTTGGCATCCATATTTCCCAGCGACAGTTTTTCCTGTCTGCCCGCCATCATATTGGCAATGGCTAAGGTAATCTTACGGGTTACAAAATTTTCTCCTCTTCTGGGTGATTCATGATTAAACAAAATACCGTTGCACGTAAACATATTATAGGATTCCCGATAGTTCACCGTAATCCAGTAGGAATACAATTTGGCCGCGCCATAAGGACTTTTGGGATAAAACGGTGTCTTTTCACTCTGTGGAGCGGTTTCGGGCAGTCCGCCAAAAAGCTCGGAGGTAGAGGCCTGATAAAAACGGCAGTCCCCACCCCAGAGTCTGATTGCCTCCAAAAGCTTTAAAGTGCCTACACCGGTAGCCTCTGCCGTATACTCCGGCACCTCAAAAGAGATACCGACATGGGACTGTGCTCCCAGATTGTATACCTCAGAAGGCTTTACTTCTGACACCAGCCGGATTAAGTTGCTGGAATCCGTTAAATCCCCATAGTGTAAAAAGAATTTTGTATTGTAATAATCAGACTTCAGTAAGTGCTCCAGCCTGTCCTGATTCTCTGTACTGTGTCTGCGGATAATGCCGTGTACCGCATACCCCATTTCCAGCAGAAACTCCGCCAGATAAGAGCCATCCTGTCCTGTAATTCCTGTAATAAGTGCTGTCCTGTTCATTTTTATCCTTTCTCAGTCTGCTCGTATTTGCTATTCGCTGCCAGTGACCTGTTTCCTATAAAAATTATATTATTTTTCCAATTCACAAATGCAGTATACTATTGTATAATAGCCTTATCAATCTATTATATTGCTACAAAATTGTAAAATATTGCTATAAATGTTTTATTGCTGTTACCGATAAGTGCAGTACTGTTTTTACAATGGAGGTACCCTTATGTCCAAATCAGCCTCAGAGCGTATTCTGGTTACGCCTTCTGCCTATACCAAAAAGCATTATCTCTACGTTCAGGAAATCGGTACGCTCACAAGCCTGGAGCCTCATCTGAGCCGGCGTGAGCAGCTGGATTCCTATCTCTTTTTTATTGTAACCAGGGGAAGCGGTACCGTCACTGTTCAGAATGAGTCTTTCTGTGTCAGTGCCGGTGACTGTGTCTGGTTAAACTGCCTGACACCATACTCCCACAAAAGTAACCTATATGATCCCTGGACATTGACATGGGTGCACTTTAACGGTTCACAGCTCTCTGCGTTTTATCGGTTATACAATGAAAAAGGAGGAGCGGCTGTTTACACTCCCGCCGCTCTTACAGGATATTTGGGAATATTGCAGGCTCTTTACCGCCTGCAGCAGTCCCCGGAAGCACTGACCGACCTGCTTTCCCACAAATATCTTACCGATTTGATTACCATGATTTTTTCGGATGCCTTCCACCAGACCTCAGAGTCTGCCATCCCCCAGAAATTTCTGGATATCCGGGATTATATTGAGACCAATTACGCCCAAAAGCTGACTCTGGAACTATTAGCAGAACAATTTTTTATCAGTAAGTATCACCTTCACCGGGAATACCAGCGGCTGTTTGGCACCACCATAACTAATGCTATTACCATCAAACGGTTGTCACATGCCAAAAATCTGCTTCGGTTTTCCAGTGAAAGTATAGAAAATATTGCTCTTGCCTGCGGTTTTCAGACTGCCTCATATTTTATCAAGGTCTTTAAAAAATATGAGGGCATAACCCCTCTTGAGTATCGGAGGAAGTGGTGATATACTAAGACAAGCGAGGTGCCTTATGGATTTTTTTAATCAATTATTACAAAATAAAGCTCTTATCTGTGCCGTTTCCGGCTGGTTTGTGGCACAGGTATTAAAAACTCTGATTCATATGTTTTTTACAAGGCAGTTTGTGGCAGAACGGCTGGTAGGCAGCGGCGGTATGCCCAGCTCCCACTCTGCAACAGTTTGTGCATTGTCCACGGCTGCTCTTATGACTTACGGTGTGGGCAGCTTTGAATTTGCCATTTCCTTTATACTGGCCATCATTGTGATGCACGATGCCATGGGCGTACGCCGCGAAACCGGCATTCAGGCCCGCGTGCTCAATGAGCTTCTGGATGTTTTTGCAGCTATGGACAGCGATATGTCTCCACAGGATAAGCTGAAAGAATTTGTCGGGCATACACCCCTGCAGGTTTTAATAGGCTCACTTCTAGGTATTACCATTGCAATTATCATATGCAGTGTGCTATAATATGCTTTAGGATTTTTGAAACGAAAGAGAGGATTTTTCATGAAGAAACATTCATTACTTCTACTATTATCCCTGTCCGCCATGCTTGTACTTGGCGGCTGTGGTGGTTCGGAGGAAACAGATGGTCCTGTACGTCCCAGTGATCTGGCCCAGCCCAATGGCACTACGTCTCAGGAAACCACATCCACTCCGGATACAACTACTCCTGAAAGTGAGGAAAAGCCCAAGGATACTCCTCCCGAAGAAGGACTGGTACACAACCCCTTAACCAACGAATGGATTGATGAAGAGCTTGCAGCCCAGAGACCGATTGCTGTTATGTTCCCTATCGACAGAGCTGCGCAGCCCCAGTATGGTATTGGGGAAGCCGGTGTCTTATACGAATGTCTGGAGGAAGGCGGCATGTCCCGTCAGATGGGTGTTATCCAGGACTGGCATGATATGGAAACCATCGGCAACATCCGCAGCGGCCGTGACTATTACGGATACTGGTGTATGGAATGGGATGCTGTCTTTGTTCACTGGGGTGGTCCTTACTACCTGTGTGAAGTAACCGGACGTGATGATTTCGATAATTTATCCGCCGTTGCAGTAGGTGCAGGCAGTGCAATCGAAACTCCCGCAGTAGGTGCCGGTGCATTTTTCCGCTGGGGTAATAATTCTGCTCCCCACAACGGTTATACCAGCGGTGCAAAATTGTTAAGTGCTATAAACTCTGTAGGCTATGATGTAGAGCATACGACTTCTACCTACGAAGCTAATCATTTTAACTTTATGCCTATGGGACAAATCAATACCCTCGAAAATGCTGATGGTGCTTTTACAGCTACCTCCATTGATTTAACAGGTATTTTCCCTGTTACCAAGTCTTCTTTTGAATATGATGAAGCCAGCGGAACTTATTTAAAATATATGTACGGCTCACCGCAGATTGATGCTTCTACAGGCGAACAGCTTGCATTTACCAATGTTATTATTCAGGATACAGTTTGGGAATACAGAGAAGACAATAAATATTTAAAATTCCAGACCGTTGATTCCGGACGTACCGGCTGGTACTTCACTCAGGGTCGCGGTATTCAGATTACCTGGACTAAGGAGGATGACTTCTCTCCTACCAGATACTACGATATGGATGGTAATGAAATTGAAATCAATGCCGGACATACCTATATCGGTGTAGCACAGGAAGGCTGTGCACCGATTTACAACTAATAAAAATATCAAAAGAGAACCGTTACAGGCGGTTCTCTTTTTTGATTTCCAGATTCAGGCTTTCAATCACTGCTATCATCAGCAGCAACACAACCAGCAGGAACACCGGGTACAGTCCCAATCCCGTCAGATTTGTAACAGCTCCGAACACCACAGGCATACATGTGGTTCCGATATAGGCACACCCCATCTGTACTCCCATAATTGCCTGGGATTTCTCAGGACCGAAGTTTTCAGGAGTCTCATGAATCAGTCCCGGATAAATCGGTGCACATCCTATCCCCAACAGCACAAGTGCAATCAGTGTAAAGCCTACTCCCAATGGCACAAACAGCAGTCCCACACTAACGAGGCACAGTGCCTGCCCAATTCGTACCATATTCTTATCTCCAATCTTATCTGCCACAAATCCGCTTAAAAATCTGCCTCCTGTTATACCCAGATAAAACAGGGAGGCCCATTTTGCCGCCGTTTCGGCATTGATTCCCTTTTCAAGCACCAAAAAGCTGCTTGCCCACAGACCCGCTGTGGTTTCCACCGCACAATAGCTGAAGAAACCAAACAAAATCTTCTTTGCACCCTTCATTTTCAGAATCTGTGAGAATTTCATGGACATCGCTCTTTTTTCTCCACCGGTACCTTCCTTTTCCGGTTGTTTCCAAAGGGGCAGTGAAAAAAGCAAGCCGATTACAAGCACTGTCTGTAAAACGCCAATCACCTGATATCCTCTGTTCCATTTCAGATTGTTTGTCAGGCACAGTCCCATGATATAAGGTCCTACCGTGGCACCCACTCCCCAAAAGCAATGGAGCCAGTTCATATGTCGGGACTTATAGTGGAGTGCTACATAATTATTCAGTGCCGCATCCACGCTTCCTGCACCTAATCCATAAGGAATCCCCCACAGACACAGCATAAAGAAAGAGGAAGAAAAGGAAAATCCAAAGAGAGCCACCGCAGTCATTGCCACACTGACGGCCGTCACCCTGCCTGTTCCCAATGCCCCTATCACTTTGCCGGAAAACATGCTGGATACAATCGTACCTGCCGAAATAATCATCGAGAGGATACTTACATAAGAAACAGGCACTTGTAAGCCCTCATACATACTGGGCCATGCGGACCCCAATATGGAGTCCGGAAGGCCCAGTGAAATAAATGCTATATAAATAATCACCAATAATAAGGAAAACATTTCCTATCTCCTTTAACTCATTAACCCAGCTGTAATCTGTTAATGGCGGAGAAGATTGCACGCACAGACGCTCTGGTAATGTTGGAGCTTACTCCTACGCCGTAGGTAACATGACCTGTCTGGGAATCCAACAGGTGAATGTATGCAGCCGCCTGGGAATTGGAACCGCTCTGCAGAGCATGTTCTTCGTAGTCCAGAATTTTAATACGGATATCCAGTTCTTCGCACAAACCTCGCTGTACGGCATCGATAGGACCGTTACCCACACCGACAAAGCTCTTCCGTTCACCTCTGTTCGTATACTCTACCGTAACTCTGGTATCGAATGCACTTTCTACTTCGCCGCTTAAATCATCTACCCGCAGTTTACGGAAATGAATAGGCTCTTTCTTATCCAGATATTCTTCTCTGAAGCACGCCATAATCTGCTCGGGAGAAACTTCACCCTGCTTTTCAGATACACTCTGAATAACATTTGCAAACTCCTTATGCATTGCCTTAGGCAGCTTGAAGCCAAAGTAAGTATCCATAATAAAGGCAACTCCACCCTTGCCGGACTGGGAGTTGATACGCACGATGGGCTCATATTCTCTTCCGATATCCGCAGGGTCAATCGGCAGATAAGGTACCTGCCAGTGTTCGCTGCCACGCTCCTTCAGTGCCTGAACGCCCTTATTGATAGCATCCTGATGAGAACCGGAGAATGCAGTAAATACCAGCTTACCGGCATAAGGATGTCTGGGATGCACGGGCATCTTACAGCATCTTTCATATATTTCAATAATATCGTTTACTCTTTCAATTTCCAGCTCAGGATTGATACCCTGAGAGAACATATTGTATGCAATGTTTAAAATATCTACATTACCGGTACGTTCACCGTTGCCAAACAGGGTACCTTCCACTCTGTCTGCACCGGCTAACATAGCCAGTTCCGCACTTGCCACACCGGTACCTCTGTCATTGTGGGGATGTATACTGATAATCAGGCTTTCTCTGTCCTTAAAGTGTCTTATCATCCATTCAATCTGGTCTGCATATACATTGGGCGTATTCATTTCTACAGTAGAAGGCAGGTTAATAATCATTGGCTCTTCCTTGGTGGGACCCCAGGTTTCCTGTACTGCGGTACAAATATCCAGTGCAAAATCCAGCTCTGTTCCGGTAAAGCTCTCCGGAGAATATTCCAATACAATCTTACCGGGGAACTTGGCCGCACGCTCTTTTACCATCTTGGTTCCCTTTACCGCAATTTCAATAATCTCTTCCCTGTTCATGTGGAAAACCACATCCCTCTGCAGAGTAGATGTAGAATTGTATATATGTACCACAGCCTGCTTACAGCCTTCAATTGCTTCAAAGGTTCTGTCAATCAGTTCCTCTCTGCACTGTGTCAATACCTGCACACGTACATCATCCGGAATCAGCTTTCTGTCTACTAACTGACGAAGAAAATCAAATTCAATCTGGCTGGCTGCCGGAAAGCCGATTTCAATTTCCTTAAAGCCCAGTTTTACCAAAAACTGGAACATCTCTATCTTTTCATTTACCTGCATGGGGTCAATCAATGCCTGGTTACCATCTCGTAAATCCACACTGCACCAGATAGGTGCCTTTTCAATTTCTTTGTTGGGCCACTGTCTTTCCTTATAGTCTATAACAGGATTTTTCTGATATCTCTTATAATTTAACATATTACTCTTCCTTTCTGTTTCAAATATTTCTTCCAAAGCATTTTTCATGGATGCTTCTTCAGATTTCGCAAATAAAATTTTATAACAAATAAGATTTATAAATTGAAAAGTTTAAATGAAAAAATCAGCCCATCTGCAGATGGGCTGTCAATTACATGTAAAAACCTATTCCCCAAGGCCGCTTTCGATTGCTTCAACCAACGCTTTTAACGCTGCTGCTTCATCCTCGCCTTCACAGGTAAATTCGATCTCATCTCCGCATTTCACACAGGCTCCCAATACGCTCAATACACTTTTGGCATTGGCTGTATTGTCACGAAATTTAAATGTAATTAAAGATTTATATTTCATCGCTTCCTTACATAGGATGCCCGCAGGTCTCAAATGCAATCCGGTCGGGTTCTTAATTGTAACCGTTTGACTCACCATGATGCAATACCTCCATTTTCCATCTCACATTTTTTACTATAACATTTTTTGACAGGCTCCACAAGTCTTTTCTAAAACATAATATCCTGTATCAGACTTGCCAGCTTCTCTGCTTCTCCCTGTATCAGGGCCTTGTCTTTTCCTTCTATCATAACACGCACCAGAGGCTCTGTTCCGGAAGGACGAATCAGCACACGGCCTTCTCCCGCAAACTTCTCTGTCAGCTCCTCAATTGCCTTTGCAATCTCCGGATACTCCAGATAACGGTCTTTTTTGTGATTTGCCACTTTTGCATTTACCAGTGCCTGAGGCAGTACCTCCATGACCTTGGAAAGCTCCGATAAAGGCTTGCCCGTGTCTACCATTACCTGCAGAAGATGCAGTGCACTCAGCAGACCGTCGCCTGTAGTGTTTTCATCCAGAAAAATAACATGACCTGACTGTTCTCCTCCCAGACTTGCTCCGATTTCACGCATCCGTTCCAGAACATAACGGTCGCCTACCTTAGTCTGCTCTGCCGTAATGCCGTTTTTCTCTGCCATCAGGAAAAATCCCAGATTACTCATAACAGTTGCTACTATGGTATCCCGCTTTAAAGTACCGTTCTGTTTCATATATGTACCTACGATTGCCATAATCTGGTCGCCGTCTACTATTTTACCGCTTTCATCTACTGCCAGAAGTCTGTCGGCATCTCCATCGAATGCCAGACCCAGATTTGCCTTTTCATATACTACCCTTGCCTGTAGCTCTTCCATATGGGTAGAACCACAGTTTGCATTGATATTGGTACCGTCGGGATTGTTGTGAATTGCCACTACCTCCGCTCCCAAATCCTTTAATGCTTCTACAGATGTATAATAAGAGGCACCCTCTGCACAGTCCACTACAATCTTCATACCGCTTAGTTCTACCGGAACGGACTGCACTGCGTGATTGATATACTCCTCTCTGGCATCCGTACGATACTTTACCTTACCAACACCGGAACCGGTAGGGAATTTTACATCCTGCATGTTGCTCTTAATCAATGTCTCAATTTCATCTTCCAGTTCATCCGGAAGCTTGTAGCCATTTCCGTCAAAGAACTTAATACCGTTAAATTCTACCGGATTATGGGAGGCAGAAATCACTACTCCCGCATCCACCTTATATTTTCTGGTCAGATAAGCTATTGCAGGTGTAGGAATCACTCCCACAAAAACACAGTTTGCTCCTACAGAGCATGCACCTGCCATCAGTGCATTCGCCAGCATATCTCCTGAGATTCTGGTATCACAGCCCACCATCAGGGTTGGCTTATGTGCTTTTTCCTTTGTCAAAACGTAGGCACCGGCCTGACCAAGCTGCATTGCCAGCAACGGCGTCAGCTCCTCATTGGCAATTCCGCGCACACCATCTGTTCCAAATAAACGTCCCATTTATTGTATTTCCTCCAGCTCTGTTATTTCAATATATGCTTCCAACGTGCCTTCAATTGTGATATCTGCCGGCAAAATAAACTCCACTTCCGTTTCATAAATACCGGGAACCGGCTCATTCCAGCCTTTTGCTTTCACAATATCCGCAACATCTATTGTTCCGTACAGTGTACCTGTGTCTATTGCATTTACATCAGCCTGCAATCCCTTTACCCGCAGTGTATATACTATGGTTTCACCGCTCAGTTTGGCGGTATAACCCTCCGGCACACCGATTATCTGAATATGGCTTGCTGAAATATTCAGCGTTTTCTCATACTCTTCCTCTATATGCACTGTTACCAGTATCTTTCCGTTAAAGGTATTATCCGCCAGAATTGTTCCCTCCGGCAAATACTCTGCTATATTGACACTCTGTAAAAGATTTCCGGTCTGTCCCGTAATATTCAGCACATCTTCAGGTACTACTATCCGGTTCACATTTTGCAGTGCTTCGGTAGTACCCGCTATCAGAATCCGTTCCGGTGTACCGGTTATCTCTCCCGTAAAAAGATATCCTTCCGCAGGTGTTCCGATAGCCGTATAAACTACCGGTACTGTCTTTGTATCCAGAATTTCTACCTTTACCAGTGCGGTGGTCATATTCATGCTCAGTCTGTCGGTTGCAATCTCTTTTCCATCCGCATCATATAATTTTACGTCTGCATTGGTAGAAATATCACTGGTTGAATCCGTTACATCCACCTGTACAACGGCCTCAGCAATCTGCGAAATCACGGACGACGGTCCACTTACCTCGATACGGTTCTGGTTGGAGGTCACATCATTGATGATATATCCCTCTGCCACTTCACCGGTAGTCTGCACTTCCAGAACCAGACGTTTTGTTTTCTTTTCTTCAATGTTAAGCTTTAATATTTCATTACTGCCGCTGATACTGGTAATCTTATCATTATAGCGTAATGAGTAAAAACGGATTTCCACAGTGTTGGTCACAGTCAGATTACTGAAATCCGCTTCCGCCACAATATCACTGCTGCTCAGTTCATCCTTTACGGACTTGGGTGCCGTAATGGTAACGCTTCGCACTACATCCGTCTTATCCAGAATCTCATATACCATATCTTCGTCTGCCAGTATATCTGTATTAACCAGCTTGACCGGTATGTTATAAACAGTCAATTGCTCCTCAGGATCATCAATATTCATTACCACCAGCCACAAAAGAAATGCAACCGCCAGGGAAAAAAGCTTCAGCAGCCAGTTATTCAATAGTCTCTTGCCTATCTTCTTCAACGTTTTCAACTTTATCCGCCTTGCTCCTTCCTCTGAATATTCTGTAGTTTTTCTTTTCTTCCACGCCACCGGGTAATGCTATTTTTAATCTTTCCTTCAGTCTTTCGCCATCCATATTTCTTTCCAGCATTCCCTTGTAGGCAAGGCTAATTTTACCGGTCTCTTCGGAAACAATAACCGTTACTGCATCTGTCACCTCTGAAATTCCCAATCCTGCCCTGTGTCTTGTTCCAAGATTTTTATCCAGACTCAGATTGTCAGAAAGCGGCAGGTAACAGGTTGCGGAAGTGACACGGTTTCCGCGTACAATAACAGCACCGTCGTGCAGCGGTGTATTGTGTTCAAATATGTTAATTAAAAGCTGGCTGGTTACCAGACCGTCCACATCAATTCCCGTCCGTTCAAATTCTCCCAGCGGCTGTTTACACTCAATGACAATCAGGGCACCTGTTCTCGCTTTTCCCATCTCCACACAGGCTTTTGCAATTTCATTGATAACCTTCTGGGAAAAAACACCTTCCTCCCGCTTGTTTCCGGAAAAAGGCAGGACGCTGGATATAATCTCTTTGTTTCCCAATTCTTCCAGAGCTTTTCGCAATTCCGGCTGTAAAATAATTATCACGGCGGTAACCGCAAAGCCCAGAATGTTTTTTCCCAGCCACAAAATTGTATTCATGCGGAAATATGCGGCCAACAGCCAAAAGAACAAAATGATAACCAGGCCCTTGAGCAAACTCCAGGCCCTGGTATTCTTTATCCAGATCAGGATGTGATAAATGAGGAAGGCAATAATAAATATTTCAACCGCATTCGCCAAATCCATATCCGGCATACGCCGTATCACATTGTCTGTCAGTCTTTGAAACTCCTGCTGCATACCTGCATCCTACCTTAAATTTCTTCGTAATCGTCAGTCTCCTCTTCCGCCTCAACCTCTCTGCCCGCATAGCCGGAATCACGTGTGGAAATGGTTCTGGACGGAGCCTGTCTGCCGGGCATCCTCTGTCCTGCCGTATTCCGTACCGGCTGATGTACACTGCTCGCATGGGAAGAACGGCCAACCTGTGTGTTAATTTTCTTCACTGTTTTCTCAGGAGCCGCCACTGTCATTTTGGGCACTGCTTTTACATAATAATAGTATTCGTCGTCTTCAAACTGGACTTTTTCCGTCCTGGTATAGTCCACACTGAACACAAAGAACTGCAGCACCGCACACAGACCCAATGAAACCAGAGTCCCCAGTATGGCACCCAGTACCGATATATTAATATCATACATCAAATCACCAAGCAGCAGAATTACCACATTTACAAATGCACCCGAAACCATGGCAATCGTCCATGAATGGTCTATGGACAGTCTGCGGATGATGTATACCACAACAACAGCAAATGTAAACGCTGCCATCATTACCAGCATCTCTTTGTTGCTGAGGATGCCGTCAATCACCATTCTCAGACGCACAACTGCCTCACCCGCATCTAATGCACTGATGGAAGGTGCATTTAAGGATATAAAATGAATCAGATAGTATATAATAACACCGCAACCTATGGATACCGCAGAGGCTGGGGTGCCTATCAGCCCCATTGCCAACGGTGCCAGATAAGGTATCTTAAGACCGAATAGGAGCGGGGTTACTACTATCACCAGAGAATCCTTGGGTGAAAATCTGAAAAACAGAAGTGCAATTACCATAAAAAGGCAGAACACCACCAATGCCACTTCTATTGCCAGTGCATAGCAATGCAGCAGCACAAATACTGCCGCAAAGAATATAATAAAGCCCGTTGGCAGAAAAGAGCAAAGCAGTGCTACCATCATCACAATGGCTCCGCTGTTAATCCTTGCCATATATCCCAACTGTTTATTGATGCTAAACAATGTTATAAGTGCCAGCACCAGCTTAAGCACCGGCATAATATACACATCATATTTACCGTAAATTCTTTTTATTATTTCCTTTATTTCCAGTAAATTTCTCATAACCAGACCTTTCGTCAATGTTTGTTTTTCTCGTACAGGGAAGCCAGCTTTTTCAGGTTGCCATAGTAATTTTTCAGGCTCTTCTTCGCTTTACTGTAACGATAAGTATATATAATATAAGTCAGTACTGCAAACCCTGCTACCACCGCACCGTAAGTCATCAATACATTTTTTGCAAATACAAACAAATCCATTTTGTATATATCCAGCATAAAGGTTTCAAAATCATAAAGCACATACAGGGCAAAGCCAATCAAAAATGCTATTGTGGCACTAATTATGGATTTAATTACCTGCACCCCGATATAATCGCTTCTGAAATATTTTCCGATAGCCTCATTCCTTTTCCCCTCCCCGGCCTCATAAGAAGCCAGTTTGGTCATCAGTATGATTCTTTCTTCATTCAACATAATTCTGCCTCTCAAACCGGTTAATTATAGGAAACGCATCCTGCCTTTTTCACGTCCGAGCTCCGGAGCGGGTTCCTTAGTCTGCGGTGCAGCAGGGCGACCCACTTCCTTAAGTCCCATAGTCAGTTCTCTCTTGCATTTTTCACAATATTTGCCACTTTTTATCAATGCTCCGCAAACTTCACAAGCTAAGCTAATCGCAGAACCTTCTGTCAGCTCCAGGCGTTCTTCACGCAACCATTGATGAATCTGTGAAACCGACACATTACAGACTTCCGATACCACATTAATCGTTGCACCGGGATTTGCACGCACATATTCCTTTACACGCTGAAAATCCTCCTCCAAACTTTCCCTGCATGAAGGACAGATAAAAGGTCCCATTACATAATTAAACAGTCTACCACATTTTCTACAATTTCGAACATTCATAAGTAACCTCCTCAATATCCGGCCCCAATTGCCAATACTGCAAAATAAACCTTCTTCACACCTGCACACAGCAGTGCCTCTGCAAGAGCATCCACCGTACTGCCGGTTGTGTAAATATCATCAATAATTATAATCGTATTTAATTTTACATCATTTTCCTTAATTTTAAAAGCCTTTTTCAAATTATTTTGCCTTTGATATGCATTTAATTCTTTTTGCGGAACCGTATTTTTGTTTCTGACCGCCAGATGTGTGTAAACCGGCACTCCCAGCCTTTGTCCCATAACCCTTGCAAGCAGCTCCGCCTGATTGTACCCACGTCTGTTCAAACGCTTTCTGCTGACTGGCACCGGTACCAGTCCGTCAGGCTTGATGTACTCCGTAAAATTTTGCAGCTCCTGTGCCATTTTCTCTCCGAAAAAGGCTGCATACTCACATCTGCCTCTGTACTTAAACCGGTAAATGGATGCTGCCACATCCGTATAGCGGTACACTGCACGTCCCTGTATATATGCATGCTTTTTCTTGATACAGTCCCCGCAGTATTCCTTCTCCTCTGTCACAAGAGGTCTTCCGCAACGCAGGCAGAAGGGAGACTGTATTACCTCCCACTTTCCGCTGCAGCTTTTACAAATCAGCCCATCTCCAATTCTGACAACATTGTCACAAGCAGGGCATCTGTTTGGAAACAGTAGTGTCAGGAACATCTGCCAGGGACTCCTTCTTGCCACTGTTTTCACTTGTACATTCTTACATTTCTCTTCTTTCATGTATGCCTTCTTTCCGCATACACAACCTTCTCTTACTTTTCCGACAGCTCCTGTATCCGTTCTGCCAGTGCCGTATATCTGCGGTTTACCTCCGCATTTCTGACCATTTCCCCTATGGTCAGACGGCTTCCCAATATGGTAACACAGGATTTGGCACGCGTCACTCCTGTATAAAGAAGGTTACGGTTAAATAACATTCTCGGCCCGCTTAAAAGAGGCATTACAACCGCCGCATACTCACTTCCCTGTGCCTTATGAATTGTAATGGCATAGGCCAGCTCCAGCTCTTCAGTCTGTACAAAAGGATAGGTTACCCGGCGGTGCTCATCGTATTCTACTACAATGGTACCGGCATATTCATTAATCTGCAGAATCCGTCCCATATCCCCATTAAAAATACCCAGCCCTTTATCTATAGGAATACCATACTTACTGACAATCTCCCATTCCAGTTCGTAATTATTCTTAGTCTGCATGACCTTGTCGCCTTCCCTAAAAACCGTCTCTCCCACAGTATGCTCCTTCTTCTCTGGAGAAGGGGGATTTACATACTGCTGTAAAATACGGTTTAAGGTCTCCACTCCCAGACTTCCTTTCCTCATGGGAGTCAGCACCTGGATTTCAAAGGCATCCGTACCCACATACCGCGGCAGCTTTTCGGTAATCAGCTGTACCATGTGCTTGTAAATCACATTCACATTGTCTCTTTCCAAAAAGAAAAAGTCCTGACTCTTATTGTCTAACACCGGTTCCTCACCATTGTTGATGCGGTGGGCATTCACCACGATACCGCTTTCCTGTGCCTGTCTGAAAATTTTCTTTAATACTACCATTGGGAAGGCACCGCCTGCCATAATATCCCGGAGTACCTGCCCCGGACCTACGCTCGGCAGCTGATCCACATCCCCTACCAGTATCAGTCTGGTGCCCGGTACAACGGCACGCAACAGTGCCTGTAACAGATTAATGTCTACCATGGACATTTCATCAATAATAATAACATCTGCCTCCAGCGGATTTTCTTCATTTCGCTCAAAGCGGATATTTTTGCCACCATCCTCCCCCAATGCACCGGTAAGCTCCAACATACGGTGAATGGTCCTGGCTTCATAGCCGGTGGTTTCCGTCATTCGCTTAGCGGCACGCCCTGTAGGTGCCGCCAGAAAAATATCCAGCCGTTGTGCTTCAAAGTAACGGATAATGGTGTTAATTGTGGTGGTCTTTCCGGTGCCGGGACCTCCCGACAGAATAAAAACACCGTTTTTAACGCACTCCAGTACCGCCTTCTCCTGCAGCTCATCCAGCTCCAGCTCTGCCGCCCTTGTGATGTCCTCTATCCGCTTTTTTATCAGATTTTCCTGTGCCGGAAGAAGATTTCCGTCTCCTTCTGCGGGAATATTTAATGCCATCAGCATACGGGCACAGTTTAATTCCGCATAATAGTAATTTGCAGCAAAAACCTGTATGTCCGCGTCCGGGGAAGGTCTTTTTACCACAATTTTTCTATCCATGGCCAGATTGCTGATTTGTGGCTCAATATATGCTTCTTCCACCCCCAGAAGCTCTGCGGCTCTGGCAAGAAGCAGTTCTCCCGGCAGATACATATGTCCTTCCTGCACTGCCTGCAGAAGTACATACAAAATACCGCTTCGGATGCGGTAATCGGAATCCGTATGAATACCGATACGTCCCGCAATTTCATCTGCAATCCGAAATCCCACCCCGTCAATGTCCTCAGCCATTTTGTAAGGATTTTCCTGTAAAACAGTATAAAGGCGGTTGCCATAGGTATTATATATTTTTACCGCTAATGCGTTTGTAATTCCAAATTGCTGCAAATAAAGAAATGCTTCCCGCATATCCTTTTTCTCTTCCATCTGGGCAGAAATTTCTCTGGCAATCCGTTCGCTGATTCCCTTGATTTCCACCAGCCGCTCCGGTTCTTCCTCCATGATGCGAAAAGTATCTTCTCCGAATTTTTTTACAATACGGGCCGCCAGTGCTGCTCCCACACCTTTAATGGCTCCGGATGCCAGATAACGCTCCATACTCGCTGCATCCTCCGGCATTACAGCTTTATAGGTCACAACCTTAAACTGCTCCCCATATACCGGATGCTCAATAAAGTCTCCTTCTGCCTGGATACTGTCCCCCTGGCTGATACCCTTCATCATACCCACCAGAATGTTTTCCCCCTCTTCACCGGAAAGGGAAAGTACCGTGTAACCGTTATCTGCATTTTGAAATATAATATGATCTACAAATCCTTTTATTGTTTCCATACAATTCCCTCAGACTGCCAAAGGGCAGCAATCTGCACTATGACTGTACCTTTCTCAAGGTAGTACCTTCCCAATCATAGTACAAAGGAACTGTTGCAAAATTGCAATGGATTATCTGTCGTAAAAGGCATGCCTTTTACGACAGATAACTCATTCTACAATTATGTAACAGTCCCTTTATTATGATTTTATATATCGTGCACCGGTTTACAAACCGTAGTTTCTTTTCATCTGCTCGTAAAGCATCTGTGCCAGCCCAAGGCTGTTCTGTTCAGTGGAGTTACCGGCAATTTCCTGTATCATATTATCTTTGTAATAATCTATCAGGTTGGAGCTGTAGGAGGAGGTTGTTTCCGACTCCGGAATGGTCTTCATCATTTCCTTAAACATCTGCTCCAGAAAATATGCCTCAAATTCCTTGCAGGCATCCATCAGTTCATCATCTGTGGACTTGGAATAATCTGTTTTCAGTTCGCTCTCCAGCTTGGAAGTACTCTGGGAAGCCTGCGTCTGATATAAGTCTGTATATGCTGATAATCCACTGATATCCATACATCCATTCCTTTCTTAGGACAAAACACTAACGGCGGAGATTATTGGCCTGCTGCAGCATTTCATCAGAAGCGGTAATTGCTTTGGAATTCATTTCATACGCTCTCTGTGCTACAATCATATTTACCATTTCATCTACTACCTGTACGTTGGAGCCTTCCAAATAGTTCTGTAATACAGAGCTCTTCTCTACAGTCGTGCTGGTGGCTTCGTTAATGGGTGCACCGCTGGCTGCGGTCTGTTCATAAAGACTGCTGTCATGTCTCTCCAAGCCGCCCGGATTCTGAAACTGGTATAAACCAATCGTAATACCCAGAGACTGGGGATTGTTATTTTCATCAGGATAGCAGATAGTGCCGTCTGCCGTTACAATAATCTGACTGGTGTCATAAGTGTTATCCAGAATAATCGGTTTTCCGGTAGAATCCATGACAGGAAGGCCATCGCTGTCAGCCAGCATGGTTCCACCGTTGTTTGCAATGGTCCAGCGGAAGTTACCGTTACGGGTATAATATGTATTGCCGTCTTCACCACGGACTGCGAAGAATCCCTTGCCGCTGATTGCAAACGCCGTATTGCTGTCATTTGCAAGTAAGCTTCCGTTGGTAAAAATAGTATTAATAGCCGCATTTCTGACACCCAGACCAACCTGTGCACTGGAAGGCTTTGTCTCTCCGTTGGCGGAAGTGGTTCTGGTCTGTATATTCTGATAGAGCAGGGATTTAAACTCATTCACCTGTGTCTTATAGCCCGTCGTGTTTACATTAGAAAGATTGTTTGCAATGGTATCCACATTTGTCTGCTGTGAAATCATACCGGTTGCCGCCGTCCATAAACTACGTACCATAGCCTACCTCCTATAATTTACCCAACTGGTTCACTGCAATTTCCAGCGAGCTGTCGTATGTCTGCATAACCTTCTGGTTACTCTCGTACTGTCTGGTAATACTGATCATATTGACCATCTCGGAAACGACCTGTACATTTGCCATTTCCAGAACGCCCGAATTTACTTCCGCCGAGGACTGTATCAGTTCTGCTCCCTCTAAGGGTCGGAAATACGTTTCACCATAACGCTCTAAATAATCATAGTCTGCAAAATCTGCCACCTGAATCTGTGCAATGGCTCTGCCATCCTGACTGATGGTACCGTCCGACATAATATCCGCACCATGCAGAGGATCCAACTGAATTCGTTTATTATTGACATCCAGCACATAATCCCCATCACTGGTTACCAGATAGCCGTCACTGTTTAATGTAAAATTACCTGCACGGGTATACATAGTTGATGTCTCGCCTGCTTTATTGGTAAATTCTACAGCAAAAAAACCTTCTCCGGATAACGCCATGTCAAATGTATTATTGGTAATTCTAAAAGACCCCTGTGTGTAGTCCGTATAGTTTTCACCGATTTTTACGCCGGGTCTGTTCACACCGATACCCTCGACTCTCCCCAGTCCCACGGATATATCCTTTAATTTGTATGCCAGAACCGTATCAAATGCCTGACTGGTAGAACCTTCTTTTTTAAAGCCCACCGTAGATGCATTTGCCAGATTGTTGGTCATAATGTCCATGCGGTTCTGCTCGTTTAACAATCCGGTATGCGCCGTATACAATCCCTTTAACATGGTTCTCCTCCCCGGCGAATACCGCCGTTTGCCTAGTCTTCCTTGTAGCCTGCCAGAAACTCTACATACTTACCTGTACCGATTGCCACCGCAGTCATAGGATCCTCAGCCGTCATGGTATTGATGCCTGTCTTGGCAGAAATCAAATCCTCCAGTCCACGTAACAGGCTGCCACCGCCGGTCAGTACAATACCTCTGTCTGCAATATCTGCTGCCAGCTCAGGCGGTGTCTTCTCCAGTACACTGTGAATAGTTTCTACAATCTGTGCCGTGGTTTCCCTGAGTGCTTCCTCGGTTTCTTCGGAAGAAACCGTAACCGTCTTAGGCAGACCCGTTACCAGGTTACGTCCCCTGACATCCATATAATCTACCTCTGCCCTCTTATAAGCAGATCCGATTTTAATCTTCAAATCCTCCGCGGTTCTTTCACCGATTAACAAATTGTGTTTTTTACGCATGTAACGCACAATGGCTTCATCAAAATCATCGCCCGCAATCTTGATGGAGGCACTGACTACAGTACCACCCAGAGAAATAACTGCAATATCGGAGGTACCGCCACCGATATCTACAATCATATTGCCGCAGGGCTTGGAAATATCAATGCCTGCACCGATAGCTGCTGCAATAGGCTCCTCAATAATGGATACTTCTCTGGCTCCTGCCTGATAAGTTGCATCCTCTACCGCCTTCTTTTCCACTTCCGTTACACCGCTGGGCACGCACACTGCAATGCGGGGCTTTCTGAAGCTTCTTCTGCCCAATGCTTTCTGGATGAAATACTTCATCATTTTTTCGGTAACGGTATAGTCGGAAATAACGCCCTGACGCAGAGGTCTGACCGCCACGATATTGCCCGGTGTTCTTCCCAGCATCAGTCTTGCATCTTCACCAATTGCCTTAATCTTGTTGGTATCTCTATCAAAAGCCACAACAGAGGGCTCTTTCAAAACAACGCCCTTTCCTCTGATGTAAACCAATATGCTTGCTGTACCCAAATCAATTCCTATATCTGTATATTGCATAAAACATACCCCTTTCATGGTAGTAAGACATTCTTAATTATTATAACCTAAATCTCGCTATTTTCATAGGGGTTTCACAAAATTTTAACGAAAAAGAATTTCACCGGCCATGCAATTGCTTATATAACAATAAAATGCAGGAAAAGAACGGTTCCGTCCGTCCCTTTACCTGCATCCATGCTCCTGTAATCATTTTATCGGTGGTATACCCATAAAACTTTAGGGATATTTTTTCTTTTTTGCATATTTTTTGAATATCTTTTTTGAATACAATCCATATTTCACTTACGGCTGCATCCGTCCTGTCAACAAAAGTCCTGACTCTCTCCTCATGGCTGCAGCATTTTCTTAATATACTTTCCGGTATAAGAAGCCGGATTGGCTGCCACTTCTTCCGGCGTCCCCTGTGCAATCACGGTACCGCCGCCGTCGCCACCCTCCGGACCAATATCAATAATATAGTCCGCAGTCTTAATGACATCCAGATTGTGTTCAATGACTACCACCGTGTTGCCACCGTCTGCCAGCCGCTGCAAAATTTCAATCAGCTTCTGTACATCTGCAAAATGCAGACCTGTGGTAGGCTCGTCCAGAATATAAATTGTCTTTCCCGTGCTCTTACGGCTCAATTCCGTAGCCAGCTTAATACGCTGGGCCTCACCGCCGGATAACTGTGTGGAAGGCTGTCCCAATTTGACATAGGAAAGTCCTACATCGTAGAGAGTTTCGATTTTGCGGCGTATGGAGGGCACATTCTCAAAAAACGGCACTGCTTCCTCCACCGTCATATCCAACACATCATAAATACTCTTACCCTTGTACTTTACGTCAAGCGTCTCTCTGTTATAACGCTTACCGCCGCACACTTCACAAGGCACATAAACATCCGGCAGGAAGTGCATTTCAATTTTAATAATACCGTCGCCGCTGCAGGCTTCGCAACGCCCTCCTTTTACATTAAAGCTGAAACGTCCCTTCTTGTAGCCCTTTGCCTTGGCATCCGCAGTGGCAGCAAACAAATCCCTAATCTGGTCAAATACGCCCGTGTAGGTCGCCGGATTGGAACGGGGTGTACGCCCGATAGGAGACTGGTCAATATCAATCACCTTGTCTAACTGCTCTATGCCTTTAATTCCCTTATGCTTACCGGGAATGGTGCGGGCACGGTTCAATTTCTTTGCTAAATGCTTATAAAGTATCTCATTTACCAGAGAACTCTTACCTGAGCCTGACACGCCTGTCACAACCGTCATGACACCAAGCGGAAAATCTACGTTGATATTTTTCAGGTTGTTTTCCTGTGCCCCCATAACCGTAATCTTACCCGTAGGTTTTCTACGAGCCTCGGGTACAGGAATCTTTCTGGCACCGCTTAAATACTGCCCGGTGACAGACTCCGGCACTTTCATGATTTCCTCTGCGGTACCGCATGCCACAACATATCCGCCATGGGAGCCGGCACCCGGTCCGATATCTACAATATAGTCCGCCTCACGCATGGTATCCTCGTCATGCTCTACTACAATCAGGGTATTCCCCAAATCACGCAGGTTTTTAAGTGCACTCAGCAGCTTGTCATTATCTCTCTGGTGCAGACCTATACTGGGCTCATCCAAAATATAACATACCCCGACCAGTCCGGAACCAATCTGGGTAGCCAGACGAATACGCTGGGCTTCCCCACCGGAAAGAGTTCCTGTTGCCCTGGAAAGGGAAAGATAATTTAAACCTACATTTACCAGAAATCCTACTCTGGCCTTAATTTCCTTTAAGACCTGCTTACCGATAAGCTCCTGCTGCTTTGTCAGCTTCATTTCCTCCAGAAATGTCTGCAGCTTGTCAATAGACATAGAGGTAATCTCATAGATATTCTTTCCGCAAACCGTAACTGCCAGAGCCTCTCTTTTCAGCCTCATACCGCCGCAGAGCTTACAGGGCGTAATCCGCATAAAGGACTCGTATTCCTGCTTCATGGTTTCGGAAAATGTCTCCCGGTACTTACGCTCAACATTTCTAACCAGGCCTTCAAAGGCAACCGGATATACCCCTCGCCCACGCTGGCCTTCATAATATACATCTACCTTCTTCTCTCCGGTACCGTAAATAAGAATCTGCTGTATCGCTTCCGGATATTGTTCAAAGGGAGTATCCAGGTCGAATCCGTATTCTTTGCAGAGAGCCTGCAATACCGCATTGGTAAAGCTGCCTTTGTCCACACAGGACTGCCAACCGGTCACTGCAATAGCTCCCTGATTGATACTGAGTTCTCTGTCGGGAATCATCAGATCTATATCAAATTCCGTCTTATATCCCAAGCCGAAGCAGTCAGGGCAGGCACCAAAAGGATTGTTAAAGGAAAAGCTTCTGGGTTCAATTTCACTGACACTAATGTCACAATCCGGGCAGGCAAAGCTCTGGCTGAAGGTCATGGACTCACCATCAATAACATCCACTTCCAGAAGTCCTTCCGATAACTCCAGCACATTTTCAATGGAGTCTGTCAGACGGCGTTCTATCCCTTCTTTGACTACCAGACGGTCTACCACTACCTCTATATTATGCTTAATATTCTTGTCCAGTTTAATTTCTTCAGACAATTCATACAGGCTGCCATCTACCCTGACACGGACATAACCGCTTTTCTTGGCACGCTCAAACACTTTGGCGTGTTCTCCTTTACGTCCACGTACAACAGGTGCCAAAAGCTGCACACGGCTCCCCGGCTCCAGCTCCATAATCCGGTCTACCATCTGATCTACACTCTGTCTGGCAATCTCCCTGCCACAGTTGGGACAATGCGGAATACCGATACGGGCATAGAGCAGACGGAAATAGTCGTATATTTCCGTCACTGTTCCCACCGTAGAGCGGGGATTGCGGTTCGTAGATTTCTGGTCAATGGAAATTGCCGGAGAAAGTCCCTCAATTTTCTCTACATCGGGCTTTTCCATCTGTCCCAGGAACTGGCGCGCATAGGAGGATAATGACTCCATATAACGTCTTTGTCCTTCTGCATATATAGTATCAAATGCCAGTGAAGATTTGCCGGAACCTGACAGTCCTGTCAGAACTACCAGCTCGTTTCTGGGAATATCCACATCAATATTTTTTAAGTTATGTTCTTTTGCTCCCCGGATTTTAATCCATTCCCTGGGACGCATTTTCTGTATTTCTTCCATGATGTACCTCTTTATTGTTTCTTTCCTTGTTGGTCTTTATTCTTGCAGTCTCTCTTTTAATTGTCCATATCCCTCAGCACGGTCTTTAACTCTACCATCTTATCACGCAGCTCTGCAGCAGCCTCGAAGTTTAAGTCTGCCGCCGCCTTCTGCATCTTCTTCTGTACATCCGCAATCAGCTTCTCCAGTTCCTTGCGGTTCATGGATTCCGGATCCTTTTCAAACCGCATTTCTTCCTTGGCAATTACCTTGGAAATGCTGATTAACTCACGTACCGCCTTTTTGATAGTCTGGGGGGTAATGCCGTTTTCCTCATTATACTTCTGCTGGATACTGCGTCTTCGCTCGGTTTCTTCTATGGCAATCCTCATGGAATCCGTCATATTGTCCGCATACATAATGACATGGCCTTCCGCATTTCTTGCCGCACGTCCCACCGTCTGTATCAGAGAAGTGGCTGAACGTAAGAATCCCTCCTTATCTGCATCCAGAATTGCTACCAGCGAAATCTCCGGAATATCGAGACCTTCCCGCAGCAGGTTAATGCCTACCAGCACATCAAACACATCCAGACGCATATCGCGGATAATTTCGGCACGTTCCAACGTGTCGATATCCGAGTGTAAGTATTTTACCCGGATTCCTACTTCCTTCATATAATCGGTCAAATCCTCCGCCATCCGTTTGGTAAGCGTAGTCACCAACACCTTATTATGCTTCTCAACCTCTTTTCTAATCTCTGTAAGTAAATCATCAATCTGCCCTTCCACCGGGCGTACGGAAATCTCCGGGTCCAGAAGTCCCGTAGGGCGGATAATCTGCTCTGTCCTAAGCAGTTCGTGCTCTGCCTCATAATTGGAGGGAGTTGCGGAAACAAACAGCATCTGGTCAATATGTCCCTCAAACTCCTCAAAATTAAGCGGTCTGTTATCCAGTGCCGAAGGCAGTCTGAACCCATAATCCACCAGTGTAGTCTTACGGGAGCGGTCGCCTGCATACATACCACCAATCTGAGGGATGGTGATGTGGGACTCATCAATGATAATCAGAAAATCATCCCCAAAATAATCCATCAGGCAATGAGGCGGTTCTCCCTCCCTCATACCGCTTAAATGTCTGGAATAGTTTTCAACACCGGAGCAGAAGCCGGTTTCTCTGAGCATCTCCACATCGAAATTGGTACGCTCGGAAATACGCTGTGCCTCCAACAGCTTATCTTCGCCCTTAAAGAACCGGATGCGTTCTTCCAGTTCCTTTTCAATATCATCGCAGGCTCTTTTTATCTTTTCCGGTGCCACTACATAGTGAGATGCCGGAAAAATCGCAATATGATTCAGTGTGGCATGCACCTGTCCCGTCAAGGGCTCCACTTCGCAAATACGGTCAATTTCATCTCCGAAAAATTCTATTCGTATCAGATAATCACCGCCCTGTGCGGGGTAAATCTCTACTACATCTCCCCGTACTCTGAAGCTGCCACGCTGTAAATCCATATCATTGCGGTCGTACTGGATATCTATCAATTCCCGCAATACCCTATCTCTGTCTTTTGTCATACCCGGACGCAGGGAAACTACCATTCCCTGATAATCGTCGGGACTTCCCAGTCCGTAAATGCAGGAAACGCTGGCTACTACAATAACATCTCTACGCTCTGTCAGGGAAGCCGTCGCCGACAAACGGAGCCTGTCTATTTCCTCATTAACAGCGGAGTCCTTCGCAATATACGTATCCGTTGAGGGCACATAAGCCTCCGGCTGGTAGTAGTCATAATAGGACACAAAATATTCTACCGCATTCTCCGGAAAAAATTCTTTAAATTCTCCGTAAAGCTGTCCCGCCAGTGTCTTGTTGTGGGCAATAATAAGCGTAGGCTTATTTAATGCCGCTATTACATTAGCCATGGTAAAGGTCTTACCGGAACCCGTAACGCCCAACAATGTCTGAAACTGGTTGCCTGCTTTAAAGCCGTCTACCAGTTCCTTAATTGCCTGAGGCTGGTCACCGGTGGGTTTGTATTCGGAGTGTAACACAAAATGGTCCATTAAGGAGCCTCCCGTCAAAAAATAAAAACGTGTATGAATTAGCTTTTCCCATTATAGCATATTCATACACGTTTTGCAAACATTTGTTCTATCTAATTAATAGAATTTAATCAACAGAAAACGCATCACCTTACTTCCCCATTCTCTTCAGCAGATACGGAATTGCCTGTTCAAAATTCACCCCATACCACGGCTCACCGGGGTCCTCCAGTGTGATGCGGATACACTCCGCGGTATAGTCAGCTGCTATCTGCATGGCCGCTTTCCAGTCAAGGCCGTTCATCATTGCTCCGATACAGGTGCTGGAGAAAATATCTCCCGTTCCATGATAGCTTACCTCCAGCCTGTCGTGGGAATAATAATAGTACTCGTCCCTCTCTCTGTCATATCCCATCACACCGGTTTTTCCCTTTTCAAGGCTCACTCCCGTCAAAACATTGATTTTAGCACCAAGGTCTGCCAGTCTTCTAAGCAGCTCCTTCACATAAGCCTCGTCATAGTTTTCCTTATATTCTACCCCCGTCATAAAAGAGGCTTCTGTTATATTCGGCACAATTATGTCTGCCCTTGCACACAATGTAGCCATATGCTTTGCAAACGCCTCATCGAATGCTGCATACAGCTTACCGTTATCAGCCATGGCAGGGTCTACAAAAATCACCGTATCCTTCTTTTTAAATTCATTACACATTTCTTTCACCAAATCTATCTGTTCAAAAGAACCCAGATATCCGGTATAAATTGCACTAAAATCAATCTTTTCACTTTTCCAGTGTTCTGTAATGGGTCTAATCTGGTCAGTCAGATCCTTACAGGTAAAATTTTTAAACATCGTGTGGGTGGAGAGTACCGCTGTAGGAAGTACGGAGGTTTCCACACCCATTGCCGAAATAATGGGCAGTGCCACTGTCAGAGAGCATTTTCCTACACATGAAATATCCTGAATCGTTACAATTCTTCTCATTGACATATCTCCTTCAAATCCGGATTATACTTTACAACCTTATAAAACTTTATTATACTTATTTTTGACCATATTAGAATAGCCAAAAAATTATTGTTTTTTGTGGTCAGATTGGAATCCTTATGCTTACTTATTCTTTTGAAAACAAGGGCTCGGACAGCCTGTACGAATCCCTTTACAAGCAAATCAAAAATGACATTTTATGCGATAAGCTTTCTCCCGGTGAAAAGCTGCCTTCCAAGAGAGCACTGGCAAAGCATTTAAACGTCAGCACCATCACCGTGGAAAACACCTATTTGCAGCTTATGGCGGAGGGCTACATCTATTCCGTCGCCAAGAGCGGTTATTATGTATCCAACGTCTCTTCCGCCAAGCCCTTAGGCACGAAAAGACCGGTACGAAAGGTGGAGGAAACAGAGCAGACACCTTCCTTTTTTGTTGATTTTGTCAACAACTCCACCTCTGCTGACAACTTTCCCTTTGCTACCTGGGCCAAACTAATGCGGGAGACAATGTCAGAAGAGTCCGACAAGCTTATGGTCAGGTCACCCTCTACAGGAATTACTCCATTACGCAATGCGATTGCAGACTATCTTTTTCAGTTTCGCGGCATGGCAGTCGACCCCGGACAGATTGTGGTAGGTGCCGGAACCGACTATTTGTACAGTCTCATTATCCAGCTTCTGGGACGCAGTAAAATTTATGCCGTAGAGGACCCCGGTTACCAGAAAATCAGCAAAATATATCATTCCAACGAAGTAACCTGCGTGCCGGTTCCCTTAGATAAAAACGGCGTGGACATGAAAAGTCTGGAAGCAGCAGCCGCCGATGTATTGCATATTTCTCCTTCCCACCACTTTCCGACAGGAATTATCACTCCCATCAGCCGGCGTTATGAGCTTTTATCCTGGGCCTCCCGTGCTTCTGACCGGTACATTATCGAAGATGACTACGACAGCGAGTTCCGCCTACTGGGTAAACCGATACCTTCTTTACAAAGTATTGATGTTTCGGAAAAGATTATCTATATTAATACTTTTTCCAAAACCCTGACGCCTACCGTCCGAATCAGCTATATGGTACTGCCCAAAAGTCTTATGGAACGTTACAAAAAGGAGCTGAGTTTTTATTCCTGTACAGTCTCCAGCTTTGAGCAGTATACGCTGGCCAAATTCATCGAACGGGGATATTTTGAAAAGCATATTAACCGCATGCGTAATTATTATCGTTCTCAAAGGGATGCTATCATTTCCTGTATAAAAAAGCACCCGCATTTTAACAAGGTTTCCATCCGGGAAGAAAATGCAGGCTTACATTTTTTGTTATCCGTAAATACAAAATATTCCGATGCACAGCTTATAAAAAGAGCAGCCGATAACGGCATCCACATTTCCTGCCTCAGCGAATATTTTTCCGACAAATCAAAATCCGTGGAACACACTCTGATAATTAACTATTCAGGAATTGAAAGAGAAAATATTGAAAAAGCCGTTACTCTTTTATTCCAGAGCTTTTGAATCTGTAATACGATTCCGAAAAAACATAAAATAAGGGCTGCCTTTAAGCTTATCGTTACCACCGGCAGCTGTAAAAAGTTTCCACACAGACACGCTTTCGCTCCGCGAAAAACGTAGCAGTACTAAGAATTTTCCTGCGTTTCACTTGAAAAATTCAAGTGCTGACGTTTTTCAAGGGTCTGTTTAGGAAAGCTTTTTACAGCTGCCGGCGGGAGACGATAAGTTTGTGGCAGCCCTTATTTTATTGTATTTTATTGATTTATCATTTCCAGCATCAGCTCTTTGGCTTCTTCTAACTGGTTATCGTACTTCTCTTCACTATAATATCTTTCACTGTCAAACTCGCATACCACATCCGGCTCAATACCGATACCATGGATATTGGTACCGTTGGGGGTATAATAAGAACTGATTGTCAGCTTAACCGCAGAACCGTCACTCATTTCTACAGGCCGCTGTACGATACCCTTGCCAAAGGTTGTAGTTCCCAGCAGGGTACCTATACCGTAGTCCTTAATCGCACCTGCCAGAATTTCGGAGGCACTTGCAGAGTTTCCGTCTACCAGCACTATCATGGGAACTTCTATCTCTCTTTTACCGTCACAATAATACTCATCCCTGTTACCGTCACGATCTTCTGTATAAACAATCAAGCCCTTAGGAAGCAGCATTTTAGCAATATTTACGACAGAGCTTAAATTACCGCCCGGATTTCCACGCAAATCCAGAATCAGTCCCTGCATGCCTTTTTCCCGTGCAACTGCCAGTGCTTCGGCAAACTGATCCTCTGTAACAATGTCAAACTCCGTTATCTGGATATAAGCAATACCGTTATCATACATCTCAGATTGAACGGTAGGTGACTCCACCCTTCTGCGGACTACCTCTTTTTCAATCTCTTTTCCGTCACGCACCAGTGTCAGATTCACATAAGTGCCCTCTTCGCCTTTTATGCGGGACGTCACTTCATTCAGGCTCAGCCCGTAGGTATCCTCACCATCTACTTTGTAAATAATGTCATCTGCCCGTAAGTCTGCTTCTTCGGCAGGGGTCCCGCTAATGATTCCACTGATTTTTGCATATCCTGTTACAGTATCCAGTGTCACATATGCACCAATACCATAATAAATACCCTGGGACTGCTCATACAATGCATTCAGCTCTTCCGCAGAATAATACTCGGAATAAGGGTCACCCAGTGCTGCTACCATACCGGAATAGGCACCTTCTTCCAAAATCTTCCTGTCGATATCCTCTTTGTAATAATAGGTATCTATGATTTCTTCAATCAGTTCCATTTTTGCAATCATTTCCGGTGTAATGGCAGTATCGGAACCGGCTGACCCGTCCGTTCCATTACCTGCAATCTGGCTTTCTGATGCCGCATTCTTTACATCACGCAATGTCTGTAAACGATTTACCAGATAAACACTGCTTACGATTAAAAGTGCCGATACCAGACCGGTTACAAGACCACACCAGAAGAATTTGCCGCCCCCGCCTTTCTGAGGAGCTCCGGGAATAGGGGGATTCTGCGAGCCCTGTGGATACAACGGGTACTGGGCATTCTGCTGATACTGCATATTCTGCTGATATTGCATATTCTGTTGATACTGCATGTTCTGCTGATACTGCTGCGGTGTGTCTACCGCATAAAACTCATTTTGCTGCATTTTTCCTCCTGCTGCCTTCTGTCAGAGGTGTTTCGTAAAACGCCGGATGACCAGGCCATTTACCGTCACTGGGACAGATAATTCCACGGGCTTACATACTGCCCGTTAAGACGCACGCCAAAGTGCAGATGAGGACCGGTAGAACGTCCCGTAGAACCTACCGCCGCAATGGTTTCTCCCTTTACTACGATATCTCCGGCAGAAACATACAGCTTGGAAGCGTGCATATATATAGTATACAATTCATCACCGTGATCTATCATCACATAATTACCCATAGAACTGCTGTAAGCCGCTGCCACAACTTTTCCGTCATAAGCCGCATAGATATCTGTTCCGGTAGGTGCCGCCAGGTCAATACCGTTGTGGAACTTCTGCACATGCAGTGTAGGATGCATACGCCATCCGTAATCATCGGACAACCTGGTATAATATGCCAGAGGAAATTTGAATTGTCCGCCATCATAGGTCAGCAGTTTCTGGTTCTGTGCCAGAAGCCGTCTCTTTTCTTCCGCAATAGCAGCCTCCAGAGCGGCTATAAGCTCATTTTCTTCCCGGATATCAGCCTCATAGGCGGCTATTGCCTGTTCCTTATTGGCAATGTCTGCCTCATACTCCTTTATAGTCTGTTCCTTTGCAGCAATCAATTCCTCCAGAGCTGCCTGTTCAGACTCCTTTCCTGCCTTTGTTTCCTCAAGAAGAGCTTTATCTGTTAAAAGCTGCTGTTCCAACAGCTCTATCATCTGACGGTTCAAAATATATTGTTCCAGCATCTTCTGGTCATATGTGGAAATCTGCTCCAGATATTCTACCCGGTTTAACATATCACTGAAGCTGGTTCCGCTGAAAAGGATTTCCAGATAGGATTCTTCCCCATGCTCGTAAATATACCGAATCCGCTCCACCATATTGGCATACTGTTCTGCTTCCGTTTCCCGTGCCAGCTCCAGTTCTGCCTGTGTCTCTTCAATCTCTGTTTCCTTTTCCGATATCTTAGTTTCCAGTTCCTCTATATTGTTGATAATGGCAGTCAGTTCTTTATCCAGTTCTGTAATATAGGTATTCAGATCCTTCTTCTGTGCTTCCAGGCTCTGCTTCACTTCTTTCGCATCCGTAAGTGAGGCCTGCAGCCTGTCCCTCTCTTCCTGTGCCTGTTCAATCTGCTCTTCCTTTTCCTGTATACTTTCCGAAGTAATAGGTGCAGCCTTTGAAGAATATGCATACCCCGCAAATATTGTCAGTGCCAGCCAGAGTGCCAGCACCTTTACCAGTCTTTTCTTCATGTAGCTTATCGCCTCCGACTATACCCGCAAATGTTTCCGTACTGTATTAAAGCTTCCCAAAAATCCGATTCCGACTCCCAGTCCCAAAGACACCGGTACAAGTACCGAGAAAATTTCTTTCACGCTTAAGAACTGTAAAATATTGGAAAGAAATGCAAATTCCGTCAATGCATAGCCTACTACTTCATTATAAGCAAAGTAAATAATCAGCAATGGAATCGCCGAACCGATAGCTCCTATTAACATACCTTCAATCACAAAGGGGGCTCTTACAAAAAAGTCGGTAGCACCGATATATTTCATAATGGTAATCTCTTCCTGCCGCACGGAAATACCGATGGTAACCGTATTGCTAATCAGAAAGACAGATACTGCCAGCAGGATGGCAACCAGCCCCAGGGCTACATACGCAATAATCATATTGACGCCGCTCAGGGCATCTGCCGTCGTGTCGGAATAATTAATCAGACGGATATCATCAATGGAACGCAGCCATGTAACCAGTGAATCCTGCTTGGATACATCACTCAGAAAGATTTCATAATTCTGGTGGTGCTCCAGAGGATTGGTAGGAAAGCCTTCTGCCTGACCATGAAAATAGGTGTCCTGTACAAACTGCCATGCTTCCTCACCGGAAGTATATTTTACCTCAGAAACCTCATCCCTGACACGAATCAAATCACCGATTTCCGCAATCCGGGCGTCTGTAGTATCCTCATAAAAGAATACGGTTACGGACATATTTCCCTGTGCCGTTTTCACAATGTGCTGGAAATTCACCACAACCGAATACAGCACGCCAAAAAGGAACAGACAGGTTGTAATGGTAGCAATGGAAGCAAGCGAAAACCACTTATTTCTGAAAATACCTTTAAAGCCCTGTCTGAGAGTATAAAACAAGGTACTAATCTTCATCGATATACTCTCCTTCCTCTTCATCACTTACAATAACGCCCTTCTTCATGGTAACAACACGCTTCTGCATGGCGTTTACAATTTCTCTGTTGTGGGTTACTACTACTACCGTAGTGCCGGCTGCATTTATTTCATCTAAAAGCATCATAATTTCCCATGAATTCTTAGGGTCTAAATTTCCCGTAGGCTCATCCGCCAAAAGAATTGCCGGCTTATTTACCAGAGCTCTTGCCAGTGCAACCCTCTGCTGTTCACCGCCGGAGAGCTGTTTGGGTTTTGCCTTATACTTTCCAGCCAGTCCCACTGTTGCCAATATGTCAGGCACATTTCTGCGGATTTCCTTTGCCGGCACTTCTATAATTCTCTGGGCAAAGGCTACATTTTCATAAACATTCCGGTCTTTTAACAAACGGAAATCCTGGAATACAATACCCATGTTTCTACGGAACTTGGGTATCTTACGGCGGGGCAGCTTTGCCACATCATGTCCCATAACCCAGACCTTGCCGTCGCTTGCAGTCAGTTCCCGCAGTAAAAGCTTAATCAGTGTGGATTTACCGGAACCGCTGTCTCCTACGATAAATACAAACTCACCTTTTTTAATATGCAGGGTAACCCCGTTTAGTGCAGGTGCTCCCGCAGAATAGACCTTACTTACCCCATCCAGATAAATCAGGCCCTGTTCCTCTATCATTCTCTCGCGTCGTTTTCTTTTTTCCTCTTTACGTGACATTTCTGACCCCTTACTATCAATATTCAAAAGTTTCCATGTACTTCATGTATTTTACTACCATCAGTGCAATCTTAAAGGTAATGGCATCCTCAAATACCCTCAAGTCCAGCCCTGTACTCTTCTGCAGCTTATCCAGTCTGTAAACCAGCGTATTACGATGAATAAAAAGCTGTCTGGAGGTTTCCGACACATTCAGGCTGTTCTCGAAAAATTTATGTATGGTAGAAAGCGTCTCTTCATCAAACTCATCCGGACTCTTGCCCCCAAAAATTTCTTTGATAAACATCTTACAAAGAGGAATGGGGAGCTGATAAATCAGACGTCCGATACCTAATTCGCTGTATGCAATCACATCTCTCTCATCAAAGAAAATCTTACCTACGTCCAGTGCCATCTTGGCTTCCTTGTAGGAGCGGCTCACTTCTTTAATCTCATGGACCACCGTACCATATGCCACATGCACATTCTTTACCCCTTCTTTCTGAAGGAAGGCTTCCAGCGACTTTGCTGCTTTATCGATTTCACGGTTATTTTCCGCATCCCCTAATTCCTTTACCACTATAACATTATTTTCATCTACTGCGGTGATGAAATCTTTTCCATTATTGCCAAAATGGGTTCTGGAAAGCTCCAATGCATTATTGTCCTTGCCATTTTCAGACTCCACAATCATAACCACGCGGTTGATGTCGGTCTGGATATGCAGCTTCTTAGCCCTGCTGTAAATATCCACCAAAAGCAGGTTATCCAAAAGCAGGTTTTTGATAAAGTTATCCTTATCAAAACGCTCCTTATACGCTACCAGTAAATTCTGAATCTGGAATGCTACCATCTTACCGACAGTATAAACATCCTCGCCGGCACCTCCGGCAATCAATATATATTCCAGCTGCTGTTCATCAAATATCTTGAAATACTGATACCCCTGTATTTCCTGCGAGTCCGCCGGAGAGAGTGCAAATTCCACTGCCTGTTTGGAACAGTTTCCCATATCAACAGTAGACGCCACTTCCTTGCCGTCCGTGTCCATAACGCAGAATTCCACACGGGCAATTCCCTTCAGTCCTTCAATGGTGTTTTGTAATATTTGACTTGATATCATCTACTTACTCCTTTTGTAAAAAATGACAATGAAAATTCTTTCTAAAAAGAATTCTGCCACACGCTTATTTATCATTTTAATTTATTTCTACAAAAAAATCTACAGTAAAGTAATACTTTTTTATGCACTTTTCATGTTTTTTTGCCTTTTATCGATATTCTGTTACTGGACAAACTAAACAATAACGAAACAACAATCAAAAAAGGAAGGTCTGTAACCTTCCTTTCCATAATAGCAAACTTACACCCCGCACCCCTAAAACATGCCCCGGTATCGCATGAATAAGAAGTCGGAAATGAATCTTCCAAAATTATACCTTCATATCAAAATTACTGCCCAGTGCCGGATTCACGGAACGCTCCATTGCTGCAGCATCTATCATTTCTATCATACCTGCTGCCAGTTCCTCTCCCGCCTCCATTGTTTTATCCAAAACAGCGGTTCCTACTCTGGTATTTAAATTAATCTGAGATAATGACATTGACAATCCCGCAATATCCATAATAAATACCTCCTTACCCAATCTGCTTTACTTTTCTTTTATTATTATAACACAAAGCTCTTACTTTCCGCAATCCTTAAATCCTACGGATGGCTTTTTCCTTAATTTCTATCATTCCTTTTTTCAAAAGATGCCCCACTGCCCGTTTAAACTCATTTTTGCTCATCTGCATTTCACGCTTAATCACCTCAGGCGAAGCCTTGTCATTAAAGGGCAGAACGCCGTCAAAGCTGTCTATGACAGTCAAAACCTTCTCTGCATCGATTTCAATCTGTAAATATGCTTTTTCCCGAATACTCAGATCGAGCTTACCGTCTTCTTTCACATCCGTCACCCTGCAGGTAACCACATCGCCGATTTTGATCTCACCGTACAATTCCTTTTGGGGTATCAGGCCCGAATACTTATCATCTACTGCTACAAAGGCACCGAATTGGGGACTTGTTTCATAGACACAGCCCGTTACTTTATCGTCCTTTGTATAAGGACTTTCCGTAGATAAATAGGGATATACATTCATGGTAGCACAAAGTCTGCTGCTCTTATCAATATACAGAGATACCAGCGGTGTATCCCCCGGCTTTACCCGGAAGGTCTGCTGCTTAAAGGGTAAAAATAAATCCTTTTCCAATCCCCAGTCCAGAAAAGCTCCAAACTTACTGAGCCCCGCCACCCGCAGTCTGGCTACCTCCCCCATCTTCAAAAGCGGTTCATTGGTCGTCGCAATAATCCTGTCCTTGGAATCTTTGTATACAAAAACTTCTATTTCACTTCCTGTCTCCGCACCCGTCGGTACCTGCTTCGCCGGCAGAAGAACACGCTCTTGTGCATCCGCCGCATCTGCCAGATATACGCCAAACTCCACTTTTTTTACTATTTTTAATACCTGTTTTTCGCCCAGCCTTATCATTTATAAACCATGCCTTTCCTCATCTGCCTTCAAATTCAACATTCACAAAAATGCCACCCTGCATATCCTGCAAAGAAATTATCCATCTTTCCTGTCCGTTCTCTTCCTTTTCACACACCACGCGGGGCACAAGCACATCATGTAACAATGCCTGTTTTTTATATTCTGCCCGCATCTGAAAAATATCAAAATCTTCCGGTAAAAACTCCATTGCCATACGCACATACTGTACATTATTCACATGGTGATTCGTGTCCAAATGCTGTTTTCTGACTGTTATAGGCTCCTGTGCCTCGCTCTCTGCGGGAAGGACTATTTTACGTCCCGCATAATCCATAGGCAGCCTTTCTTCTAACGTATACTTCTCAAGCATAAGTGCATTGGGATGTAGCGGTTTAAATCTTTCCGTATCCAGAAGGGTCCACATAGTATTGGCTTTTGCCAGATATGTTCCCTTTTCGTCTGTCATAAAAAAATTACGGTAACCAAAGCATCCTTTAAAATCATAAGGAAACGTGCCGACATTCACCTTCTCTGCCAGCTTGGGAAAACGCTCCACCACAATCTGCCAGGAAGAAAGCACCCATACCATCTTATTCTCTTTCAGATATTCTACGCCAAGTCCTAAGTCCTCGGAATGAAAGGTGGAGCAGTCCTGAAAATAATCCAACAGTCCCTCCAGACTCAGGTTCCCTTCACTATCCGTTTCACTATATCTGATTCTGCTTTCAAAACTGTACATATTTCCTCCCATGCTGTCCTGCTATACAAGCAGAAACTACACCTGATTTTTCTTACCCTGTCCTGCTATACAAGCAGAAGCTGTATAATTCTTCCAATCCAGAATACTGCAAACAATATCATGCCCAGATTGCAGATAACGGTTGTGAAACGCTTCCCCTTAGGCAGTACAATTTTTCCTCTGCTCACCCTGAATTTCTTTCTGAACACAATTAACAGTACAAATCCGGCAATCACAATACCAATCAGACAGAATACATATATCAGCATAATCAACAGTCCGGTCATCACGGCTGCCATATTTTCCTGTATTGACGCAGGGTCTGCAAGCAGGTCTGTATAGCCGGACCATTCCAATATCCAGACACCCAGCACGCCGCCGACAAAATTCACTATCATATGCAATATAACGGTATATTGAATTTTTCCTGTTTTCACATAGATAAATGCCAGAAACATTCCCAACGTAGTGGCATATACGAACTGAGACAGATTTCCGTGAAAAAGCCCAAACATCAGACCCGAAAGTACCACCGCAGTTCCTTCTCCGTATTTCACTGCCCTGTCTACCAAAAGCTTACGGAAAATCAATTCCTCAAAAACCGGTGCACAAATCACCATAAACAATACTCTGATTCCGGTACCCGTGCCAAGAGCTATGTCCTGCATACTGTTATTCACACTGCTGCCCTTTATAATTTCAATGACAAATGTTATCACTGTTCCAATCAGATTACTGCAATACATAACACAATAACACATCATGGCAGCTATTGTCAGCTTGCCTGCCGACATCTTATGTTTGGGAATATTTTCAGCCGGTACCCTGCTGATTAAAAGCATCATCAACGGCATACCCACAATATACATGGGTACCATGGATATTAGTAGACTCAGGTCGGGATTCTCCAATAGGTTGGGCCAGAACCACTGTACCGTCCATATTACCCCCAGCTGCACTGCAAAAATAATCAAAGTGCCAAAGAAGAATCCCAGCCCCAGTTTGGAAAAATGTTTCCTTCCATCCTTCACAATTTTCTGCAGTTCTTCTCCCTGAGGATATTGTACCGGCTCGCCTTGCGGGTACTGCACCGGCTGTTGATACATCTGCTGCTGATATCCCTGCTGTTGATACACCGGCTGTTGATACACCGGCTGTTGATACATCGGTTGTTGATACACCGGTTGTTGATATTCCTGCTGCTGATACCCCTGCATGTAAACAGGCTGTTGCTGTTCCTGATTCATCCAATTTTCATTCATGCTCTTCTTTGCTTTCCTCCCTTTTTACAAGAAGTTCTTCCGTTTTAAAGGTTATATATCCCTCATAATAATAACTGTGGTCAATACCCTTCATATAGATTTCACGGCTGCTTATTTCATCGGTAAGAGCAGTCTTAAGCAAATGTTTTATTTCAATATCTTTTATGGGACTGCGTTCCATAGCAAGCAGATAGTCCTCTTTTTCCACCTTACTCCAATCCACAACCTTTCCCATTTCCATTTTAAGAATATGGTCAAGCCAGATACGGGTACTTCGTCCGTTACCTTCTCTGAAGGGGTGGGCAATATTCATCTCCACATACTTTTCAATAATTTCATCAAACGTAGACTGCGGCATTTTATCAATATTTGCAAGTGCCGCTTCAAGGTACATAAGCGGTACAAAGCGAAAATTACCTTTTGCAAGATTGACCGTACGCAGCTTACCAGCAAACTCATAGATATCCTCAAACAGGTATTTGTGTATTGCCTTCAGCGTAGAGAATTTACCGGCTTCAAAATTATCAAGGATACCTTTTTCAAACAGTTCTATTGCCTTTTTCTTGCTGATTCGTTCCTCTTCCCTGGCAAGTTCAGAAGAGTTGTCGATTCCTAATTTATTTTCAAGCATATACGCACCTCTCTCACATCTTCCGGCAAACCTTTCCCACCATTACATTTTATTGTAGCACAGGATTGAAAATCTGACCAGAGAAATAAGTTAACATCCTTTTGCCAATAAGTTGACATCCTTTTTTACTGACATCCCTTTTACCTTTTGTGCTGTGTATGTGAAGCTCCGCCAAGTTCACTGTTTGAATTGAAAAATCGGGCAGACATTGCTATCATGGAAACAGAAAATGAACAAAAGGGTGTAAGCATATGGATTATTATAAACAAATTTTTAAACGAAAATCATTTCATCTGTTTAAGGAAACAGAGCAAATGACAGATGATGATATAAGTAAACTCAATACTTTCATTGGTTCTGTTAAACCACTTAATCCTCAAATCAAAACCGAAATTCGTATAGTACCAGAATCAGAGACTACCTGTAAGCGGGGTGGAGAGTATTGCATCTTATTTTACAGTGAACAAAAGGATGAATATTTGAGAAACATTGGGTATATTGGTGAACAGATTGATTTGTATCTGGCTTCTGAGAATATCGGTGCATTGTGGTTTGGTATAGGAAAGCCACCGCATATGCAGATAAACGGCCTGGATTTTGTGATTATGATTTCAATCGCAAAAATGCCTGAGGAAAAATTCCGCAAAGATATGTTTAAATCAAAAAGAAAGCCGGTAGATGAAATATGGGTTGGTGACACTTTAAATATTGCCGATATTGTTCGTTTCACTCCAAGTGCCTGTAATACACAACCGTGGATTACAGAAAATACAGGCAGGGAATTGCTGATATACAGGTTTAAGAAAGCCGGCAAGAGAGGCATTATGCCAACAGACAAGGTTCGGTATTACGATAAGATAGATATGGGGATTTATCTTTTTATACTTGAAACTTGTCTTGAGCATGAAAACTATTCTTATGACAGGTCTTTGTACACAGATACAACCGATGATAGTATTGAAAAAACCTTAATAGCGAAATATGCATATTCGTGCAAATAAACAAAGAACGCAAAAAGTCTCATGAGCCATAACTCATGAGACTTTTTAAAACAGGGCTACAAGGATTCGAACCTTGAAATGACGGAGTCAGAGTCCGTTGCCTTACCGTTTGGCGATAGCCCTTTATGCGATTACTTTATGCATTATACATGAAGTATATTCATTTTGCAATACCTAATTTAAAAAATTTTTATTTTTCTGTAGATACAATTGAAACAATTCGTATTTTTTGCATTCTGTACACCAAAGGCAAAACCTGTGCACTACTTTTGTAACCTTTCCAGCATTTTATCCAGCAAAAATTTAATACAAAATGTAACAAAACAATACAAAAGCATTTGTGGGATATAGCTTCTGTTGTGAATCACATTCAGATAATAAAATGGTGGTAACAGATACTGCAGCATCCTGAAACGGCGTACCGCAAAAAATACCGGACACAACACCAGCATACCTATCATCAGTAAAGGAATGCATGTTCCCAGACGCTGAAGGTTCTTGCATACTGTTTTGATTATACTGCAGAATCCCACATTCATTAGTACATACAGCAGCATGAATCCAGCTTCCTGAATACCCATGAAGCTTTCCGAAAAAAACAGTGCCAATAAGACAGCCGCACCGGTATACACCATTGCCGCTATCTGATATCCATACAGATATTTATGTCTGTCCCTAAGGGCTACTCTGTCAAAAACCCCCGCTTCTTCATCCTGTAAAAAGTACATGGTTGCTGCCAGACCGGATAAAATAACCATCAGTGACAGCAGACCTCTGACCGGTGCCGTCAGATAGTTCTGCTCTGCCGGCTTCATTTCATTATCTCCGCCATTTATAAAGCTCAGCTTGAACAGTTCTCCCTCCACACGGCTTTCCTCATAATAGGAATACAGTTCTTCCTCTGATGCCTCTTTTCCTCCGGGCAACTCACTTTGTATAAAATTCTGATATACGGAATACGGAAAATAAGAATACAGTGCCCCGTACAGTTTTTCTCTGGAAAGCTGTAATGCTACATTGTCTTCCCGTTCCACTATTTTAATTACTGCCTGATCATAGGCTCCTGCAATATATTCGTCCAGCTTATTCTGCATTTTATCCGGAAATATCCATGCCGCATCTGCCTCTGCACTCATTACCGCTCTGTAAGCCTCTTCTTCTGAATATACCTGTTCATACTGCAGCACACTTTCCTCAGTCAGAAGGTCAGCCATCATTTTGGAAGACAGTTCATCTTCCGTATTTTCCTGAAACAGCACAATTTTCAGCATGCCGCTTTCCTCTTTGGATACCAGCCGCATCGCCAGAACCAATATGGGAATACTGCATAAAAGCAAGAAAAAGCTGCGTTTTTTTATCAGTCTCTTGCAGGTAAGATAAAACCAAAACAAACCTTTTTGTACCCTTTTCATCTCGTGTCCTTAATTATTTCTGATTTTATATGTTCTGACTCCTACCGCCATTCCCAAAAAGCACATCCAGTAAGCCGCCATAATCATGCACTCCTTACCGGCCGGTACGGAAAGCATACATTTTCCGGCATATTGTACTGCAGCGCCGGACGGCAGGCAGCCGGAAATTGCCTGAATGATTTCCGGGAAAAAGGATATAGGGTAAAAGCAACCGGACAAATATCCCAGACTCAGTGCAATGAGAAACTGTGCAAAAATACTGCCCACCATACCCGGCACCATTTCGTAAATCAAAAACTGCAATGCGGATACCATCAGCACCACCGGTATCGTTTGTACAAAAAATACAAGTAAGATACCGATACCTTCGCCTTCCCATTCCGGCAGTTCAAATCCCGTCACTGCCAGGGCAATTGTCAGAAGCAAAAAGATAAATAACAGCATTCCCAGCATCAGTGCAGCATATGCCACATATTCACCCAGCACCTGACTCCACGCTCCCTGCCCCCGGGCCTTCAAAAGCTTTGCAAGCGAATCACTTTTTTTCACAAAGAGAGGACTGCAGACAATTCCCCATAAAAGCAGAAAGAGAACCAAAATACCACATGCATAGTACCCCGAAAGAGACAAATGATTGGATACGCCAAGAGTCTCCAGTTCATATATATGTGTCCTGCCCAGTATAAAGTTGACAATCTGCAAATACAATTCATCGGTTGCTTCCCAATAAATATCCCTCATGTCATGCTCCGACATAAAGCTCTGGGCTCCGTAAATCGCATTCTGCGACTCTATAACCAGTTTGGAAACTGTATCCACCAGCTCGTTCATAATCATGCTGCCCACTCCGGTTGCTCCCGTAGAAGTAACATAGGTAATCGGCAGGTTTTCTCCCGATACGGTAGATTCTATAAAGCCTTCCGGCACTATCACATAAGCGGAAAGCTTTCCCTGCATCAGCTTCTCTTCTGCTTCTTCTTTTGTCATATCCAAAAAAGAAATGGCAAATCGGGAAGCATCCAGATTCTGGATTGTCTGGATACCGATTCCCAGATACGACCCCTCCAGGTCACCGGTAAGACCAATTTCTATCATTTGCTTTTTTTCGGAGGATGCATTTTTTTCAAGCACTATCCACATGAGCAAGGCCATACTAAGAAGCAGGATAAACGTTGTCACCACAATGGTAGGAAACACTTTACAGACACGTTTCAGTTGTGCACAAATATACATTCTACACTTAGCCATCCTTTTTATCAAAGCCTCCCTACCAGTTTACTTACGTTACCGTCGTATTGATAGGTCTGCAGTGTTCCCTCTTTTAGAATATACCATTTGTCACACAGCTCCAGTTCCTGTACATCATGGGTAGCCAGCAATATCCTGCCGCCCTTTGCCTTGAATTCACGCAAATAATTGTATATGCGTTCCTTGCACACCAAATCCAGTGCTGCAGACGGTTCATCCATCAAAAGGATACGGGGATTGCCGCTGACTGCACAGCCTATGGACAGTCGCTTTTTCATACCACCGGACATTCTGCATACGGGCACCTTTATAAACTCCGGAATTCCCAACATTGCCAGCACGCCGACTTCCAGCTCGCGTTTCAAATCCGCCCTGCTATACCATAGTCTCAGGTTGTCCCATGCCGTCAATTCTTCCAATAAAGGATTTCCCTGCGGCACATAACCAATCAGTCTTGTCCGCAGGGCTGCATTATGAAATAAATCCGTATTTTCCCACAGAAAAGTGCCGCCATCTTCCTTTTGCACTCCGGCAAGAGTGGAAAGCAACGTAGACTTGCCGCTCCCGTTACTTCCCAATATACCGACACACTCTCCCTCTTCTACAGAAAGTGTAATATCATTTAATACTATTCTGTTTTGATAGCTTTTTTTCACATTAACTATTTTCATCATTTACACATAACAGAGACCACCGCTTCCGGGTGATTTTTTAAAGGTGGTTACACTCCTTTTGCCGAGCTAGAACATTTCTATGAACTCATCCGCATCCATATCCGACATTTCCTCGATGACATCAATAATTTCGGAAGGTATACCTGCTTTTTTCAGTTGCTTTATATAAGCATCCCAGTCAATAGTCTCATACCAATCTTCAAAGTCCTCTTCATCTTCTACTTCTATTATTGTCTTGTTGGAAGGAATCTTCGCCTTTTCACCGGAGGTCCTTGACGCAGTCAAAGTAACAGTTCCCCACTTATCTTCCTCCTGTAATACAGAGCATACCAGCTTCGTGGAGTTCGCATCACTTTCTGCTTCTATCACAACTGACAGTTCACTCAATATAGAAGAATAAGATGCCAGATCCATTGCACGAATGAATGCAGAAGAAGGTGCTATCGTAAAGGTACCGCTCAGTTGTCCTTTTTTGAGTTTATCGGTATCCAGTTTCTCTACATTAATATCTACCAGTGCCATACCGTTATATTTAATTGCAAATTCTCCGGTCAGCTTTCCGCCGGAATCCTTACCGCTTCCCGTAATGGCAATCGTTTCTCCGTCAACTTCCGCAGACATAATGTAGCCGAAGTCTGAACCATCATGAGCCATAAGCTCCTTCATGGTCTGCCCTTCATATTCGATACTCCGTCCGCAGATATTTCCTTTGGAATCTACATATACCACCATCACAATTTCCATATCATAATCAGCAATGGAGTCCGCCTCGTCTGCAGCTTCCTTAAACATATCCTGCAATTCCTCATAGAACTCTTCCGGCTCCATGTCAATGTCTATATCCAGGTCAGCTTCCTCTATTGCAGTCATGGCATCGATAACCCATTCCTTCAGGTCTTCATCCTCTGCCATTGCATTCATAACGGTTTCCATCATATCCGCCACGTTCTTTTCGTCAATGGTTACCTCCAGCTCCACACAATCCTGTGTGACGCCTTCCGCACGAATCGTACCCTCAGACATCTCTACATCATCTACACATGTCAGTGCCATGGCACTGTATTTATTCAAAAGCTCTTCCACCAGCTTCTTATCGGGAGCATTCTCATAAAGAACCTTTAATGTTTCAAAATATGCAACCATTTCTTCGGTATCATCTACATCTCCCGCTATATACATATCGCTCAAGTCAGGAAACTGCAAATATGCCTTTTCCTCAGCAATATCTAAAATGCCTGCCATACTGAGAATATCTGCTTCTCCCACACTAAAGGACATTATATTGTCCTTTACCGACACATTACCGAAGACACTTCCTCCCTCAAACCATGACATATCCACACCGCTCATACCTGCCAGACTGAGCATATCCTTACCGGCCTTACCCAGCTCAATCTCAGCCTCTACACTGACACTTGTGTCATATATCTTAAGACTTTCCCGGATATAATCATTGTAAATGGTTGCCGCATTGGAAGCTGCCTCCTCTGCTGCTCTTCCTTCTACCCACTGATAGTACTCTTCAGGCTCCGAAAATGTCTTCTTGGCCCAGTTCTGTACGGTAGCAGAGCTGAATACCATAACAAGAATAACTACTAATGCTACTACACCAACTGCAATACCGATAAGCACTCCCATCGGAAACTTCTTGCCGGATTGTGTATTAGGGGGCACCGGTGCCGCCTCAGGCTCTACAGATACAGAAGACTCCTGAGCTATTTCAGGCCTTCTCCAGCCACATTGGCTACAGAATATTTCTTCCTCTGACATTTGGTTTCCACAATTAGCACAAAACATTTCGTATCCTCCTTGTATAATTACAAAAAATCTTAATAATTATTATACTTTTTCGTATTTTCTTTGTCAACTCGACAATTTCTGTCGTTTCTTTTATTGTATCTTATGATAAGGCAGAATCCGACGGCTGTTGCATCCATTTCGCTAATGTTATTTTGCTAACGCACTAACCTCAGACTTAACTATCGCATTTTACTCTTGTATACTGTCTGTGGGGTATATATGAATCTTTTCTATTTCTATACCCCGGTCTCTGCTAAACACTGGGGTACAAATGGATGTTTTCTCTCTCCTATACCCCGCCTCTGCTTCACGCCGGGGTACAGATGGATGTTTTCTCTCTCCTATACCCCGTCTCTGCTTCACGCCGGGGTACAATTCACCGTTTCCTCTCTCCCTTACCCCGCTTCCGTCTGAATAGTGGGGCTTTTTTAAACATTTCCCGTTTCTGTACCCCGTGCTTACTATACAACGGGGTATGTATGAATATTCCTTACTTCTATACCCCCTGCCACATCGATCTCAAAGGAGGTTTTCAGGCTCTAAAACTTCAAAGCTTTCTTTATGTTTCAACCAGATTCTTCGCCGTACCAGGGTGCGGGCAAGAAGCATCTCGTGCTCTAAAGAGCCGGTCAATTTCAATTTATAGAATTTATATTGAAAAATTTCTGCCTAATTCAGTGTATCTAAACACTATTCTGCCCTGCTTTAGCAGAACCTGTTCTATAATTTATAGGCTGACGTTTCAGCAAGATATTCTATGCTTCTAATTCAAATTTTAACACCCCGAACTGCCTGTTGACAGCCCGGGGTGTTATATCAATTAAATCATAAGAATCTGCTTTGAATACTAATCATTGATACAGTATCTCTTTATTCGTCTAAAATATAAAGCAATTTGCACGCTTAGATAACATGCTAAGCAGCCGCCTCTCATAAAGTATATTAATAAAGTTCCATATTTTGCAGGAATCTTAAAACCTCATCAATATCGCCTATCCGTTGTAAAAAGCCATCACAGCATGATTCACTGTTGTCTGTATTGTAGGATTCTCTTAAGAGTGCAGCATATTCTTCCTCAGATGTCACAGACTGTCCATTCCATTCTCCCTTCTGTAATGTCATGTCTTCATTCTCATCATAAACAGGATATCCATTTTCATCATTATAATCCGTCCATCCACTGGCAATCATCTGGAATTCACCATTTTCTAATTGCCATACTTCATCATAGTAGCCTCCCATATGTCCACCGGAATTGAGCATCATGCCGCTGCGGGGTATATAGTTTCCACCATAATTGCAAAAATACTCTTCATATATCTGACCATCCTGATAATAGAGAAGCTGGTCTCCTCCCGCATAATCGGAGCCTCTTACATAAATTTCAGGAATCGCATCGTCATCCACATAAAGCAGATAATAAATTTTGCCCATATAGTAATCATACTGATAGGAATATTCTCCATCTATTTCATATGCATAATCACTATTTATCAGGAAATCATAATATGCCTGTCTCCACTCCTCGGTGTCAACTTCCTCTGCCTTAATATCGATAACGCTAAATCCATCAAAGCAACTGTCGGGATTGCGGACCACCGTAGCTGTAATAACCGCAAATTGATAGTCCGGGCACCAATCGGTACCGAACATGCAATCAGCAGTAATTTCCCATGTATTGCCACCGACATATTCCGAAGTATAATTTTCCAAATAAATCCGACAATACGGACCGTTTACTGATACTGCATATCCAAATCCGGCATATTCTCCATATACAGGCACATATACACCCAATTCCGAAAAGCTATCTAAATGCCGCTCTTCTCCGGTTATAGAAGAAGCGATATATTCTATTTGCGGAGCTGTTAAGTGTATCCCCCCGGAAAAGCTTTCATTTAATTCCTGTGACTCAGACTGTTTCTGCAGTTCATATAAGTATGAAAATTCTTCATAACCGGACCACTCAAAACCATGAATAATAGCTGTAACCATACTCCAGTCACCAGCAAATAATGCATCGGCATATGTTGAAAATTCATTTGTAGAATTATCATACGCACAAAGCGAACCTGCCATAGCTGTCAACAAAGTCTTTAAACTGCCACATTCGTCCAAATTCAGTGCTTTCTTATTTTCCACCCACCAGGTCTTACCGTCTACCTGCTCATATACTCTGCCGCTGGCTGTCAGCTTCGTGCCGTTTATTTCCATAACCTCCCATACCACGCCGCTTCGGCCTGCAGGGAAGGTATATTCTGCCACAAATCCGTTGCTGTCATAGATATAGATATGGATTTCCAGCTCCGACAGCACACTGCTTCCATAGTTGCCTGCAAGGCTGTCCGTGTAGTTGTTTACATAGAGCTTATAGCTGCCTGCCTCTGCCGTGTTGATATACATTGCCTCACAGTACGCACTGTTATCTGATACCAGACGGTTTCCATGGTCATCCGCCACAATGCTTCCACCGATATGGGCCATGTCCCCTCCCGTTGACTGGTAGGGGGTAAACAGGGTCAAATCCAGGTCTGCCTCTGTGCCGCTCCAGGTCAGTACCACACCGGTTTCTCCCGGTGAAGGTGCAGGCATCACATAACAGGTGGCCGTTGTTTCTCTCTCTGCCACTTCGATTTCCAGGTAACTGTCCGCATAGCCTGAAAGCTGTATCTGTGCCGTATAGATGCCGGAGGGCAGACTGGTGTGCAGCCTTCCGTTTTCATCTGCCTCCAGGGTCTTTAACACTTCCCCTTCATAGGTACCGGCTCCTTCCCTTATGGTGACAGACGCACCCTGCAGCAGGCTTCCCGTTACTGTTCCTTCCCCACTGTCCTGTACCTCCAGAACGGAGCATACATCCACATATACCGGATACTCATCCCCGCTTATCTTATGCAGCACGATATCCTGACAGGAATATCCCAGGGTGGACACATTCAGACAGATATTGTTCATGGTATAGGCTTTATAGGTTTCCGTTTCTTTTATGACCAGATAACATTCCGTGTTATCCAGGTAGGTATATATGCTGAAATATCCTTCTGCATCCGTAACCGTTTCATATAACAGCACGTTATCTTCCTTCCGGTAGATTTTTACACTCACGCCGCTTACCGGCACCCCTGCGGTATCCGTAAGGCGGCCTTCCACCAGACCGATTCCCGTTGCCCCTGCCACGGCATTGTAGGTATTGTAAGCTGCGTTTAACATCTGGATTTCCGTTATGTCATACGCATTCTGCTCTTCTGCGGACAGGTTGGCGTAGGCTGCCTGTACATAGCCTACCTCCCCGGGGGTCAGCACATATTCGGTTATTACATTCGGGGTCAGGATATTCCGCCATCTTACCATGACGTCTTCTTCATAGTAGTATCTGTTTCCTACTTTTCCGATGGTTGCATAGGTGGGCGTATATACGCTGTCCTCTCTCATGAATATAAAGTTCGGTTTGCCCCCGTCATAATAATAGTCTATTAAACGCAGGCTGTTCTCCAGCTTCTCTATGGAAACTATCTTATATACTTCCCCGCTTGACGGGTCTTTATAGATTTCATACTGTATCAGGTTTCCCGTTTCTGCATCCCTTAACTGGGTTTTGTATATCTGGCAGTCTGCTATATTTCCGTCTGAAGAGTCTGTGGAGCTCACATCCTCCAGCCAGTAAAACAGGGTGCTGTCCCAGACCATCCCTTCCACTCTGGTTCCCGGGGTGTAATTCTGGGCATGTATGTCTATCTCTCCGATATCTTCTATGTAATACAGGGGGACTTCTTCTGCGGATGCGGTATTGCCCGATACGGTATCCGTGGAGGTCTCTGTTTCTTTTCCGGACTTATCCCCTTTATCAGCATCCTCTTTTCCCAAAAACTTCACACACAAAAATACCCCGGCAGCCACCAGAAGGATTCCTAATGCCGCACAAGCTGCCACTATCCCTGCCTTTCCTTTTTTCTTTGCAGGTGCCGGTGCTTTCTCCTGCGGGAGAATTTGTGGCATCTCTGCCGCTACCGGTTCAGCCTGTACCGGTTCCGGATTCTGTACCGGTGTTTTCGCTTCTGTAGATTCTGCCTGTACCGGCTCCTGAGGCTGTACAGGTACCTGTGGGGCTGCCTGCACAGGGTTTCCGCACTTGGGACAGAACTTGTCATTGTCCTTTAACTGATTTCCGCATTTTGTACAAAACATGCTTCTCCTCCTGATGTATCGTTATCTCTTTTTCTGATGTATCGGTATATTTTAGAAGCCCGCCCTCTGTCCGGGCTTCTGTATAACGTAAATACAGTAACATATTAGCACCCACCCCTTATATTGTCAAATTGATTTCTGCCGGGGATTCGCAGGCTGATATGCTGAACGGCAAACAAAAAAGGGCTGTCGCAAATAGCCACAGCCGACTGCTGCTGTAAAAAGCTTTCCTAAGCAGACCCTTGAAAAATGTCAGCACTTGAATTTTTCAAGTTCTACGCTGAAAAATTCTTAGTGCTGCTACGTTTTTCGTGGAGCGAAAGCGTGTCTGCGTGGAAACTTTTTACAGCAGCCTGACAGCTCGGCTATTTTTCGACAACCCTTTTAAAACATATTCTATTATACCTCAAACAATAAATCTGCATAGGTAGGGAAGGGCCAGTATGCCTTGTCTACCAGTTTTTCCAATTCGTCGGCCGGTGCTCTCAATGCATCCATGGCCTTTACAACCACATCATGATAATAAAATGCCTGTTCCTTGCCCAGAGCCATGGAAGATGCTTTCTTCTCTTCTTCCAACAGATACTCCGCTGCCTTCTTTGCCTCAGAAAGTTTTGCGGTAACAGACTTCAACAGTTCCTTGGAAACCGTATCATCTCCTCCGGCCTGTGCAACCGCCAGAGTGGTGTCTGCCAGAGCCTTCGCGTATTTTATAACTGCAGGAAAAATCTGCTTATTTGCCATATCCAGCATGGTCAGTGCTTCAATATTGATAGTCTTTGCATAGGTTTCATACAAAATCTCCGCACGGGAACGCAGTTCTGCCTCAGTAAAGATACCGAACTTTTCAAACAGATGAATTGCCTTGGGTGTAGTGAGGGTATCCACTGCCTCTACCATGGACGGAATATTGGGAAGACCTCTTCTTGCTGCCTCCTCGGCCCATTCTTTGGCATAACCGTCACCATTAAAAATGATTCTCTGGTGTTCGGTCATATATTCCTTTATCAGGTCATGTACGGCAAGTTCAAAGTTCTCAGCACTTTCCAGTCTGTCAGCCGCTTCGCAGAAGGCCTCTGCCACAATGGCATTCAGTGTGGTATTGGGACTTCCGATAGAGTCCTCACTGCCTACCATACGGAACTCAAACTTATTGCCGGTAAAGGCAAAGGGTGAGGTACGGTTACGGTCCGTTGCGTCCTTTACAAAATCAGGCAGTGTGGATACACCGGTTTTTAAAACCTCTCCTTTTTTCAGGGAATCCGCTTTTCCGGTTTCTACCAGCTGTTCTACTACATCCTCTAACTGTTCTCCCAAGAAAATGGAAATAATGGCAGGCGGTGCCTCATATCCGCCCAGGCGGTGATCATTTCCTACATTGGAAGCGCTCTGTCTAAGCAGGTCCGCATGGGTATCAACTGCCTTCATGATACATGCCAGTACCAGTAAGAACTGTACGTTTTCATTGGGTGTCTGACCCGGCTCAAGCAAATTGATGCCGGTATCCGTGGTAATGGACCAGTTGTTGTGTTTACCGGAACCGTTTACGCCTGCAAAGGGCTTTTCATGCAGCATACAGCGTAATCCATGCTTACCTGCCACACGCTTTAGGGTTTCCATCACAAGCTGGTTGTGGTCAACGGCCACGTTTGCGGATTCGTAAATGGGTGCCACCTCATGCTGTGCGGGTGCCGCCTCATTGTGCTGGGTTTTGGAGGTTACCCCCAGCTTCCACAATTCAATATTTACATCGTGCATAAATGCACCGATACGTTCTCTGATAACACCGAAATAGTGATCTTCCATTTCCTGACCCTTCGGTGCGGGTGCCCCAAACAGGGTTCTGCCGGCAAAAATGATATCTTCACGCTGTAATGCCTTTTTCTGGTCTACAAGGAAATATTCCTGTTCTGCGCCAACAGAAGCAGTTACCTTAGCAGCATCGGTGTTGCCAAACAGTCTTATAATACGAATTGCCTGCCTGCTCAATGCTTCCATGGAGCGTAAAAGCGGTGTCTTCTTATCCAGTGCTTCCCCTGTGTAAGAGCAGAAAGCAGTAGGAATGCAAAGGGTCGGTCCTGTTGCCGTTTCTTTAATGAATGCAGGAGAGGTAATATCCCATGTGGTATAGCCTCTTGCCTCAAAGGTGGCGCGTAAGCCCCCGGAAGGGAAGGAAGATGCATCGGATTCACCCTTAATCAGCTCCTTACCGGAAAATTCCATAATCATTTTGCCATCTGCATCGGGATGGGTCACAAATGCATCATGCTTTTCCGCAGTAATACCTGTCAGGGGCTGGAACCAGTGGGTATAATGGGTTGCACCGTTTTCAACTGCCCAGTCCTTCATAGCCTTTGCTACAACATCTGCCGTTGCCAGGGACAGCTCGCCGCCCTGGTCCATAACCTTGACAACTTCTTTATATGTACTTTTGGGTAATCTTTCTTTCATTCTGCCGAGAGTGAATACTTTACTGGCAAAAATCTCTTCTACACTTAAAACCTCGCTCATTTGGCATATTTCCTTTCTTTTCCCCTGAATATTTCCTGTTATTTGTTTTTTCTCACACGGATTTCTCACATTGTACAATATATGCACAATATCGGTCAACGACTATTTTTATTCTGTCCTGTTTTTCACTCTCAGCAAATCATACTGTTCCGGCTGCTTTGACAATTTCAGCCAGATAAGCTGCTTGGAGTGGGGACAGCTTTCTACCGACTCGCCGTCTTCGTTGTACATAGCCTCTACCGCTACCGGTATATTCTCACCGGAGGGTTTCATAATTTCAATAGTGTCGCCTACACAGAATTTGTTACGCTGCTCAATGCGTACTAATTGGGTATCTGCGGTTTCTTCCACAATTCCCAGATAAATATAGTCATTTACATACGTGTTGTTATCATATATCTGCGTATTCTCGTCAGGCTTTCCAAAATAAAAGCCCGTTGTAAACTGGCGGTAGGTGCACTTTGCAATTTCTGCCCTGTACCAGTCCATATTGGAACGGTATTTTTCTTCGGACTCAAAATAATCATCAATGGCCTTTCTGTAGGTTCTGGCTACTGCCGCTACATACAGTGCCGTCTTCATGCGTCCTTCAATTTTGAAGCTGTCGATACCCGCCTCTACCATCTCCGGAATATGTTCTATCATGCAGAGGTCCTTAGAGTTAAAAACATAGGTGCCCCTCTCATTTTCATAGACCGGTAAATATTCGCCGGGTCTGGTTTCCTCTACCACCGCATATTTCCAGCGGCAGGGATGGGTACAGGCACCTTTGTTGGCATCCCGTCCGGTGAAATAGTTGCTTAACAGACATCTGCCGGAATAGGATATACACATTGCCCCATGGATAAAGCTTTCTATCTCCATCTCTTCCGGTATCTGCTTTCTGATTTCCGCAATCTCACGCAAAGACAGTTCCCTTGCAGATACCACACGCTTTGCTCCCTGTTCCCACCAGAAACGATAGGTAAGGTAGTTGGTATTGTTAGCCTGAGTGGAAATATGTCTTTCTATTTGGGGACACACTTCTTTGGCAATACTGTACATGCCGGGGTCTGAAATAATCAGGGCATCCGGCACATCCGGCTTCATAGCCGCCAGTTCCTCAAAATATTTCCGGGCCCCCTCCAAATCCTGATTGTGTGCCAGAATATTAGCGGTCACGTAAACTTTTACTCCATATTTGTGGGCAAAGGCAATTCCCTCTGCCATTTCTTCTTTAGAAAAGTTTTTTGCCTTGGCACGCAGTCCAAAGGCTTCGCCACCAATATATACCGCATCGGCACCAAAGCGGACTGCTGTTTTTAATACCTCCAGACTGCTGGCCGGAATCAAAAGCTCTGGTTTCTTTTTCATGATTTCCTCCATACGCTACTTTTTCACACTCAATGCCACACCGTCGCCGGTCTGTAAAATAACCGTCTCCAACTGAGGATGGTGGGTCAGCTCATACAGATATTCCCTCATACGGGAGTGGATGGTACGGTTTCTGCGGGTTACCGCAAAACGGGATTCCAGCACATCACCGTCCTGTAATACATTGTCAGAAACCAGAAGACCTCCCTTTGCAAGCAGGCGGACAGCATCCGGCATAAAGTGAATGTATTGTCCCTTCGCCGCATCCATAAAAATAAAATCATATTGGCCTTCTAATTGTTTTAATATATCTGCAGCATCCCCCTCTAAGAGGGTAATAGCCCCTTCTTTCCCTGCCCGTTTAAAATTTTCTCTGGCTATGGGTATCCTTTTTTCGTATTTTTCAATTGTGGTAATATGAGCACCCTCAGGTGCATACTCACTCATCAAAAGTGCGGAAAAGCCTACAGCCGTTCCTACCTCCAGTATCCGCAGAGGCTTATGTGCCGCCAGCAAAAAACGCAAAAGGCTCTGGGTCTGGGTACGGATAATAGGAACCTCATCCGCTTTGGCTTCCTGTTCTATCTGGTTTAAAAAAGGCGTATTGCCTTTATCAAACGAGTTAATAAAGGCAATCATTCTGTCGTCAGTTATCATATTAGCTTCCTGTTTCTTTGTTTATTGTCCGGTTTCCTGTTCACCCGCGGGATCAGCAGACATAATTTCCATCATCTCTTCCATGGTCATAGAAGTATTCAGGACATAAGAGCCTGCTTTTAATTCATCCTTGTAATGGGACAGCAGGTTCTGAATGTAAAACAGATATGCGTCCCGGATAAGACCATTTTCCTTCAGAACCTCTCCTATCTGTAAGGCACTTTTTCCCATGGTAATATCTACCTGAATATCCACGCCGGGACTTTCTGTCATAGGCGGCTCCTGAAAAATACGATATCCGTAATCATACGCTGTTATCGCACCCTTATAAACCACTACTATTACAACGATTGCTACAAGCACTTTGAGTAACACACCCAAAACGGCTGTAATTACCTGTTTGGTATTCATATCAACAACCAACCCTTCCTTAACCTGCCTCCTTTAGTCTTTGGCAGGCATAACTATTCAAATTCCAAAGCTTCTGTTAATCTGGCGGTCACATCCTGCATCATTCTGCACAAGTCCAGCTCTGCTGCCAGGAAATCCGCAACCAGGGGATTTTCACGGAATTTTTCGTACTCTCTCTCAAACTCTTCTATTTTGTAAAACAAATCTTCGCTGTCGGCCATGTTCTGCAATTCAAAATTACGCATACGAAATGCATCTATCTGTGCCTTAAGCTCCGGAAAACGGTTAACTTTGTCTTTCTCTCTTTTATATCTTTTGTATTTATCAGTATCCCTAATGGTCGCAATCAGGCTTTCAACCGCACTGTCTAATTCTGCCATACTCCCTCACATCCTGTCGCTTTTTAGCGTCTCCTTTATACTTCCATAATAATCGGCATAATCATCGGACGACGTTTTGTCTTTCTCCATACATACTCCGTCAGTGCGTCCTTCGTGGCTGCCTTCATTTTACCCCAGTCACTAACGCCTCTGTCAAGTAAATCCTGCATGGTATCATCTACCACCTGTCTTGCTTCTTCCAGTAATTCATCTGATTCTTTGACATACACAAAGCCTCTGGATACAATGTCCGGTCCCGCCACCAGCAGATTGCTGCTGCGTTCCAATGCCATAACCACTATCAGAATACCATCTTCTCCCAAATGCTGTCTATCACGGAGCACTACATTTCCAACGTCACCTACGCCCAGACCGTCTACCAGAATGGAACCGACAGGCACCTTGCCGGTAACTACCGCACTTTCCGAAGAAAGCTCTAACACATCTCCGGAAGAAAGGATAAAAATATTCTCTTTGTCTATTCCCAGGCCTTCCGCAATCTTTGCCTGTGCCCGCAGATGCTTATATTCACCATGTACCGGAATGGCATATTTGGGTTTCACCAGTGTATAAATCAGTTTGATTTCTTCCTGACAGGCATGTCCGGAAACATGGGTATCCTGAAAAATGACATCCGCACCCTTACGGAACAGTTCATTAATTACCTTGGTAACCGCTTTTTCATTACCCGGAATCGGGTTGGATGAAAAGATAACCGTATCCCCGGGGCCAATGGTAATCTTTTTGTGCATATTCGATGCCATACGGGACAATGCCGCCATACTTTCGCCCTGACTGCCTGTAGTGATGATGACCTGTTGCTCGGGAGGATAGTTTTTCAGCTGATCCACTTCGATTAAGGTCTTATCCGGAATACTCAGATACCCCAGACCGGCAGCCGTTTCAATAATGTTGACCATACTGCGGCCTTCCACCACTACTTTTCTGCCAAACTTGTACGCCGTATTGATAATCTGCTGCACACGGTCTACATTGGAAGCAAAGGTTGCCACAAAAATACGGGTATTCCTGTGATCCGCAAATAAGGTATCAAAGGTCTTGCCTACCGTCTTTTCAGACTGTGTAAAGCCGGGTCTTTCCGCATTGGTAGAATCACACATCAATGCCAGCACACCCTTCTTACCGATTTCGGCAAAACGCTGCAGGTCAATCGCATCTCCGAACACCGGAGTATAATCCACTTTAAAGTCGCCGGTGTGTATCACGGTTCCTGCCGGTGAATAAATAGCCAGTGCCGCCGCATCCACAATACTGTGGTTTGTCTTAATAAATTCTATTCTGAACTGCCCTAAATTAATGGACTGTCCGAATTTTACCACTTTACGCTTGGTTCCTTTTTCTAACTCATGTTCCTTTAATTTGTTTTCAATAATGCCCATTGTCAGCTTGGTAGCATAAATAGGCAGGTTAATCCGCCGTAATACATAAGGCAGGGCACCGATATGATCTTCATGACCATGTGTGATAACAAAGCCCTTCACCTTATCCAAGTTCTCTTCCAGATAAGTCACATCCGGAATTACCAAATCAATTCCCAGCATATCGTCAGCCGGGAAAGCCAGACCACAGTCCACAACAACAATACTGTCTTCATACTCAAAGGCAGTCATGTTCATTCCAATCTGCTCCAAGCCTCCCAAAGGAATCACCTTCAGCTTGGATGCATTCTTATTCTCTTTTTTCTTCAATCAAATTACCTCCATAATGGGCCGGTCATGACTCCAATGTAACGTCATCCATCATACTCTGGAATACCTGTGCAACAGCTTCCAGCTCACCGTCTTCTTCTACGATGGCATAAACGCTTTCTTCTTCTCTGTCCTGAGACAGATCCTTTAGAATCAGAGCTTCTCCGTCCCCGTCTTCTACATCTGTTACTAAAATGTAATTGGTGCCCCCGATTCTGGTCTGCTCCAACACATAAAATTCTACTGTTTCCCCGCTTCCTTCCGGGTTAAATATAATCTTTTCCACTGTTTTTTCCTCACACGGTACTATCCGCAACTGTTTTTCCCACATAATCATATCCGGATATGACCGTATATCGTTCTGGGTATTTTCGTTACTCTCTTACATCTGATTACTGCGTCTGTCCAAATATCCCTGCAAAATAAAGCATGCGGCAATTCTGTCTACATGTTCCTTACGCTCTTCCCTGCGGATACCGGCTTCCATCATAGCCTTGTCTGCCGCAACGGTCGTCAGTCGTTCGTCCCAGAGCATCACCGGCAATCCTGTTCTTCTCTCCAGTTTGTCCTTGAATTCCATTGTCAGTGCTACCCTCTCACCTTCGGTGTTATTCATATTTTTAGGCAGCCCTAATACAATTTCCTCTACCTCGTATTCCAAAATGAGTTCTTCTATACGTGCCAGCGTCTGACGTAGCTTGTTCTCTTCCTTACGGCGGATAATCTCGATTCCCTGTGCAGTCATAAGCAGTGCGTCGCTGATTGCCACGCCTACTGTCTTAGAACCAAAGTCCAGTCCCATGATTCGCATGTATTCTCTCCCAATTATTTCCAGTGATTATTACGGATATACTCTGTCAGCAGTTCTTCTACCAGTTCGTCCCTTTCCACCTTCATAATCAGGCTTCTGGCATTTTTGTGGCTGGTGATATAAGTAGGGTCACCACTCATAATATATCCCACAATCTGATTTACCGGATTGTAGCCTTTTTCCGTCAATGCTTCATAAACTGTAGACAATACCACTTTTACACCGGTTTCCGGTTCTGTCTCCACTTTGAAGTATTGTGTATTTCCCAAGTCCTGCATATTGACTCACTCCTCATCTCTTCCGGCATATTACTGCTTTCGATTGGTATAAATTTCTATACTTATAGTCTATCTTACCCCATATTTTCCGAAAATTCAACCTGCCTGTACTAAAACTTTATGCACATATGCCAAAACTTTTCCTGCACAGGCTAAATATCTTTCCTGCACAGACCAAATCCCTTTCCTGCACAGACTAAATTTTACACCCTATTCCATCAGCAGAAGCTCATCATTTAAAAACCCGGTGATTTTTCCCTTCATAAGACAATTTGACAAATTTTCTTCCGTCTGCTTTGCCACCCTGAGATACTCCGCAGTATGTCCCAGCATATAGGACCTTCCCGCAATTTCCCTGGTATCTTCAAATAGTACTTCTGTTTCCCGTCCTATGTATGCTTCCCGGAAAGCCCTCGATTGCTTTTTCTCCAGCTCTATCAGCTTGTTGCTGCGTGAAGTCTGTACCGGACCGGGTACCTGACCGGGCATTACGGCCGCACGGGTACCTTTTCGTTTGGAATATTTAAAAATATGCATTTCATAGAGACTGACCTTTTCCAAAAAAGCATAGGTTTCCAAAAATTCTTCCTCTGTTTCTCCCGGAAAGCCCACAATCACATCCGTTGTAACCGCAGGATTCTCATAAACTGCCCGCAACCTTTCCACACACTTCAAGTATTCACCTGCTGTATAATGTCTATTCATTCTTTTTAGGGTTGCATCACAGCCACTTTGCAGGGATAAATGGAAATGCGGGCAGACTTTGGGCATATCTGCCAGCCTTTTTGCACTTTGCTCTGTTATAATGCGAGGTTCCAGAGACCCCAGCCGGATACGGGCTATCCCCTCTATATGCTGTATGCGTTCCAGCAGATCCAACAGCTTGGAGCTTCCCCGGTAATCCCTCTGTCCGGTTTCCCTTGCCTGCACCACGCTTCTACCTGCCTCCCATGCTTCATCCTCAAAATCGATACCATAGGAGCTGATATGAATACCCGTCAGTACAATTTCCCGGTATCCGGCCTCTGCCAGTCCCTTGACCTCCGCATAGATATCCTCCCACTTACGGCTGCGTACCCGCCCTCTGGCATAGGGAATAATGCAATAAGAGCAAAACTGATTACAGCCATCCTGAATCTTAATGTAGGCTCTGGTGTGTTCTGCGGTGTGCTTTAACGTCATCTCCTCATAACCACAGTCTGCATTTACATCTATGACACTTGTGTCATTAAGTGTTTTTAGATTCTTCCGGCTGTTTCCGGCGGTACTGCCCAAGGCTCCCGCAGGCTGTCCGGACGGTGCCGGCGACTCCCCGGTCTGTTTCCCTTCCTGCTTTTCTTTTTCCTCCAGAAAAGCCTCCAGAATCTCTACCATTTCTTTTTTCTTATTATTGCCGATGGCAAGGTCCACACATTCATCCGCAAGAGCCTCCCCGGTACCGGTCTGCACATAGCAGCCTACCGCTACTACTATGGCTTTGGGATTGCGTGCTTTGGCCTGATGGAGCATCTGTCTGCTCTTGCGGTCCGCTATATTCGTAACCGTACAGGTATTTACAATATAAATATCGGCTTCCGTATCAAATGGTACAATAATATACCCTTTTTCTTGTAACATTTGTTGCATAACGTCCAATTCATAAGAGTTTACTTTGCAGCCAAGATTGCGTAATGCTACACTTTTCATATTATTCCTTCCAAAATTTGTGGTGTTTTATCATTGACTTTTACCTGCAAACCCATTAAGATGAGTGCAGAGGGTATGAATTATCAAAGGAGGTAATTACTATGAAAGCAGTTCAGATTTCTTTAAACTCCATTGACAAAGTGAAATCTTTTGTTAATGATATTACAAAGTTCGATTATGATTTTGATCTGGTATCCGGCAGATACGTAATCGATGCAAAGTCCATCATGGGTATCTTCAGTCTGGATTTATCCAAGCCTATTGATTTAAATATCCATGCAGAAGACAACATTGATGACGTAATGGAAGCATTAAAGCCTTACCTGATTTAATCAGCTCATGCCTGCATTGAGCAGAAGAGAAAAAGCAGAACACCGTGAAGTTTCCGGTGTTCTTTTTTTGTAATACATGCCTTTCAAAGTACCTTTTTTCCTGCCGCCGTTTTTTCTTCCGGCGGCACAGTTTTTAAGTTTCACCTGTTGTTTTCAGCTGCACCTATTGTTTTAAGATTCACTTACTATAATCAGCTCGTCCGTCTCAATAGCAGTTTCTATCATCTCATCAATCTTTTCCGCCAGATTCTCTTCATGTCTGCGGATTACCTTCAGATTGGGTTTCGTTACAGGATGCTTGGCTACAAATATCGTACAGCAGTCCTCATAGGGCAGAATAGAGGTTTCATAGGTGCCTATTTTTTCGGATACATCCACAATTTCCAGCTTATCAAAACCAATTAACGGACGGTATACCGGCAGCTCACACACCTCGTTGGTTGCTATCAGACTGTGCATGGTCTGGGACGCCACCTGACCGATACTTTCACCGGTTATTAAACCTAAACATTCGGTTTCCTTTGCAATACGCTCTGCAATCCGCATCATATAGCGACGCATGATAATCGTCAGCTCTTCATGAGGACATTTCTCATAAATGTAAAGCTGTATGTCGGTAAAGTTAATGATATGCAGATAAATAGGTCCGGTGTATCTGGATACAATTTTCGCAAGGTCTATTACCTTCTGTTTGGCTCTCTCGCTGGTATAAGGAGGTGCATTGAAATACACTGCATCCAGCTTCACACCTCTCTTGGCTATCATATAACCGGCAACCGGGGAGTCAATACCGCCGGACAACAGCAGCATTGCCTTTCCGCCTGAACCTACAGGCATACCACCCGGTCCCGGAATAGTTTCGGAATAAATATAAATATTTTCTCTTATTTCTATATTTAACATAATATCCGGATTGTGCACATCTACATGCATTTCAGGATATGCCTTTAAAATTGCTTCTCCCAAATCCATATTGATGGTCATGGAATCCTTGGGATAGTTTTTGCGTGCCCTTCTGGACTGTACCTTGAAGGTCTTATTTTTGTCAGGATATACCTTATCAATATAAGAAATCACATCCTCACAAAGTTTTTCAAAGCCTTCGTCCTCTGCATATACTACCGGACAAATACCGGAGATACCGAACACTCTCTTTAAATGCTCCACTGTTTCATCGAAATCAAATTCATCCAGGGCATCTACATAAATACGTCCCTGGGTTTTTCTTACCAGAAAAGTTCCTTCACACTTTTTCAGTGCATACTTTATCTGTGCAACCAGTGCATCCTCAAATAGATATCTGTTCTTTCCTTTTACACCGATTTCGGCATATTTTATCAAAAATGCTTTAAACATATTTCTCCTATTCTGCCCTCCTGCGGCATCTTTCAAAAGACGCTCTTACGCCTTTCTTGTATACTTTCGTAACATGGGAATCATATCATACATTGCCTTTAATGTATAGTCCAATTCTTCCTTTGTGGTGTAAACCGACATACTGAAACGAATGGTGGAGCCTGCCAGCTCCTTTTCCAGACCGATACTGTTTAACGTAGCCGATGCTCCCGTCTGCGGTTTATTAGAAGCACATGCACTGCCTGCAGAAACATAAATTCCTTTATCTTCCAGGGCATGGAGCAGCACCTCGCTTCGCACACCTCTTACGGATACACTGACAATATGCGGTGCACTGTCCCTGCCGGTTAATCCGTTTATATGAATATCACTTATCTGTTTTAAACCGTCAATAAAGTATTCCTTCAGTTCGTACAATTTATCCACATCCTCTTCCAGATGTGCATATATCATTTCTGCCGCCTTTGCAAGTCCTGCAATTCCCGGCACATTTTCCGTTCCGGAACGCAGATTTTTCTGCTGCCCGCCACCGTAACTGATGTTGTGAATCTTTACACGGTCACCCACATACAAAAAGCCGATGCCTTTCGGACCGTGAATTTTGTGGCCGCTGACCGACAATAAATCAATGCCCATTTTTTTGGGGTAAATACGTGCCTTGCCAAAGCCCTGTACCGCATCCACATGGAACAGAGCATCCGGTTTGACACTCTTTATCAGCTTGCCTGCCTCTGCAATAGGCTGCAGGGCACCGATTTCATTGTTAGTATGCATAATGGATACCAAAATAGTGTCCGGGCGGATACTCCTCCGTAAGTCCTCTAAGGAAATACATCCGTTGCGGTCTACCGGCAGATAGGTAACTAAAAAGCCCTGACTTTCCAGATACTGCATGGTCTGTAAAATGGCCGGATGCTCTATCCGGGTCGTAATCAGGTGTCTTCCCGCTCTGCGGTTTGCCATGGCACAACCGATTAACGCCAGATTGTCTGACTCGGTACCGCCTGAAGTAAAGCAGATTTCTTTTTCATTCACCTTTAAAAGCTTTGCCAGTGTTTCTTTGGCATATCTGATATGACGCTCTGCCTGTACCCCTTTCAAATGGAGACTGGAAGGATTTCCATAATCCTCACACATGACCTTTGTCACCAGCTCCGCAACCTCGGGAAAAGCTCTCGTTGTGGCGGAGTTATCCAAATACACTTCCATCGCGTTTCTCCTTTTTCTTCTATCTATAAACAATATATGCGGTTATTTTTCCAACTGATACATTATCCAAGCCATTACCGTAAATCCTGCCGTTTCTGTTCTGAGAATTCGTCGTCCTAAGGTAATGGGCTCCACACCGCTCTCTCCTGCTTTTTCGATTTCCGCCTCTTCAAAGCCACCCTCCGGACCGATAAACACTGCAATATCCGCATCCTCCGGCAAATTTTGGAAAATTTCCTTCGTGCGTGCCATTCCCTCCGCCAGCTCATAGGGAATCAGCTTCACTTCCATGCTTTCAGCACGCTTTAGGGCCTGTATAAAACTTACCGGCTCCGACACAAGCGGCACGATTCTTCTTTTGCTCTGCTTTGCCGCGGCTTCTGCAATTGCCTGCCATCGTTCGGTTTTCTGCTTTGCCTTTTTGGCGTCCAGCTTTACTACCGCACGTCTGGTTTCTACCGGGACAATCTCATAAACCCCCAGTTCCACCGCCTTCTGGATAATCAGCTCCATTTTGTCTGCCTTGGGCAGTCCCTGAAACAGATGCACCCGCGAGGAAAGCTCCAGACCATCTTCTTTTATAAAACGCAGTTCACAGATCACTCTGTCCTCTTCTATGCTTACAATCCCACAGCGGTACTCCTTACCGTCCTGACCGTTACTGACCGCAATTTCTTCACCGGGCTTCATCCTCAATACATTTTTTATGTGGTTGACGTCACCGCCCTCAATTATGACAGTTTTGTCACAAATTTGCGAGGGCTCTACAAAAAACTGATACATACTTTTATCTCCACTATTTCACACGTCTGGCTGTAATGCTGACCCACTCGCCCTGATAGGTGGTTTCCAGAATTTCCAGTCCGGCAGCTTTGACAGCTTCTGCCACAACGGTTTCCTTATCATCAATGATACCGGAAGTAATATAAATACCTCCAACCTTCAACTGGTTTACAATAACAGGAGTGAGAGGCACCAGAACATCTGCCAGGATGTTTGCCACTACAATATCATAGCATGCATAACCCACTTCATCCTGCACATTCTTTTCTGTAATAATATTGCCAATCATCATTTTAAACTTGTCCGTATCAATGCCGTTGCTTTCGCAGTTCTGGCGGACTGCCTCCACTGCACAAGGGTCAAGGTCTGTTCCTACTGCTCTCTTTGCTCCGAACATCAGAGAAAGAATTGCCAGAATACCGCTGCCGGTACCAACATCTAAAAGCACAGTCTCTTCGGTCACATATTTTTTCAACTGGCGGATACAGAGCTGGGTCGTCTCATGCATGCCGGTACCGAATGCTGTACCGGGGTCGATATGCAGCACCATCTTTTCCGTATCTTCGGGCTTTATATCCTCCCAGGAGGGGATTACCAGAATATCATCAATATAAAATTGATGGAAATACTGCTTCCAATTGTTAATCCAGTCAATATCCTCGGTTTCGTCCACAGTAATGGTGCCCTCACCGATTTCCATAAACATACGCACATTGTCCAGCTCTTCCCGTACCTGTTTCAGAACTGTCTCCTTATCCGTAGCTTCCCCATTTACTTCCAGACTGCCGTCCTCCTTTTCTTCCACAAAAAAGCTCAGATAAGCAATGCCGTCATCGGCAGGTCCTTCCGGCAGAATATCTACAAACATCTGCTCCTTTTCCCATGCCGTGAGGGGAATATGGTCCTCAATTTGTGCACCCTCCAGCCCGATATCATATAGGCTGCTGATAATCATATCTTCCGCATCCGTAATTGTCTTTATTCTGAATTTTACCCACTTCATAGCTTCCTCTTTCTGCCGCACGGCGGCACACATACTACGTTTATTGTAGCGGTTTCGGTTTTGGGTGTCAATCCTATACCACAGCCAAAGTCTAGGGTAAAATAAAAGACCGGGCATATCACACCAAACCCGCTCTTTCCTGCAACATTTTGAATGGTGTCCTCTGCGGGCAGATAGAAATTTTTAAAAACACTAATTTTATAAATCTACTTGCATCTTTAACCGGCTCGTGATAAACTAAATCCAAAGCATACTTTTCCAATATTATGTCAACATATTCTATGTTTCTAATTCATTTCAGAAAATCTATGCTTTCACCACTAATTTTGAAGGCAGGAGATTTTCGTACCTCTCCTGCAAAGGAGGTAAAATGAATAACCAAAGAAACGAACTTTCCTTAAAGGAAAACCGTAACTACAAAGACACCCTGTTTCGTATGATTTTCAGAGAACCCAGGGAGCTGTTAAGTCTTTATAATGCCCTTAACGGTACCCACTATCAAAACCCCGCCGATTTGGAAATCGTCACCCTGGAAAATGCCATCTACATGAACATGAAAAGCTCTTTACAGACACTACCCTCTATTCTGCCAGACAGGTAAAAATACCGACGCCCGCCTTTATTGTATTTTACAACGGCTCTGTCAGCCAGCCGGAGCGTCTGGAATTGAAGCTGTCCGATTCCTTCGAGGTGCCGACAGGAGAGCCTGCACTGGAGCTGAAGGTCATTCAGTTAAACATCAACCACGGACATAACGAGGCACTGATGGAGAAATGCCGTACCCTGCGGGAATATGCGATATACGTGGAGCGGGTACGCACCTATGCCCAAAGAAAACCATTAAGGGAAGCCGTGGAGCAGGCTGTTACAGAATGTATGAAAGAGGGAATTCTTTCCCGTTTTCTCTCTCAATACAAAGCGGAGGCAATAAGCATGAGTATTTTTGAATATGATGAAGAAAGAGAAATGAAACTAATCCGCCAGTCAGAGCGGGAGCTTGGCTGGGAAGAAGGTCACAGGGATGGTTGGAATGCCGGAAAGAGCGAGGGATTTGCCACCGGTATGACTGCCGGAAAAAGCGAGGGATTTGCCGCCGGTATGACTGCCGGAAAAAGCGAAGGTATTCGTGCCTTTATCACTCTCTGCAAGGAATTGGATTTTTCGGAAGATGAGACAGTATCCCAATTGATGGCTAAATTTGAAGTGACGGCTTCGGAGGCACGGAATTATATTGAAAGAGTCAAAATCGAGGCTGTAAAATAGCATTTTGTGAAAATTCCACATTTTAACATGCAAAAGAGGGTATTCCTCATTTGAATGAATCCATCCGGTCAGATTTTCAGATATGTCTTTCCGGGATTTGTTGATTTGAAGGACTGCCCTCTTTTTTATTTTTTCCCTTATTTTGATGTCGGAATCACTCTTGCGATTCTTCCTGCAAATTCATTGAAGTTCTGGGTCTGTAAAATAACACGTCCCGGTCCTACGAGTCTGGTAAGGAAAAGTCCTTCACCACCAAATAGTACATTACTGATGCCCTTTACAGTTTCTATTTCGTAGGATACACTTCTTTCAAAAGCAACTACGTTACCGGTATCCACTTTTAATACTTCACCCGGTGCAAGCATTCTTTCTACTTTGTCACCATCAATTTCCAAAAAGGCAATTCCCTGTCCGGAAAGCTCCTGCAAAATAAAACCTTCTCCGCCAAATAAACCGGCTGTAAATTTCTTTGTAAATGTTACATTTAAATCCACACCGGCCTGTGCACATAGAAATGCCCCTTTCTGGCAGATAAGTCCTCCATATGCCCCTACATCAACGGGTAAGATTTCTCCTGCCACGGTAGACGCAAAAGCAATATAAGAGCCGGGCATCTGTGCTGTATAGCTTGCCATAAAAAGTGACTCTCCGGAAAACATTCTTCCGATACTTTTTCCAAATCCGCCCCTCATGTTGGACTGCATGACAATGCCGTCGCTCATCCATGCCATACCGCCTGACTGGGTATACATGGACTCCCCCGGTGCATCAAAGTACACCTGCACTGCAGGCATGGTGTTTCCGATAATCTGATACTGCATACTATCTCCTCCTATTCTTTATTTGTTATGCTTTACCTGTTTTCAAGCTCCGTAATACTGATTGCCTTGTGTCGTCCGGTACGCTGCCTGCAGGTATTCTACCATCATATCTGCTTTTTCTGTTCCATACTTTCTCCCTTGACAATGATATATTTCCAAATAATATATTTATTATATCTGTATTTTGAAAAACAGGCAACTCTTACTCATAAATATCTTATCAAAAATGCATGCTGAACTACAAACCTATTGTCCATTTCCTATACAAAAAGCAGTCGGTCTGTACTATGCTTACACAAACCGACTGCCTTTTCTTACTATTTTTCTTACTATTTTTCTTACTATTTCTATTTCCAGAATTTTTTCTTCTTATTGCTTCCACTGCCGTCATTTTTTTCCGGCTCTTCCTGGGAAGTAACATTTTTTGCAGCATTCAGCGTATCGCCGCATTCTGCATCAAATTTCTTTAACAGTTCCTTTGCCTCGTGGGACATTTTATCAGGGATCTGTACTACCAGCGTTACATAATGATCTCCTCGCACCTCGGGATTTCGTCTGGTAGGTACACCCTTTCCCTTAAGACGTACTCTGGTATCTGTCTGGGTACCGGGCTTCACATCATAAATTACCTTGCCATCTACCGTATCAATAACCACCTCACCGCCCAGTGCAGCTACCGCAAAGGACATGGGCACCATGGAATAAATATTGTAATCCTGACGCTGGAAAATCGGGTGTCTTCCTACGATGGCCTCTACCAGTACATCACCTCTGGGACCACCGTTTGTACCGGGTTCGCCCAGACCGGGAAGACGGGTATATTCGCCGTTATCAATACCTGCGGGCAGTTTAACCGCATAACGTTTCCGCATAGGTACATATCCTGTACCATGGCAGTCAGGACATTTTTCCTTTATCATCTTACCGCTGCCCTGACAGTCCGGACATGCCTGTACGTTTCTGACCGTTCCAAAGAAGGACTGCTGTGTAAATACCACCTGACCTTTACCGCCGCATCTGCTACAGGTTTCCGGACTGGTACCGGGCTTTGCACCGTTACCACCACAGGTTTTACAGTTTTCTTTTATTGTTAATTCAATTTCCTTTTCACAGCCAAATACCGCTTCTTCAAAGGTAATACGTACACTGGTACGAAGGTTTGCTCCCTTGGTGGGGCCATTGTTTCTTGAACTGCTGCGTCTTCCGCCAAAAAAATCACCAAAAATATCACCGAAGATATCACTGAAATCAGCTCCGCTGAAGTCAAAGCCTCCTGCACCGCCTGCACCGTCAAATGCCGCGTGCCCGAACTGGTCATATTGACGTCTCTTCTCCGGATCACTTAAAACAGCATATGCTTCGGATGCTTCCTTAAATTTAGCCTCCGCTTCTGCATTTCCCGGGTTGGTGTCCGGGTGATATTTCTTGGCTAAAACACGGTATGCTTTTTTTAATGCGGCATCATCCGCATTTTTATCTACGCCGAGCACCTCATAGTAATCGCGTTTCTGTTCTGCCATAATAGTCTCTCCATTCCGCCTATACATAAGAATATCCCGAAGAGGATTTTAACAAATCCCCTCCGGATATCTATTGTAATCTTAATTGTGGAGAATTGCCAGCGGCAATTCTTTGGTATGAAAACCGGAAAGAACCGCTCTGCAATTCTTTTCACACTAGACTTCGCGGAAATCTCCGTCAATCACATCATCTTCCGGTGCACTGCCGCCTGTGGTCTGGGAAGTGCCACCCATATCAGGACCCGCACTCTGTGCTCCCTGCATGGATTCATACATCTTCGCAAATACGTTCTGTGCACTGTTCATCATTTTTTCTTTTGCAGCCTTTAATTCATCCACATCACTGTCAGACATTTCCTGTCCGTTAGTTCTTTCAAGGATTGCTTTTACTGCATCTATTTCAGCCTGTACGCTTGCCTTTTCATCCGCACTTACCTTATCACCTACATCGTTTAATGCTTTTTCGGTCTGGAATACCATAGCATCTGCTTCATTTCTGGTATCTACAGCTTCCTTACGCTTCTTATCCTGTGCTTCGTATTCAGCAGCTTCTTTTACTGCCTTTTCAATATCTGCATCGGACATATTGGAACCTGCGGTAATGGTGATATGCTGTTCCTTGCCGGTACCCAGGTCTTTTGCAGATACGTTTACAATACCGTTTGCATCAATATCAAAGGTAACCTCAATCTGAGGAATTCCTCTGGGAGCAGGTGCAATGCCATCCAGTCTGAAGTTTCCGAGAGACTTATTGTCTCTTGCAAACTGTCTTTCACCCTGTAATACATTGATTTCTACAGAAGTCTGATTGTCTGCTGCGGTAGAGAATACCTGACTCTTCTTGGTAGGAATCGTAGTATTTCTTTCAATCAGTCTGGTTGCAACACCTCCCATGGTCTCGATAGACAGAGACAGGGGAGTAACGTCCAGCAGAAGGATATCGCCGGCACCTGCATCGCCTGCCAGCTTACCGCCCTGGATAGAAGCACCCAGTGCAACACATTCATCAGGGTTAAGGCTCTTGTTAGGCTCCTGACCGGTCAACTGTTTTACCTTTTCCTGTACTGCAGGGATACGGGTAGAACCGCCTACCAGCAATACCTTTCCTAAATCGGAAGCGGTCAGACCTGCATCTCTCAATGCATTCTGTACAGGAACTGCCGTTTTTTCTACTAAGTCATGAGTCAGTTCATCAAATTTAGCTCTGGTCAAATTCATATCGAAATGCTTAGGACCTTCTGCTGTTGCAGTGATGAAGGGCAGATTGATATTGGTAGTAGTTGCAGAGGAAAGTTCCTTCTTTGCCTTTTCTGCAGCCTCTTTCAATCTCTGCATAGCCATCTTATCACCGGAAAGGTCTACACCTTCCTGTTTCTTAAATTCAGCAAGCATCCAGTCAATAATCTTATTATCAAAATCATCACCGCCAAGGTGGGTATCACCATTGGTTGCCAGTACTTCAATAACACCGTCACCGATATCGATAATGGAAACATCGAATGTACCGCCGCCTAAATCGTATACCATGATTTTCTGCTCTTTTTCATTGTCCAGACCGTAAGCCAGAGCTGCTGCCGTAGGCTCGTTGATAATACGTTTTACTTCCAGACCTGCAATCTTGCCTGCATCCTTGGTTGCCTGACGCTGTGCATCGTTAAAATATGCGGGAACAGTAATAACTGCTTCCGTTACCTTTTCGCCTAAGTAGCTCTCAGCATCTGCTTTCAGCTTCTGCAGAATCATTGCAGATATCTGCTGAGGGGAATATTTCTTGCCATCGATGGTACGGCCATTGTCAGTACCCATATCTCTCTTGATGGAAGCGATGGTCTTTTCTGCATTGGTAACTGCCTGACGCTTTGCAGGTTCGCCGACCAGTCTCTCACCATTCTTTGTAAATGCTACAACAGAGGGTGTAGTTCTTGCTCCTTCCGTATTTGCAATAACAGTGGGTTTACCACCTTCCATTACAGCTACACAGCTGTTTGTTGTTCCTAAGTCAATACCAATAATTTTGCTCATAATTTTGTCCTCCTATTAAAAAATTCATTGTTTGCCTGTTATTTGTTATTACTGTTGTACAACGGCTACCATGCTGTATCTTATAACATTGTCATGGTAGGTATATCCTTTTTGTAACTCCTGGGCAATCACTCCTGCCTCATACTCATCGCTTTCCACCTGCATTACCGCATTGTGAAAACTGGGGTTAAATTCAACACCCACTGCTTCAATGGGCTTCACGCCCATTTTATCCAGCTCGCCGATGAGCTGTTTATATATCATGTTCATTCCCTCTGCAAAGGCTGTGCCTTTTTCTTCTTCGGGAATGCTTCCCAGTCCTCTTTCAAAATTATCCACAACCGGAAGTATCTTTTCGATAATGCTCTTCGCACCCACTTCATACATGGCTGCCTTTTCTTTTTCGGTACGCTTGCGGAAATTTTCAAACTCTGCCATCTGACGCTTTACTCTGTCTTCCAGTTCGTCAATTTTCTGTTTGTAAGCATCTTCCTTTTTATCTTTCTTTTTTCCTTTGCCAAAACCCTTTTTCTCTTCCGATGCCTGTTCTTCATTCTCAGGCTCCGTAGTTTCTGCTGTTTCCGCGGTTTCTTCTGTTTCCACGGAATTTTCCGTTTTATCCGGCTCTTCTGCGGTTTCAGGGGATTTAGCTGTGGTTTCCTCAACCTGCTCTTCTAAAATTTCGTTTTCCTGCATGCCCGTCTTTCCTTTCTCTGTCTAACTGTGTCATCTCTTTTTGTATAAATCATCCAGTTGGTGCATCATGGTCTTTAACGTTCCCACTACCTTGTCATAGTCCATTCTCTTGGGACCGATAATTCCTATGGTGCCCTTCATGCCTTCTTCCAATTCATAAGTGGCTGTTACCACGCTGCAATCCTTCATATTCTGAAGAGGACTTTCATCTCCGATGTAAACCTGAATACCGGTATTATTATCATCTGACAGGGTTTCCTGCACCAAAGTGCTGAGTGCCTGTTTTTCTTCAAATGCACTGATAAGCTCACTGGCCTTAGTGTGATCCGAAAGCTCCGGATACTTAAAGATGTTGTTGGTACCGCTGGTATAAATCTCCAGGTCCTCTTCCTCTTTAATAACCTCCGCCACCGCATCAAGCACTTCTCCGACAATTGCACTGTGGATACCTGCCTGTTGCTTTAAAGCGGCAATCAGTCCTAAGTTGATTTCCTCTATAGGAAGCCCGTTCAAATGGGTATTCAGAAGCATATTCAGTTTCAATAAGGTTTCATCATCCAAACCATCCGGTACATCCAGCATATGATTTTTTATCATGTTGCCTTCCACCACGATTACTGCCAGTATCTGTCCTCTGTCTACACGGGAAAGCTGGATGAACTTCAGCTTATTACGGTGAATCTGCGGAGCCGATATCATAGTGGCGTAGTTGGTATTCTGTGCCAGAACACGTGCAACCTGCTTTAAGAGTGCTTCCATCTTGTCTTCTTTCTCCAGAAGCATCTCCTTCATTTCCTCAACTTCTCTGTCCTTCTCCGACATCATCGTATCTACATATAAACGGTAACCTTTGTCAGTAGGAATCCGGCCTGCGGAAGTATGGGGCTGGATAATATAACCCAGTTCCTCCAAATCGGCCATTTCGTTACGAATGGTTGCGGAGCTTAAATTCAGGTCCGTATATTTGGAAATGGTTCTGCTGCCCACCGGTTCTCCTGTTTCCAGGTAATTGCGGATGACGGCCTGCAATATTTTCTTTTTTCTTTCATCCAACTGCATCCTCCATCCCTCCTGTTTCGGTTTCCTCTTTTAGTCTGTTAGCACTCGTCTAAAAGGAGTGCTAACATCTTCTTACCATAAAGTATCACTTTCCCATAATGATGTCAACTGGTTTTCTCTAAATAAATTATAAAAAATATATGAAGTTTATTAATGAAAAAATCCTATCGGCAGGGAGACCCCGATGATAGGATTTTTTGTTTTTTACAAAGCTTCTATTCTTTCTATATTATCTTTCTATATTATTATCTTGTTACATTTTTTATCTTTTTCTATTTGGCAAAATAGTCTTAGATATAAAAACTGCCGGCTTCTTTTCCGTTAATTACATAATAAGCCATGCCATCCTCGGGCTTAACATATAATTCTATGGACTTGAAGTCTGCTACCTTCTGCTTCAGGTCGTATTTCCATACGTCCTTTGCAATTTTAACCAAATCTTCCGTAGTGTAGGATTTACCACCGAACTGTACGTTCATGCTGACCTTTACTTCAGATTTAGCTGCTCTCTTTGCAGTGGTTGTCTTTGCTGCTTTGGTTGCTGCATCCTTTACAGGCTTTGTTGTCTTTTCTGCTTTTGCTTCCGTTGTTTTCTTAATTGCTGCCATAACTTTTTCTCCCTTCGCTACACACTGTGTCTAAAGTAATCATTTGTCTGCCCTCTCGGGAATGCCCCGATATTGCCGCAAACTGACCGCTTTACAGTTTAGTGCATAATGTTCTTATTGTCAACTACTTTGTGTCTTGCCTTATATTTCTGCTATGCCTTACCTTATATTCCCACATATAACTGCGGCAGCATTACCTTCACAAAGAGATTTGCAAAGCTTGCCAGCCATGCTGCACATACAAAAAGAGTACATATAGGTTTCTTTAAACCGACTGCCTCTTCCAACCATTGGTATCCCTTTGTGGTAAGAAGCACTAATGCAGGCAGTCCGGGCATAAAGTATCGTCCCTGTGCCTGATAGTCACTGGAATAAGCATTGATGGCACTTAATACCACAGGCAGCACGAAGCATAAAATACAGCAGGCATATAAAAGCTGTTGCCCTTTTGCCTTTTTTTGTATACATCCCAATAAAAAGCCTGCCAGCCCCAGACGAATCAATATGGTATAAAAAGTATAATACTTTTCAGACACATAGATGTTCATATAGCCGAAAACTGCAAAGAAGCTCTTCTTGCTGCTTTCTATCCAGTCAGTTTCGTTTAACATATCCCTGATGCTTTTTCCCTGGTTTTGAAAGGTTGCCCTGTTGGAGGGTTTGTACGCCTCTTGTCCATACAGCTCTCCGCAAATTTTAGAGGCCTTCATTCCCAGGAAATCGCCATCGTAAAGCACTGCATTTCTGACAAAAAACCAGCCTGCAAGTACGAATACGGTCAATGCCACCGTGCCCCCGTGAAGCAACAGATATTTCCATCTGTTTTGCAGAGTTTTATCTGCCAGCACAGTAATACAGAAATAAATAATACTACAGAGTATCCACCCGTATGCATTATAATAAGTAAGTGCACAGACAGAAATTCCTACTCCCAAAAGAATACAACTCTTATAATCCCAATGCTTCTCTTTCCCCAAAATCCAGCTAAACAGAATCAGCATGGAAGCAAATACTGCCGGTGCATCATTATTTAAGTAAGCAGATAAAAATACAAACTGCGGAAGTACCCCTATGCTAAGGGTATATAGCAATCCGCTGCTCCATTTAGGAAATAATTTTCTGCCAATGGCAAGCCCCAGCCAGGTACTGCCTGTGGCAGAAAGTACACTGATAAGGCGGGAGGCAATAATCAAAACCGTACCACTGCCTCCAAACAATGACACTATCTGCATAATGCCTGCCGCCAGCATGGAGGGCAGATAGGGTGTAAATGCATAAGAAAATCCCCAAATAGGATTCCTGATTTCTTCTGCGGAACCAATGGGCAGCTCATGATGTTCAAAAATATATTCCGCCACATCGTATCGCATGTATTCATCCGGAGCTTTATCCACCGGTAAAAAGCAGGACAGGCTGAAATACAAAATAAAGGTTGCAAGTATGATACCGACCTCTGACCATCGCTGCAGCTTATTTAGATCTTTCATATTATTTATTAAGCACCTTTCTTTCCCAATCCTGCTTTATCTGAAGCAAAGGAAAAATAGGATTACTACGAGTCCCAATACAATACGATACCAGCCGAATACCTTAAAATCATGCTTCTTTATATAAGAAAGTAAAAATTTAATCACCAGTACGGAAACAATAAATGCAGTTATCATTGCCACCGCCAATGCTGCCAGCTCGCTTCCCGAAAAATCCAGTCCAAACTTCACCAGCTTTAAAAGGCTTGCACCGAACATCACAGGAATTGCCAGAAAGAAGGTAAACTCTGCCGCCACAGTCCGGGATACACCGATTAACAGTGCTCCCACAATAGTTGCACCGGAGCGGGAGGTGCCGGGAAATACTGCTGCTATCAACTGAAATACACCAATCATCAGTGCCATCTGATAGCTTAAATCTGCCAGTCCGGTCACCTTAGGGCTCTTACCCTTGTTCCAGTTCTCCACGACAATAAAGGCAATACCGAATATAATCAGTGCCCCTGCCACTACATACCAGTGATAAAATAATGCATCCAGCTCATCATCAAACAAAATACCTATCACTGCTGCCGGTACACATGCCACCAGAATTTTAAACCACAGCGTCATAATGTCCTTATTTATATAAGAAAGAACACCTTTTTGTTTATAGGCTCCCGGATTACCTTTTTTACAAAACGGCCAGATATCCTTGATAAAAAGCACTACCACCGCCATAATGGCTCCTAACTGGATTACAACTTCAAACATCTTAAAAAAATTGTCCGATACATTTTCAAACTTAACAAATTCCTCTAAAAGAATCAGATGCCCGGTGCTGCTGACAGGCAGCCACTCCGTAATACCCTCTACAATACCGAAAAGAATCGCCTTTAAAATGTCTAACATATTTCTTCTCCTTAAGATTCCAGATAATTTAACAGCAGTTCATAGTTTGCTTCAGCATCCCGATAGCCCTCCTCATAGAGTGCTTTCAGTTTTTCCGTATCCTTTTCAATTCTTCCTACTTCACTTTTTCTTTTAGGACGAATGACAAATGCCTGACCGTTTTCCTGCTGTTTTTCTAAATACGCCATGGTATCATTATATGCTGCATGGCGGTTTTTCATCAGTTCATATATCTTAGGATATTTTAAATACCTAAGCTTCATCAGCTCCAGATGTTTGGAAGGGGTACGCACAAATCCCTCCTCCTTAGTCAGCACCACGACATTTTTTCGGTTCCCGTCCAGTATGGATTTCTTTATGGGTATCGCATCCGAAATACCGCCGTCTAAGTAGAGCTTATCACCAATCTTTACGTTGCGGGAAACCAAGGGCAGGGAAGCAGAAGCCCTGACTGCCACAATGTCCTTCTTTGCATCCCGTATCCGCAGGTACTCCGGCTTTCCGGTTACAATATTGGTTACCACCGCATAGGCCCTGCCTTCATATTTATTAAAGGTATCATAATCGTAAGGATTCAAATATTCCGGAATCAGGTGATATGCCATATTGACATTGAACAAATCCCCTGTAGTCAGCAGACTGTAGGTGCTGCAATATTTTTTATTATCCAGATAATCGATATTGACATCCAGTGCACGCCCTCTCTGTTTGGACAGATAACTGCACATACAACACGCACCTGCCGAGACTCCGTATACATTTGAGAATTCAATTCCTTTGTCCAGAAAGAAATCCAATACACCCGCTGTATAGACTCCTTTCATTCCGCCACCCTCTAACACAAGTCCTGCCTGATACATAAATTTCCTCTTTTCCGGTTCACAGCAGACTAAAGCAAAGAACTTTCGTCCGCTATTTATACCAATTTTATTTTCCGTACTCTTCTTGTACAAATTTTCTTAACGCTACCAGTGAACGTTCTACCTTCTCGGTATCAATACAGTATGCCATGCGGAAATATCCGGGACAGCCAAAGCTGTCGGCCGGCACCAGTACCAAATCGTATTTCAATGCCTTCTGGCAGAATACCTTAGCGTCTTCCTCCAATGCCTTGGGGAAAATATAGAAGGTTCCTCCCGGCTTTACACAGGTGAAGCCTAATGCAGTCAGCTCCTTATAGAGTAAATTCATATTGGTTTCATATACGGATAACTCTGCCGTCTTATCCAATACCTCTGCCACTGCCAGCTGGATAATGGAGGGCGGACAGTTATGTCCGATACCTCTGGAAATCTGACCGCACATCTGAATCATGTCCTTTGCATCCTCACAGGCAGGATTCACGGCTACATAGCCGATTCTTTCTCCGGGCAGAGAAAGAGATTTGGAAAAACTGTAACACATAATCGTATTGTCATAAAAGGCTGACACACAGGGTGCATCCACACCTGCAAAAACAATCTCCCTATAGGGTTCATCAGAAATCAGATAAATGATATGACCGTACTCTTCGGATTTATCCTTTAATACCTGTGCCAGTCTCTTAACGGTTTCTGTAGAATACACAATGCCGGAAGGATTGTTGGGGGTATTGATTAGAACCGCCATGGTCTTTTCAGAAATCATTTCCTCAAAAGCCTCAAAGTTAATCTGAAAATCCGCAGTATTGGCAGGTACTACCTTCAACACTGCACCGCTTAGGTTTACATACGGATTGTATTCCGGGAAAAAGGGTGCAAAAGTCAGGATTTCATCTCCCGGCTCTGTTACCAGACGAAAAGCATGTGCCAGTGCACCTGCTGCTCCGCTAGCCATGAAAATGTGCTCCGCACGGTAAGGTATGCCAAATCTCTTTTCCAGAGAAGCCGCAATCTTGTCCCTGACGGACTGGATACCCAGACTGGGACTGTATCCATGCAGCTCCATAGGGTTCTTTTCCTGTAACATCCTTATCATGGTATCCGTAAACTCCGGCGGTACCGGAACAGACGGGTTGCCAAGACTGTAATCAAATACGTTCTCATAACCGATTTCTTTGCCTCTTGCCGTAGCAAACTCCGATAACTGCCTGATAACAGATTTACCGGAAAGCATATTCTTGTATTTTTGTACTAACATAACTCCTGCTCCTTTTACTTATATTTCATTATCTTCTGCCCACATCAGCGTGCATCTTACGGCTTTCCTCCAGCCCTTTAAAAGCTTCTCACGCTTTTCTGCCTCCATGACCGGTGCAAAGCTTTTTCCAAGCTGCCAGTTGGCCCTGATTTCTTCACGGTCCTTCCAGTAGCCTGTTGCCAGCCCTGCCAGATAAGCCGCCCCCAGTGCGGTAGTTTCTATACACCCGGGTCTGCATACTTCTGTATCCAGAATATCTGCCTGAAACTGCATTAAAAAGTCATTGGCACTGGCACCTCCATCCACCTTCAGACTCTTTAAATCAATGCCTGCATCCGCCTCCATGGCAGTCAGCACATCCGCCGTCTGATAAGCAATGGACTCTAACGCGGCACGGATAAAATGTTCCTTTTTACATCCTCTGGTCAGCCCAACAACGGTACCTCTGGCATAGGGGTTCCAATAAGGGGCGCCCAGCCCGGCAAAAGCGGGTACTATATAAACCCCGGCAGTATCCTCTACTTCCTCCGCGTACTCACGGGACTGGGCAGCACTGCGGATAATCCGCATACCGTCCCGAAGCCACTGAATGGCCGCTCCCGCCACAAACACACTGCCCTCCAAGGCATATTCCGCTTTCTCATCCGTACAGGCCGCGATGGTAGTCAGCAGACCGCTTTCGGAACGGATTGCCTGTTTGCCTGTATTCATCAATAAAAAACACCCTGTGCCATAGGTATTCTTTACCTCTCCGGGTTCAAAACAGCATTGCCCGAAAAGTGCCGCCTGCTGGTCGCCGGCCGCACCGGCAATGGGAATACTGCCGCCCAGCACCGTACTATCCGTGTAACCATAGACGCAACTGGAGGGTTTCACTTCCGGCAGCATGCTCTTAGGGATATTAAAATAGGAAAGAATCTCTTCGTCCCAACACAAATGGAAAATATCAAACAGCATGGTACGGGAAGCATTGGTATAATCGGTCACATGCACCGCACCCTTAGTCAGATTCCAGATAAGCCAGGTATCCACCGTCCCGAAAAGCAGTCTTCCTGCTTCTACTTTTTCTCTGGCCCCGGGTACATTTTCAAGAATCCACGCTATCTTGGAGGCACTGAAGTAGGCATCCGGTATCAGACCGGTTTTATCCTTTACTGTTTTATCAAAGCCCGATTCCACCAATGCATCAATCATACCCGCAGTACGCCTGCACTGCCATACAATCGCGTTATATACCGGTTCGCCGGTTTCTTTGTCCCATATAATAGTGGTTTCCCGCTGGTTGGTAATACCGATACCACTGATTTCTTCTGCTTTTGCTCCCACCATTGCCATAGCCTCTGTCGCTACTGCAAGCTGGGAAGACCAGATTTCCATGGGATTATGTTCTACCCAGCCCGGCTTGGGATATATCTGTTCAAACTCCTTTTGTGCCATGGAACAGATATTTCCCCCTTTATCAAATAAGATACAACGGGAGCTTGTGGTTCCCTGGTCTAATGCCAATACATATTTTTTCATTGTATTTCCTCTTTTAAATTTACCAGACTGCCGCCTTTGACGCAAATCACTCTGTCCTCTGCGGAAAGCCATGCGTCTGCTGCCGAAGGATTATATACAAAGTCACCTGACGCACCAAACTGCAGCTCCCTGCATACCTTCATATAATCTGCTATTTCTATGTTGGTAGCATACCAGATATCTTCTCTGTCTCCCATATAGGCACAAAATTCTTCTATCAGTTCCCAGTTGTTATCCCTGTCAAACTCATAGCTGTGCCCCCATACATAGAAGCATTTTAAATACTGGGGCTTTTGAAATTCCGCAAACTCCTTTGCATATTTCATCAGATTGTAATTGTGATGGCAGGTGGCTTTCCACTCCATGAAATCTGCAGGTAATTCAAAGCTTCCTGTCTCCATGTCCGCCGTACGGGCATAAGCAATACCCAGCTTTGAAAACAGTTCTTTAATATCTTCATTGTAGGAACCGTTAGGATATGCATGCCCCCTGACCGGATAACCCACAATACTCTCCAACCCTGCCCTGTCCTCTAAAATCTCTTTGGCATTCTGCGTCATGGGACATCGGGAAATAGTGGGATGGGTCATGGTATGGGTTGCAATTTCATGCCCCTCATACAGTGCCTTGATTTTTTCTTTATCAATCCGCTCCGGATTTTCCATAAGACCATAATTTAAATTGAAGGTTCCCCTGATATTATACTGATTAAAGACGGCCACCAGTCTTTCGTCTGCCTGCTTGCCGTCATCATAGCTCATTGTCAGTACCTTGGACTTTCCCCCCGGAAAACAACTGTAGATTTTCACTCTTTCCCTCCTGTAGTTTCTTTCTGAAATTTCTTATTTTATTTTAGCTTTATAAATGTTCTGTGTCAATTGACTATGTCAATGAAGCTGAACTATTTATCTTACTTTCCCTTGCACGATAACTCTCTTTAACGTGCCAAATCCCTAAATATTTTAGAAAAGTTTTAGAGTTTCGTGCTTTGGCTGATATTGAGAATTCCTCTAAAACCGTGTAAGATACTACTATAGAATTTTTTATTGTGCTAAAGCACAGAAGGAGACTTATGATGAACGAATCTTTTCGAAACAGACGTAACGGCTTTGAAACAGTAGGTGCCAACGGAAAGCCCCTTAACAATACTTCCTGGGGTAAGATAGCCGGTATCGTTGCCGGTATTATCGTAGTGTTGATACTGATTTTTAACTCCACTTACCAGATTGGAGAACAGGAACAGGCTGTACTGATTACCTTTGGTCAGGCAAGTGCTGTCACCGAACCCGGTCTGCACTTTAAAATACCTTTTATCCAGCAGGTAAAAAAGGTCAACACGACCATCCAGGGATTTTCCATCGGCTATGACAATGCCACCAACAATACCAATGAAAATGAATCCCTGATGATTACCTCCGATTATAACTTTGTAAATGTGGATTTCTTCGTGGAATACCGCTTCTCCGACCCGGTCAAGGCAGTATTTGCCTCCAGCGAACCGGTGGAGATTTTGAAAAATATCAGTATGAGCTGTATCCGCAACGTGGTTGGCAGTTATCCCGTTGACGAGGTACTGACCACCGGTAAAAATGAAATCCAGGCTTCTATTAAAGAAATGGTAGTTTCCCGTCTGGAGGAACAGGATCTGGGTATCCAGCTTGTCAACATTACCATTCAGGATTCTGAGCCGCCCACCGTAGAAGTTATGGAAGCCTTTAAGGCTGTGGAAACCGCCAAGCAGGGTAAAGAAACCGCTCTGAACAATGCAAACAAGTATCGCAATGAGCAGATTCCTTCTGCGGAAGCACAGGCCGACGCCATCATTCAGGCTGCCGAAGCTGAAAAAGCGGCACGTATCAATGAAGCAACTGCACAGGTTGCACGCTTTAACGCTATGTACGAGGAATATATCAAGAACCCCGAGGTTACCAGACAGCGTATGTTCTTTGAAGCCATGGAAGAAATTTTGCCAGACTTAAAGGTTATTATTGAGAGCCCTGACGGTGATGTGCAGACCTTCTACCCTATTGAATCCTTTGCAGATATCAATGTAGGAGGTACCTCCTCTACAGACGCACAGTAACAGACGGCACTGCTGACCGGTAACCGCTCCCTAAAAAGGGCGGCAGGTCAGCTCCCCGCCTCTCATATTACAAATACATTTGTTAAATACCTGCTGTATGACAGCAGATAAGAAAGGAATATTATGAAAACATTTAAAAAAGCTGCTCTGATTGCCGTTATCTTTTTCTTATTGATTATCGGTGCTTCAAGCATTGTTGTAACACAGGAAAATGAGTACAGTCTGATCCGCCAGTTCGGTAAAATCGACCATGTGGTAACCGAGGCCGGCATCAGCTTCAAAATCCCCTTTATCCAGACTGTGGATAAGCTGCCCAAGCAGACCCTTTTATACGACCTGGCATCCTCCGATGTTATTACCAGTGATAAAAAGACTATGATTACCGACAGCTACATCCTCTGGCACATTACCGACCCGTTGAAATTTGCCCAGACCTTAAACTCCTCTATCAGTAACGCAGAGGGACGTCTTGACACCCTCGTATACAACTCTACCAAAAACGTTATCAGCAGCATGACCCAGGAGGATGTCATCAGTGGACGTGACGGTGAGCTTTCCGCAGCGGTTCTGGCCAGCATCGGAAATTCCTTAGACCAATACGGTATCGAGCTTCTGGCTTTTGAAACCAAGCACTTAGACCTGCCCAGCGACAACAAGGCTGCCGTTTATGAGCGTATGATTTCCGAAAGAGACAATATTGCTGCAACCTATACCGCAGAGGGTAATTCCGAAGCACAGATTATTCGTAACACCACTGACAGAGAAGTTACCGTCATGCTTTCCGAAGCAAAAAAACAGGCAGAAATTTTGCTTGCAGAAGGAGAAGCGGAATACATGAGGATTCTATCCGAGGCTTATTCAGACCCTTCCCGCACCGAGTTCTACTCCTTTGTAAGAAGCCTGGATGCCATCAAGATTTCCATGACCGGCAGCAACAAAACCTTAATTCTTTCTGCAGATTCGCCGATTGCACAGATTTTCTACTAAAATAACCTTATCTATCAGGGGTGGTGGAAACAGTTAAGCTGTTTTCCACCACCCCTTTTCTATTCTCCGCCCCCAAACCGGTAGTCAAATTGACCTGAACATGCTATAATAAAATATGTTGTACATATTTCAGGGAAATAAGACTCCCAAGGGCTGAGGGTACTGATATGTTATTTAACTCTGTTGTTTTTATTATGGTTTTTCTGCCATTGACTCTGCTTGGCTTTTATGCCCTGCAGCGGCTTAACAATCCCATATATGCCAAACTATTTTTAACAGGGGCTTCCCTCTTTTTTTATGGCTATTACAATCCCCTGTATGTGCTGCTCTTAGGCGGCAGTCTGTTGGTTAACCACTGCTGTAGTAAGCTTTTTGAGCTTTGCAAGGCACAAAGAAGCCGCTGTTTGATTTTAATTGCGGGACTCTTTGTCAACTTAGGTATCCTGTTTTACTTTAAATACTTTAACTTCTTTATTGACAACTGCAATATGCTTCTGCATACAGACTTTAATATTGAAAAAATTGCACTGCCCCTGGGCATCAGCTTTTTTACCTTCCAGCAGATTTCCTATCTTGTGGACAGGTACTGGGGTGAGGCTCCTTATTACAGCCTGCTTGATTATTCCTGCTTTATTACCTTTTTTCCACAACTGATTGCCGGACCTATTGTTATGCATTCGGAATTTATGCCACAGCTTTTAGCAAGAAAAAACCGCAGACCGGATACCGACAAGTTCTTCGATGGCATGTCTTTATTTATACTGGGTCTCGGAAAAAAGGTACTGCTTGCCGATGTACTGGCATTGCCTGTGAACGCTGCCTTTAATGACATTAATGTCATTAAATACTATGTGGATATCCCTACAGGCTGGCTGATTATTATTTTTTATACCTTTGAATTGTATTTTGATTTCAGCGGTTATTGCGATATGGCAAGAGGCATCGGAAAAATGTTTGGTTTCGAGCTGCCCATTAACTTTAATTCTCCCTTTAAATCAGAGTCTGTAGGAGAGTTCTGGCGAAGATGGCACATAACTTTGGGCCGCTGGCTCAAAAATTATTTGTTTTATCCCCTGCTTCGCACCAAAATCTTTTCCTCTCTTCAAACCTTTTTGAAAGAAAAATTAGGAAAAAAAGCCGGGAAAAAAATAGTAGCCGCACTGGCCCTCTTTATTCTATGGTTCCTTGAGGGTATGTGGCACGGTGCCAATTGGAACTTCATCTGCTTCGGTCTGATGCAGGGCTTTGCCATTATTACCGAGGAGATATTCCCTAAGCTCAGGCTGCCCCGGGCAGGCTTAAGAAAGGTTGTGACCTTCCTCTTTTTTGCCCTGTCTATGGTACTGTTCCGTAGCGACTCCCTTGAGACTGCAGGATTATATTATAAGAGAATGTTTACCGCAGATATGACTCCTTATTTATCCCGTTTGGGAAATTCCCTGAATCTGCCGGAAACCTTTGCCGTTACAAAGCTTTTACAATTGAAAGCCCCCTCTCTGGTATCACCCTTTAATCTGATTGTTTTTATTTTCCTGTTCATCATAAGCTGTATTCTGATTGCGGGCCCGCAGGCAGAAGAGTGGCTTTTGAAAAAAGGACGCACCCGTAGGGGACTTTTCCTGCTCGCAACTATTTTTACCTGGTCGCTTATTTCCCTGTCACAGGTCAGCACCTTTTTGTATTTTAACTTTTAAAAACATCTGGCAGCACCGTTTAAAAATATTTTCAGTTCTAAAGCCGCCATACGGCATAATATGCCGGGCAGAATACGAGGAGCTATGTTAGAAAAGAGAAAAGCCTTAAAATATCTGATAATTTTTATATTGGTTCAAATGCTTGCACTGGTACTCATCGTGTATCTGTTTGATCCGTTTTACCAGTACCACACCCCTTATTTCGGTCTTAAAACGGTATTGTTCGAGAGGGAAACACAGGTGCCGGGCTCTATTCGCACCTTCTCCTATGACAGCATTCTGCTTGGCAGCTCTGTTGTGGAAAACTGCGATACGGAGTATCTGGATACACAGCTTAACTGTCAGACCTTAAAGCTTGTCAAGGGTTCCGGTTCCACCGCAGACTTACTTTACTACCTGGAAAGTGCCCATGCACAGCAGAACCTGAAATATGTATTCTGGGGTATTGACTGGCACGCTTTAACGACCTCTACGGAAATAACCGTGGAGTCCGAGTACAGTCCCTCCTATCTGTTTACCGACACCATGCTGGATGATTTTACTTATGTGTTTAATAAGGATGTCCTGTTAAAAAAAATACCCCTGACGTTTGCCTATTCCCTGACGGATACCAACACCGGCGGGCATGCCTACGACTGGTCCGACGACAAGGAATTCAGTGCCGCCAAAGCCATGCAGGATTATGAAAAACCCACAGCGGCTGTACCCGCACAGGATTATACCACAAGCATTCCTCTGATTCAGGAAAATATTGCCCTGATTGTAAAGGAAATTGAGAGCCATCCCGATACGGAATACTTTATCTTCTTCCCGCCCTATTCCTTGCTTATGTGGGACAATGTTTATACAAGCGGAGAGGGTGAGAAATATTTTTACATGCTGGATGAAATTATGACCGCACTGCTTCCCCTGAAAAATGTTAAAATATACTATTTTCAGGCAGACACGGATATTATCTGTAATCTGGATAATTACATGGATAAAATGCACTATACGCCGGCAATCAACCAGCTTATGTTAGAAAGTATTGTCCTGGATAATCTGGCCGGAAATAGTAAATACCGGGTCACGGCAGACAATGTGAAAGAAGTCAAACAGAATATGTCAGAAGCTTATGAGTATATTATTACAGAGGGTATCTACCAATACTACGAAAAGTAGTACCGGCAGATACCCTCTGCTTAATCTTCCTATCCCATTACAATTCTGTCAATCTTTTGCAGCTCTGCCTCTGTAAACGCAGGTGCATTGACAATCCTGATATTATCCAGTATCTGAGAAGGCTTGGAGGCTCCAATCAGTACACTGGTCACCTCACCGTCACGCAGTATCCATGAAAGTGCCATCTGGGCAAGGCTCTGGCCTCTGCCTGCGGCAATTTCATTGAGTGCCTGTATCCGGCCTATACGCTCGGGCGTAATGGAGCTTTCCTGCAAAAACCTTCCGTCAGTTCTGACACGACTGTCAGCAGGAATACCGTGCAGATATTTATCCGTAAGCATCCCCTGCTCCAGCGGGCAAAACGCAATAATACCGATACCATTTTCTGATGCATAGGATTTCAGCCCATCCTTTTCAATGCTGCGGTCTAACATAGAGTACCTTCGCTGATTGATAATAAACGGTGTCCTTAATTCTTTTAAAATCTTTACGGCTGCCTGAGTCTGCTCCTTATTATAATTAGAAATTCCCACATATAACGCTTTACCGCTCCTTACGATACCGTCCAGTGCCAGCATGGTTTCTTCCAACGGTGTTTCCGGGTCAGGTCTGTGGTGATAGAAAATATCCACATAATCAAGTCCCATACGCTTGAGACTCTGGTCAAGGCTGGCTACCAGGTATTTCTTACTGCCATGGTCCCCATAAGGTCCCGGCCACATATCATAACCGGCCTTAGTGGAAATCACCAGTTCATCCCTGTAACGTCCCAAACCTTTTTGCAGAATGCGGCCAAAGTTTTCTTCCGCAGCCCCCGGTATGGGACCGTAGTTGTTCGCCAGGTCAAAATGGGTAATCCCATTGTCAAAGGCAGTATGACACATAGCCAACATATTATCCATACCTGCATTACTGCCGAAATTGTGCCACAGTCCCAATGAAACTGCCGGCAGCTTCAAGCCACTGCTTCCGCATCTGTAATACTTCATTTTCTCATAACGGTCTTCTGCCGCAATGTAATGCTCATACCCTGCATAGTTCATAAAACCCTCCATTCCGAAGGATTAGTGTGATTTTACACTAACCTCCTAAAGTAATTGTATGTTTTCCCTTTGTCCACACATTCTCCCTGACACACAAATCCAAGCTTATATAAAAGGCGGGCGGACGCTTCATTGCCCGGCTCCACCAAGGCCTGTACGCTCTGAAACTCCAGCTCCTCTGCACCGTATCGTAATACTGCCTCACAGACCTCTGCTGCCAGCCCTTTTTTCTGCCACGGTACTGCTATTAAAAATCCCAGCTCCGGATCTTCATATCCTTCCCTGACTGTCAGACCTATTCTGCCAATCACTTCACCGGTTTCTTTCCACAAAACCGTCCAGATACCATAACCGTAAAATTCATACATACATTCTCTGTACTGCTTCACATACTGTATTTCTTCTTCTCTGTCCGCAAACAGGTTCTCCATGTACACCGTGACGGAGGGCTCTGCATAAATCCGGTAGAAGGCATCCACATCTGCTTCCGTAGTCTCCCGGACAATACACCTGTCCGTTTCCAGAATATCCCATGGCAGTTCCTTGTACCGCCTGTACACCTTTTCCAGGTACTCCGGTGTCAGATTCTCTCCCCCTTCGCATAAGTACCGCACACCTGCAAAAGCATCCTGCTTATTCTTCTCTGTCAATATGCCTAAAACCGGCCAGCCCTTTGCCGTCAGCTCTTCTGCTTCCCGGGAGCAGTCAGTAATCACCATAAAACCTTCCCGGCAGGCTTTATTCCTAAGTTGTGGCGGAAGGCACTTCCCTTCCGTACAGACATACACTTCTTTTAATGCGTTTTCTCTCATGCTTGTTTTTTCCCTTAAAATGATGTACTATCTTTATAATAAATCATTTTTGACAAGAAAGGAAGTACAACATGGCACAGAATCCTATTGTGACAATTACCATGGAAAACGGCGATGTGATGAAGCTGGAGCTTTATCCCGAAATCGCACCTATTTCCGTAAATAACTTTATCAGCCTGATTCAGAAGAACTTTTACGACGGACTTATCTTCCACCGTGTTATCAACGGCTTTATGCTGCAGGGCGGCGATCCGGAAGGTACCGGCTGCGGTGGTCCCGGATACAGCATCAAGGGTGAGTTTGCCGCAAACGGCGTAGAAAACAACTTAAAGCATACCGAGGGTGTCCTTTCCATGGCAAGAAGCATGCATCCCAATTCCGCAGGCTCCCAGTTCTTTATTATGCACAAGAATGCACCGCACTTAGATGGCAGCTATGCAGCATTCGGAAAAATCATCGAGGGTATGGACGTGGTAAACAAAATTGCAGAAGTTCCTACCGATTACAGCGACAGACCGTTAGCCGACCAGATAATGAAGACTGTTACTGTAGAAACCTTCGGAGAAACTTATCCGGAACCTGAAAAAATTCATGCCGGATTTTAAAAAAAGAACGGGATTGGTGTCGAAACACCGTCCCGTTCATATTTTGTTCACAAATAATTCAAGGAAACTTCATTGCCAAATCATTCTTTAGACACTTCTTTTTCTTATACTATACTCATAAGATACAAATTATCATTTAATAAGCCAATTACAGTATTTAGATATATTAAATAACTTTTTCATAATAAATGCCAGGCAACAGTTGCCTGGCATCCTCCCTTTTCAAGGCTATTTTATGATTGCCCTTCTATAGATTGCCGATTCATATATCCCCTGATAGTATCAAAGCAGCAGTTTAACATATCCACATCCACTACGCCTTCTGCATTAAATGCCGTTGCCTCTACCGTAAAGGTTCCATCGTATCCGATTTTATGAATAAATCCAAAAAATTCATCAAAATCAATATGTCCCTTCCCAATGGGCAGGGTTTTTAAATTCTTCCAGTCCATATAACCGCCTGCATAATCGTTTACATGATAATGCCGGATGTGATTATCCTTCCATAACCAGTCATACTCTTCTTTATAAAGCAAATTCAACTGATTATGAAACGCTGCCATCTTGGTATCAAAAACAAACCGGATATGCGGGTAAGCCTGCACCAGTTCACACCAGTGCAGCATGGGGTCCTGTCGGTTACAAACCACATTTTCTACCAAAACGGTAATATCGTATCCGGCAGCTATTGTTTCCAGTTCTTCATACGCAGCAATATTATTCTTAATGTTTTTGTCAGAAGTAATGCCATCCCACAGATGAATTACGATTTTCTTTGCCCCAAGCCTTTTCGCCATATCGCAGTTTATGGTAAAACGCCGGAGTACTTCCTCCAAATCGCCTTCTTCGCCTTGACTGATTGCTTCCCCGATATGCTTTTCACAATGCATCACCGGTATACGCAGCCCCATCCCTTTCAGGTCTGCTATTATTATATCCACCTTATCATACCAGGTTTCATACATCATAAATTCAAAGCCATCACAATGAAGCCGACCCGCCAACTGCTCCAGAAGCTTATGATTCCTGCCATTGGGTCTTCCGATAAGTGCTCCGGTAGAACACAAAATCTGAGCCATACTGCTCTCCTCTCATGTGCAGTAAAAAGAGATACCTTATCCGTTGCCGTACCTCCCTGTACTTATTGCAGTATAATAAAAAAGAGAGCGTTACCCATCTGTTATGCCCTTGCGTATACAAATGGATAAGCTCTCTTGCCTGCTTTAGCTTATTTACGCTTTACCTACAGAACCGAACAGCTCCATCTTTTCTTTAACGGTAGCTTTGATTGCTTCTGCACCGGGAGCTAAAAGCTTACGGGGATCAAAGCCCTTGCCTTCTAAGTCCTTGCCTGCTTCAATATACTTACGGGTAGCTTCTGCGAATGCAAGCTGGCACTCGGTATTTACATTGATTTTAGCAACACCTAAAGAGATTGCCTTCTTAATCATGTCGGCAGGGATACCTGTACCACCGTGAAGAACCAAAGGAAGCACTCCTGTTTCCTTCTGCACTGCATCCAGGGTCTCAAAGCTCAAGCCTGCCCAGTTTGCAGGATATTTGCCATGGATATTGCCGATGCCTGCTGCCAGGAAATCAACGCCTAAATCAGCGATTGCTTTACATTCCTTGGGATCTGCACATTCACCTGCACCGATAACGCCGTCCTCTTCACCACCGATGGAACCAACCTCTGCTTCGATGGAAAGTCCCTTTGCGTGAGCGTCTGCTACTAACTGCTTGGTCTTTTCAACGTTCTCGTCGATAGGATAGTGAGAACCATCGAACATGATGGAAGAAAATCCTGCTTCGATACACTTGTAGCAGCCTTCAAAAGAACCGTGGTCTAAGTGAAGGGCTACGGGAACAGTGATGTTCATATCCTGAAGAAGTCCGT
>JBJEMX010000023.1:0-52777 GCA_051879895.1 Lachnospiraceae bacterium
GGCGGTTTTCTCTCTCCTATACCCCGCTTCCGCCACTCGCCGGGGCACAGATGGCGGTTTTCTCTCTCCTATACCCCGCTTCTGCCACTCGCCGGGGCACAGATAGCCATTTTCTCTCTCCTATACCCCGCTTCCGCCTGGATAGCGGAGTTTTTTGAACATTTTCCGTTTCTATACCCCTGGCTTGCCATACTGTGGGGCATATATGAATCTTTTCTATTTCTGTACCCCGAACTTACTATACAGTGGGATATGTATGAATATTCCTTACTATACCCTACCTCAGCCATCTCAAAGCAGGTATTCAGGCTCTACAACTTCAAAGTTGTATATTTCTCTGCACCCCATACAATTGACCTTTGGTCAATTGTAATCCCTCGCTCAAGGAGCCCGGTCAATTCTTATTTTTCCTTTTTTAGTTCCTCGATAATGTGCTCTCTCATTTTCCAAATATTCCAGCTGCCACCTATTTATACCCAGTACATGCAGATTACACCATCTGATAACTGAAATCCATTTTTTTCATAAAAGTGTTTTGCAGGTGCTTGTTCATGTGTATAAAGAATAATCCCGGCAAGACCATTTTCTTTACTGTAATCTTTCAGTGCATTCAAAAGCTATTTTCCTATTCCCAAACGTTGTTTCTGTGGGTCTACAATCAAATCATCAACATAAATTTCATCATTATTCCAACTAACCTTTTTACAGTCAAAGATAAATCCTCGCACACTGTGTTAAATCTTCCGTTTTATATTGTCTAATCATCAGATTTTTCCTTTCTCTTGCAAATCTTTTACTATCCTCAAACCGTACCATGCCGCTTTCCTGCGTATATTTTGGCAATACGCCAGATACAGATTGCCATGACTCCCCCCAGAAAGAGATAAATTTTCCCCCAAAACCAAACTGTATTTACAGGGAACGCCTTCGTTATATCCTCTTTGTAATAAAGTGTCACCTTACCATCCTTGATATATGGTTCATGACCGCTTAAGCTACACTGATGCTCCCTTCCGTTTTCGTCCTTATAATACGCATAATACATTTTTTCATTGTACTCGGCTTCCACAGTCTGATAGTTGAATACGGCGTATACCTCTTCCACATGCCAGATGATTCCACGAATCAACAATATGCCCATAAAGACCATAATACCAATCCATACAGAGGCCTGATATCTTTTTTCTTTCTTTTCATTATAGAGACATGCCCCGCTGTCATAGCCCTCAATCAAATCCACATCATACCTTCCCATGTCTGTCTCCTTCATTGCAGCACCGATGTTTTAAAACATATGTCGGACTGCAAACCGCTTTATCTATTGTCTTCCAAAGCTTTTAACATCTGTTCCATTGTCTTTTTATAAACCGGATGTCTGAAATAAGGAGCTATCTGTACCATGGGTTTCAAGACAAAATCCCTGTTCTGCATGTCCATATGGGGAATGCAGAGCCTGTCATCCTCATAAACCAGCTTATCATAAAAGATAATATCCAAATCCAGAGTACGGGGACCCCAATGTACCTTCCGTTCCCTGCCTGCCTCCTGCTCCAGCTTATGTAATTTATCAAGCAGCTCACCGGGCGGATATAAGGTATCCATTTCCAGTACTCCGTTATAAAAATCCGCCTGCTTTACACCGCCGTAAGGCTTGGTACGGATAGTATCACTTACTTTTAATATGTTACATTTTTCGTCCGCAGACAATTTCTTTATGGCATCTGCAATATACTCCTCTGATTCCCCCATATTGGAACCGAATGCTATGTAAGCCTTGTGCCGGCTTCGGTATATTTTTACCGATACGGACTCAAAATTCATGGGGATGGGAGCATTGGGCTTACGCAATTCAAAATCCACTGCCCGTATCAGGGGAAACCGTAACAGGATTGCCTCCGCTGTCCGCTCCGCAGCTGTCTCAATCAAATCGTAGGCTTGAGCTGTCATCATTTCTTGAATAAAAAGGCTTACCTCACCATAATGAGTGGATAAGGTTAAATCATCTTTTAATCCCGCAGGACGTAAATCTGTATAAAGTGTAGCATTTACATAAAACTTCTGGCCATTCTGCTTTTCCTCTGCAAACACACCGTGATGGGCAAATATTTCCAGATTTTCAATTCTGATTTCATCCATTTTAATCTCCATTCCAAAACGTTGGTGGCGAGCGTGCCATCTATGCCACAGCGTTAGTGACGGGGCATGCCATCTAAGTCACTGCGTTAGTGACGGGGCGTGCCATCTAAGCAATTTGTGACGCTAATATGGCTTCTGCCATTTTAATGGCACGGCAGTTTTCCTTTATGTCATGTACCCGCACAAAACTACAGCCCTTCATTACACCAATAACAGTTGTTACCAAAGTACCTTCTACCCGCTCCGTCACAGGTAAATCCAGTGTCAGACCGATAACCGATTTACGGCTGGTGCCCAACAGTAAAGGGCAGCCAAACATATGAAGCTGCTCCAGATGGTTGATAATCTGTAAATTCTGCTCATAGGTTTTGGCAAAACCCACCCCCGGGTCTAAGATAATTTTGTCACCGGCAATTCCGGCATTCCGTGCCAGTCTCAGGGTTTCTGCCAAATCAGCTTCCACATCTTCCATAAAATTTTGATATTCGGTATTTTTCCTGTTGTGCATCAGACAACAGGGGAGCCCACTTTCTGCAATTACTTCTGCCATTTTCTCATCATATTTTAATCCCCAGATATCATTTACCAAATCAATACCGGCAGCAATACCCGCTTTTGCCACATTACTTTTATATGTGTCCAGAGAAACCGGAATATCAAATCTTTTTTTAACCGCCTCTATTACCGGAACTACACGTGCAATTTCCTCTTCATCCGAAAGTTGTGTATATCCCGGTCTCGTAGACTCTCCTCCAACATCCAGAATATCCATCCCTTCTTTACACATTTCTTCCACATGAAAAAGAGCCCGGTCCATATCATTCCATCTGCCGCCGTCCGAAAAGGAATCCGGCGTGACATTCAAAATTCCCATAATATAGGTTTTTCCGTGCTCTTTAAAATCTCTGTTTCCTATTTTCATTCCAGTCTCCGTTCCAAAGCATTAGTGATGGACATGCCATCTCACTCCGTTGTCTTCCTGCAAGGCTATCGCACTTACCACTTTATAGTTTTATTTTTCTTATCCTTCTTCCAGTCACACTGTTTTTCTGCCTTACAGGCAAAACAGGGTCTGCTGGCTTTGTCCGCCCTGTATAAAATACCGTTTAAGGAAGCCTCTGCGGCAATCTCTTTGTTGCGGTGCGTTGCTATGGCAGAAACAATAACATCCGTTTCTTTATCATCAAATCCGCAATCTCTCAATATTTCGGGTGCTAACAATGCCGAAGCCTTCTCATGGGGCATACCATCGGCATATTGTATATGCCTGCCGATATCGTGAAGCAAAGCTGCCGCATAAATCCATTCCTTTGCAAGTCCCAGTTTTTCTTCCAGATTCAATATCCACGCAATACGGGCCACATCCAGAAAATGTACCATATCGTGATGACAAAAAATCCTGTCGCATTCAGCTTCTTCATTCAGCCGCAAATACTCCAAAAATAAATTGTGATTTAATATTTTATCAATCCGTTCCACTTATACTACCCTACCATATGGAAAAACTGTTCCTTTAATGAACCGTCTTCTTCAAAAACACCTCTTGAAGCCAGCGTCACCGTTTTACTGCCCGGTTTCTTTATCCCCCGCATCGTCATGCACATATGCTCTGCCTCTAACATAACCATAACGCCTTTGGGATTTAAATGTTCCATAATGGCATCTGCAATCTGTCCGGTCATACGCTCCTGAATCTGCAACCGTTTTGCGTATACCTCCACCGTCCTTGCCAGCTTGCTTAAGCCCACTACTTTACCGTTGGGAATATAAGCAATATGGGCTTTCCCATAAAAGGGCATCATATGATGCTCACAGGTGGAATAGAACACAATATCCTTCTCTACTACCATACCGCTGTTTTCCACACTGAAGGTCTTTTTCAAATGTTCGCCGGCATCTTCCTTGTATCCCGCACATATCTCCTCATACATTCTGGCAATGCGTGCCGGAGTATCCAGAAGCCCTTCACGGCCTGTATCCTCACCGATTCCTTCCAGAATCAATTTTACACCTGCCTCAATTTTTGCTTTATCCATGTTTCTGCTTACTTCCTTTCGGCAAATTTTTCTCACGTTTCCCTAAAATTTCTACCAGTCGTCCCAAATACGACAAAGAACCGAAGCTTAAAATCACATCTTCTTTCCGTGCCAGAAGATATGCCATCTCCACTGCTTCCTCCAGACTGCCAGCCGCCGTAACATGAGGGTGATATTCTTTTACCGCCTGTGCCAGCTCCAATGCGGAAAGTCCACGGGGATTTTCCGGTGGTGTTATCGTGATAATCTGATCTGCATAGGCATACGTTTCCGCAATTACCTTTTCATATTCTTTGTCCTTTAACATTCCCATTATATAAATAATTCTCTTATTTGTAAAATAAAAACGGATAGAATCGGCAAGTTTTTTGGCGGCATCCTCATTGTGAGCCCCATCTATCACAAAAAGCGGCTTCTTTTCTACCACCTGAAACCTTCCGGTCCATTTGGTTTCTGACAGGCCCTTCCGCAGTTGCTTTTCAGACACTGCATAACCGCAGTGAGAAAGCTTTTCAATAACTTCTACCGCCAGTGCTGCATTTTCAATCTGATATTTTCCGGTCAGCGTAATTTCCAAATCAGACAAACATACTCCCTCATTTGTCTCATAAGTAAATTTCTGCTTTTCCAGACCGTACTTCACCTTCCTGACGTCCTTTACTACCGCAAAAGCTGCTTTTTTCCGTGCTGCCTCCTGCCTGATAACCTCCAAAACCGCCGCTTCCTGCTTTGCACTTATTACATAACAATTGTTTTTTATTATTCCTGCCTTCTGCCCTGCAATTTCTTCCAGGGTTTTTCCCAGAAACTGCATATGGTCCATACTGACAGAGGCTAGCACGGCTACTTTGGTGGTGGTAATCAGATTGGTTGCATCCTCCCTGCCCCCCATACCGGTTTCCAATACTACAATATCACAGGCATTCTTTTTAAAATATAAAAAGGCCAATGCCGTTTCTACTTCAAAGGGGGTAGGATGAGGCAGACCTTCCTCTGCCATGCTGTCACAGGCAGCCTTTACTTCCTCCATGCATTCACAAAGTGCCTTTTTGGTAATGGGCCTGCCGTTTATCTGTATTTTTTCACAATAATCGGAAATGACCGGAGAAATGTATCTGCCTGTTTTATATCCGGCACTCTTTAATACGGTGGATACAAAAGCCAGCACAGAGCCTTTTCCGTTTGTTCCCGCAATATGTACAAAGGAAAGTGCATCCTGCGGACTTCCCAGCCTTTTACAAAGCTCTGTTATATTGGAAAGTCCCGGCACAATACCGTACGCTTTCAAGGATTCCACATATTCTAAAGTCTGTGCATAATTCATGGTATATTTTCTCCTTTCCGGGGAATACTGATTTTCATGAAAAAGTATATTCACAATTTTATCCACTGTGGCATTTTAGGCTGGTGCATGGAAATTATTTTTACAGCCTTCTCTTCTTTCAGAAGACGACAATTTACTTTACGGGGCTGCACCTCCCTGTGGATGTTTCCCATCTACGGTTGTGCCTGCTTTTTAGCCCCCATCTGCCGGCTGTTAAAGGGAAAATCTCCGTTAGTAAGGGGGCTTTCCTATGCTTCCCTGATTTTCACGGCTGAGTTCCTGACCGGAACGCTTTTAACCAAAAAGCAGCTCTGTCCGTGGGATTACGGTTCCTCCCGGTGGCATGTCAAAAAAATAATCCGGCTGGATTATTTACCGTTTTGGTTTATTGCCGGACTGTTGTTTGAAAGACTGCTTGCGGAAAATGATTCGTAAGCAGTCTTAGTCCGGTTTTGTTCAAAAAACTCTTTTCAGGAGACTTCTCTTTTCTTTCCGCTAAAAAGACGGTGTAAAATTACCACCGTCCCTCTCTGACATTCTATATTCACAATAATCCTTTCATTCCTTAAGCTGCATATCCCTTATGCATCGATATCGGACAAATCTATATCAGCCGTTCCGATATCCAATGTATTCAAGGTTCTTCGCCGCATACGGGCTGCCTCGGAAGCCTCTAAAATATAGTTCTTAATCTGTTTGGACTTTTTAATGTGAACCAGTTGAAGCTTCGGATGGGTAGTATCACCTGTATAGCAGGTAACGGTTCCCAAACCAAATATTCTCTCCATCAGGCTGGCTGTATGCTCTACATCCTGAATCTTGTACATATAGCAGTCGTTTTCCACCTTTTTTAAAAATCCGGTATCAACGGTAAGCATATCATCCTTTAAAATATATATCGTAAAGGTAAAAGGCAAGCCTAAAAACAGCCAGCGTTTTCTTTCTCGAAATACAATATCATTATCCAATTCCTTTGCCATGCGTATACCTCCTAAAGCCAAAATACCTATCCTTACAGACCACTCTTTTTTTCTGTTCCCATTATAAGATAATTCTTACCGATATGCAAGCAATATCCAAATTTTAGCGTTGATTATGACCCGCTTTTGTGGTATCATATCCAAAAGAAATATTTTGCTTAAAGGAGGATTTGCATGACAGCCAATGAATGTATCCGCGGACGCAGAAGCATCCGTCAGTTTACGGACAAGCCTGTTCCCCGGGACGTACTGGAAAACATTGTAGAAACTGCTTCCTATGCTCCCAGCTGGAAACACACACAGATTACCCGCTATATTGCTATTGAGGGTACCCTAAAGGACAAAATTGCAGACGAATGCACTTCCGCCTATGCAAAAAATGGTGAAATTATTAAAAATGCACCGTTACTCATTGCCGTTACCTTTATAAAAAACAGAAGCGGCTTTGAAAGAGACGGTTCTTTCAGCACTCCCAAAGAAGGCGGCTGGCAGATGTTCGACACCGGTATTGCTTCCGAGGCATTCTGTCTGGCAGCGTATGAGCAGGGTCTTGGCTCTGTTATTTTAGGTATCTTTGATGAAGCCAAAGCGGCTTCTTTATTAGAGATTCCCGAAGACAGAGAGCTGGTTGCCCTTATTCCTGTGGGATATCCCGCTGAAGAGCCTGTGGCTCCCAGACGTAAACCCGTGGAGGAATTATTATCCTATAAATGATGTAAAATCGAAGAGTTTTATTCTCTTCGATTTTTTTCGGGCAAGTCTGTCTGACAAAAGCGTCCGCCCGGCGGACAGAAAGGTGAGTATATATTATGAAACATTTGATGAGTCCTCTTGATTTTTCCGTAGAAGAGCTGGAAACCCTGTTTACACTGGCAGATGATATCGAAGCGAACCCCGCCAGATATGCACAGGCCTGCAAGGGTAAAATTCTTGCTACCTGCTTCTATGAACCCAGCACACGTACCCGCTTAAGTTTTGAATCCGCCATGCTGCGTTTGGGCGGTGAAGTCTTAGGTTTTTCCGAGGCATCCAGTTCTTCCGCCTCAAAGGGCGAAAGCGTATCCGATACCATACGCATCGTTTCCTGCTATGCAGATATCTGTGCAATGCGTCATCCCAAAGAAGGGGCTCCCATGGTTGCTGCGGAGAAATCAAACATTCCCGTTATCAATGCCGGAGACGGCGGTCACCAGCACCCGACCCAGACCTTGACTGACCTGCTGACTATTCGCAGCCTGAAGGGCCGCTTAGACAATTTAACCATCGGCCTCTGCGGCGACTTAAAATTCGGCCGTACCGTACACTCCCTGATTAATGCACTGGTACGTTACCCAAATGTGCGTTTTGTCTTTATTTCTCCCGATGAGTTAAAAGTACCTGACTACATCACCGACATGTTAAAGGAAAAAAATATTCCCTATGAGGAGGTAATCCGTCTGGAAAACGTAATGCCTTCCTTAGACCTTTTATATATGACCCGCGTGCAGAGAGAACGTTTCTTCAACGAAGAAGATTATGTCCGCTTAAAAGACTTCTACATTCTGGACGCTGCCAAAATGGAGCTGGCCGGTCCTGACATGCTGGTACTGCATCCCCTGCCCAGAGTCAATGAAATCTCTGTAGAGGTTGACAGTGATCCCAGAGCCGCTTACTTTAAGCAGGCACAGTATGGTGTTTATGTCCGTATGGCACTGATTCTTACCCTGTTAAACATCACCGTAGAATAAAAGGAGGTTACCGCAATGTTAAATGTAGGAAAAATAGAAGAAGGCTTTGTGCTTGACCACATCAAAGCCGGTGAGAGCATGGATATTTATGAACATCTGCAGTTAGGAAAACTGGACTGTACCGTTGCTATTATCAAAAATGCCCGTAGCAATAAAATGGGTAAAAAAGATATCTTAAAGGTAGAATGTGATATCAACCAACTGGATTTGGATGTGCTGGCATTCTTAGACCATAATATTACCGTAAATGTCATTAAAGACGGTGAAATTGTAAATAAAAAAGCACTGGTGCTGCCTAAAATGATAAAAAATGTTATCCGTTGCAAAAATCCCCGCTGTATTACCTCCATCGAACAGGAGCTTCCCCATATCTTCCTTTTAGCCGATGAAGAAAAAGAGGTTTACCGCTGCAAATACTGTGAAGAGAAAGGCAGCAAGAATCTGTAAAGATAATTATCAATATTTCTTTTCGGAATTATGTAGAAGAGTGGAAAAGGAAATATTTGCTATTTCCTTTTCCACTCTTCTATCTTCTTTTTCAACTCTTCCAATGCCTCTCTGTATTTTACAGAGTACATGGAGGGGTTATTATAAATACGTTTGGATAGGGATTTTTGTTGCTTTCTAAGCAGATATTCTGTATAAATAGTTTCCCTGCGGGTATTCCAGTCATCCTCTGCTACTGCAATTACTACATCCAGGCGTTTCTGTATTCTTGCAAGTTCTTCTTTGGCTTTATCCATATATAAAAGAACCTCCCTGAAATCCAAAGCAGCCTTAAAGGATAAGCTAAAATCACTGACGATATAAATCGTAAGCAGCAGGACAATGACATGCAGTACTCCCCCCGGAATCATATGCATCAGATTTTCCACCGGTTTATGTATTACATAATGCATAAGCAGGGTCAGTCCGCCCCACGCAAGAGAGGAGCTCAAACAAATATACCCTCTGAAATTAAATTTCTGATCCGAATAATCCCAGTAACGCACCTTAAACAGTGCTTCCATAACTACCCCGGTTACATATTCAAGCAACGTTGCCCCTATGCAGCCCGCGATATAAACCGCCCACCAGTGCTCCTTAAAAGGTGCCGATACAAGCAGCATCATAAGTGCCCCGGTACCGTAAAGCGGCAGGAAAGGACCTCTCATAAAGCCCCTGTTAATCAGTTTTCTTTTTCGCAGTGAAACATAAGCCGATTCAAAGCACCATCCGAAAAAGCAATAAAAATAAAAGAAAAACAACCATTCTGTTATTGTATAAGAAAACATAGTACCTCCTAACGATAAACCAACAGCTCCAGACAGAGTTTTCCTTTTTTAGTTTCATACTTCAACCCTTTATATATAAATTTGCCGTATCCTCTGACATTGACAGTTTCTCCGTCCTTCAACGCACGGCTGTTATTTTCCACAAGCCGTCCATCCACATACACTCTGCCGTCTTGAAACAGTGTAAGACTGTCATTGCGGGAAATTTGATAAAGCCTGGCTATGCAGCCATCCAGTCTCAAAGAGCTTACCAATACATCTCTTTCTTCCGGTTCGTCCGCTCCCGTCCTTCCCACCTTTTCCACAATCCCGCATTTTACATGAGTATGCTTAATCTGGGTAAGATTGTCACAAATATATTCTGCCATGGAAGACTGACAATACAAAAATCCTTCTTTTTCACCTACCCGGATGTCACCGATACATCCCCTCTCCATACCCAGATTCATCAGGGCACCCAAAAAGTCCCTGTGGGAAAGTTTGTCCGCAAACTTCGTAAGCAGCGGCTTTACATGCAGACAGGTAATCGGATACGTCTCCTCATATCCAAATTCTTCCGGGGAGCCAAAGCGTACCATCTTTCGTTCCGCCTCTTCATCTCCCCCAAATAAAGCGGGATGGGCAAAGAAGAGTTCTTTTTCCATCCTGTAATAAATCTCCAGTTCTGCCAGCCCTAAGAAGCTGCTGAAGGTATATATATTCTGCCTGAAGGACTTATCTGCCAAATCCTTCAGGCGTCTTTGTAATTGTATTATTTCTTTGTCACTCTGTAATGCCATTTTGTTACCCCAATGCCACATCCAATATCATCATCAGCATGAAGCCGGTCAGCACACCCAATGTACCCGCATGGGAATGCTCTCCTAAATGTGCTTCCGGTATCAGTTCTTCCACCACCACATAAATCATGGCACCTGCCGCAAAGGACAACAACCAAGGCATATAAGGGACGAGCACGGAAGCCAGAAACACGGTAAGCACTCCGAAAATAGGTTCTACAATACCTGACAGACTTCCTACTAAAAATGCCTTTTTAGAAGAAGTACCCTCTTTTTTCAGAGGCAGTGATATTGCTGCTCCCTCCGGAAAGTTTTGGATACCTATACCCATTGCAAGGGCAAACGCTCCGGCATACTGTACCAGAGTGCCTCCATTTAGCTGTGCATTAGCAAAAGAGAGTCCCATTGCCATACCTTCCGGTATATTGTGCAATGTTACCGCAAATACCATAAGCGTGGTTTTATGCCAGGAGGTTTTAGGACCTTCCGTCTGTGTTTCACCGATATGCAAATGAGGAATCAGCTTATCCATTAACAGTAAAAACAATGCTCCCAGTAAAAAACCGCCTGCTGCCGGTATCCAGCCTATCTGCCCTCTTTCTTCTGCCTGCTCAATGGCAGGCATCAGCAGAGACCACACACTGGCTGCAATCATGACGCCCGCAGCAAATCCCAGCAATGCCTTGTGCACGGACTCCTTCATTCCCTTTCTAAAGAAAAATACTACAGCTGCTCCCAGCGAAGTCATCAGCCAGGCAAATCCTGTACCTTCCAATGCCGCTAAAAATACATTCATACAAGTGCCTCACCTTTCTGCAAACTACACCTGCCGGTGAATCCTTTCACCGGCTTTTAATTAAAACTAATGATTTCGTTCTTCGGTGCCTTAGTCTTCTCCACACTGATTGCATGGAGTACCGGACCTTCTCCCTGATAATCTTCCCAATATTCCTTTGTAACGGTAGCTTTTACCTTTACCCACTCTTTCTGATTCAAGGTATCTGCACCCGCATACTCACAGACATATCCCAGAAAAGCCATGTCATCTGCACAACAGGTCATCGCCATACGTCCCGGCACAAAGTATCCTTTTTGAAAGCCGTCCGGTTTTAAGACCATTGCAGTAAACACCAGTGTTTTTCCTACATATCTGTCCAACCGCTCCATACTGTCCAGATACCAGATACCATAACCGTAATCATCCAGCTCCAGCGTATCCTGCTTCAAATCATAAGGTAAATCATCTTCTAATATTTCTGTGATTTCACCGTTTGCATCTTCAAAAATGACCTCAGCTTTGGGATTGATGGCCTTGATATTTCTCTTGTAGTTATTCAGGTCCTTGACACCGTCACAGCGATTAAAAATAATCATCTCCGAATTGCGTATCATTTCTGCAAGCAAAGAACGCATATTGGTATAGTACATAGGGAACGTAGAGCCGTCAATCGTAGTAATCTGCTGGTCTACTCTCCAGTGCCAGGGCAGCTTCATGTCCTTGAAATTCCACATACCATTATATTCTATGATAATTCTATCCGGTTTGTGTTTCTTTTCCAGTTCCAAAAGATGAGAAGGTGTAAACTCCTCTTCTTCCTCAATCAATTCCACTACCGTTTTAGACTTCTTTAACAGTTCTTCCTCGTACTCCACTTCACCCTCTTCACAAAGAAGCAGTAATGTGGTTCCCTTAATCTGAAAATAGGGCTGTGCCAGTGTATATGTAATAAACTCTGACTTTCCGCTTTCCAAAAAGCCGTTGATAACATAAACCGATTTCATACTAATCTCCATTCAGTGTGACTTTTCACACTATGCCCTTCCTGTAAACTTATCCCGGTCTGATATTCCTTTATCTCCCTTTTATTTTACTCCAAACAATTCTTCCAGCTTTTCCTCATCCAGTTTGGAACCAATGACACAGAGCTTACCGGTTACCTGTGCTTTTCCTGTACGAATATCCCTTTCTTCCGGCACATAGTCAAAATAAATCCATGTACCGTCCTCTGCAGGCACCATACCTTTTGCACGCAGAATCATACCATACTCGCCGCCATCTAAAGCATTCAGTATCTCTGCAATCTTTTCATGGGTATACATAACCGGAGTTTCCTTGCCCCAGCTTGTAAATACTTCATCTGCATGATGATGATGGTGATGATGTTCATGATCGTGGTCATGACAGCCACAGGTACATTCCTCGCCATGCTCGTGGTGATGCTCATGATGGTGCTCATGATCGCATTCCTCATCATGCTCATGGTGATGATGATGCTCATGGTCACACTCCTCGTCATGCTCATGGTGGTGATGATGCTCATGGTCGCATTCCTCGTCATGCTCGTGGTAGTGATGATGCTCATGATCATGGTCATGACAGCCGCAGGTACATTCCTCGTCATGCTCATGATGGTGATGCTCATGGTCACACTCCTCGTCATGCTCATGATAGTGGTGATGTTCCTCCTCCAGCAATTCTTCCATCATATGCTCTAACTTATCTGCACCTTCGATAGTTTTTAAAATATCTTCACCGGCCAGGCTGTCCCATGGAGTGGTAATAATGGTTGCCTGTGTGTTATACTCCCTAATCATTTCAATGCATTTTTCCAGTTTTTCCTGACTCATACCTGCAGTTCTGCTCAAAATAATCGTGCCTGCATAAGCAATCTGGTTGCAGAAAAACTCACCAAAATTCTTAATATACATCTTACATTTTAAAGCATCTACTACCGCCACTGCACTGTTTACCTGTACCTCAATATCTGAGGCAACATCTTCTACCGCCTTAATAACATCGGAAAGCTTGCCTACACCGGAGGGCTCAATCAATACACGTTCAGGTGCATAAGTAGTAAGCACTTCCTTTAATGAGGTACCAAAATCCCCCACCAGTGAACAGCAGATACAGCCGGAGTTCATCTCCTTAATTTCGATACCCGCTTCTTTTAAGAAACCGCCGTCAATACCGATTTCACCGAATTCATTTTCAATCAGAACCACCTTGGTATCAGCCAGTGCTTCCTTCAATAATTTCTTAATCAGTGTAGTCTTACCGGCTCCCAGAAAGCCGGAAAAAATATCTATCTTTGTCATAAAAATCCTCTTTTCCGCGTTGATTTTTTCTCTGCCATGCCGGACAACGCACCATATGCACAGCCCTTGCTCCTATTTCCTAATATCCTATTGTGGTACAATTTTGACGGAATGTCAAGAATAGCCGATTGGAATTTATTATCATTTAAGAATTTATTATTCAGGAATTTATTAACATCCAGAAATTTATCTTCATTTAAGAATCCCTTTCCTTTCCGGTCATAATCCATTCCGATTCTATTACAGAAAAGGGCAATACCGCCGCTTCACCGTTTTCACTCACTCCACACAAAATCCCTGCAAAAGAGCCGTCTTCAGTCAAAATGGCACAGCCCGACATTCCTGCCTCTGCATCCAATTTAAGAAGCATCATATCCAGTGCAAAATCTTCTAAGTAAACCCATGAACAGAGTATCTTCCCTTCTGTCTGCACCGGTGTGGTATCCGCAATACTGTAAGCAGCTACCGCATCCCCCTCTTTTAACATATCAAACTGCGTCCTGTCACATAAAACCGGTTCCAGATTACCTTCTGTCTCCAGCATCAAAAAAGCGGCGTCTGCCGTTTCTGAGCAATAAATCAGTACCGCTTCCTTTTCCGTACCATCAAATAAGGTAACCGTGCAGAAATCCCCTGTTTCTACCCCTTCCATTAAATGGCGTGTCGTCAGAATGTACGCTGTATTCTCCTTCTTTGCATACACCACACCCTGTCCGGCATAATATTGTGTCTGTACCGTGACGGCAAAGGTTGGAATCTCCTCACTTCCATCACTTCCGGTTGTGCTATCTTCTTCTCTTACCTGTTTTTTTGCCAAAGCAAAAACAACTATCATTAAGATAATCAGTAAAATACCGGGTATTAATATATTGGGCTTTTTGCCGGCTTCCTGCATATGACTGGTCAAGCCTCCTCTTCACTTTATTAAATATGCGTATTTCTCATCAATCTTTTGGGACATACTGTCACAGATACCCCAAAAGTCAGACCTCTGTGAATATTTTTTATGCCTTCGCAAAAACTAATAAAAACAACATCCAGGAGGCAGACTATGATTAACAATGAAGAACTTCCCATCGGCTTTACAATGGAACTGGCACAGCACTCAGATGCCCTGATACGCTTTTCCAATATGACTAAGTCGGAACAGCAGTCCATTATTGACAAGGCACGCGATGTAAAGTCCCACGCTGAAATGAGGAATTTAGTGGAATCTATCAAATGACTCCGTTTTTCGCATCTGTTTTTACCAAAAAAGCCGGTAAATTCAAGGTTTTATCCCTGATTTACCAGCTTTTTTCAAATAAGCAGGACGATAAGCCGGGTTATGTCGTGAATAATCATCTATCTAGAGCTGCCGTTACCGGCAGCCTCAAGCGACCTACCTGAAAACAGGCCGGGCAAGCCTTAAGTTTTCATCTGGTCTTGCTTCGGATGGGGTTTACATGGCTCCGGCTGTTACCAGCCGGACGGTAGTCTCTTACACTGCCTTTCCACCCTTACCGGTCAAAAACCGGCGGTTTATTTCTGTTGCACTGGCCTTGGAGTCACCTCCACCGGACGTTATCCGGCATCCTGCCCTGTGAAGCCCGGACTTTCCTCACCCACTTAAAGTGGCCGCGATTATTTATCCTACTTATTTGAAAGCCAGTTTATTGTAGCATGAAAAGAATATTGTGCCAAGTGTTTTTTATCTGGTAAACAACTGACACCAGTAATCAGTTCCCCTTGCATTTTCATAATATCCTACACCAATGGTGGTAAAGTTAGGATTCATAATATTGGCACGGTGTCCTGAACTGTTCATCCATGCTGTCACTACTTCCTTCGGTGTTTGCTGTCCCCATGCAATGTTTTCACCTGCACTTCTGTAAGATACATTCTGCTCTTTCAATGCGGTGGCAAAAGAACTGCCATCAGGACGGGTATGTGAGAAAAGCCGCTCACACTCCTTAGCACGAACCATAGCTGCTGCCTGTACTCTCGCATCAACAGTCAAAGGGGAAAGTCCCTCCTTGGCACGCTCAATATTCACAAGTGTAACCACCTGCTTTATAAAAGCATGCTCGCCCTCAGCATTATCCCCCGGTATATTCTCTTCTGTAGAATCATTTCCGGGAGTATTATCCGGTGTATTGTTATCCGGCAAATCTGTTTCCGGAGTGTTATTCTCCGGAATGTCATTCTCGGGAACGTCGGTTTCCGGTGCATTATTCTCAGGGACATCGGTTTCCGGTGCATTATTCCCAGGAATGTCGGTTTCCGGTGCATTATTCCCAGGAGCATCAGTTTCCGGTGTATTTTCACCGGGCAGTTCACATTCCGGCAGTGAAATACCGGGAAAACAGTTTTCCAGTTTATCCAGTATGTCTTTTATATTACAATCTGACTTATAAGTAACAATAATCCGGTTTCCCCCTAAACATATCCGGTTTTTATCTTCTGTGGCTGCCTGTGCGGTAAATGTCTGTCCTCCAAAACAGGTCAATATGATGGCAGTTGCTGTTAACAATGTTGTTTTTCTCATAATTCTCTCCTTTCGCTTTTCTTTCGGAATATAACCAAATATATTTCGAAAGTAATACAAACTTGTTACAAAATTGTTACACAACCATCATAATATATTTTCACATATATGCAACCTGTAATATTTGGAAATTCTGTACTTTTCGGGTATAGCTGATGTATCTATAATATTTTACTTCAGGAAAATATCCCTGTCTGCCGTCACCGCAATTTCTGCTACATCCTTTCCGGTCAGCTTTTTACTGCGTATATCCGGTCCCTGACCGCCCACGTATATTTTGTAGCTGCCTTTATAAATCCGCTGTCTGGCCTCCTCGTCATACAGTGCAAAGGCCTCTATGGGTAAATGCATGGTAACCTGCTTTTTCTCACCCGGTTTCAAGGTACACTTGCGGATACCTTTTAACTGTGCATTGGGCAGGTGTGCAGCTTCTGCCTCCGGTTGTGCCTTTATGTAGAACTGTATCGTTTCCGTACCCTCTCTTTCACCGGTATTTTCTACCGTTACACAAATATCCACCCCATCTGTTGTAAGCGTATCTGCGGACGTTTCCGCTTCTGAACAGGTAAAGTCCGTATAGGACAGACCATATCCAAACGGATACAGTGCGTCATTATGCATATAGCGGTAGGTTCTGCCCTCCATGGCATAATCCGTAAAGTCAGGCAGCTCTTCCGTACTGTAATAAAAAGTAATAGGAAGCTTTCCCTGCGGATTCTTTTCACCAAACAAAATATTGGCGATGGCTCTGCCGCCCTGTGCCCCCGGATACCACCCCTGTACAATGGCAGGAATATGCTCCTCTGCCCAACTGATATCCAATGCACTGCCGGACAGCAGTAATAATACCACCGGTTTTCCGGAAGCATAAATGGTCTTCAACACTTCCTCCTGTAAACCGGGGAGCTTTAAGTCAGGCTTATCTCCGCTGGCATATTCATTGCCCGCATCTCCTTCTTCCCCCTCTAAGCCGGAGTCCAGTCCCATACAGGCAATCACAACATCACTGCAGGCACAGATTTCCTGTACCTCAGAGATTCTTTCATTACCGATACTTAAGCTTTCTACCTTGTCCTTGCACAAATGACATCCCTCTGAATACAGCACTCTGCAATCATCTCCCACATAATCCTGTATTCCCTCTACTACCGTAATGTACCGGGAAGCCGTTCCTTCGTAGTTACCCACCAATGCCCTGCGGTTGTTGGCATTCGGACCAATGACACCGATTGTAGAATACTTTTCTTTAGAAAGAGGAAGGAGCTTGTCTTCGTTTTTTAAAAGAACCACACATCTTTCTGCGGTTTCCAGATTCAGCCTCTGCATTTCTTTGGAGTCCACCACACTGTAAGGTATCTTGTCAAATGCATTTTCTTCCTGACCGTCCATTACGCCCAATTTCATACGGGTCATAAACAAATGAATTACCGCTTCATCCAGACGGCTTTCTTCTACTCTGCCATCCTGCACTGCCATTAACAGATAAGTAAACATTTCACCACAATTCAAATCACAGCCATGATTCATTGCTAAGGAAGCAGACTCTACAGGTGTATCTGTCACATGATGACCTGTATAAAAATCCTTGATTGCCCAGCAGTCAGATACTACATGTCCCTCAAAGCCCCACTCTTTTCTTAATATCTCCTGTAATAAGGTAGGGCTGCCGCAGCAGGGCTCTCCGTTTGTCCTGTTATAGGCTCCCATAACAGCCTCTACATGTCCCTCTTCCACGCAGGCCTTGAACGCCGGTAAATAGGTTTCATACATATCCTGCTTACTCACCCTCGCATCAAATTCATGGCGTAAGTCTTCCGGACCACTGTGTACGGCAAAATGCTTGGCACAGGCTGCTGCTTTTAAATATTTTTCATCATGCCCCTGCAGACCTTTGACAAACCGTACCCCTAATCTGGATGTGAGATAAGGGTCTTCACCGAACGTTTCATGTCCCCTTCCCCATCTGGGATCTCTGAAAATATTTACATTGGGAGACCAGAACGTCAGCCCTTTATAAATATCCCTGTCACCATATTTCTGCTGCATATTGAATTTGGCTCTTGCCTCTGTAGAAACAGCCTCTGCAACCATCTCCAATAAATCCTCATCAAAGGTAGCAGCCAGACCGATGGACTGCGGAAATACGGTAGCCGTACCGGCTCTTGCCACACCGTGCAGTGCCTCATTCCACCAGTTATATGCCGGAATACCCAGCCTTTCTATAGCCGGAGCCTGATACAAGGTCTGGGAAACCTTCTCCTCCAGCGTCATTTTAGAAACCAGTTCCTTCGCCTTCTCCCTGTATTTTGCAAGTAATTCTTTGTTTTCTGTTATCTCCATATCCTTTTCCTCACATCCAAAAGCTTGCCGTCTGCAAACCTGATAATCTGTAACCGTAAACTACACATTAAAGCAGCTTCCACCCACAAACTCTCTGCAAATAGAGTTGTTGGGCAGTTTTTCACTGCTTACGCCAAGGAAGTAATCCAAAAACTTAAGCAGTCTCTTTGCTTCATAATATTCCGGTTCATCCTTTCCAATATTGAATAACAGCGGCTCTGCAAACTGCTTCAATACAGCCAGTTCATATATCAGTGCCGAATTAAACATAGCATCCGCACTCTCCTGAAATGGGAATATATTCTCCTCTTCCCCTCTTCTTACGGAAGGCCACATCTGAATGGTACGCTTTGCGTCCGCTCCTCTGGTTCTGGCATCCCGCACCATTCTTCTCAAAAGCCGTCCGTCCGTGGTCGGAATCCGGTTATGTTCATCAATATTTAAGCTGGTGAGCGCACTGATATATATTTTATATTTACTTTCCTCCGGCAATGCATAGGAGGTTTTTCCGTTCAGTCCATGAATCCCCTCTATAACCAGAATATCCTCTTTTCCCAGAGTCAGCGTGTTGCCCTTATATTCCCTTTGACCGGTCTTAAAGTTAAAGGATGGCATCTGCACCGTTTCTCCGGCAAGCAGGGCACACATGTCTTTATTAAACTGCTCTACATCAATAGCCTCCAGACATTCAAAATTGTAATCACCGTTTTCATCCCTTGGAGTCAGTTCCCTGTTTACAAAATAGTCATCCAGACCAATGGGATGGGGTGTCATCCCCTGGGTACGCAATTGAATGGATAAACGATGGGAAAAGCTGGTTTTACCGGATGAGGAGGGACCTGCAATCATAATGAATTTTACATTTCCCCTCTTTATAATCTCCTTGGCAATTTCACCTATTTTCCTCTCCTGTTCCGCCTCCTGTACTAATATCATATCACTGATATTTCCTGCACAGATATGGTCGTTCAGTTCGCCAACAGTCGTAATATTTACCTTTTCGCCCCACTGTTCAGCTTCCTTCAGCGTCTGAAACAAAAGCTTACTATCAGGAACTGCGGGCACTTTATCCGGCTCCTTACTACTGGGTAGCAACAGCATCATGCCTTCTCCATACAAAACAAGGTCGTAATTTTTTACATATCCCGCATGCGGCAGGCAATACCCGTAAAAATAATCATAATAGCCTTCCATTTCATAAATATTTACAAAAGAACTTCTGCGGTATTTAAACAGCCTCTCCTTGTCTTTCATGCCGTTTTTACGAAACAGCTCCATAGCATCCTCCATGGAGTAGGAGCGTTTCAGCAAAGGCATTTTCTGCTCAGATAATTCCTTCATCCTGTTCTTTAATTTGTCCACCAGCTCTTGTGTAAAATCCAGACCTTCACATGTAATATAATAGCCTCCGCCTACGGTAAACTCCACCCGGCACTTAGGAGCCCACTCTGCACCTGCCACATCATGTACCGCCTTCATAAGCATCATGGTTGCCGTACGCACATAAGTTTTATTTCCCACAGAATCCTTATAGGTAAAAAATTCCAACTTTCCGTCCTTCGACGCCTTTTTGAAAAGCTCTCTTATTTTTCCGTTTACAGAAACCAGTGCTATCCGGTTATCATAAGCCGGCTGGTATTCCTTTACAATTTCTTCATAGGTAATACCGCTTTTGTACTGTCTTTCTTTTCCTTCAATTACTAATGTCACCATACCTCATTACCTCCTTACATTACATAAAAGGGACTTTTTTCCAATGCTGTTTCTACCTGAATACCGGGAAGATTTCTTGTAAAATAATCCTGCATATAGGGTACAAACAGTTTTTCCAGTCCATAGTGTCCCGCATCTATCACTGCAACTCCCTGGGCTACCAAATCAATTCCCAAATGATGGTCTATATCTCCGGAAATCAGGACATCCACTCCGGATTGTACCGCATAAGCTGCTACGGACTTTGCAGAGCCGGGAGAAATGGCCGCAATTTCTACTACCTCATCCATATCCCCGTACACTCTCACTGCCGGCAGCTTGAAGGTTTCTTTAATATCGGCTGCACATTCTGAAAGCTTCATCGCCCTTTTAAGCCTGCCATATCGTCCGATTCCCTCTTTGGAGATATCGTCCTCAAAAGTAACCTCCAGCACCTGTCTGTTCTGTAATCCGATTTCATCCGCTGCCGCATCTGCCATCCCCATCACATCAAAATTGGTATGCATGGCATAATAACACATATCTGCCTGCAACAGGCGAAGAACTCTTCTGCCGATAAAATCATCTTCTGTTATGCTTTTTAACGGTGAAAAAATAAGAGGATGATGGGTCAGAAGCATATCCGCTTCTGCCTCAATGGCATCCTCTATAACCTCGTCGGTAGCATCCACCGCCAGATATACCTTTTTAATCTCCTTGGTTCGTCTGCCCGCCAAAAGACCCACGTTGTCCCAGCTTTCAGCAAACGCAGGCGGTGCAAGTATCTCCAGTCTTTTTATGATATCCGTACACTTCATATGGTATTCCTCCCATCACCATATTTCTGCAGTTTCGTATTACTTTTCCAAAACCGCAGTTGAAAGTGCCTTCCCTTTAACTGATTTCGTAAAGGGAAAGGCAATATACAATATCCTTTATCTCTTTTTCTATAGTCTGCATACGCAACGCATTACGGCTTTCACCGTCTTTATCACTACTTTTCTTTATCTGTATTAAAATGTTGCGGTTTCTTTCCAGCAGCATTTCCAGAAATTCCCGCAAAACAGGATGTCTTTCTGCCATCAGACAAGGGCCGAAGCAATCGCCAATCCGCTGTAAATCCTCATCGGCTGTTCCCTGCTTTATTTCATCCACAAAGGCTATCTCCGGTACCGCCTTGATAATAGGATAATATTTTCCATCCTCTTTTATCATATTCTCTTCTATGATATGCAGATTATTTTTTCGTAAAAATTCTCTGAAAAACTGCAATTCAGACTGGGGCTGCAGCACCAGTTCCTTCATAGCGGCAATCTTATCATACCCATCGGCTAATATCTTTGCCATAAGCCTGCCGCCCATACCCGCACAAACAGCGGCATCACACTCTCCCGGCTCCAGTGCCGTTACACCGTCGGAAAGCCTTGTTTCTATGTACGCCGAATATCCGTACGCATCTATGTGTTCCTTAGCCCGTGCGAGGGGTCCCGGACGTAAATCCATCGCAATAACCTTTGGAGCAATCTGTTTTTCATACAGATAAACAGATACAAATCCATGGTCACATCCTACATCCGCTACCACTAAGCCCGGTGTTACCATGTCTGCTATGGCCTGTAATCTCTTTGATAATTCCATAGCCTGTCCCTAATCCAGATAATCCTTCAGTTTACGGCTTCTGCTGGGATGTCTTAACTTTCTTAAGGCTTTTGCTTCAATCTGACGGATACGCTCTCGGGTAACATTAAATTCCTTCCCCACCTCTTCCAGGGTACGTGCTCTTCCGTCATCCAGACCAAAGCGAAGTCTGAGCACCTTCTGTTCTCTTTCGGTAAGCGTACCCAGCACTTCTACAAGCTGCTCCTTTAATAGTGTAAATGCTGCTGCGTCAGCAGGCACCGGTACGTTATCATCCTGAATGAAATCTCCCAGATGGCTGTCTTCCTCTTCACCGATTGGTGTTTCCAGAGAAACGGGCTCCTGGCTGATTTTTAAGATTTCACGCACACGCTCTACCGGCATATTCATCTCTTCCGCGATTTCCTCAGGAGACGGTTCCCTGCCCAGCTCCTGCAAAAGCTGGCGGCTCACGCGAATCAGCTTATTGATAGTTTCTACCATATGCACAGGAATACGGATGGTCCTTGCCTGGTCTGCAATTGCTCTGGTAATTGCCTGTCTGATCCACCATGTAGCATAGGTAGAAAACTTGTAACCTTTTCTGTAATCAAATTTTTCCACAGCCTTAATAAGACCCAGGTTACCTTCCTGAATCAAATCAAGGAATAACATACCACGTCCCACATAACGCTTTGCAATACTTACCACCAGACGTAAATTGGCCTCTGCCAGACGCTTCTTTGCTTCCTGGTCGCCCAACTCCATCTTTTTTGCAAGCTCTATTTCTTCCTCTGCCGAAAGAAGGGGCACTTTACCGATTTCTTTCAAATACATTCTGACAGGGTCTTCAATGCTGACGCCATCCGGCACGGAAAGGTCGATGTTTTCTACATCCACATCTTCCTCTTCAATCAGAATCATCTCTTCATCATCTACATCGTCGTCTTCCGTAATTCGCAGGACATCAATATTATTCTGGTCCAAAACCTCCAGAATCTTTTCAAACTGCTCCTCTTCCAGCGGCATATCGCTAAAGAATTCACTGATTTCCTGATATTCCAGTACATTCTTTTTCTTCTTTGCAATGGCGAGAAGCTCTTTTATCTTCTCCTCAAACCTTGCCTGTGTGTTTTCATCCATTTGGGTTCCATCCTTTCAAAACGTAATAGTAGTATAACCTCAATCCAGGGAAATATGCGTTTTGCTAAGTTCTTCCAGTGCCTTCTTGCCTGCAATTACCTGATTCAACGCATTCATATCGCTTCCCAGCTTTTGTGAATAATACTCATAACTGTTCTTTTTTACAGCATATAAAATATCATGGAAGGCTCTTTCCTTTTCCTGTCTGGTTTCAATTGCTTCCACCTTGGTATTAAACAGAGCCGCTGCCTCTCTCTGTTCTGCTTCATCCTCGAACATGCTGACGATGCCCGCGGGATTGTAGTTTCCTGCCTCAATATCCGCAAAAAGGCGTTCCGCCACTTTTCTATAAAGCTCCTCTGTAAAATCAGAGGGTGCAATATATCTGGATATCTTGGGAAAAATATCGGGATAATCCGTAAGCCATGTTAAAAGCATACGCTGCACACGCTTACCGTTTTCCTCCGGCGTATTTTTCTTACCCACTGCCTGCTTCGGTCTTTCCGCAGGCTTTACCAGCCCGGTCTGTGCCGCGTAGGCATTCACCAGCTTCCTAAGATTTTCAAAACCAATATTATATTTATCGGCTATTGCTTCCAGATAGTTTTCTCTTTCTACCTCGATTTCAAAGCCACATAATTTTTTTGCAATTTCTTTGTGGAATCTGGTCTTGCTTTCCGGGTCCTTCAAATCATAATCCTGCTCTAATATACGGATTTCAAACATAAAACTGTTTTCCGCGTTGTCAATCCGCTCCTGAAAGGCTTCCGTCCCCAGGTTTTTGATAAATTCATCGGGATCCTTGTAGGGCTTCATATTGATGACCTTGCCGGTAAGCCCCGTCTCCCGCAGAATACCGATGGCACGCATGGCAGCATTGGTTCCCGCACCGTCACTGTCATAGGCCAATAGTACATTTTCGGTATAACGCTTCAAAAGGCTGGCTTGTCCCGTAGTAAACGCTGTTCCCAGGGAAGCAACCGCCTGTGTAAATCCGGCCTGATGCATGGAAATCACATCCATGTAACCCTCGCAGAGAATAATGTTTCCGGCTCTGGCTGTCCGGGCGAAATTTAGGCCGTACAGATTGCGGCTCTTATCAAACACCGGTGTCTCCGGGGAGTTTAAATACTTAGGAGTACCGTCACCCATCACTCTGCCACCAAAGCCGATAACCCGGTGATTAATATCCTGAATAGGAAACATAACCCTGTTCCAGAACTTGTCATGCATACCAAACCGTTCATCAAAGCTGGCCAGTCCGGCTTCCTGTAAAAGCTTCTCATCAAAACCCTTCTGTTTCAAATATTTGGTCAAATCATCACTGGTTTTGTTGGCATAACCCAGCCCGAATTTCTTCATGGTCTCTTCACTGAGCTGTCTGCCGCTTAAATAACGGTAGCCCTGCTCCCCCTGCTTAGCACGGAGCTGGTAATAAAAATACTTTGCTGCCTCCTTATTGGCTTCAAGGAGTCTCGCCCTGTGGCTTTCCTTTTTCTTCATTTCTTCGGAGTATTCCATCTCCGGCAAATTCACGCCTGCCCTGTCCGCTAACATCTTTATGGCTTCTCCAAAGGTGAAGTTTTCATAGTTCATTATAAAAGTAAATACATTTCCTCCGGCACCACAGCCAAAGCAGTAATACATCTGCTTGCTGCCCGATACGGAAAATGACGGAGACTTTTCATTGTGGAAAGGACAAAGGCCAAAATGACTGGAGCCTTTTTTCTGGAGCTTCACATATCCCGAAATCACATCCACTATGTCATTTTTCATTCTGACTTCTTCTACCAGTTCTTCCGGATAATACATACCGCTCCTCCTTTCTGTATACTGATTGCCCGACATCCTGCCTGTACGGCACTACGAAAAATATCATCCATGCCAGGACTTTGGAATATAAAGTTCCTCGTAAGTAGCAATAGCAAAACGGTCCGTCATGGCACCTATATAGTCGCAGACAATCCGTTCGCGGGGTTCGCCTTCCTCAATCATACGCAGCATTTCCGCAGGCAATACATCTATGTTATGCAGATAGTGTTCATACAGAGTTTCCATTAACATCTCTGCTTTCCCCTCTTCGCTCTTGGCTTCCGGATTCTGATACACTCTTTCAAACATAAAACTGCGAAGCTTTTTCATAGCTGTATCCACCGGCTTAGACATCTGTATATCGCCGGTTTCAAAGCTTGTTGTTACAATATCATGGATAAAATGATCCAGCCTCTCCCCCGTAGTATAACCGATAACATCACCGATTTCCCGGGGCACATCTTCCTCTGTCAGAATACCGCCCCGGATGGCATCATCCATATCGTGATGAATATAGGCAATTTTATCGGAAAAGCGGACAATTTTTCCTTCTAAGGTAGAGGGCATACCGGAGGTCTGATGATTTAAAATACCATCCCTGACTTCCACAGTCAGATTCAGTCCCTGTCCGTTCTTTTCCAGTTTTTCTACAGTACGCACACTCTGTACATTGTGTTCAAAGCCATAAGGACAAATCCTGTTAAGTGCACGCTCTCCTGCATGTCCGAAGGGAGTGTGCCCAAGGTCATGTCCCAGTGCAATTGCCTCTACCAAATCTTCATTCATGCGAAGTGCCTTCGCAATGGTACGTGCATTTTGGGAAACTTCCAGCGTATGGGTCAGACGCGTCCGATAATGGTCCCCTTCCGGTGTTAAAAACACCTGGGTTTTATCCTTTAAACGTCTGAAAGATTTACAGTGCAGAATACGATCCCTGTCCCTTTGAAAAACAGGGCGGATGTCACACTGTTCTTCTTCTCTTTCCCTGCCCTTGGAGTTCATGCTCAGTGTGGCATAGGGACTTAAGTATTCCTTTTCCCACAGTTCCAACTGTTCTCTGATTGTCATAGAAACGCCTTTCCGCGCCTTGCGCTTTACTCCAGCTTTCTCTCTCTCGGTCAAAAATTCCATCTACCAATAATATTCTGCGTGAAATCGTAAACTCCTTTTTCTTTTTGATTTTTTACTGCCGATTAACTTCTTTTATCTGCAAATATCATATATAAATTCTGCGTTCTTATTCATAGCTTCGTAAGCCGTTTTGAAGGGAGACATCTGGAATACATGCCACATACCCTCAAAGCGGTCAATTCTTACGGATACATTTGCCTCCACCATTCTTTTGTGAAGGTTAAGCGAATCACTCAGGAGAATTTCATTCTCCCCCACCTGTATATATACCGGTGGAAATCCTGTAAAATCACCGTACAAAGGGGAAATATACGGATTTTTCAAATCCGGCTGCTCTTTCCCGCCTGCGGTATAAGCGGCTATCATCCTCTCCAGATATTCCTTATTCAGAATCGGGTCTATAGCTTCCCTTGTTTTATGGGATTTTCCCGAAAAAGTCAAATCTGTCCATGGAGACATCAGCACCAGTCCTCTGGGAAGCAGTCGTCCTTCATCCTTTAACCTTAAAGTCAGTGCCAACGCCAGGTTGCCTCCTGCTGAGTCGCCTGCCAGTATGATATCCCTTGCACCATATCCCAACAGCATCAAATAGTTCCAGACCTTCATGGCATCCTCCAAGGCTGCCGGATAGGGATTTTCCGGTGCCAGCCGGTAATCAAATCCCAGTACATCCATGGAGGTCATGGAAGCCATCTTGGACGTCAATGTTCTGCCATAAAGGCAGCTTCCGGTAGAATATCCGCCTCCATGGCAATACAGGATAATGTATTTTTTCATGTGGGCACGGTTGACACAAATCCACTCCCCACGCACACCGTCCATATTTAGTTCTGTATATGTTATTTCCTTACTGTTGCCTAAAAGAGCACCGAAATAGTCCTGTGACTGCCTGTGCTTTTCAATATCCGTATTTTCCACAATCCCATGCACCCTTTTTACAAGCTGCATCAGGTTCTGGTTTCTTTTTATCTTATCTGCCATTTATATGCTCCCTATTTTTCATTATAGTCAATATCCGCTTTTAAAAATGCAGACGCCTGCGTACTGCGTTTCTAAGCCGCCTTATTGATAACAGCAGAATCAGTGCAATATCTATAATGGCACAAACCGTCAATACCACCGCAGACCACACAAGCTGTACCTTTCCATGCAGATAATAATCAATCAGTATCTCCAGACCGATACAGAGCAATGCTATGGCAGAAAACAAATATATAGGTACTGTCAAAAAAGAAACAGGCAGCTTCTTTACGCAGACTGCAAACGCCTCCGTTATCACAAGTACCCACGCCACAATAGGCAGTGCCAGTCCTGTAAACCATGCGATGCTGTCAGTCACATAAGTTATCAGATACAGATAAAACGCTACCGATAACCCATCAAAAAGCAGATAGGCATACACCGGCAGCTTAACGCTCACAAAAGCTGGCATTACAAACATCCAGCCCACCAGGCAGGCTCCTATAATAAGCAGCGACCATGCAGAATTTCGGAATACAAAAAGATTTAACATTCCACAGGTGATGCTGACTGTCATCAGCATTCCAAACACAAAGATACCGAAATCTTTTTTCTTTACTTTTTCAACCTGTCCTCTCGTCTGGGGGAACGTAGCAGTACCGTCTTTCTTTTCCAGCTCTCTTGGATTTATAACAGGTGTGTTACAAAGCGGACAGGTCTGTAACGCACTATCCAGCTCAACACCGCAATTTACACAATATGACATTTTGCTCCTCCTTACATTCCTACTCCATCTCTCTGTTACTTTCAATCTTTACATGAATACCATCCTGCACCAGCTTTCTGAAAAAGTACTGCTCCACATCTGCCTCTGCAATGCTGCTGGCAAAATTCACAGTCAGGATATCCTCAAAGCTGATAATCGCACAGTTGGTACGGCTGGAAAACGGCTGTCCCATATAAATGTCAAACCGTTCCACATATGGCTTCATGCTGTCCGGTACCTTTAACGCACCCATATTGGTAAGACCGGCGGAAGAATTCCTGTCCTGTACCCATGCATAAAAGGTCCTTACCACAAAATCCTTTATAAATAACGGAGATATTCTGATAAAAAGATTCCACTGGGTTGCGGCATTTGTCGTAATATCTCCCCGCAAAAATTTTTCATTGATATAATAACGCATATAATTATGCACATGGGTTACAATTTCCTCAAAGGTATACTCTCCCAATCTTGGATCTATACCCGGATATATCATGGTAATAAAATTACGCAGGGTTTTGGAAGGAAAAAACCGTCGCAGGTTGACCGGCATTGCTATTTTTACAGGCTTTGGCTTTCCCACATTATCCTTTTTTTGTTTTTGCAACAGAGCATACAGAAGCACTGCATTTAAATATTCCGTAATCGTTGCATTGTACTTCTTTGCCACCTGCATAACCTGTTCTGCAGACATAATGCCATCAATGATATTCAGTGTGTAAAAGGGCTCCTTCGTTCCTCTCACTCTGTATGTTTTTTCACTGGGTCTGGGAGGACGAACCTTGGAATTTGCATATTTCATATATGCATCCTCCAGTTCCCCGGGGTCGGGTGCCTCATTGATATCCAGTACCAGACCGCCACATTCTATTTCTTTTCCCAAAAGCCTAAGGTATTCCGCAGTCATGGTAAGAAGTACCGCCATGCCTCCGGTACCGTCTCCCAAGCTGTGATGTGCCTCCAGGGCAATTCTGTTACCATAGTAATAAACCCTGATTAAATATCGGTTGTTGGCTTTAAAGGGCATTGGCATACAGGGATTCTTAATATCCGGCTGCACAAAGGGTCCCGGTCTGTCGTTAGGCTCTAAATACCGCCAGAACAGTCCCTTACGGATTGCTACTTTATAGGTAGGAAACCTTGGAAGCGTTCTGTCAAGTGCCTGTTGCAGCACCTCCGGGTCTATCGGCTCTTTTAACACCACTGAGAGTCGGTAAACCGAGGAAAAATCCCGTCTTTGCAATGTTGGATATACAATTGCCGACAAGTCTAACTTATACCATATGGAGTTATGTTTGTTTTTATCTTTCCGCATTCTGCACTCCGTTTTATGTTTATTCTTTCTATATAGATATTCGGATTATGTATGCTTTACCTGTTTCTTTTTATTATTATAAAACAAGAAACGGACCTTTTAAAGTCCGTTTCTTCGTCTTTTTTCTATTTCTATTATTTCCATATATGCAGATTCTTATAATAGTTCATCTGCCCTTTATCGGAAGTATTCCACACCGCTTTCAAAAATCTTCAAATCCTGGTCTCCGTAAATATTCATGGCAACTGCGGCATCTCTTCTCTCTGCGTGTGCCATCTTACCGAAGCAGCGTCCGTCAGGAGAGGTAATACCTTCTATGGAGCAGTAGGAACCGTTTACGTTCCACTCTTCATCCATGGAAACATTGCCGTCAAGGTCTACATACTGGGTTGCAACCTGTCCGTTTGCAAAGAGTCTGTCTAACCATTCCTTCTTTGCTACGAAACGTCCCTCACCATGGGATGCCGGACTACAGTAGGTTTTGCCCAGTTCGGCCCCCTGCAGCCAGGGTGACTTATTGGAAACCACCTTGGTATATACCATCTTGGAGATATGACGGTTAATGGTATTGAAGGTCAGGGTAGGTGATTCCTCGGTCTGTCCTACAATTTCACCGAACGGTACCAGACCTAACTTAATCAGTGCCTGGAACCCGTTACAGATTCCCAGTGCCAGACCGTCTCTCTCGTTCAAAAGCTTCATAACCGCTTCCTTCATCTTTTCATTCTGGAATGCAGTTGCGAAGAATTTTGCGGAGCCATCCGGTTCGTCACCTGCGGAGAAACCGCCGGGGAACATGATGATTTGTGCTTCGCCGATTGCCTTTTCAAATACTTCTACGGAATCGCGGATATCTTCTGCGGTCAGGTTTTTAAATACCTTCGTTACTACCTTTGCACCCGCACGCTCAAATGCCTTGGTGCTGTCGTATTCACAGTTGGTACCGGGGAATACCGGTATAAATACGGTAGGCTTGGCTATCTTGTTCTTACATACATAAATGCTGTCGGCACGATAAATACCGGTATCTACTAAAGTAGTATCCTTTACCGCCTTGGTCGGGAATACTTTTTCCAGTGTGCCCTTCCATGCATCCAGTGCTTCTTCTATGGGAAGTACCGCATCTCCATAGACGAATGCTGCTTCTGCAGTTACGGTACCTACCACCGTATAATCCACTTCTTCTAACATTGCCATCTTTGTAGCAGGCACTTCCGCAACGATATCGCCCAGACCGTTTTCAAACAATGCATTTACATTCAGTTCGCTGTCAAATGCTACACCCAGTTTGTTACCAAAGGCCATCTTTGCAACAGCTGCCGCCACACCCTTGCTGTCCAGTGCATAAGCGGAAACAATTGCTCCTTCATGAATCAGTGAGGTAATGCGGTCATAAAGCTCCATAACCTTCTCGTATACGGGAACGTCATAATCATCTTTCTCAATGCTGAAGCGTACCAGCTTATTGCCGGTCTGCTTTAATTCAGGTGTAATCACCTCGCCGTATTTTGCTATGTCTACTGCAAAGGAAACCAGTGTGGGCGGTACATCAATATCATTGAAGGTACCGGACATGGAGTCCTTACCGCCGATGGAGGGCAGGCCGTAACCAATCTGTGCATCGTAAGCACCTAACAGTGCTGCGAAGGGCTGGCTCCAGCGGGCAGGGTCGGTAGTCATACGTCTGAAGTATTCCTGGAAGGTGAAACGTATCTTCTTAAAGTCACCGCCACAGGCAACAATCTTAGCCATGGATTCGGTCACTGCATATACAGCACCGTGGTAGGGACTCCAGGAAGAGAGGTACGGATCAAAGCCATAGCTCATCATGGTAACGGTGTCTGTCTTGCCCTGTAATACAGGAAGCTTAGCAACCATAGTCTGGGTTTCTGTAAGCTGGTACTTACCGCCGTAAGGCATAAATACACTGCCTGCACCGATGGAAGCATCGAACATTTCCACCAGACCCTTCTGGGAACATACATTTAAATCTGCAAGGAGTGCCTTATATGCACCCTTCACATCATCTGCTTCTAATTTTTCTTCTACTGCGGGAACTGCAATCTTATTAAAGTAGTTATCCTCTTCACTGGGGATATCCACCTTTACGCAGGTCTCCTGATGTGCACCGTTGGTATCTAAGAATGCACGTGAGATATTGACAATATCCTTACCTCTCCAGTTCAGTACCAGTCTGGGGTCTTCGGTAACTACTGCCACAGGTACCGCCTCTAAGTTCTCTTCTGCCGCATAGCCTAAGAAGGTATCCACATCCTTCTTGTCTACTACAACTGCCATACGCTCCTGGGATTCGGAAATCGCCAGTTCTGTACCGTCTAAGCCTGCGTACTTCTTGGGTACCTTGTCCAAATCTACAACAAGACCTGCTGCCAGTTCTCCGATGGCAACGGATACGCCGCCGGCACCAAAATCGTTACATTTCTTAATCAGACGGCTTACCTCTTCACGTCTGAACAATCTCTGAATCTTACGTTCTGTAGGTGCATTACCCTTTTGTACCTCCGCACCGCAGGTTTCGATAGAGGTATCGGTATGTACCTTAGAGGAACCGGTTGCACCACCACAGCCGTCACGTCCGGTACGTCCGCCTAACAGGATAATGATATCACCCGGGTCAGAATTTTCGCGAATTACGTTCTTTCTGGGAGCCGCACCCATAACCGCACCGATTTCCATACGCTTTGCAACGTAGGAGGGGTGATAAATTTCTTTTACAAAGCCGGTTGCCAGACCAATCTGGTTGCCGTAGGAGGAATAACCGCTGGCTGCTCCGCGAACCAGTTTCTTCTGGGAAAGCTTGCCGTGTAAGGTTTCTGCTACAGGAACGGTAGGGTCTGCAGCACCGGTTACACGCATTGCCTGATATACATAACCGCGTCCTGACAGCGGGTCACGGATTGCACCGCCCAGACAGGTAGCAGCACCACCAAAGGGCTCGATTTCGGTAGGATGGTTGTGGGTTTCATTTTTAAAGAAAACCAGCCATTCTTCGGTAACCTTCTCATCGCCATAATCCATTTCTACGGGAACAACAACAGAGCAGGCATTGATTTCATCGGACTGCTCCATATCTTCTAATTTGCCGTCCTTCTTTAATTTACGCATAGCCATCAGTGCCAAATCCATCAGGCAGACAAACTTGTCCTCCCTGCCCTTAAAGATTTCTTCCCTGGTATCTAAGTAGCTCTGGTAGGTGGTCTCTAACGGCTCTCTGTAATAGCCTTCGCCGAATTCCACATCTGTAAGCTCAGTTGCAAAGGTGGTATGACGGCAGTGATCTGACCAGTAGGTATCCAGCACACGGATTTCTGTCATGGTAGGATTTCTGTGTTCCTCACCGGCAAAGTAATTCTGGATATGCTTGAAATCCTTAAAGGTCATTGCCATGCCTAAGGAATCGTATAAATCCTTTAATTCTTTTTCAGGCATTCCGGTAAAGCCGTCAAACACAATAACGTCTGCAGGCTCATCAAATACGGTTACCAGAGTATCCGGTTTTACCATATCGGTTTCTCTGGAATCCACGGGGTTGATACAGTAAGACTTAATCTTGGCAAATTCTTCATCGGAAACGTCACCGCCAATTACATAGGTAACCGCTGTCCTGATAATCGGTTCTTCATCTTCCTTTAAAAATTTTACACACTGCACCGCAGAGTCCGCTCTCTGGTCAAACTGACCCGGCAGAAATTCCACGCTGAATACTCTGTCTGTGGCACCCAGTTCAATATTTTCTCTATACAAATCGTCTACCGGCGGTTCGGAAAATACAGTACGGCAGGCTTTTTCAAAAACCTCGTCAGAAATATTTTCCACATCATAGCGGATAAACACTCTGACTTTGTTAAGTCCGTCAATTCCCAGATAATTTTTCAGTTCTTCATGCAGTTCCTTTGCCTTTACTGCAAAGGGTTCCTTTTTCTCTACATAGATACGTCTAACGTTTCCCATGATTTCCTCCAAATGAAATGTTATCTAATATTTTATATTATACAAGACCTTTTACGACCTTGCAAGCGAAATGCCCCAGAGTTTCCTCTGAAGCATTTGTATTCTTCTTTTATTCTTCAATTCCCAGCTCACGCAGAATAAAGAGTAATTCCTCGTCTACCATCTCTGCCGTAATGCCTATGGTACGGGAAGATATTTTGAGTCCTTCCAGCACAAACATAATGTGACGTGCCATTCCCCGGCAGTCCTCACAGTCAAATTCACCGTTCTCCACACCTGCCTCAATAAGCTTTTCAATAATCTTCACCGCAGAATCAAACTGGCGTCTTAAAATATTGTCCTTTTTAGGTACACTTTCTCCAAAATAATACTCATAAGTTGCAATTGCCAGATTATTTTTCTTTCTCAGAAGTTCTTTTTTCTGTTCCTTCAAAAACAGTGCCAGAATATCTGCCGCTGTAGCATCTTCCGTAATACTGTCGGAAAATACATCGTCAGCCTCCTCGCTCTCCATTTTCAGGACTTCCATAAAAATCTCGGCAGTACCGGAAAAATACAGATATAAACCGCCACGGCTGATCTCACATGCTTCCACGATATCCTTCATGGTGACATTTTTGTAGCCCTTTTCCATAAACACTTTTCTGGCAGTTTCCAATATAAATCTTTTCTTTTGTAGCGATTTTTCGCCCATACTTCATTACTCCCTACTTCCTAATTTTGCAGTGGTTGCCCCCACAGTTCAAACAATTCTTTAAACTTTAACAGTATCGCCAGAAATATTCCTTCCTCGACTGCCTGTGACCAAAGCCACCCTTTTGTCATACCACCGCAAATATACTTAGACAGAATTCCGGTCAGAATCTCTACATTTTTAATTGTGACGTTCTCTATCATGCGAAGTTCATCTTCCACACCCATTATCCGGTTGCGTGTATAGATATATACATAATTTCTGTCCGTCAATGCTGTTCTCTGCACCTCTTTTACAAAGCTCATCAAAGTACCGTCATATACCGGAAATACGATAGAATGGCCTTCCAAATCATTACCTGTATAGGAAGAGCTCACTTTTTTGCCTTTCTTATCCTCCAGCCAGGAAAGATAACGGAACAAAGGCTCCACATCTTTTTTATAATTTTCCATCAATCTGCGTCTGTATTCTATATCGTGTTCCAATATTGACACCTCCATAAAATGACACTCATGTATTTTTATTGTACCATAAATAAAAAAAAAGTACAGTAAGTCTTTTGAAAAAAGAAATTTTTGTAACTTTTTTGCAATATTCTATGGGAAATTAGGGAAACTTGACGGTATTCAGGTTGTTTTACGCCGCCGGAAAAGGTATAATTTAGAAAATAAGATTATATGCAGGAGGTTTTTATGGCAACCGTTTCCATAAAGAAAGGAACTTTTCTATTGAAAGCCGGACAGCCGGTTGAAAAATTGTATCTGTTACTGAAAGGAATTCTTTTAGTTTCTTTTCCCGGCGGAGAATATACCCTGTCCACCGGAGAAGTGCCGGGTATCTATAGTCTCTATACCGGATTACATGATATGTCCTGCATGGCACTGGAAGATTGCTCCCTGTTAGAGCTTCCGGTATCGGATATGGCTTCTTTAGAAACTTTTTTCAAAGAAAGTACTGACTACAGTGTCCTGCTTTTGCGTTCTGCTTTCAGACAAATGAATAATCTTCTGCAAATCCACGAGCTGGCACAGCTTACCTGCAGTAACCTGTATACCGACTTTATGCAGGATTATGAAAATTATCAGAATTACTGCCTTCGCCATAATCTTTCCCCTGTAGTGCTGAAAGAAGCAGGAGCACTTGTGCCTTTCACAGAGGAAGCCATACTGGATTTCTGGTCATCTTCCTATTATGATGGATTTTTGCGGTTTTTATCCTCCGGCAATTCACCTTTAAGCAGGGAGCCTGCCATTGTCGTGGGCCTGCTTGCAAATGCCTGTGCAGACAGTGCAAAGGTGATACATTCTATCCGGTCACTTGCCCTATATCAGAAACAGATTATAAATCTGTATCTCAGCGAAACGCAGAATGACCTGTTCACGCTGTATGCCGGTTTATATACCGGTTCAGAAACCGATAACTCAGCGGAAATAGATTTCCTATACGCATCCATTACCCACATCTGCGGCATTTTAAAAGGCTCGCCTTATGCCTCAGACGCTCTTTATGAAAAAAGGTTTGCATCTCTTGCTCCTCTGTTAGCCCGAAAGCAGTCAGAAGAGCCCGCTGCTGATTCGCCCCTTGCCGGGCAGCTTACCGGTTCCTTGGAAATCATTTTAGATTATGCCGATATGGATGACGACTTCCGCAAAGATTTTAAAGGGCTGGTTTCACAGTACAAACGTACTCCCGACAAAGCCTCTGCCGATGATGCGGTACGTGAACTGCGTTTGAAGATTACCTCTGCTTTTTACAAGCTTTACACTAAGATATTCTTCCTTTCACAAAAAGAAGCTTCCATACCGCTTCCCGTACGTCTGTTTTTATATTTCGGTTATGTGGACGAAGACCTTGCCGGTGCAGAAAATACCGCCTTTCTTTGCCACGCCGCACAAATATTGTCACAGCATTCAATCCCCAATGTCTACACCTTCTATGATTGGCTGACTGCGATATATACAGGCAGGAAAGAGCCCTGCCGTAATGAATTTGATGAGGATTACAACGATTTTATACATGCCCGGAAGGTTGCAAAAGAAATCACTGCCCAACAGGAAAACGAATTATCGGCTGATTTACAGAAAAAAGCAGAATATGAGCTGGCAAACATGTTCCCGTCAGTAAACAAAATTACCTTCGGACGGATTTCTGCATTCTGCCCAATCTTCTCAGCACACAATCTCTTAAAGCGTCCGGACGCTGCTTTGGTTTCAGGCAAGGAACTTACCCGGCTGCTTAAAGATATTACTGCTATAGATTTTAGTGCGTTCTATCATGAATACCTATATACCAATACAGCCGCCGGTATTCCCAAGGAGATGCTGCATACAGAGGTTCTGCCGGATATTATTCTTATGCCCAATATCGGTACCAGAAGCGTTATGTGGCAGGAAATTGAAGGACGCAGGCGTTCCACTCCGGCACGCATGATGCTTCCCGTTTTCTACCTTGAGGACTTACGTACTGCCATGGTACGCTTGTCCGGCGAATACCGCTGGGAAATGTGTAAACGTATTCAGGGAGCCCATTGGAACGATATATCCGAACGTTCCCTGACCAGTGAATATTTTGACTATATCCAGTTTTACAGAAAGAATCATGATTTATCTCCTGAGGCGAAGGACCGTATTAAATCGTCCCTGCAAAAGGCACGAAACAGTTTTAAGGAAATGTTTGTTCAGGACTATATGACTTATATCCTGTATGAAAGTGCAGGTTCTCCGAGACTCTCAAAGCCGGCACGTACGATTCTCTTTACCTACTGCCCTTTTGCCGGTTCTGTGAGAAATGCTTTAAAAACCAATCCGATTTATAAAGAAACTATTGAACGCTACGATATTCATCTAAGCCAACAGCTCCGCAAGCTTGATTTGTTGGAGAAGCGTGTCGGGGCTTCCGTACCCGATGAGCTTTTGTCTGAGCGGAGTCTACTGGAACGCTAGTCTGCTACGGCGAATATTTTTATATTTCAGCATACTATATTGTTGATGTTTAGCTGATAAAGGCACCCTTTGGCTAATATATTTTTATTTTGTCTCAATATTGTTATAGACTTCCGTCACTTTTTATTGTACAATGCATATGTCTTGACTGAGATGTCAAGGCTGCTAATTAGCAATTCCGGAAGAATTCCCCTTTTACACAATCGAAAGCCCTGCAGGTCCCCCCTGCAGGGCTTTTGATTTTTATCTTTAATATTTCACTTATCTGTCAACCTTAGGCAGAACGGAGAGTGCCTTTTCAATTTCTTCGTCTGTAGGGATATAATCCGTCATCTCACCGTCATTAAACTTCTGGTAAGCAACCATATCAAAATAGCCGGTTCCCGTCAATCCAAAGCAGATAGTCTTCTCTTCTCCGGTTTCTTTGCACTTCAATGCCTCATCAATGGCAACTCTGATTGCATGGCTGCTTTCAGGTGCGGGAAGGATTCCTTCCACTCTTGCAAACTGCTGTGCTGCTGCAAATACACTGGTCTGTTCTACCGATACGGCTTCCATCAGACCGTCTGCATACAACTGGGATAAAACAGGGCTCATACCATGATATCTCAATCCGCCCGCATGGCTTGCGGAAGGTATAAATCCGCTTCCTAAGGTATACATCTTGGCAAGAGGACATACCATACCGGTATCACAGAAGTCATATACATATTTGCCTCTGGTCAGACTGGGGCAGGAAGCAGGCTCTACTGCAATAAAGCGGTAATCTTTTTCTCCACGAAGCTTTTCACCCATAAACGCAGAAATCAAGCCTCCCAAATTGGAACCACCACCGGCACAACCAATAATAATATCCGGCTCAATGCCATATTTATCCATAGCCGCCTTGGTCTCCAGACCAATAACAGACTGATGCAGTACTACCTGGTTTAATACGCTTCCCAATACATAACGGTAGCCTTCGGTATGGGTTGCCACCTCTACTGCCTCAGAAATAGCACAGCCAAGGCTTCCGGTAGTACCGGGATGTTCTGCCAGTATCTTTCTACCGATTTCCGTCGTTTCGGAAGGAGAAGGCGTTACATCTGCTCCATAGGTTCTCATTACCTCACGTCTGAAGGGCTTCTGCTCATAAGAGCATTTTACCATATATACTTTACAATCCAGACCCAAATAAGCACTTGCCATGGAAAGTGCCGTACCCCACTGGCCTGCTCCGGTTTCGGTAGTAACACCCTTAAGGCCCTGCTTCTTTGCATAGTAAGCCTGTGCAATGGCAGAGTTTAACTTATGGCTGCCGCTGGTATTGTTACCTTCAAATTTATAATAAATCTTAGCCGGAGTATCTAATGCCTTTTCCAGACAATATGCACGGACAAGGGGTGAAGGACGATACATCTTGTAGAAATCCAAAATTTCCCGGGGTATATCAATATATGCAGTGTCATTATCCAGCTCCTGCTTAATCAGTTCATCGCAGAATACCGGTCTTAAATCATCATAGCCCATCGGCTGTAAGGTCGCCGGATTTAACAAAGGTGCCGGTTTGTTCTTCATATCAGCCCGTACATTGTACCACTGCTTAGGCATCTCATTTTCTTCTAAGTAAATTTTGTAGGGAATCTTCTTTTCTTCGCTCATACGCTTTCCTTTCTGCTTTTCGCAATTTACTATGTAACACAAGGGATATTTGTTTATCGGCCTCCTAACGGACTGCCTGCCGCACCAGGTTATGAAAATACCTTTATACAACAAAAAAACTCTTATCCCAACTACTGCCGGGACAAGAGTATCATCTCCTGCGGTGCCACCCTGCTTGATGCTGTGCATCCTCTCTTGCATACTACTGTGTATTCTGCACACAGTGTCCTACGGACCGATAGGGTATCCTATCATATGCTGATATTTGGTAACGGAGTATCTGCTCCGGCTCGCCTACTGCTTTCAACTCGCCCTCAGAAGCCCATTCATTCCGATGTTTCATACCGCAATTCCACCACCTGCGGCTCTCTGTAAAGAAAGATACCGAAACTACTCACTCTTCCTCACTGGTTTATAATGATTATAGCATACGACTTAATAAAGTCAAGAAATTTTTTTGTATACCTCCCGGGCAATCAGCTCTGTTCCTTTGGGGTTGGGATGTAAATTGTCTTCCAGATAAAATGCCTTTGCTTCCTCTCCCATATCAGTAAACACCTTATGAATATCAATCTTTACAATATCCGGGTTTTCCTTCAGAATTTCTTCCAAATAGGGTATCAGCTCCCGCAAATACTTCTCCTGATGCTTTCTCCAGATACAATTCTGTATAGGCATGGGAATACCGATATAAATCTTTGCCTGCGGTGCCGCCCTTCGCACACTGTCAATAATATACTGATAGCACTCCTTAAACTCACCCTTGCGGCTTATCATATTGCAGAGAGGGTGTGTAATCTCCTCTACATCATCTTTACCATCCTGGGCATCGTTGGTTCCCAGCATAATGATGTAAATATCTCCTTTTTCTGCAAGAGCCTCCTTATACCGCTCCTGGCGTACATAAGGAAGTGACATCACTTCTCCGTCCAGCATAAGATTCATTGCTGTAGAACAGCACACGCCTTTATTTACTACCGTGTATGCGTCTCCCAGCATCTGCCCCAGCTTCGCCGGGTAGTTCTCATCAGGACCAATTCCAAACCCTTCCGTAATACTGTCACCCATACATACTACTTTGGTTTTCATACAAATTTCCTCTCGGTTATCTAAGATATTTTTATCATTCACCTGTGAAAAGCCGCTTCCACTCTAAAAACAGAGTTCCTTTTCTTCACCTGCTTTGACAGCGATTTCTGCTAACGCCTCTTTATAACGCACCCTGGTCGCAATATCCTTCTTTGCCCGGATAACCGCTTTTGTCAGGTTCCCATCCTGCCAGTAAATATCCACCTCTGCACCACCCTTCACGCAGAGGCCCTTCACATGTCCGGTATTCCATGCCCCGGGAAGTGCCGGCAGTAATACGATACGCTCTGAAGTACTCTGTACCAGCATCTCTGCAATTGCTGCAGTTGCCCCAAAATTTCCGTCAATCTGGAAAGGTGGATGGTTGTCAAACAAATTGGGCAGTGTGGATTTTGCCAGTATCTGCTCAAAATTGTAATAGGCTGCTTCTGCATCCCAAAGCTTTGCATAGTGATTAATAATCCATGCACGGCTCCAGCCGGTATGTCCGCCGCCATGGGCGAGTCTTCTTTCCAGTGTTACACGGGCAGCCTTTGCCAGTTCGGGCGTACCGTCCATGGTAATCTGCTCGGAAGGATGCATACCGTACAGATGGGATATATGTCTGTGTCCCGGTTCCGCTTCCTCATAATCCCTGGGCCATTCCAGAATATTGCCCTTAGGTCCTATCTGCGTAGGTACCAGTCTCTCCCTTGCAGCCTTAATCTGCTCGTTTAATTCATCCTCAACTCCAAGAATTTCTGCCGCCTTAATACACTGGGTAAATAAATCCCTGAGTATCTGGTTATCCATGGTAACTCCGGCAGTATTGGCACCTCTCTCACCACTCGGCAGAATAAAGGTATTCTCCGGAGAAACGGAAGGACAGGTCTTTAAATAGCCTTCATCCTCGATTAAAAAATCTAAGAAAAACAGTGCCGCTTCCCGCATAATAGGGAAGTTTTCTACAAGAAATTCCTTGTCCTGTGTAAACTCATAATGCGTCCACTGGTGCGTACAAAGCCATGCGGCTCCCATGACCCAGTAAGAGCCCGGAATCCAGTGATCCTGTGTCACACAGTCACCCCAGATATCGGTATTGTGATGTGCCATAAAGCCTCTGCAGCCATACATACGTCTTGCCGTTTCCCTGCCGTTAGGCACCATCTTCTTTATCAGCTCAAACAACGGATTGTGACATTCCGAAAGATTACAGATTTCTGCCGGCCAGTAATTCATCTGGATATTGATATTGATAGTATACTTGCTGTCCCAGGGCGGAAGCATGTCTTTATTCCAAATTCCCTGCAGGGTTGCCGGAAGAGTGCCCTCCCTGCTGCAGGATATCAGCAAATATCTGCCAAAGTCAAAATAGAGCTTAGAAAGGCCTGTATCCACCTCTCCTTCTGCCGCCCGCTGCATACGCACATCCGTAGGCTCTGCATCGTATGCAGACAAATCTCCCAGTGAGAAATCCACTCTGTCATAGAGTGCTTTATAATCTGCCATATGTCCCGCAAGCAGCTCCTCATAGGATTTTTCTGCTGCCGCCTTAATCAAAGCATCAATCTCTGCCTCTACATCCTTCATACGGTAAGTAGTGCCTGCTGAAAAATACAATATTACTTCATCGGCATCTTCTACCAGAAGGTGCTCTCCTATTACACACACTCTGCCGCCTTTCGCTTTTGCGGTAAGCTGCATGGCAAAATCAAAACCGCCCTTACCCAGATTACCATACAGGCAGATACCGTCTTCTCCTGCCTTTTTTACACCGTCAAAGAATTTTTCACGGCGAAGCAGTGCCTGAAATGTAACGGAAGACTTTTTATCCGCCGTAATACGCATTATCATCACATCATCCGGTGCAGAAATGAAGGCCTCCCTTTTGTAACTGACACCGTTTGCAGTAAAGGCATTTGTGTATACAGCTTCATCCACGGAAAGACTGCGTTCATAATCTGTGATTTCTCCCAGATTTTCAAAATGAAAATGGATGTTTCCCAATGTCTGATAGGGATGTGCACTATCGGGGCAGCCGGACATAGCCATTTTCATCAGACGTTCCGCTTTGCTGATTTCTCCTTTTAATATCCACTCCCGAATCTGCGGAAGGTATTTTAAAGTATCGGGGTTGGTTCTGTCTACCGGACCACCGTACCACATACTGTCTTCATTTACCTGTATCCATTCCCCGACCGGTTCTCCGAATATCATCGCGCCCAGTCTGCCGTTTCCTAAAGGAAGGGCTTCTTCCCATACCTTTGCCGGCTGTTTATACCATAATCTGCTCATACTTTTACCACCTTTGAAAAATGCTCTATCTCTATTTTACAGATTCCTTCGTTTTTGACTACCTTACTTTTTATATCTTTTCTACTGTCATTGTTCCGCCGGCTTACGCATAAAATAGCAGAAAAAAGCAAAGGATTTCCTATGCCCGCAAAAAAACCTGTTATAGCCATTGCCGGAAGGGCAAAAGATACCGTGAATTACGAGAATGCCCTGAAACGGCTTTCCGTCCCCTGCATGACCACACTGTCCTTAAGTGAAATTTCTTCCTGTCAGGGTCTTTTGCTCCCCGGCGGCGGTGATATCACTCCTGCCTTTTTCGGTCAGAAAAATAACGGTTCCCAAAATATCGATACAGAACTGGACATCATTCAGTTTCAGGCACTGGAGCTGGCTGTGCGGTACAAAAAACCGGTCCTTGGCATCTGCAAAGGCATGCAGGTCATCAATGTTTTTTTCGGAGGTACGATTATTCAGCACATGAAGGAGTGTGAGATTCATCAATATAAGGATGGCGACCGTTTTCATCCTTCTACCATTGTGCCCGGTACCTTTTTACACAGCCTCTATGGTGATACACTTTTTGTAAACAGTGCCCACCATCAATGTCTGGGCAGTCTGGGACAGGAGCTGCTTTTAGCCCAGTACGCCTCCCCCATCCCTACTCCGGAGGCTGTTTATCACAAACTTCTGCCGGTTTATGGTGTCCAGTGGCATCCTGAACGCCTCTCCCCTGTGGGAGATAAACTGATTACCTTCTTTTACTCACTCCTGTTGTGAAATTTGCTTTTCAAGGTTTCTCCTACAATTTCAAAAAATTCTCCGGTAATGACCTTGAGTTTTTTCCAGGTTGTATCATCCACCTCTTTTAATGCGGAAACCATACCGTTCAGACTCTTTTTCCAGTCTGCCGAAAAATCTATCAGGTTCTCTGCCTCCGAAGCAGAGACTACCTGATACAGGGTATCCACTAATAAACGCCTTTCTTCCTCCTCTAGGGAAATAATCCATTCATTCACTGCATCATCCGCAAATTTGCGGGACTCATATATATCCTTCACATAGTGAAAGTCCGCATCCTTCACAAGCCATGTATACGGATTGTGCTGCAGCATTCCCAGAGTCTTACTTGCCACCACCTTATAATGAGGTGCCGTTTCAAAAAGCATGCCTACTACGGAAGACTGGGGAAGTATCTTTACAATTCTGTCCTTTATTTCCTCATAATGACTCGTTTCCAAAATTTCTTTCCGAAACCCCGGTCCATCCATACTATATACCTTTAAAATACGCCGCTGTACTTCTTTTGTACTGTTCATCGATGCATAAACCGCCAGATTCCCACCCTTGGAATGTCCTCCGACATAAAAAGAGCCCGGGATTTTTTCTGCCACCATATGCAGATATTTCACTGCGTACGCCTGACCGGGTATAGGAGTCTGGAATGCCATGTTAAAGTCTTCCTTCCACCCTACAATCGTTTCATCCGTTCCTCTGTAAGCAACGTATACTTCACTGCCCTCCGGCATAAAAGTAACTGCGGAAAACTGTGTTTCCCACTCAGGTTCCACAATATTGATATAATTATTTATCTTTACGTTCCGAAATCTTCTGCTATGGAGCATGGCTTCAAACAAAGCCCTGTTTTCTTTTTCATATCTTTCATCCGCAAAAAGCCTGTCAAAAAGCTTATAGCGTGGTAAATTCCTTAATAGTACGGAGCCCCTGTTTTCTGTCACAAGAGGCACCATTCCATCAAACTTCAGATAGGAAAACTGACAAAAAGCCAGACTGTCCACATCATTCATAGGCATTTCCGCAAAGGTATATTCACCATACTTTTTAATATATTCGATTATGGTATCTGCCATCCCGGCACCCCTTTTCCGCTTATATTTTTATGTATACACTGCTTCTTACCAATATTTATACGGACAGCGGTTTTGTTTTATTGCGGCCCGAAGCTCTACAAAACAGCCGCATGCCAGACAAGTTCCCGGTTCCGTTTCCGAAGCAGATAATTTCTCACACCCGCGGCAAATCTGCAGCCTTTTTTCATACAAGGCTGCATCTGCTTTTCTGTCCTGCTCTGTCAATTTTAGTATTCGCTCTATTTTTTCCGAATATGCCTTTTTATCCACATCCATCAGAAGGCATCTCTTGCATATCCGCTTTTCCTTACTTTCCTGCATACTTATTTTTGTCCGTAGTAAGCATTTGCTCCATGCTTTCTGAAATAGTGCTTATCCATAAGTTCCCTCGGTGCTTCCTTCACATCCGGATTGATTTTTTCGGTACGTGCCGCCATTTTTGCTACCTCTTCCAGCACTACTGCATTGTGCACTGCTTCTTTGGCATCCTTTCCCCATGTAAAGGGGCCATGATTTTTACATAATACTGCCGGAACTGCTTTCACGTCCAGTCCTTTCGTCTTAAATTCCTCTGCAATCAGAATACCCGTATTCCTCTCATATGCTTCTTCAATTTCGTCCTTTGTCAGATTTCTTACACAGGGAACCTCTCCGTAAATATAGTCCGCATGAGTTGTTCCATAGCAGGGAATGGCTCTGCCTGCCTGTGCCCAGCTCGTAGCCCAGGAAGAGTGGGTATGGACGATACCTCCGATTTCAGGAAAGGCTTTATACAGTTCCAGATGGGTGGGGGTATCGGAGGAAGGGTTATATCTCCCTTCTACCCTGTCTCCGGAAAGATTCATTACTACCATATCCTCTGCACACAATTCCTCATAGGGAACACCGCTGGGCTTAATCACAAACAAACCGCTCTCCCTGTCTATGCCGCTTACGTTTCCCCAGGTAAAGGTAACCAGCCCATATTTGGGAAGTAACATATTCGCTTCATATACCTTTTGTTTTAATTCTTCTAACATGCTTCCACCGCCGCTCTTTCTATTGTAAGTCCCTTTTCATATCGTTCCATAAAGTTCTCGAAGCCCTTTACATCTTCTGCATCCGGCTCTATTGTTATGCCCTGCGCACCTGCAAATACGCGGTTTTCCAGATAATCAGCCAGACTTTCTTCAGGCTCTTTATTCTGCATATAGGAAGCCAGTAATGCAATTCCCCATGCTCCACCTTCTCCGGCAGTTTCCATTACAGACACCGGTGCATTCATGGCTGCTGCCGTAATTCGCTGTCCCACCACAGGCGTTTTGTACAAACCGCCGTGACCGTAAAGTCTGTCAATTTTCACATTTTCTTCCTTTGTCAAAATATCCATACCACTTTTTAGTGCCCCAAGAGAAGTATATAAATGGGTTCTCATAAAGTTTGCCAAATTAAATTTGGCATCCGGTGTGCGTACAAACAAGGGTCTGCCTTCCATAAATCCGGTCACCGGCTCACCGGAGACATAGTTATACGCCAATAATCCGCCGCAGTCCGCTTCTCCCTCCAAGGCCTTACGGTAAAGCATACCGTACAGTTCATTTTTATCTGCCGTCTGCCCCATACCTTCCAGACATTCCATAAAAAGATTCACCCATGCATTTAAATCGGAAGTACAGTTATTGCAGTGTACCATAGCCACCAAATCTCCCGCAGGCGTAGTGACCAAATCAATTTTATCGTAAACACCTTGTAATTCCTTCTCCAGAACCACCATGGAAAATACGGAGGTTCCTGCCGAAATATTACCGGTACATCTGGCTACACTGTTGGTAGCCACCATGCCGGTGCCTGCATCTCCTTCCGGCGGACACAGGGGAATCCCCGCCTCCAGATTGCCTGAGACATCCAAAAGTCTGGCACCTTCCTCAGACAACACTCCTGCTGTCTCTCCGGCATTTAACACCTGTGGCAAGATATCTTTCAGTTTCCAGTTAACTCTGTCCGGACAGGTATCTGTAAGCAAAGTATCAAACTGTGCTATCATGTGCTCATTAAATTTACCCGTATGAATATCAATGGGAAACATACCGGAAGCCTCCCCGACACCCAGTACCTTTTTTCCGGTAAGCTTCCAATGCACATAACCTGCTAATGTAGTAAGGAAAGCAATTTCCGGTACGTGTGGCTCCTTATTTAAAACAGCCTGATACAGATGGGCAATACTCCATCTCTGGGGTATGGGATAGGCAAACAGGGCGGTCAGTTTTTCAGCCGCTTCTCCTGTCATGGTATTTCTCCATGTTCTGAAGGGCACCAGTAATTTACCCTCTGCATTAAAAGCCATGTAGCCATGCATCATGGCTGAAAAACCCATAGAACCGATTTTTTTAAGCACAACACCGTATTTCTCCCATACATCTGCAGCCAGTCCCGTATAACAGTCCTGTAACCCCGTCCAGATATCTTCCAGTGTGTAAGTCCAGATACCGTTTTCTAAACGGTTTTCCCATTCATGGCTTCCTGTAGCCAGGGGCACATTGTCCACTCCTATTAACACTGCTTTGATGCGGGTGGAACCCAATTCTATTCCTAAAGATGTATTACCCGCCAATATCTGTTGCGTCCTCTTTTCCATAACAACTTTTCCTCCTACACCTCTGCTTCCAGATGCAGCACGCTGCACGCAGGAATGGTAAACTGTACATTACCGTCCTTTAATCTGTAATCTGTAAAATCCACAGGCCTTACCTTTTGGGGTGCATCAAAGGTATTGTGTGCCTGCATATTGCCGCTTAAAAGACTTCCCTTTACATTTTTGATTACAGTCCCCGCCAGTACGCTTTCCACTTCATAGCTGTCTGTAGCAGAAAGATTGTTAATGGTAATATGTATCCTGCCGTCTTTTCCCAAGGATACGGATTCCAGGAGGTTGGGCACTTTATAATCCGCAGTACCAATCGTTTCACTTTCTAAGTAACTGTCCAGAAGTTCTGCGCCCTGATGGCATTTATACATATGGAATACATGATAGGTAGGCGTTAATACCATCCTGTCCCCTTCCGTCAGAATCACTGACTGCAATACATTTACAAGCTGGGCAATATTTGCCATCTTTACACGGTCACAATGTTTATTAAAAATATTTAAGTTAATACCTGCCACCAGTGCATCCCGCATGGTATTCTGCTGATACAAAAAGCCCGGATTGGTTCCCGGCTCACAGTCGTACCAGGTTCCCCATTCATCTACGATAAGCCCTACTCTGTGCTCCTTGTCATACTTATCCATAATGGCAGAATGTCTCTCAATCAGCTCCTCCATGTACAAGGTTTTTGACAGTGTCAGATACCACTCTTCCTCAGTAAAATCGGTAGAACTGCCTTTATGATTCCAGTCATGAGGTACGGTATAATAGTGCAGGGATAAACCGTCCGCCAGGCTGCCTGCAATCTGCATTACCTTATCCGTCCATTCATAATCTGCCGCATTGGGACCACAGGCAATTTTATAAATGGGCTTTTCTCCGTTATAATTGCGGACATAGGTCTGATAACGGCGGTATTCGTTGGCATAGTACTCCGGCAGCATATTGCCGCCACAGCCCCAGTTTTCATTGCCTACACCAAAATAATTCACGGTATAAGCCCCTTCGTGCCCGTTTTCGGCACGTAACTGTGCCATAGGGGAAACGCCTTCAAAGGTCATGTACTCTATCCATTCGCTCATTTCCCTGACTGTACCGCTGCCCATGTTGCCGTTTATGTAGGTTTTACAGCCAATTTGTTTACATAACTCCATAAATTCATGGGTGCCGAAGCTGTTATCTTCCACCACACCGCCCCAATGGGTATTGATCATTTTTTTACGGTTCTCTTTGGGACCGATACCGTCCATCCAGTGGTACTCATCGGCAAAGCAGCCGCCCGGCCAGCGGAGCACCGGAATCTGCAGCTCCTTTAAAGCTTTTACCACATCATTTCTCATACCGTTTGTATTGGCAATAGGGGAATTTTCCCCTACATAAATACCCTCATAAATGCATCTTCCCAGATGCTCTGAAAAATGTCCCTGTATTTCTTTGTTAATATGTCCTTTCTTATTTTGGGGGTTGATATAAAGTTTAAACATAAGCCCTCTCCTTTTACCATAAAAACTTATATCTTTAACTTACTATTCCCCGGATTTTATGTCAATAAATTTGTGGTGGCATATTCTTTGATTGTTGAATGTGGCAGGAAAGATATCTTTTATCCATCTCCCATGCCGGTCCTTGTCAATGTGCATATTGCTAAGGCTTTTCAGAAATACTTATCATATGAAAAACTCAAAAGTATCCATTCTTCTAAACAATTATATCTTTCTTTTTTTCATAGCCTCCTTTGCGGGTTTTCTATGGGAGATCCTGATCTATCTGGTTCTACAGGGAAAGTTTTTTAACCGGGGCTTTTTTTATGGTCCCATACTGCCGGTTTATGGCTGCGGTGCAATCCTGATTTTCGGTTTTCTCCATAAAAAAAGAAACCGACCTGTATTCTGTTTTTTCTGCTCTGCCCTTATCGGGGCAGTCATAGAACTGTTTACAGGCTGGTTCCTTCATACTTTCTTTCATATGCGATACTGGGACTATACCGGCGAATTTCTGAATTGGAGTGGCTATATCTGCCTTTATTCCGTGCTGGGCTTTGCCTTGGCCGGAATGCTCTTTAACTGTTATGCCGCACCATTCTTATTGGCGTGCTGGAACCGGCTTAACCTGAAAATCCGCCACCGGATACTATCGGTCCTGATTCTGTTATTTTTTGTGGATTTTGCCGCCGCACTGCTCCTGCCAAACAGTGGGGACGGAATTACGTATTGAAACGTACTTCACTCTGCAAACTACATACAAAAGGCAGAGCCCGCGATATATTCCTGTACACAAATTGCACAATACTATATCTAGTGTCACATTCCTTCCAAATTTCCAAGACTCCTACCACATCTATATCTGTTCAAACTTCTTTTACAAAATTTTTACAAATTTTTCTACAACATCTGCCCAAGAAAATTCTTGCTCCCTTTTAACACTTCATGCTATAAACATTTTACTGATATCTTTTTATCAAACATTCATTTTTCTATCAATCATCTATTTCTTATATCTGAAAGGAGATTTCTTATGACACAAATTCTTCATACTTCAGAACAGGTACCTGAAGTCACATCATTTATGAATGCCTCCGGACCGGTTCGTTATCCGCTGACTAATGATTATCTGTTTCGGGCGGTTTTGCAGAAAAACAACCATGTACTGAAAGGACTCATTTGTTCTCTGCTTCATTTATCGCCAGACGAAGTGATATCCGTAACCGTTAATAACCCTATCGAGCTGGGTGCAACCATTGAAAAAAAGGACTTTTATCTGGATATTAATGTTTTGCTAAACAGCCAGATACAACTAAATCTGGAAATGCAGATTATTAACTACGGAAACTGGCCCGAACGTTCTTTAAGTTATCTTTGCCGCTCCTTTGACTCTCTTAATTCCGGGGAAGATTATAAAAAAATTAAATCGGTTATCCATATTGGCTTTCTGGACTTTACTCTATTTCCTGATTCTCCCGAATTTTATTCCAAATACATGCTAATGAATGTTAAAAAACATACGATTTATAGTGACAAATTCATACTGTCTGTGGTAGACTTAACTCAGATAGAACTTGCAACCGAAGAGGACAAAGAAAATCAACTTGATTACTGGGCTTCTCTTTTTAAAGCTACCACATGGGAGGATATCAAAATGATTGCCAAAAACAATTCCTACTTTGCCGAAGCAGCAGAAACCATGTACCAACTCAGTGCTGATGAACAAATCCGCCTGCAGTGCCAGGCCAGAGCAGACTTTGAACGTCAGGAACGTTCTAACAGGCATCAGCACGAAGAAGAAGTTGCTTCCTTAAAAGCAGAAATAGTTACCTTGCAGGAAACCAATACTGCCCTGAGAGAAGAAAATGCCGCTCTGAAAGAGAAATGTGCCGCTCTGGAAGAGAAATGTGCCGCTCTGGAGGAGCAATGTGCCACTCTGGAGAAGCAATGCTCTATTCTGGAGGAGCAATGCTCTATCCTGGAAGAGCAATGCAACTCCATGCAGGGAGACTTTAGCAAACGTCTCGCTGCTTTAGAGGCAGTAACAGAGAACTAATCCAAAAGGAGCCTTCCCTACGGAACGCGAGGGGTATTGTATCAAAGATACATACCCCTCGTTTCCCAAGCCGGAACATTTACTCTTCTCTTATTTCTTTATGAAATCCATCCATCAGATAAATCTTGCTGTCTCTTTCTTTTTTTACCTCAATATATTCCTCTCTGTTTTTTTGTCTGGCCCGCTCCACTTCTTCCCAAAGATCCCGGGCAGATAAAAGATGACAGCCCTGTCCCCTGATAATAATCTGTTCCAGTCCATCGGAGGTCGCCACCGTTACATCATATTTTTTGCTGTTCTCATGGGCAAATTTCTCAATAAACTGATCTGCGGTTTCTGCTTCCCTGGTATATACCACATGGATATTGTGATAATCGGATGTTTCCGTGACATGTCCCTGTACCCGGTAGGCATCAAATACCACAATTAGTTCTACTCCACGGGTTGCCTGATAATCACAGAGAATATCCATCAGTCTCCCCCTTGCACCGTCAATACTGACACCTGCAATTTCCTTCAACTCATCCCACGCAAAAATGATATTGTAGCCATCCACCAAAAGATACGCCTCTTTTTTTACTGCACAGTTTCCCGAATCAAAGCTTTGGGGTAATTTGCTCTGAGAAGCAAATTGCCTTGTTACAAGAGCAATGTTTTCCTTTGGCTTCTTCTGCCAGCCCCGTGCAGCTCCATTTTCCGGCTGTCTGTTGGCATAAAAGGTACGTTCCAAAATAGCGTCTATTTCGTCGGTTCCCAGTGCTATTTCTTCTTTTCTTCCGGTGCCTGTCTGGGTATTACCAGCCTTCCCTTCCCGACAAATATACGTACTTCCTATTTCTGCACTTCCTATACTTTCTGCTGCCGTGCCTTCCATTCCATTACTTTCCAGATGTGCATATTCCTTTACTTCATACCAGGGAACTACAAATCCCGCTCCATGAGCACAAAATACGGAGCCGGAAGGGTTACGCGTATCCTCCTCCGGATTGTAGCGGCTGCCTGCCAATACCTCTTCTGTGTTGTGGCAGGGATAATACCCTTTCAATTCACAGGACAGGCTCCCCTTTCCCTGTGTATAGGCAATAACGTCTTTCTGATAACCGTTCATGGCACTTGCCGGTACCTGTCCGGTTAAGACGGCACGGCCTTCTTCCACGAGAGGCATATCCACCTTCCCGCTCATCCTCTCGATATCGGTCATGGCACGGCCAATCAGTTTATCCGGTATCTCCAGCCGGAATGTATAAAAAGGCTCCAACAGCACACTTTTTGCTTCCATCAGTCCCTGTCTGACCGCTCTGTAGGTAGCCTGTCTGAAGTCACCGCCTTCGGTATGCTTCAAATGTGCCTTTCCCGCTATCAATGTTATTTTCATATCGGTAACAGGAGCTCCCAAAAGTACTCCCCGATGCTTACGCTCCTCCAAATGGGTCAAAATCAGACGCTGCCAGTTTTTCTTCAAAATGTCTTCACTGCAATCCGCGGCAAACTGTAAGCCACTGCCCGGCTCTCCCGGCTCTAATAAAAGATGTACTTCCGCATAGTGGCGTAAGGGTTCAAAATGTCCCACCCCAATAACCGGCTCTGCAATAGTTTCTTTATATACCACACTGCCATTGTCAAACTCCGCTACGATTCCAAAACGGTCTTTTATCATACGCTGCAATATTTCAAGCTGCACTTCTCCCATAACCCGTATCTGTATTTCCTTTAGCTGTTCTTCCCATATCACATGCAGTCTGGGCTCTTCCTCCTCCAAAAGACGCAGTTTAGGGAGCATGACCTGTGCGGATACCTCCGGCGGCAATACAATCCGGTAGGTCAGTACCGGCTCTAAAATAGGGACTTGCTCTTCTCTTTCAATTCCCAGCCCCTGTCCCGGACTTGTATGGCTCAAGCCTGTCACCGCACAGACGCAGCCTGCTTCTGCCTGCATAACGGTTTCAAATTTCTCACCGGAATAAATACGAATCTGGTTTACTTTTTCTGCCCACTCCGATATTACTGCTTCACTCTCTCCGGTTGTATCTGCTCCTTCTGCATGGCTTGTTCCTTTTATCACATCCCGTGCTTTCAAAATACCACTTGTAACCTTTAAATAGGTCAGACGGTTTCCCTGGGCATCTCTGGCAATCTTAAACACTCTGGCTCCAAAGTCTGCCCGGGTATCCTGCTTCTCCCAATATACATTCCCCGTATAGGATGCCAGGCCGTCTAAGAGCTGCTCCACCCCCTCCTTACGGAGTGCCGACCCGAAAAAGCAGGGAAATACCTTTCTTTCTTTAATTAGACGACAGATTTCTTCCCGCTCTATTCTTCCTGTTTCTAAAAAATCCTCCAAAAGGCTTTCTTCACAAACCGCCAGATTCTCATAAAATGCTTCCTTATCGTCACCACTAAAATCGATACAGCCCTCCTGAAGCTTCTTATGCAGCTCTGCAAGCAGTCTGTCTTTGTCTGTTCCCGGCTGATCCATCTTGTTAACAAATAAGAATACCGGTACCTGATAGCGGGCAAGCAGTCTCCACAAAGTCTCTGTATGTCCCTGCACACCATCAGCACCGCTGATTACCAACACGGCATAGTCTAACACCTGTAGGGTTCGCTCCATCTCGGCAGAAAAATCCACATGCCCCGGTGTATCCAGTAATGTAATTTCTACATCTTTATAGGAAAATACCGCCTGCTTGGAAAAAATAGTAATACCACGTTCCTTCTCCATGGTATCGGTATCCAGAAATGCATCTCCGTTATCCACCCGGCCCATTTTTCTGATGCTGCCGCTCTCATACAGCATTGCTTCCGATAAAGTTGTCTTGCCGGCATCTACATGTGCCAGTATGCCGATAACCAGTTTCTTCATATGCCCCTTGCCTTTCCCTGTTTGTCTTTTTCTATTTTAACATTCTCCACAAAATTAGTAAACTGCCCATTCTGCAGGACTTTACATTTAAAAATTTCTAAAGTTAATTCCACCGCCCGCTTATGCGGTGGAATTAACTCCTGCATAAGTAGAGTTTATTCTTTCATACTTTTGTGGTATGCTCATACCTGCCTTCTGACAGCAGTAGAAGGAGGCTCTATGAGCAAATATATCCCCGGTAACCAGAAACACCTTACTCTAGATGATCGTAAGTACATTGAACGTTCTCTCAATAGTGGGACTTCTTTTAAGGATATCGCACGCTTTCTTTGCAAAGATCCGACTACCATCTCCAAGGAAGTGAAGTTGCACCGGCTTAGTGACTGGTATCATAAAGGTACCTTTTACAATGCCCACAACTTCTGCACCAAAAGATATCACTGCCGGAAAACCAATGTCTGTGGCAAGATTATCCTCTGCAACATCAAGTGTACATCCTGCCCCACCTGTAATCAGACCTGTGTTGATTTTGTCAAGGAACGATGTAACCGCCTTGATAAGGCCCCTTATGTCTGCAATGGATGTCCGAAAGCCATCAATCACTGTACCATCGCTCACA
>JBJEMX010000024.1:0-2404 GCA_051879895.1 Lachnospiraceae bacterium
AGATTGATGGTAGAAACAGATTTGCCTACACCGCCCTTAAAGGATCCGATCATATAAATCTTTGCCATAATCACTGCACCTCCTCACATACACCGTACACGGTTGCCTTTTCTGCCACGAACTGTGCGTGGAGTCTCGCCTTTTCCTGCTCAAAGCGTCGCTGCAGCTTCTTCGTCTCCTGCGCCATAAAGGAAGCTTCCGCCTCTGCCAGCGCTGCTCTCTCAGCATCCGGAGTGATAATCAGCTTGCCGTTCTCACAGCTGACCGAGATATAATCCCCGATTTCAAAGCCCAGCTCCTGCAGCCACAGACCCTTCAGCATGATCGCCGGTGTCTCCTTGTAGCGGTAGCCGCTCTGCCCATATACCTTCATACTTCTGTTTTTCTTAAATGCCATGTTCGTTCCTCCTTGATTATTGATTCATTGAAGCTTTGCATCGAAGCTGCTTAGAGGACTCCATCAACGAAAAAGAACGCCTTCCCAAGAGATATTTCTCTTAGAAAAGCGTTCTCAATAAGTACAAATATATGATTTTCTTCTTGCAGTGCCGGGTACTGCGATTCTATCGACTCGGTATTATCAAGTATTTACAGGCATTATCAAGTACAATTTTGCTGTACTCTTGCTGTACTTTTTTCTACGATAGCTTCGAAACCCGCATAAAATGGGCATTTATTCCTTTACAGACTTCATCGTCGGGAATACCCAAGAAGAAGAGGTATTGTTCCCTATTATGAAGTATTACCACGTATTTGCTAACTCTCTGTAACGTATTATCATGTACTATTCAGTACCATGCAAGCAAAATTCGTAGTAACTAAGTAGTAAATCAATGATTTTGTAGTTGTAATTCACACATTCAATTTTAAGGACTCTTCCCTAAAATATATCAAGATTGTGTGATAAATTTTCAATTGCTTCTTTTTTCTTTGCGTCTGTGACCTCCGCATAAATATCCATCGTTGTTTCGATGTTAGCGTGTCCCATGACAGCCTGAATGACTTTTATGTTTGTTTCCTTTTCGCAGAACCTCGTACAAAAGGTATGCCGTAAATGGTGGCAGGAAAAATGTGGAATAATAACAGGCTGCCGTCTCTCCTTTTTGGCATTGACTACTTCCTCAGCATTATAGTTCTCCAAGATCCTCTTAATCGTCCGATTAACAGTCTGTGGATTATGAATATTGCCGAAGCGGTTACAAAAAATGAAGCCTGTCATACCATCAATCACGGTACTATTGAAACCATTTTCTTTCTGCACCTCATATTCCTCTTTGAATGCATTATAAACCGCATCCATCATCGGAACAGTCCGGATGCCCGCTTCTGTCTTTGGAAGTGACACCGCAAATTCTGACTTGCGTGTTTTACTGCCCTCTCTGGCATAATAGGTCACGCTATGATTGATATTGATAAGACGGTTTTCAAAGTCCAAATCTTCCCACCTTAATCCAATCACTTCTCCAATTCTGCATCCGGTTCCCAACAATACTGTGAACAATGGGTGCCAATGATAAAAGATTGGACTGTTTGCGGTATAATTCATAAAAGCCCTCTGCTGCTCTACCGTCAAAGCGTGTCTAATGCCTTTGTTCTTCCCTGCTTTTCTTTTGATTTCTGCCATGACACCATCAGAAGGATTTGTGCGGATTATTCCGTCACGCACTGCCAACTGAAATGTAGGGTGAAGCACCGTATGAATCGTATCGACTGTATTTGCCTGCAAGTCTTTCTCATTCAACAGATAGTAATAAAAATACATTACATCGGAATACTTTATCTCTCCGATTTTTCTCTGTCCAAATCCGTCCCTTACAAAATGGTCATACATATAATTGTAATTGGAACGTGTTGTCTTGCGTAAGTCATACTTCGTTGACATATACCTGTCAAATACAAAATTCAAGGTTGCACTACCAGCTACATAAACATCTAATCCATCAAGCTGATTTTTTATCAAATCTGCTTCTTTTTGTCTTAGTGTCTGCAAATCTTTGGCATATACAAATCTGCGTTTCTTGAACGGATCAGTGTAAGTATATACATATGTATTATCCGTTCTCTGAGATTCCCCCTTCCGTAATGCTCTGCCTTTGTTGTCTTTTCTTGCTTTTGCCATCTCTACTCCTTTCTTCAAGGAAAGAGATTTTGCACCTCTGCATCCGGTGTCCTCAGTAATAAATCAACACCTGTATGCAATAATTGAGTTATGGTCATTCCGTGACTGTCCGCATATTCCTTTAGCTTTTGCAGCTCGCTATCTGTTACCCTTACACTTAATGTATTCAGCTTTGGGGCATCAGATTTTGGTCTACCCATTTTAGCCATCCGTATGCACCTCCAATCACTTCTATATACCATTATACTTTCCGTATACGAAAAGTCAAGTGTTTTCTACTGCAAA
>JBJEMX010000025.1:0-2349 GCA_051879895.1 Lachnospiraceae bacterium
AAGCACTTTTCATGCCTGATTGGTGCCTTTCGCAGAAAGGCGGGTTATAATTATGGAAATAAACACGATCAAAGAAAACAAGCTGAAAACTATCCTTCAGTTTTCTGTTCCAAGCATTATAGCAATGCTTTTGCAGACGGTGATAACAATAACCGACGGCTATTTTACCGGAAACTATGTAGGTGAAAATGCGCTGGCGGCTATAAATCTGGGATTGCCCATACTATATTTTTACCTTGGAGTCGGACTGTGTGTAGGTGTAGGCGGTTCTGTGATATGCGGCAGACTGCTTGGAGCAAAAGATAAAAATAAGGCTTCCGAAGTATTCTCGCAAACTATGGTTTCAGCCACGGTTATCTGCATATTAACATCATTCGTGATATTTCTGCTGTTCTCACCTATCATGAAAGTACTGAGAGCTGACGGAGAGCTGTCCGTTTACTTCACCGAGTATTACAGAATAATGCTTTTCAATTACCCTCTTATGGTTATCGGGACTATATTCGGTATGTTTATCCGTGCAGACGGAAAACCGCAGGTGTGTATGCTTGTCAGTATCGTAAGCTGTGTTCTGAACGCTGTACTTGATTACATTCTGGTCGGAAAATTATCAATGGGCGTACAAGGAAGTGCGATAGCTTCGCTTATTGTTCAGGTATTTGCAGTTGTTGTGCAGCTTGCATACTTTCTGAAACCGTCAATAAGCATAAAATTCAGACGTTTTCGCTTTGACAAGGCGGTAAACAAAGAAACATTTATTAACGGTTCATCGGAATTTATCGGCGAGATGGCAAGTGCAATATCTATGTTTGCATTTAACTATGTTCTGATGAAATATGTGGGTGCAGAGGGTGTTGCCGCATTTACGATACTTGGATTTGTAGTTTACGGATACAGTATGATAACGATTGGTTTCGGACAGGGGATCACACCGCTTATAAGTATCTGCTGGGGTGCAGAAGAATATGAAACCGCAATGGAACTGCGCAGGATAACGAATAAAATGCTGTTCGTGACAGGTATGGTATTGGCGGTGTTCTTTTTTATCTTTGGCAAAAGCTACGCAGCCAAATTTGGCTGCAGTGATATTGTGGCAGATATGGTTTCCGCAGGATTTAGGATTTACGCCGCAACATTTCTTGTCATGGGATATGATGTGATAAACTCTATGTATTTCACCGGCTGCGGTGACGCTTTGAGCTCTGCATTGATTTCGTCACTGAGGGGCATTGTGCTTCTCCTTGCATTTACATTTGTTTTCTCTGCTATATGGGGAATGACAGGAGTATGGCTGACTGCTCCTGCAACAGAGGTTTTAACGGCTATCGTTTCGGTATATCTTATAACAAAGCAAAAGAAAATGCTCGAAAGCAGGTGATACAGAAGTGGAAGAAAAAGACAGAGCATTAATAAGAAGTGCAGTTATCAACAAAGCGATAAGCTATATCTTTGACAATATAGAGGAAGATATCACCGTAGATGATGTGGCTAAACATTGCTGTTATTCAAAATATCATCTTATGCGTATGTTCAAAGAGAACACGGATGAAGCGCTGTATCAGTTTATCAAGCGTGTTCGTCTTGAAAGAAGCGCCTGGAGGCTAAAAGTCGAAAAAGACAAAAGTATAACGGAAATTGGCGTTGACTATGGATATTCTTCCTCTAATTTTGCAACAGCATTCAAGAAGCATCTTAATGTATCACCGGCAGATTTCAGAAAGAAAAGCGAGCAAATAGTGCAGCAAAGTTCATTTTCTCAGGGCATATCAATTGACGAACTGGAAAACTCAGAAAACCTGATAACTGTCGAACAGCTTCCGGGTTATCTGGTCATATATGAGCGAAAGAAAGGCAATTATCATGACCTGCCGGAAGAATGGTGCAGATTTATCAAAAAGTATGAGCATCTATCTTCGGAAGACACGCTTTATATCGAGTCCACCATTGATGACCCTTCCATTACAGACGAAAACAGATGTATGTATGAACTTTGCCAGACAATTTCTCCTGACCACCCTGCTATAAAAGAGGATAGCAGTCTTTTTACTCATACTTTTGAAGGCGGTAAATATGCGGTATATCATTTTAAAGGATTTCCGCAGTTTCTGTTTATGGTATATCAGGAAATATTCTGCAGGTGGCTTTCAAAGACAGGCAATCAACTTGATAAAAGACCCATCTTCGATATATACAGAAATGTGAGAGAGGACGGATACATGGAGATCGATATTTGTTTTCCGGTGAAATGAATTTGATATTTAGGTTCTGTAACCGCAACCACCACCAAGCCTACAAAATCAAAACCACCCGTTAAACGGGTGGTTTGCGAAAGCCCTATAAGGGCTTGAT
>JBJEMX010000026.1:0-12305 GCA_051879895.1 Lachnospiraceae bacterium
ATGTGTGAAATAATAAACTCTACTTATGCGGGAGTTAATTCCACCGCATAAGCGGGCGGTGGAATTAACTTTAGAAATTTTCACCCGGAAAAATATGAAAATCCGGGCTTGACAGACCCGGATACATATAATATAATATATCACTGTGGCGACGTTTCAAAGTGTAGCACCAAAGCCCCGGTTCTACAGGGAGAACGCACAGAAAAGTAGCTGTTTTGAAGGATTTTATGAGGTGGCCGGACATCTGCCAAGTAAGATTTCTGAGAAGCAAAAGAATATTCATGAAATGACAGTGTACTGTCAGATTTTGGATTTACTATGTATGGAGGAAATATCATGAAAACATTTATGGCAAGTCCCGCTACAATCGATAGAAAATGGTATGTAGTAGACGCTACAGATATGACCTTAGGCCGTCTGGCTTCTGAGGTTGCAAAAGTTTTAAGAGGTAAGAATAAGCCTATCTTCACCCCTCACATTGATACCGGTGACAACGTAATCGTTATCAACGCAGAAAAAATCAAAGTAACCGGTAAGAAAATGGATCAGAAGATTTACTACAAGCACTCTGATTATGTTGGTGGTATGAAAGAAACTACTTTAAAGGAAATGTTGGCAAATAAGCCTGAGCAGGTTGTTGAACTTGCAGTTAAGGGTATGCTTCCCAAAGGACCTTTAGGCAGACAGATGTACACCAAACTGCACGTATACGCAGGACCTGAGCACAAGCATGCAGCTCAGAAGCCTGAAGTATTAACATTCTAATAGGTCTGAGAGGAGGAAATAAAAAATGGCTAAAGCAGCAAGATACTACGGAACAGGTAGAAGAAAAAAATCCATCGCAAGAGTATACTTAATGCCGGGTACCGGTAAAGTTACCATTAATAAAAGAGATATTGACGATTATTTCGGACTGGAAACCTTAAAGGTTATCGTTCGTCAGCCTTTAGCAGCTACTGACAATGTTGAGAAGTTTGACGTTTTAGTAAACGTACACGGCGGCGGTACTACCGGTCAGGCTGGTGCAATCCGTCACGGCGTTGCAAGAGCACTTTGCCAGGTAGACGCAGATTACAGACCCGTTCTGAAAAAGGAAGGATTCTTAACTCGTGATCCTCGTATGAAAGAACGTAAGAAATACGGTCTCAAAGCAGCTCGTAGAGCACCGCAGTTCTCAAAGAGATAATAAGAAGAACACTCAAAACCCTTGTAAACTCTATGTTTACAGGGGTTTTTCTTTACCTTAAAATGTGATTCTGTGTGAATTTGGTGTGAACAGCCCCATTTATTGATGCAATGTGTGTTAAATTGATAACATATATTGATTTATTTTCTTTCATGGGATATAGTTAATAGTAGAAAAATAGAACCAAGGAGGTTTATCGTGGACAGATTAAAAGGTAAAGTTGCTATTGTTACCGGTTCTACCAGTGGAATCGGTGTAGGCATCGCAAAGCTGTTTGCAGCAGAAGGTGCTAAGGTTGTCATCTGCGGACGCAGAGCGGAAAAAGGACAGGTAGTAGTAGACAGTATTGTGAATGAGGGCGGCGAGGCCTCCTATCATTTCATGGATATCACCGCTACGGAGAGCATTGAACAGCTCTTTGCAGATACTGCTGAGAAGTACGGTAAAATTGATATTCTGGTAAATAATGCTGCTAATGTAGGCCTGAAGGACGGACGCGTGGATGAGCTGAGTCTGGAAATGTGGGATAGTGTATTCCAAAGTGATGTGCGTGGTACATTCTATGCAACCAAGTGTGTACTGCCTTACATGCAGAAAAATGAAGCGGGTGGTTCCATTATCAATATCGGTTCAATGGCTTCCTGCGGCGGTGACCTCGGTTCTACCGCATATGCCTGTGCAAAGGCCGGCGTGGATATGCTGACGCAGTCTACAGCATTGCAGTACGGCAAGCAGAATATCCGCTGCAACTGTGTGCGTCCCGGTCTGATTGTGACACCGGAAAATGAAGCATATGTACCTCAGGCACTAAAGGACATTTTCCTGAGCAATATCATGGTTAACCGCTACGGTTGTCCGGCAGATATCGGACATATGTGCGTGTACCTTGCTTCTGACGAGAGTGCTTATGTGACAGGACAGATTGTCAATGTGGACGGTGGTCTGAATTCCCATGTATCCACAGTCGCACAGTTTAAGGAGTTAAATTCCCGCACATGGTAATAACCATTGCGGCTACAAAGCGAGAAAGCCCGGAATTTTACGTTCCGGGCTTTCTTTGAGTGTTCATTTTTTTACAATATCATACTTTTTTAGGAAATCCATAATCGTACCACTTAGTATCGCTAAAAATGCCATTATTAGAAACAATGGGAATAGCATTTCAAAATATTCTCCATTGTAACTAATATCTGTATAATTCAAATACAGGTGATATGAAAAAATGCACACTCCCCCTATTCCTAATACTCCATATCCCACCAATAATAATATTCCTAAAATATGTAATTTGTGTTCCATATTTTCATCTGCCTGTTTCATTGCGATAAAATTATTCTCTGCATTCTCTTGATAATGTTCCATTTCCAACCTCTCCCCACTTAATAACTCATTGACATTGATGTCTAACTCACTGCAAAGTTCCAACATGATTGATGCATCTGGTAAACTTTTTCCATTTTCCCATTTGGATATTGCTCTATCAGTAATACCTAATTTTTCAGCAAGTGCCGCTTGAGTATATCCTTTTTCCTTTCTGCATGTTGCTATAAATTTACCGATTTTTTCTTGATTCATTTTGGAAATCCTCCTTTCACTGCTGAATATACAAAATTTCTCAGCACATTAACATGAACCAGCGGTTGATATGGCATAAATTACACATAATTAATCTTATCAACAGATTGTTGAGTAATAAAAAGAAATATGCTATCTTGTCAATTTCCGGTTTGCTGACTTGTTGTTTTTTTATTGTATCATATGATAAGACAGAATCAAACGGCTGTTACAGCTATTTCGCTAACGCACTAACCGCAGACTTAACTACCACATTTTGCCTTGTAAAAAATCTTATTTTTCTTAACTCCTATATTCCAATTTTCTATTGTATTTCCTCCTGTACACTGTCTGCGGGGCATATATGAATCTTTTCTATTTCCATACCCCGGCCACTACCGGATAGTGGGGCTTTTTTGAACCTTTTCCGTTTCTATGCCCCGGTCTCTGCTAAATAATGGGGCTTTTTTGAACATTTTCCGTCACTATACCCCGGTCTCTGCTAAATAATGGGGCTTATTTGAACATTTTCCGTCTCTATACCCCGTCCTCTGCCACTCGCCGGGGCACAGATGGCTGTTTTCTCTCTCCTATACCCCGCTGCCGTTTCCCGCCGGGGCACAGATGGCTGTTTTCTCTCTCCTATACCCCGCTGTCGTTTCCCGCCGGGGTACAGATAGCCACTTGCCCTCTCCCTTACCCCGCTTCCGCCTGGATAATGGGGCTTATTTGAACATTTTTTGTTTCTATACCCCGGGCTTACTATACAGCGGGGTATGTATGAATATTCCTTACTTACTGTACCCTGCCACATGAATCTCAAAGCAGGTATTCAGGCTCTACAACTTCTAACAACTTGGGAAGCTATTTTATTTTCATCAGCAATCCTATATTTTCCTTTAGCAACGACACCGTACAATTTCCCAAAAAGAATAAAAGTTTTCCTTAAAGTTTTCCCCAAAAGTTTTTCCTAAAAGTTTTCCTTATAGTTTTCCCTGAAAATTTTTATAAGGAAAAATAGAAATCTTCCACTTGACAAACAATAGGAAAAGGAGTATTCTAACAATTAGTTTAGCGGTTTAAAGCGTTGCACTTTAAACTATTAAAGTTTAAAGCGATAAAGTAGGAGGAATGGAAATGAGTCGTGCAAGACAGGGATCATTGGTGTCCTTCCGTCCCGACATCAAGGTATTGGATTGTACCTTAAGAGATGGAGGACTGGTTAATAATTTTGGATTTTCGGATGAATTTGTGAAGGATTTATATCTGGCAAATATCAAGGCCGGTGTAGATTATATGGAATTTGGCTATAAAGCTTCTACGGAGATATTTGATCCGGCCAATTTTGGAAAGTGGAAATTCTGCAAAGAGAAGGATATCCGCGAGGTAGTAGGTGATAATAAGACCGATATGAAAATTTCGGTTATGGCAGATGTGGGCAGAACCGATTTTAAGAAGGATATTATAAACAGAAAAGACAGTGTTATCGATATGATTCGTGTGGCTACCTATATTAACACCATTCCGGCAGCCATTGAAATGATAGAGGATGCTAAGAAAAAGGGATACGAAACTACAGTAAATATCATGGCGGTATCCAAGGTAAACGATGATGATCTGGATGGCGGGCTGGAGCTTTTGGGACAGAGTGACGTAGATATCATTTATCTGGTAGACAGCTTCGGTGCATTCTATCCGGAACAGATTGAAAGACTTTGTGATAAGTACCTGAATATTGCAACAAAGTACAACAAAAAGATTGGTATTCATGCTCATAACAACCAGCAGCTTGCATTTGCCAATACGATTGAGGCATTGTCCATGGGAACCAGCTATCTGGATGCAACCGTAAGCGGCATGGGCAGAGGAGCCGGAAACTGTTATATGGAAACATTGTTGAGCTTTTTGCGTAATCCCAGATACAACAAGATTGCAATTATGAATTTTGTAGAGAAGCATATGAATAAGCTCAGAGAAGAAGGAGCGGTGTGGGGATATGATATTCCATATCTTTTGACAGGTGTATTAAACAGCCATCCTTCATCGGCAATACAGTTTATTAAGGAAAAGAGAACGGATTATGCAATGTTTTATCAGGAATTGATTGATAATGCACTGTAAGGGAGAGTGCAGGAAAACCGAAATCATAGTATATATTTGAAACCGGAGAGAAGCAGGGCGGATTGTCCTGCTTTTTTTCTGAGAAAAAGGCAGACAGACTGGTTTTGAATGGCGACAGGTATTGTGTTTTTGGGGACAAACTGGTAATATTATACTATGGGGTAAGTTTTAGTATATTTTCTGAAAGAAGAGGGTGTCAAACCAAGATATGAGAGCATATAATCATCTGTTTATATCATGGCGTATTTTTGAAGGATTTTTAGATGGAATCAAGGCGGACCGAAGCAAAAAGCAGTTGGTGCGGATTCACAGCAGTGTACATAGCATGGAGAAGATGCAGGAACTTGCCGTGCGGATACAGGACAGGCTTCCCAATGCTGTGATTATCGGCTGTAGCACGACGGGGGTTATCTGTGAGGGCAGAATTGTAAAAGATGGCTGCCTGATTGCGGTTGCGGAGTTTGAGAATTGTGAGTTGCGGCTGGGGAGGTTTTCCTGCAGACAGCCCAATGGTGAGGATAAGAGCGGGGAAGCACTTGGTGAGGAAATTTCAAGGGAACTTGTTCAGGACAGAAAAGGTCTGATGCTTCTTTTTATGCCTCTGACCTATTATAAAACTGCCCGTTTGGTAGCAGAAATGAACCGACGTGCTCCTCAGGTGAAGATGTGCGGCGGTACAGCATATGTAGCAGACGAAAATTATGTCAATGTAAGTGATGAAGCATACGTTCTGGCCGGTACGCAGGCCTCGGTAACGGATATGGCGGCAGTGCTGATTTCCGGGCAGAGTCTTTCGATATATGAAGATGTAGTTTGCGGTGCAGAGCGGATTGGCAGAAGCTATGAAATTACCGGCGTAAATGGGAATTATCTGACAGAGGTAGAAAAAGAAGATGCGGCTAAGTGGTATACGGGGCTGCTGGGGGAAGAAGAACTGCAGCAGAATCCGTCTTTGACGGGAATATTTCCGCTAATAAAGGAAGAAGAGGGCCGGCAGATTGCTTACAATCTGGTCTATGAGCCTTATACGGAACTTCCTTCTCCATGGAAAGAGAAGGGGCAGAGCCGCGTCAGTATGTTTACGGAAATAGCACCGGGTGCAAAGTTTTCACTGGGATATTTTGAACCTCAGAAGATTGTAAATCAGTTAAGTGAAGTTTATCGGAAATTAAAAGAGGAACCGGTAGAAGCCCTGTTTGCGTATGACTGCTTATCCCGTATGTGGATGCTGCATGACTGTGCTACATGGGAGGTTGGACAGTTCTATACCACAAATATGAGTGGTGCTCTGTTAGCCGGTGAGATTAGCAATATACAGAACAGAAATATTTATGCCAATTCAACCTTTGTTCTGGCAGGTATTTCCGAAAATCAGTCAGCACGTCTGCTGTTGAGAAAAGAAGCACTGGCAAATGTATCGGCACTGCAGCACAATAATGTGCATATGATTAATTATCTGTTAAAAGCAGGTAATAAGCAACTGAACAGGGAACTGGATGAACGGCAGAAACAGATGCGGCAGGCCATGTTCTATTGTGAGGAACTGGAGATACCAAACCAGACACAGTATCTTTACGAGTGCGACCGTCTGGAGTTAGACAAGATTGCAGTATTCAATATAAAAAATGCCAAACTTCTCAGGGTGTTTATGGGACAGGATGCCTTTGTTGAGGAGTGGAAGAAGATATACAAAAAAGTGGCACCCCGCTTTAGGACACGAGGACTGCATGCATACAGCTATGGGGACTATTCACTGATGCTGGCAGCCAGTCAGGGAGTGAACGATGAAGACTTTGTATCCTGTATCAGAGAAATTTATGATTATCTGAACAGTGCAGCAGATAAAGAATCTGCGTTTACCTATACCTGTGCAGTGGTTTTGCATGAAGAGGATGCACTGCAGAAGGTGGAAGAGGCCTTACAGTACGGCAGCCGTCATAAGATATCCTTTGTGCAGTATCATGAGGTACCGGAAGAGGTTATCAGCGTAAAAGAAGAGATGCATATGCTTCAGGTATTACGGGAAGCTCTGGCTGAAGATAGAGTGGTACCGTACTTCCAAGGCATTTATGACAATCGTGTGGGAAAAATTAATTTATACGAGGCACTGATGCGTATCCAGGATGCACAGGGGAAACTGTATTTTCCGGGACAGTTTTTACCGGTTGCAAAAGATTACAATCTGTATGAAACGATGTCACTGATGATGGTCAAGAAGGTTATGACCATGTTCATGGATAAAGATGTGAAAGTATCCATCAATCTGACTGTGCAGGATATTTATGAAAGAGATTTACTGGGAACTATTTTTAGCGGACTGGAAAAAGCAGCACATCCCGAGAACTTTATCTTTGAGCTGGTAGAAAGTGAAGAAGTACGAGACTATCAGTTTGTGAAACAGTTTGCAGACAGTGTACACAGCTATGGAGCCAAGATGGCAATCGACGATTTCGGAAGTGGTTTTTCCAATCTGCTTCATATTATACGATTAGATCCGGATATCTTAAAACTGGATGGTGCCATTATCAAAGAAATCGGTAACGATGAAAAGTGCCGGGAGTTTGTGGAGCTGATTTCAGAATGGTGTAAACGCCGTGATAAAGAGATAGTAGGTGAATTTGTGGAGAATGAATGTATCCAGCAGATTATGCAGGAAATCGGTATTACTTATTCACAGGGCTACTATTTTGCAAAACCGGAGCCGTGGGAAAAGTGCTGTGAAAAAGGAGAAAAATAATGATTGCACTGATTGTAGCATATACAAGAAATCGTGTTATAGGTAATAAAGGGCAGATTCCATGGAGAATTAAGGGGGAACAGAGACGCTTTAAGGAGCTGACTACCGGAAATGTAGTGATTATGGGACGTAAGTCCTATGAAGAAATTGGCAGACCCCTGCCCAACCGGTTTACGGTGGTAGTATCCAACACGGCCAGCTTTGAAGCAGAAAACTGTACCACAGCCGCTTCCCTGCCGGAGGCAGTCAGAAAGGCAGAAGAATTGCAGCCGGGAAAACATATTTATATTTCCGGGGGAGCAGGACTTTACAGAGAAGCTATAGATATGGTAGAAAAGATGTATATTACGGAAGTGGATGCAGAGATAGAGGGAGATACCTATTTCCCGGAGTTTGATACATCCCTTTTTGAAAAGACCGTGGATGAACGGATAGAGGGAGAAATACCCTATACCTATGTGACTTATATGAGAAAGGACAGCATATGAGCAAGACAAAGATTTTTATAGATGGCAGCGAAGGCACTACAGGATTGCGTATCAATGAGAGATTTCAGGGCAGACAGGATATTGAACTTTTGACCATAGACCCTGATTTGAGAAAGGATACGGCAGAAAGAAAGCGTCTTATCAATGCTTCCGATATAACTTTTCTGTGCCTGCCGGATGCAGCAGCAAGAGAAGCGGTTTCTCTGGTAGAAAATGAAAATGTCAAAATTATCGATGCCTCAACTGCCCACAGGACAGAAAGTGGATGGGCATATGGTTTTCCGGAGCTTTCTAAAGAATTCCGCGAGGCAATCAGGACGGGCAAGCGGGTAGCGGTACCCGGATGCTACGCTTCCGGTGTGGTTTCGCTGGTATATCCCCTTGTAAATGCCGGCATACTGCCTGCGGATTATCCGGTTACTACCTTTGGCATCTCCGGTTACAGTGGCGGCGGTAAAAAGATGATTGCAGAATATGAGGCAGAGGAGAGAATAGCAGAACTGGATTCTCCCAGAGAGTATGCATTGAGCCAACAGCACAAGCACTTAAAGGAAATGAAGCATATTACAGGACTTGTAAGAGAACCCTTATTTTCTCCTATTGTATGTGATTATTACAGTGGTATGTTAGTGTCCCTTCCTCTTTGCGGGGAGCTTTTAAGTGAAAATATCAGTCCTGAAAAGCTGCATGCTTTTTATACGGAATACTATGCCGGAGAAAAGTTTGTGAAGGTGGCACCTTTCGGAGCAGAGGCGGAAACCAGAAACTTTTTGGGTGCGAATGTACGTAGCGGCTGGGATGGCATGGAAATTTTTGTAACGGGGTGCGAGGGTCGCTTGTTACTCTCCTCCAGATTTGACAATCTGGGCAAGGGCGCTTCCGGTGCCGCCATACAGTGCTTAAACATCATGTTAGGCTGTGCCGAAGATACCGGTCTGCATTTATAGTATTTTAAGCATAGTTTCATTCCCAAATAAGCGATTATAGAAAAACCCCTATTACAGGAGAGGTGTCGGGCTACCCACAACACTCCTGTAACAGGGGTTTTTGAGAAGAATTTATATTGCTATTGGGACGAATCTGCTTTTGGCACTGAGTCAACGGAGGACAGTTCGGCATCAGCGGTATTCGTAGAAGTTGTTGTCTCCAATGCGATATCCGGAGTAGGGGCTTTGGCGGCAATAGGAAATTGCACACAGGCAGTAAACATATCGGCATCCGTTTCTATATGGAAGGTGCCGCCACAGGCTTCGGTAAAGCTTTCGGCAATAGAGAGTCCTAAACCGCTGCCCTCCGAGGTGCGGGAGGAGTCAGCACGCACAAAGCGTTCTACAATTTCCTGTGTATCAAAGTTGAGTTCCTGTTTAGAAGTGTTTTTCACCTTGACACAGGCGGTATTGTTTTCTAAGGACAAAGTAACGTGTACACGGGAATTTTCCAGCGAATATTGCAGGGTATTGATAAAAAGATTCTGGAAAACCCGGTAAAGTCTGTCGCCGTCAGCGTCCACCCACACCGGCATATCGGGAACAGTTACCTTAAAGGTCAGTGGACTATTCTGTATTTGTTCTTCCATATCGGCAAGGGTCTGTTTCAGCAGCCTTGCAAGATCTAAGGTATGGCTTTTCACCGGCAAGTTACCGCTGGTAGCTTTGGAAAGCTCAAATACATCCTGTACCATGGCCTTAAGCCGGTAGGCTTTCTTTTGCAGGGATTTTGCATATTCCGAAGCAGCAGGGGACAGGTCTTCCTCACAGAGAAGGTCTGCATAGTTAATAATGGAAGTCAGCGGTGTTTTTAAGTCGTGGGAGACATTGGTAATTAACTCTACCCGCATTTTATTAGAGCGGTTTTTCTGTTCCACAGCAGCCTCAATACCGCTTTCTAGAACATTTAGCTCGGCAGCGGTCTGACAAAGCAGGGAACTGTGGGGAAGCATGAGAGCTTCTGTATCTGTTCCTGCCAGCATAGAGGAAATTTTGTCCGTTACAGCCTTCATATCCTTGATAAAGTGTTTGGCTCTGATATACATGATAAACAAAAACAGACCGGCTGCCAGCAATAAACCGCCCAGTATATACCAGATAAGCTCCAATTCATTGTGCCTTAACCGTCCGTTGACGGAATACGAAAGTGCAAGGAGATTTAGTGTAAGCATATAAATTCCCACCAGTATGCAAAAAACAGAACCGGTCATGAGAGCGGCACAAATGGTCAGTGCCTTACGATACCATGGCAAAGAATGTATGTATTTTCTGACATATAAAATAAGCTTTTTTATCAATGACTGGGTTAATATTTTTTTCCCGTTTTGCCTGTAGTCTGTATATGTCAGATAGAACAGGCAGCCGGTCGGAAAAAACAATGCAATGGATGGCAGCGTTTGTTTGGGAAGTGCAGTACCAAAAGAGAGTAGTGCTCCGCCATACCGGTAAAAGCAAAAACCTAAGATGGTAAGGCACAGTAATTTGATTTCAAAAAGTACTTTGCCGGAAAGATTCGCATAGGAAGTACATGCCATACGACCTGCCTTTTGGGAAAACAGGCACAACAATCCGAAAAACAGAGTGCTGGCAAGAGAAATTATACACATCCACAATATTGTCTGGTTGCATTTGGCTTCATAGTGAAGCTCCTTCAATATGGGATGGGTATAGGTTTCCACATTGGTTTTGACAGCAAGCAGAACCCTTATGGCGTGTGCATCCTGAAAGGTCGTTTCATAAGGAGGGCTGATTTTGGTGGGAAGGATGGAAGTAATTAAAGTATCTGTTAAAGAGTCTCTGCAATACGTCTGGTCCAGACTGTCAGCATAATAATAAAGGGCGTTTACAGGACCATTCCAGTAGTAGCACAGTCTGTAGCCGCCGGGAATGAGCAATTGCCCGTCTCGCTCGGAAAACAGGGGATAGGAAGTATTGTCCCGGGTTTCTTTAGGCGTTTCGATATAATATAAAATATCACCGCTTGCCCTGGCCATTTCCAAAAAGAAGGACCTTCTGTGTTCCAAGACAGTTAAATTGGCATCGTCAATGCCTGCATAGTACAACATGATATTATAAAACTGGGTATCTATAAATTCCTGAAATTCAGGATATACATAAAATTTGCCACTTAAAGCTTTTTCCGGTCCAATGGTGGCAGCCGTATAGAGTGCATTCCTGCCGATGACGGCAGAGATGAGGAAAACAAAAAGAGAACCCATACACAGTACCCTGTAAATAAAAGCCCTGATTAGTTTTCCTTTTTTGAATGTCTTATCTTTCTTTGAGATTTTATCTTTTTTCAAATTTGTATCCAATTCCCCACACCACCTTTAAATACTCCGGTTCTCCCGGATTGATTTCAATTTTTTCACGTATCCGTCTGATATGAACCATCACCGTGTTTTCGCCGTTGTATGTCATGGGCTCGTTCCAGACGCGGGTATAGATTTCTTCTGCAGAAAAAATGCGTCCGGGGTGCCGTATAAGCAGTTCTATGATTTTGGTCTCGGTAGAAGTCAGTCTGACTGGTTCGTCATCGGCGGTCAGAGTATGCTCTGTAAAGTTATAGCAAAGCCGGCCGATTTTAACTTCGTCGTTTCCGGCGTAAATTCCGCCAAGCTTCATGTAACGTCTTAACTGGCTGCGTACGCGGGCGATGACCTCCCTGGAATTAAAGGGTTTGGTAATATAATCGTCCGCACCGATGGAAAGACCCAAAATTTTATCAGACTCCTCTGATTTGGCGGACATAACAATAATGGGAATATTCTGCTTTTCACGGATTTTCATAATGGTGGAAAAGCCGTCCAGACGGGGCATCATAATATCCAGTAAAATCAGATGCACTTTGGTCTTTGTCAGTATCTCCAGTGCCTCTTGACCGTCATAGGCAGGCAGCACCGAAAAACCTTCCTTTTCCAACTGGATTTTTAGCGTGGCAACAATGTCGCGATCATCATCTGCCACCAGAATGCATTCATTTTCCATAACAAAACCGTCCTTTATCCTTATTACCGTTATCATATCACAGATATCCTGACAATTTTATTATAAATAAATTTTCTTACAAAAAAAGAGGGGGAAATCTTACAAGATTCTTACAAATGAGAGCCTTCAAAGAGTGTGGAAGAGGGAAGATACCTATATGCCATCCTTCCGGTTCTTTCCTTTTTCAAAGTTTGTAGGATTACAATACATGTGTTACAACTGAATATTTAGAAAGCAGGGATACT
>JBJEMX010000027.1:0-51345 GCA_051879895.1 Lachnospiraceae bacterium
TCAGCGTTTATATTTAAGTTTGCGATTTGACGCATCGCCTGCGGATAGCTTCTCCAGCTGCAAGACCCCTGTCGAAACCTTGACTAGCCCTTATATTGATAACTCTTTACAGATTCAGTATATGAAAAAATATCGTCTTCGTCAATGGTACATTTTTGGATTTTTAATACAAATTTTTCACTTTAAACTCTTTCTCTGCTTCTCTTCTCTGGTCTTTCTTGGCAATGTCCTGACGTTTGTCGTACAGTTTTTTACCACGTGCCAGACCAATTTCTACTTTGGCACGGCCATCCTTGAAATAAACCTGCAAAGGAACCAGGGTCAGTCCCTTTTCTGCAAGCTGACCGGTCAGTTTCCGTATCTGTTCCCTGTGAAGTAAAAGCTTCTTGGGACGAAGCGGGTCTCTGTTGAAGAGATTACCTTTTTCGTATGGACTTACGTGCATACCGTAGACCCAGACCTCATTATTTTCTATGCGGACAAAGGACTCCTTGATACTGCACTTTCCCATACGCATGGATTTTACCTCCGTACCGTGCAGTACCAGTCCTGCTTCGTACTTTTCCTCTATAAAATAGTCGTGATAAGCTTTTTTATTATTTGCTATCAGTTTTTCTGCTTCCTTGCTCATACTTTTCTCTCCTTGCTGCCGGCATATTACTCTTCACTCTCCACCAAATCAAAATCAATTGCTTTGGTAAGGCTGTCCGTACCGGCTACCCTGACACGCACCGGTTCACCCAGACGGTAACTGATACCGGTTTTTTCCCCTGTCATTTCATAAGTGCTTTCGTTGTAGCAGAAATAGTCCCCCGGCAGCTTGGATACGTGTATCATACCCTCCACCGTGTTGGGTAGCTCCACGAAAATCCCCCATGCGGTAATACCGGAAATGATGCCGTCATACTCCTCACCGATACGTTCTGACATATATTCTGCCTTTTTAAGTTTGTCGGTTTCTCTCTCGGCTTCGTCAGCCCGGCGTTCCGTTTCGGAAGAATGTTTTGCCACATTATCCAGAATTTCCCTGTAATGTGCCATACGCTCCTGATTCAGTCTGCCACGAAGCTGTTCTTTGATAATGCGGTGTATCTGCAAATCCGGATAACGTCTGATAGGGGACGTAAAGTGGCAGTAATACTGGCAAGCCAGTCCAAAGTGTCCCGTGCTTTCCGTGCTGTAGCGGGCCTGCTTCATACTGCGAAGGGTAAGACGGCTTACCATGGCTTCTTCCGGTGTACCCTCTATATTTTTAAGAAGCTTCTGGATTTCCTTGGGGTGCACTTCCTCATCGGAAACCTTTCTTCCTTTTCTGCCAACAGCTTTCATATAATACCCCAGATTGTTAATAAAAATATTTAACTTCTGGATTTTGTCGGTATCCGGTTTTTCATGAACGCGATATACAAAGGGGACTTCCAGCCAGTAAAAATGCTGTGCTACGGTTTCATTCGCCGCCAGCATGAAATCCTCAATTAACATATTGGCAGTATTTCTCTCATAAGGCATGATGTCTACGGGGTGTCCGTCCGGTTCTAAGATAATCTTACTTTCAGGGAAATCGAAGTCAATGGCTCCACGCTTTTTACGTTTAGCCCTGAGTAATCCGGAAAGCTCTGCCATCAGCTTAAACTGGGGCACCAGCTCTGCATACTTTTCTGTTTCCGGAACATCGTTATCTTCCAGTATCTTTTTTACAGAGGTATAACTCATACGGCGGTTAACGCAGATAACGGACTCCACTATTTCATAATCCACAATATCTCCCCGGGTGTCAATCTGCATCAGACAGCTTAATGCCAGTCTGTCCACACCTTCATTTAAGGAACACATACCGTTTGAGAGGGTATGCGGAAGCATCGGAATCACCCTGTCCGTCAGATAAACGCTTGTACCTCTTTTCTGTGCTTCTCTGTCCAAAGCGGAGTTTTCCTGCACATAATTGGTTACATCCGCAATGTGTACGCCCAACCGGTACAGGCCTGTGCTTTCATCAAAGGATACACTAACTGCATCATCCAAGTCCTTTGCATCTTCGCCGTCAATGGTGACCATCACCACATCACGCAAATCCCTGCGGCCTGCCATATCGGCTTCACTGACTTCCTTCGCCACTCTTTCTGCCTGGTTTAATACCTTTTCCGGAAACTCCATGGGCAGATCATACCCCTTTACAATGGATAAAATATCCACACCGGGGTCGTTAATATGCCCCAGTATTTCTACAACCTTGCCTTCCGGGTTCCTGCCGCCCTTGCCATAATCGGTAAGCTCTACTACTACTTTATGTCCTGTTACGGCTCCTTTAGAACGTTCTACGGGAATAAATACATCACAGGAAATTCTGGTATTGTCCGGTCTTACAAATCCAAAGTTTTTGGATTTTTCATACGTTCCCACAATATGGGTCATGGTCCGCTCTATCACACGGACTATTTTGGCCTCCTGCCGTTTTCCGTGTCCCTTGGGCAGTAACGCTGCTTCTACCTTATCCATATGGAAGGCATTACCCACATATTCAGCCGGGATATACAAATCTTCCTCCCTGCCCTCTATCTCCACAAATCCAAAGCCTCTGGCATTGCTGATAAAGGTACCGATAAGAGGAGCCGCTGCCTGTCCGCTGCCTTTGATATACTTTCCGCGGGCAGTGACGCTGAGCTTCCCTTCCAAAACCAGTTCCTCTAAAATCTGCTTTAACTGCGCCCTGTCTTCACCTGCCACCTGTAAAAATACAGCCAGCTCTTTTTCCTTCATAGGCACATACAGTTCATCGTCCACTAAATCACATATTACTTTTTTTCTTTTTTCTATTATTTCCTTATTCTGCTCTGTCAAGACAATTCCTTTCTGCCACGACTAAGTTTCTGCAACCGTCTCTTTTATCCGGTTATGGCTGAGACACAGTGTACAAAAAGAGCACTCTCTAAGGAGTGCTCTCATCTTAATCACATTAAAATACGTTAAGATTCAGTATTAACGCAAGCAGAACAAATGATACTGCAAGAATCTTGGTAATCTTTACTAACTGTCCCTCCATGGAACGTCCTTTATTCTTACCCCAGTAGGTTTCTGCTGCACCACTGATGGCTCCAAGTCCTGCGGATTTACCCTCCTGCATCAATACAAGCACTACCAGTGCTATGCATACAATAATAAATAATATCGTTAAAAAGATTCTCATCTCACACCTCCAAGGGGAATCAAACTAATGCATACCAAACCATGCGGATATCATTGTACCACAGTGTTTCAATATTTTCAACTGATTTTTTACTTTTTCCAGGTCTTTATAGAAAATACTACCAGTAAAGGCAGCAGTTCCAGTCTGCCCGCCAGCATATCAAACATAAGCACACATTTGGAAAATGTTGAAAATGCCGCAAAATTTCCCGACGGACCTACCATATCAAAGCCGGGACCTACGTTATTAAACATTGCCATAACCGCCGATATATTGGTTTCAAAGCTGAAATTATCCACACTGATTAACAGTACCGAGCCAAAATATATCAGCACATAAATCGCCAGATAGACCTTTATGGAATGTATCACATTATTGGATAACACTCTGCCGTCCAGATACATCTTCTTTACGCTTCTGGGATGTATCACTGCCGAAATTTCATATTTGATACTTTTCAAAAGTACTATCAGACGGGATACCTTTAATCCGCCCCCTGTACTGCCGGCACAGGCACCAACCAGCATCAGCAGAAACAATATTGTTTTGGAAAATACCGGCCACAGGTTAAAGTCCGCCGTGGTAAAGCCTGTTGTGGTAATAATGGATGCCACCTGAAAGGTGCCCTGAAATAAGGCTTCCCCGAAGCTTGCAAAGCTATCCCTGATATTAATTCCAATCAGCAGGGCCGATACCGCCACAATTCCCAGATATATCCGCACTTCCTCACTGCGGAAAACTTCTTTGGGTTTCTTGATTAAAAACAGATAGTAAATATTAAAATTGATACCGCAAAGCAGCATAAAGATCAAAAATACCGTCTGTGAAGCCCTGGAGTACTCTGCAATACTGGAATTCAGCAGTCCGAAACCACCTGTTCCCACAGTGGAAAATGTCAGAGTCGCCGCATCGTATAACGGTAACCCTGTAATCATCAGGGAAACAATTTCCACCAGTGTAATTGCAATATATATTTCGTATAGAATCTGTGCTGTGCTTCGTACTTTCGGCACCAGCTTACCTACCGAAGGCCCCGGGCTCTCCGCCCGCATAAGGTGCATATTATGACCGTCTGACAAGGGCAGCACCGCCATAATCAGTACCAGCACTCCCATTCCCCCGATCCAGTGGGTAAACAGCCTCCAGAACTGGGTGCATCTGGACAGGATTTCCACATCTGCAAGAATCGTGCCGCCGGTAGTTGTAAGCCCGGATATTGTCTCAAAGACCGCATTTACATAAGAGGGAATCTCTTTTGTCAGCACAAAGGGAAGTGCTCCGATAAGGCTCATAACCAGCCAGCTTAAGGAAACCGCCACAAATCCTTCCCTTGCATAGAACACTTTACTTTTCGGTTTCCATCTTTTTCCCACAAAGCCCAGAAGGAAGCTGCATACTGCCACTATCAGGTAGACAGCGGCCTGCTTTTCTCCGTATATCACTCCGACCAAAAAAGGCAGAAGCAGCAGAATTCCCAGCAGTTCCAGCACTCTGCACAATATATAACGAATAATCGAATAATTCATAATTTCTTACTCCAGAATGTCCCTGATATCATGGAAACCGGTCTGTGTCGTAACCACAACCACCGTGTCCCCTACATTGATTACACTTTGTCCGCCGGGTGTCACGATATTTCCCATATGATTGATACTGCAAACCAGAATATTCTTTTTTAACTTCAGTTCCTGCAGCGGAATTCCCACAAGCGGACAGTCTTCTTTTATTAGGAATTCCAAGGCTTCTACCCTGTTATCGTTTAACCGGTACAGGGTTTCAATATTGCTGTCCAGGGAATTGTGCATGGCCCTTACAAACTTAATAATCGTTTCCGCCGTAACATGCTTGGGATACACAATACTTCCCAAATCCAGATTGTCTACGATTTCATCATAGTCGATTCTATGTATCCTGGTAATAATCTTTCCCTTTGTCAGACTTTTTGCAAACAGGGAAAGCATAATATTCTCTTCGTCAAAATTGGTCATGGTAACAAAGGATTCTGCCTGTGCCAGGCCTTCTTCCATCAGAAGGCTTCTTTCCGTACCATCCCCACAGATAATCATGGCATACGGTAACAGTTCGCTCAGCTCTTCACAGCGTTCTCTCGACTTGTCCACAATTTTAACTTTAATGCCCATATCGTTCAGAATCTCTGCCAGATAGAAAGACGTCTCGCCACCGCCTATAATCATGACATCCTTTGCACTGGTGGTCGGCACGCCTATTTTTTTAAAAAAGGCTGCAATCTTAGCAGATTTTGCAACAATGGTAATTTCATCTCCTGCCTGCAGAGCAAAATTACCTCCGGGAATATATACCTCTTCCCCCCGCTCTACAATACAAATCAGCACGTCGCTTTTAAATCTTAAGCTGACATTCTTCAACTGCATATCGCAAAGCACCGAATTTTCTGTAATCCGATATCTTACCAGCTCTACCCTGCCCTTTGCAAAGGTGTCTATTTTTAAAGCAGAAGGGAACTTTAATAATCTTGCAATTTCTGTAGCAACCGTGTATTCGGGATTGATAACCAGAGACAATCCCAGTTCTTCCTTCAGATATGCAATTTCTTTATAATAAACAGGATTTCTGACTCTCGCAATCGTATGACGTCCGCCTGCCTTACGGGCCAGTAAACAGCACAAGAGATTTAATTCATCCTGCCCTGTTACGGCTATCAGCAAATCGGCTTCATGGACCCCTGCCTCCAGCTGCACACTATAAACAGCACCGTTTCCTACTATTCCCATAATGTCACAGGTATCCGCAAGCCCTCTGACTTTTTCTTCGTTTTCATCTACAACCGTGATATTGTGTCCCTCTTTGCACAACTGCTCTGCCAGAGCTCTTCCCACATTACCACAGCCCACAATGACAATTTTCATGGATTCCTCCCAATAATCAAAACTTATGCAACCATTATACTGTTATCCCATGTAATAATCAAGTTAAGATATCATATACCAGACTGCCGCCAGTATAAAACTACACAACAGGAAAAACAAACCGGTTACCAGAGCATATCGCTCCCTGTGAGCTTTTTGCCCTTCGCTTTTCTTTACCTTATATTCATAATAATTCCCGGCAGTATCGTGCAGCCTCCCGGGAAGCAGTACATGGACGCACTTTTTTAAGGCATAGCCGAAAATGTCCAGGCAGCCTGTAGCCGATACCCATAATAAAGCACCTGTCCCCAGATAGAGGAATGCAAGGATAGTCATACTGTCACATACAATTAAAACTCTGTCTGCCGGATTCTGTGCACTCAAAAATCCTCTATACCACATAAGCATAAAGGAGAGCAACAGTCCTGTTAATAATGATATCCCGTACTTTCTATATTTCATCGTTATAATCCGCCGTTGTTATGTAAAAATCTCTTCTATTACTACAATTCTGCCGTTTTTACTGCAACTGTGCCTTATATTTTTCAAATTCAGCCTGATTGCAGTATACCAGATGTTCCTCTGTCACTTTCCGCATGGAAGGCAGCTCCATACTGTAATCATGTTCTTTCACAGGGTCATACATAATACGTCTTCTATGCTTTTCATAGTCAGGGTCCGGCAGGGGAATTGCAGACAGCAGTGCCTTTGTATACGGGTGGAGGGGATTGGCAAACAACTCCTCTGCACATGCCAGCTCCACCAGCTTCCCACGGTACATAACACCAATTCTGTCCGAAAAATATTTTACCACAGAAAGGTCATGTGCAATAAACAAAATTGTGAGTCCCATCCTGTGGCGTAAATCATCTAACAGATTGATTACCTGTGCCTGAACGGATACATCCAATGCACTCACCGGTTCGTCCGCAATCAGCAGACCGGGATTCATAATAATGGCACGTGCCACACCGATACGCTGCCGTTGTCCTCCTGAAAATTCATGGGGATAGCGGTCTGCATGCTCTCGTAAAAGCCCTACCGTTTCCATGATTTCACAGACCTGTCTGTCTATTTCTTCTTTGTCCTTCTTCCCTCTGATAATCAACCCTTCTGCAATAATCTGCCTGACAGTCATGCGTGGATCTAACGAAGCAACGGGGTCCTGAAAGATCATCTGAATCTGCGTTACCGTTTTGCGTTTCTTCTCCCCGCCGGACGCAATTCTTTCCCCCTTAAAATAAATATTACCCGAGGTAATGTCGCAAAGCCTGATAATAGAACGTGCTATCGTGGTTTTCCCACAGCCGGATTCTCCCACCAGACCGAACACCTCTCCCTTCTTTACCTGAAAGCTTACATCGTCCACCGCCTTGTTTTCTTTGAAATATTTACAAAGGTGCTCTACCACCAGTATATCTTCTTCTCCGTTAAGAGGTTGCTTCATCACCGCTACCTTCCTTTCGTTTTCTCCTGCTTTGGCACCGGATAACGCATTCCGGAAGTTCTACCTTGGGAGCATTGGGATGTAACAGCCATGTGGCTGCCAAATGCGTCTCACTGATTTTAAACATAGGCGGCTGCATTTCAAAATCAATCTTTAATGCATAGGGATTTCTTTCTGCAAAGGCATCTCCTTTGGGAGGGGAAACCATATCGGGCGGTGTGCCGGGAATTGCCATAAGTCTCCCCTTGGTTTGCAGATCCGGCATTGCTGACAAAAGTGCCCATGTATACGGATGTGCCGGTGCATAAAAAATCTCATCACAGGTACCGATTTCTACTATTTTGCCTGCATACATAACCGCAACACGGTCTGCCATATTTGCCACCACGCCCAAATCATGCGTAATAAAAATGACAGAAAGCTTTCTTTGTTCCTTCAGCTTATTAATCAACTCCAGAATCTGTGCCTGAATGGTAACATCCAGTGCCGTTGTCGGCTCATCACATATAAGAATATCCGGGTCTTGTGCCAATGCAATGGCAATTACAATACGCTGGCACATTCCACCTGACAATTCAAAGGGATACCGGTTATATCTCTTTTTGGCATCGGAAATACCCACTTCCTCCATCAGCTGAAGAGCTTTTCTCTTTGCTTCAGCCCCGGAAATCATTGCTTTATCACCTGATTTCCCGCTTCTCCTGTTCTTTAAGAGTATGGTCTCCGTTATCTGCCTGCCTACCTTCATAATCGGATTGAGACAGGATTGAGGATTCTGAAAAATCATCGCGATTTTACTGCCTCTGATATGACAAAGCTCTTTCTCGGATATCTTTAATAAATCAACTCCGTCATAGTTCACAGAGCCGCCCTCTATGATGGCATTTCCTGCCAGAAGCCCCAAAACAGCCTTGGAGGTTACTGATTTACCACAACCGGATTCTCCTACAACCGCCAGGGTTTCTCCTTCTTTTAAATCAAAACTGATATCCCTTACCGCCTGTACTTTTCCGGCCAGAGTTTTAAAGGAAACAACAAGATTTTTTACGGACAACTTATTTTTCATCTGCTTCCTCCTCTCCCCTCAAGGTTGGATTGAAGGCATCCCGCAAACCGTTCCCAAGCAGATGAAAGGAAATCATCAGTAAAGAAATATATACCGCCGGAAACAATATAATATGGGGGCTGGTGGTTAGCAAAGGCTGTCCTGCGGAAAGCATACTGCCAATAGAGGACATGGTGGCGGAATCCAGATTGACAATACCTAAGTAAGTCAGGTTGGATTCCGAATAGATAACACCCGGTATTAACAGTACTGCTCCGGTAATCAAGGTTCCCAATGCATTGGGAAATATGTGTCTCCATATCAGTCTGAAATCACCTGCACCCAGGGTACGTGCCGCCAGAATATACTCCTTTTTCTTGTAGCGGTAAAACTGCATACGGGTGGTTCGTGCCATTCCAATCCAACCGGTCAGTACAAAAGCAAACAATAGGGACAATACCGCTCCAACCTTCTGTGCCAGATGAAGCTGAAAAAGAGATGTGACTACAATAAACGGTACTCCGCTTAAAACATCCGCTATCCGTTCCAGTACCAAATCCACCACGCCTCCATAATATCCGGCAACAGCACCATAAAGTGCACCTATTACCAGATTGATTGCCGACACACTGACAGCCAGAAGGAAGCTGAAGCGTGCTGCCTTTGCCAGGCGGGTGAGGATATCCTGTCCAAATGCATTTGTTCCAAACAAAAAGGAAGGTTCAAAGCCATATCTGTATTGAAAATAGGTGTAGCTGAATACTCTGACCTTATAAGAAAGGGCATCGCTGCTGCCTGTTATCTGTGCATAACGGTAAGAACCGTCGTCTCCCTCAATACGCAGACTGTCATAGTCTCCATCCTTTCCGTCAGTCTTGTAAAGCGGTACAAAATTTCCTTCGGCATCCAGCCTGGGCGTCCCCTTCGGGGTACATACATACCAGATATCGGCATTGTTCTTTAATGCTTCCATTGTAAAGCCTGAAGTATCTACCGCAGGATAAATAACCTGAATACCACTTTCGTTCTGCCAGTTCTGAATATCCTCATATTCTTTGGCAGTGAGATTTAAATACATCATACCGTTGTTTATGTAGGAATCCGTTCTGACATCATAATAGCTTGTATCAGCCGTACCGGAGGGGTCTTTATAGTCTGCCCTGTATACCTCTGCTATGGGATTCATGCCCGTTTCTTCACCTATCGCCATACGTGCATAATAATCGGCCTCTTTTATCGTTTCCTTACTGCAGCCGTCCCAGCCTGCCCACGCAAGCCACTCACACTTGGGCAAAAGCTTACTATATTGTAAATAAACAGTATCCGTAGGACTTTCTGTGTATCTGTTACTGCAAAAAGCCGGTACCAGAATGGCAAAAAGCATCAGTCCAAGGATAATAACTGCTGCTGCCGCAGAACTTCTGTTACGGCAGAAACGAAGCATGGCGTCCTGAAACCAGCCTACCGGCTTAGCTTCCGGCTTTTTATGAGCCATCTGCCCTTCCCTGTGATAAAATTCAAATTTTTCTTTGGGAATATGATTATAATCTATGTCATGCTTTTCCATATCATCGTTCCCCCATTCTGATTCTGGGATCAATAAAGCCGTAACTGATATCTACGACAATACCGCTTACCAGACCAACTAACGTATAAAAAGCAGACAACAGCATAAAGAAGTTATAGTCAAGAGCTGTAATAGAATTTACATACAATTGTCCCACACCCGGAATTCCGAAAATCTTTTCCATAATCAGGGAACCTGACAGAATCCCCGCAAACTCCCCCAGAATCACAGGGAAAACCGGAACCATGGCATTACGCAGAGCGTGGCGTATTGTGGCCTGTGCCCTTGTAAATCCCTTGGCACGGGCAAGCAGCATGAAATCCCCCGTAAGTACCTCCGAAAGCTCCGCACGCATATAACGTGCCAGACCGGCTATAGTGGAAAAACTCAGAGAAAGTACGGGCGGTATCACGGATAAAAACATGCTCCCTGAAAACCAGTCCGTCCCGCTTTCCATTTGTAAGGGAAACCACTTCCATTTATAGCACAGAAAATACTGCACCAGAAGTGCATAGACATAGCTGGGAACCGAAATGAATACCATAACTACCGTAGATATTACATAGTCCTGCCATTTATTCTTTTTCAATGCCGCATAGATGCCCAGAATAAGCCCTAACGGTACACTAAACAGAACGGAATACAGATTTACCATAAGGGTTGCGGGAAGCTTGGAAACAAATACATCCCAGACATCCTGCCCACGGTAAAGAGATTCACTGATTCCCCAGTCCCCGCCCAATATACTGTTCTTTAAAAAAATACCATACTGCACCAATATAGGCTTATCGTACCCCAATGCTTCTCTTCTTTGCAGAATCAGATTCATATCCTTTCCAAACTGTTTGGCATCTGTGACAGGTAAAAGCTTTACCAGCACAAAGCACATAGTCAGAATAATGAAAAACACAAAGAACATGAGGCCTATACATTTGAGCACATACTTAAACATAAAATACCCCCTAGTTATAAATAAGCTCTCCTCCCCGGGAAGCGACAAATGCTTCCCACTCAGCGTCAGTATAATGGTATGTCATATATTTGATACCGCCGCGTTCTACACCGAAAATATATTCTTCCGTATAGAATTGTACCTGCATCCCTTTCAATGCCGCTGTGGAATCATCTACCATGGGAATCATACTGTAAGTACTTAATACAGCAGATTCCAGTGTTGTCAGGATTGCAAATCTTGCCTTATCCACACCATCATTCGTTCCTGCCGAAAAGGTTTTTACTGTACCATCTGCTGCTACAATGGTAATTTCCGTCCCCGCCATACAACGTGTCCAGTCTGCCACGGAAGCTGTATAATCCATCCCGTCAATATTGACACTGACCATCTCTTTGGAGGTATCCCACGCAAGATTATACTGATAGTCCGGCATAGTATAGGCTTCCATCAGATTATATGGATCCAATGCAGAACCCGTCCAGCCCACGAAGAATAACATATCTACCTGATTTGCTCTCAAAGCATCCGAAAGACCGTTTCCCAGTGTATCATCTTTGGAAAACGTAAGCTTACCTTCCAGTGCCGTCCCCTTTACTGCCTCCGTATAGCAGTTTACAAGAAATTCATATCCCTTTGCATAGGTCTGGGATGTACTGTTCGGCAATCCAATCCTGATTTCAATGATATCATCCTCATCCATCAGACCTTCCGCTATAGCAATATCATATGCCTCATTAAAAAGCAGCTTTGCTTTCTCCGGATTGTAACCGGTAATACTTGCCACCGCCTCATCTACATCCGCATACAGCTTTCCTTCCCCGATATCTTCACTTACGCCCCAGAATTGTGCCAAAACCCATTTGGCTTCCTCCGTAGAACGGTAAGATTCCCCTGTCTCGGGATTTGATACTATCAGATTGGAATATACCCCAAATGCCGGATTACAGGTAGGCATGGCTGCCATTGCAAAAGCAGAGCGGTCCAGTGAGAAGGAAAGAGCCTGTCTGAACTCCTTAACCGTAAGAATGGTCTTATTATAGTTGTCTCCCAGTGCTGTCTGTGCTGCCTCCAGGGCTTCCCTGTCCGGATTCAGTGCCATAAAATAAGTAGAGTCCATGGTTGTATAATAGGTATAGTCACTGGTTGCATAGGTTTTCATATCCTCTGCACTCAGACCATAAGCATCTAACTGACCGTTTAAAAACATTTCCAGTCTGGTAGACGGTTCTGCCACGCAGTCAACCTGCCATGTAGTAGTCTGGTAATACCCTTCTTTCACATCATGGAAGTTTTCATTTCTTTCCAGCACAAACTGCTTGTCCGCCTGAAAGGCAGCCAGCCTATAAGGGCCATAGGAGATGGTCGTTTCCACCGAAGTACCGTAGTTGTTGGTATAAACACCGTCTGTTTCACTTGCACAGCTTACATATAACTCTTCATTTACTAACCAGGTACTCGTCAAGGCATAAAGAAGATAAAAGCCTTCCAGCGGTTTTTCCAGAACCAGTACCAGTTCTGTATCAGAAGGTGCCAGGATACCTACCTCTTCCATGCCTATCTCCGGATAGGACTGACCATAGAAACACAATTCCTGCCATTCCTCAAAGGCATATTCTCCCGCCTCTGCTTCATAAGCGGCAAGGTCACCGTTCTTCAGAGTACCGATAATGTATCTCAAATCCTCCAGAATATCCTGTGTCAGCTTTATGTAACCGTCTTTGTCCGCTGTCTTAACCAATACCTCCGTATACAAATCGATACCGTCTTTCATAAATGCATCCGGATACGCATCATAATAAGCATCCAGACCATTTTCTTCATCCCATGAGCCGCAGGAATCCAGCTTTAACAGAATATCCCTGCCAAAAGCAGTCAGGGTGCCGTCCTGAGCCATGACAATATCTTCCATGCTGATATATTCTTCCGGGGCATAAAAGGTGGAAATCATATTGCAGTAGGCATACTGTCCCGCATACAAAAAGTTCTGTGCATTCACAATTGCCAGATTTCCGGAATACAGCGAATCTGCCCGGTAATTTTGTGCCTGAGGGTCTAACAGCAGTTCTGCACTTCTCACATAATCCTGTGCCACAATAGGAGTACCATCCTCCCACATCAAATCGTCTCTTAAGGTTATTTTCCAGGCTCTTGCCGTTTCCCCTTCTTCAATACCGTATTGCCCCACATAGTCGGCAGTCACATCAACAGGTTCTGCTTTTGCTGCACCGGGAACCAGTCTGTAACCGTCCTTGTTTTCATTATAATCAAATACATAAAAAGCTTCTGTAATATAGCTTAAAATCTCATCGTCAATGGCCGTCTGATACTGAAACGGACTCCAGTTGGTAGGAAAATCAGTCAGTGCAGTATTATAGGTGTATGTATCCCCGGCGGACTCCTTTTCGCCACCGCATGCTGCCAAAGTAAACACCAGCATAGATGCCAGTAATAAGACAAGCATTCTTTGGTAAGTCTTTCTCATAGTATTTTCTCCTGCTCGTATCATAAAACTTATAGCAAATTATACATTTTATACAATTTGTGGAAATTTGCGTTTAACATATGTTAGGATACGTAAAAAATGTCGATATGTCAAGCAATCCCGGCCACTTTACCATTCTCCGGCAATCGCACAACGCCTTTATTTTATTCAATATTTATGCATACTTTTAGAAATATTGAATAAATATAACTATAAGTATTAAAGGAGCCTTAAATATGCATAAATATTCCTACATATATTCAGGCTCCTTTCCTTCCTCTACTTTCCTTCGGCAAAAACATCCCTGTATTCTGCCATATTTCCCAGTTCTTCTTCTATTTTCAAAAGCCGGTTGTACTTTGCCACACGGTCGCTTCGGCAGGGTGCACCTGTTTTAATCTGTCCGGCATTGAGTGCCACCGCAATATCTGCAATAAAGGTATCCTCTGTTTCACCGGAGCGATGGGAAATCACTGCCTTATAACCATTTTTCTGTGCCAGCTCCACCGCATCAAATGCCTCGGTCAAAGTACCAATCTGATTGACTTTTACCAAAACAGCATTTGCTGCTTTCAGCTTAATACCCGCATCCAGTCTCTTTACATTGGTCACAAAAAGGTCATCACCTACTAACTGGATTTTATTTCCTAACCGCTTTGTCAGCTCCACAAAGCCCTCCCAGTCATCCTCCGCAAGACCATCCTCAATGGAAATAACCGGATATTTGGAAACCAGTTCTTCGTAATAAGCAATCATCTCCGCGGTATTTCTCACTACCTCTTCGCCCTTCAGACTGCTTTCACCGGGGAAATGATACATACCGGTCTTTTCATTATAAAGCTCGCTGCTTGCCACATCCAGAGCAATCTTTACCTCTGCTCCCGGTGTATACCCGGCTGCCTCAATGGCTTCCACCAATAGGGAAAGTACCGCATCCGCATCCGGTAAATCCGGTGCAAAACCGCCTTCATCCCCCACACCCGTAGACAGCCCCTTGCTTTGTAAAAGCTTTTTTAAATTGTGATAGATTTCCGCACAGATACGCAGTGCTTCCTTAAAGGAGCCTGCACTCACCGGCATAATCATAAACTCCTGAAAGTCTACGGTATTGGCCGCATGCTTACCACCGTTTAAAATATTCATCATAGGCACCGGCATTAAGTGGGGATTGATTCCACCCAGATAACGATACAAGGGCAGTTTTAATGCTGCAGCCGCTGCACGGGCACAGGCCAGGGATACGCCTAACATGGCATTGGCACCCAGATTGGATTTATTATCTGTGCCGTCGGCTTCCAACAGTAATCTGTCAATAGCTACCTGATTTAATACATTTTTCTCCAAAAGAAGCGGTTTTATCTTTTTATCAATATTATCAGCCGCCTTCTGTACTCCCAGCCCGAAATAGCGTGGTTCTGCATCCCTAAGCTCTACTGCTTCAAAGCGTCCTGTGCTGGCACCTGATGGTACCGCCGCACTGCCGGTAAGAGTTTCACCTGTTATTATATCCTGTACAGTGACTTCCGCCTCAATCGTAGGATTTCCTCTGGAGTCTAAAATTTCTCTTCCGTGTACATCTGTAATCTTTATATACGCACTCATGGACATACCTCCTTTTTTGTCAGTATATCCATAGTAGTGGTATTTTATCCCACAAAAAAACGATAGGGTTCTGAAAGTCAGCCTTTTAGAACCCTATCGTTTTTTGCGGGATAAATACCACTACCATGACGGTGTTTTAAGGTACCGCCTTATTTCTTAATTAACAGGGACTTGCCCGTCATTTCTGCGGGCTGTTCCTTACCCATAATTTCAATCAGGGTAGGTACAATGTCTGCCAGACAACCGCCCTCACGCAGAGTATAGTTTTCATCGTAGTTTACCAGAATGAAGGGCACCTGATTGGTGGTGTGTGCAGTAAAAGGTGCACCGGTTTCATAATCCACCAGCTGTTCCGCATTACCGTGGTCCGCACAGATAAACATTGCACCGCCGTTTTCTTTTATCGCTTCCACCGCTTTGCCTACACATTCATCAACAGCTTCTACTGCCTTGATTGCCGCTGCTTCCACACCGGTATGGCCTACCATGTCGGGATTTGCAAAGTTAATAATAATAACATCATAGTTTCCGCTTCGGATTGCTGCCGTAAGCTTGTCGCATACTTCATAAGCACTCATTTCAGGCTTTAAGTCATAGGTTGCAACCTTGGGAGAATTTACAAGGATTCTGTCCTCTCCCTTGTTAGGCTCTTCCACTCCGCCGTTGAAGAAAAAGGTAACATGTGCATACTTTTCGGTTTCTGCAATACGGGCCTGGGTCATATTGTTTGCCGCTAACCACTCACCAAAGGTATTGGTAACCGCAATCTTATGGAATGCAACCTCCTTATTGGGAATAGTAGGATCATAATCGGAGAAGCAGACAAATACGACATCTTTTCTTGCTTCTCTCTCAAAGCCCTTAAAATCATCGTCACAGAATGCTCTGGTAATTTCTCTTGCCCGGTCGGGACGGAAATTGAAAAATACTACGGAATCGCCGTCCTTTACGGTTGCCAATGCCTTGCCGTCCTTTACTACTACGGTAGGCTTCACAAATTCATCGGTGACATCCTTATCATAAGAGTTCTGTACTGCACAGCGACCGCATGCTGCAGTGTCACCTTCCCCCTTGGTCATGGCATCATATGCCAGCTTCACTCTGTCATAGTTGTTATCTCTGTCCATTGCATAGTAACGTCCCATTACGGAAGCAACTTCACCTACACCGATTTTCTCCATTTCATCCATCAGAGCAGATACAAAATCCTTACCGCTTGCAGGAGGAGTATCCCTGCCGTCTAAGAAGCAGTGCACATATACTTTTTCCAGCCCGTTTCTTTTTGCCATTTCCAGCAGACCGTACAGATGGGTATTGTGGCTGTGTACACCACCGTCGGATAACAGACCCATACAGTGCAGGGCACTGTTATTCTTTTTGCAGTTTTCCATAGCCTTTACCAGTGCGGGATTTTCAAAGAAAGTGCCGTCTGCAATTTCCTTGGTAATACGGGTCAGCTCCTGATATACGATACGGCCTGCACCCATATTTAAGTGCCCAACCTCAGAATTTCCCATCTGTCCATCCGGCAGACCTACAGCCATACCGCTTGCATTACCGCGTACAAAGGGGCACTCTGCCATCAGCTTGTCCATAACGGGAGTCTTTGCCTGCACTACAGCATTGCCGTCTTTTTTTTCATTGAGGCCGTAGCCGTCCAGTATCATAAGTACTGTTGTTTTCTTACTCATTATTTATATCCTTCCTTTCATGGAGTCATTTTCCGTTTTCTACAAAATTATACCTGTTCTCTTCTTAACATGCAATAGCAACTTCCTACAATTCCTCTTTTCAATTTCTGTCTCAGGCATTGTATTTTTGCCAAAAAAAGAATAAAATATAACAATATTCATCAACCTCATGGAGTACATACTTATGATTACTTTATTATCAAAAATTTTTATCAAAAACTGTGATGACACAGCCTCTCCGGCGGTCAGACAGTCCTACGGCCTCTTAAGCGGTACGGTAGGCATTATTTTTAATGTATTTCTCTTTTTGGGCAAATTCTTTGCCGGAACATTGAGCCATTCCATAGCCATCACCGCAGATGCCCTTAACAATCTGTCGGATGCGGCTTCTTCCGTTATTACTCTGGTTGGTTTTAAGATGGCCGGTCAGAAGCCTGACAGAGATCACCCTTTCGGTCACGGACGTATTGAGTATTTATCGGGGCTGGCTGTATCTGCCGCTATTTTGTTTATGGCATTTGAGTTAATCAAATCCTCCATCTCCAAGCTGATAAAACCGGAGGATACCATTTGTAGTAAAACAGTTGTTATAATTCTCATTTGTTCAATCGTGATTAAACTTTATATGTTTTTATATAATCGCTCCATCAGCAAAAAAATTCAGAGCGAGGCCATTCACGCAACTGCATTAGACAGTTTAAGCGATACCCTGGCTACTTCAGTTGTTCTTGTTTCTACTCTGGTAGCCCATTATACCGGATTTCATCTGGACGGCATTTGCGGTATTCTGGTAGGATTATTTATTTTCTACAGCGGTATTACGTCCGCAAGGGATACTTTAAATCCTCTTTTAGGTCAGGCACCTGATCCCGAATTTGTAAAAGAAATTGAATCACTTGTGTTATCTTATGAAGGCGTACTCGGTATTCATGATTTAATTGTCCACAATTACGGTCCCGGCAGGCTGATGATTTCCCTCCATGCGGAGGTACCTGCCGATGGCGATATTTTAGAACTGCATGATATGGTGGACAACATTGAGCGGACTCTGCAGACCAGACTGAAATGCGATGCCGTCATCCATATGGACCCCGTTTGCACGAATGACCCGGAGGGTAATCGGTTAAAGGAAGATATTTGTTCTTATCTGCTTTCTTTAGACGAAACCCTTTCCCTACACGACTTCAGACTTGTAAAGGGACCCACCCATACCAATATTATTTTTGATATTATGCTGCCTTACAAATTCAAATTCAGTGATGATGAGGTACGCAGGCTTGTTTCCGAACACATCAAAGCCCTGAATGAAAATTATTTTGCAGTAATCAATATTGACAGAAAATATGCATAATCTTTTTTCAGGGATTGACAACCATCAAAAAGTATCGTATTGTAAAAGTCAGTTAACGCTGTTTGCAGTTGATGTAATTAACAGATAAATCTAAAATTAAGAAAAGGAGGTAAATGACATGAAGAACAGAGAATTGGGAATCAACATCACAACTACATTACAGACAACATACTCTTTATTATTTTATGCAGTTACCTCAAAAGGACATAGCACTGTATTTTATTGATTGGCTGTTCTCCGTTTTTGCGGCGTTTGGCACATGTTTTCCGGTATTCTTTACGCCATCGGAAAACTTAATCAAAATACGACACCATGACCTGCGGTTTCTGCCGCAGGTCTTTTTTGCTTTCGTCCGATTGCGAAAGTTCCTTTTTCTCTCTGTGGCAGCCGCGTCCGGTATTTCCTTTTGAGTGAATCATTATGGAGGTTTACTAAAATGTTAAAACTATCAACACATATAAAAAGACATCTGCCTGCTTACCTGTTAGCTACCTTCAGCCTGGTAACCTGCGTTGCTCTGGATATGCTCTCGCCACTGCTTACCAAACAGATTATTGATGATGTTATCGGCAATGGTAATACAGAGGCACTTGCAGGCATCCTGCTCGGTATTCTGGGAATCGGTGTAGGACGTTTTATTTTCGGCTATATCAAGGAATATACCTTCGATGTAACCGGTGCAAAAATCGCTGCTTCCCTGCGGAAGGATATATTTGAACACATACAGGGACTTTCTGCGGATTTCTTTGACAAGACCGGAACCGGAGAGTTGATGTCCCGCATCAAGGACGATGTGGACCGCATCTGGGACGGTATGGGATATGTAGGTATGCTGATTATCGAAGTTATCGTACATGTTTCCATCATTTTGTTCTGTATGTTCACTTCCAATTGGAGACTGGCTCTCATTCCTACCGCATGCATGATATTTTGTGCTGTTCTGGCAATTTATCTGGAACGCAGGCTGGATAAGGTTTATGATGCCATCAGTGAGGAAAATGCAGAATTAAATACTGTCGCAGAGGAAAACTTAACGGGTGTCCGCACAGTGAAGGCTTTTGCCCGTGAGAAGTATGAAATCGGCAAATTCCTTTCACATAACAAGCGTTATTATGATTTAAATATGCAGCAGTCCAAAATCTTTGTAAAATATCACCCTTACTTTTCCCTGATTAGTAAGGTTCTGCCCCTGCTGGTTTTACTGGCCGGTGGCTATATCTATATTTCCGGTGGCGGAGAAACCGGTGAATTTACCTTAGGTGATCTGGGTGCCTTTGTACAGTATTCCACCAATATTGTGTGGCCCATGGAAATGTTGGGATGGCTGACAAACAGCTTTTCCGCAGCCATTGCTTCCGGCAAAAAAATCAAAAAGCTGTATGCACAAACCTCTTCTATTAAAGAGGCTGAAAATCCGGTTATCCTTCCTCATGTAACCGGTAAATTCTCTTTTGAAAATGTAGGCTTCAAAAAGGAGGAAAAGAATATTCTCTCTGATATTTCCTTTACCGTAGAATCCGGCAATACTCTGGGTATCATGGGTGCCACCGGTTCCGGCAAGAGCACGTTGCTGCACTTACTGCAGAGGCTCTATGACTGTACGGAAGGCTGTATCAAACTGGACGATGTCGATATCCGTTCCCTCAGTTTAAAACAGCTTCGAGAGAACATATCACCTGTTATGCAAGATGTCTTTCTCTTTTCGGATACTATTGACGAGAATATTCGTCTTGGCAAAAAGGAACTGACTACAAGAGAAACCGTTATTCACTCTGCTGCCTCTGCCTCCGCAAGCAGCTTTATCGAACGTCTCGACAAAAACTACGATACCGTTATCGGAGAGCGGGGCGTCGGGCTTTCCGGTGGTCAGAAACAGCGTATCAGTATTGCCCGGGCTCTTTCCAAAAAAGCTCCTATACTGGTACTGGATGACTCTACTTCTGCTCTTGATATGGAGACGGAGCATGAAATCTTCCAAACCTTAAAGCAATTAAAAAATACAACGAAAATAGTAATTGCCCACCGTATCAGTGCCGTCCGGGGTGCCAACGAAATTATCTTCTTGGAAGATGGCCATATTGCAGAAAGAGGCACCCATGAAGAACTCTTGGAAAAAAGAGGACTTTATTATGAAACCTACATAGCCCAATACGGTGAATTTCTCACAGAAAAGGAGGCGTAATCCATGGCGGTTAACTCATTCAAAGATGATGAGCAGTCAGTAGAAACCGGGAAAGTGAAAACTCTCCTGCGGCTTTTCTCCTATCTGCTGGAATACAAAAAAGAAGTGGCCGGTGTTCTTTTTATTATGGCCTACTGTGTAGTGGTCTCTCTTCTGAATCCACTGTTCATAGAGGCAGCCATCGACGACTATATCGGCAAAGGTGATCTGAAAGGACTGTTGTTTTTAGTGCTCTTTGCTATAATATTAAATGTAACTATGATTTTACTTGTAAAGCTGCGTATGTACATTATGGCGAAGGTGTGTAACAGCGTCCTCTTAACCATCAGACAGGAGCTGTACGTGCACATTCAGACTCTGGACTTTCACTTTTTTGACAGCCGTCCTACCGGTAAAATCCTGTCCCGCATTATCGGTGACATCAACTCCTTAAAGGACGTATTAAACAATAGCGTTACCACCCTGATTCCGGACTTTATTACCATCTGTGCAGTCGTAATCATTATGGTAGCCAAAAGCCCCCTGCTGGCTTTAGCAAGTCTTTCCACACTGCCGGTTCTCATTATCGGACTGGCATGCATTCAGATATTTTCACACAAACGTTGGCAGCTTTTCCGAAAAAAGGCCTCCAACCTGAATGCTTTTATTCATGAAGATATCTCCGGTATACGGGTTATCCAGAGCTTTGCGGCTGAAGAAGAAACCAAGGAAACCTTTCGCCATCTGGTAGCGGAGCACTTTACTGCCTTCCGTAATGCAGTACGCCTAAATGATGCATTTGGTCCTATTATTGATATTTGCTGGGGTGTAGGCACCATTGCCCTCTTTTATACAGGTGTCAGGGTACTGGGTGTGGACAGCATCTCCGCAGGACTTTTGATTTCCTTTAGCTACTTTATCAATATGTTCTGGAGCCCTATAGCCAACTTAAGCAGCTTTTACAATCAGCTCATTACCAATGTGGCAGCCGCAGAACGTATTTTTGAAGTACTGGACACCGAGTCCGCAATTGCAGACAAGGAAAATGCATCTGTCCTTTCCGATATTACAGGCAAAGTAACCTTTAAGGACGTGACCTTTGCTTACTCCGATGCACCGGATGTTAAGGTACTGGAGCATGTAGACTTCACCATCAACCCCGGAGAAACCATTGCACTGGTAGGACCTACCGGTGCCGGCAAAACTACCATTGTCAATCTTATCAGTCGCTTTTATGATGCAACAGACGGTCAGGTACTGATTGACGGTACAGATGTGCGTGATGTCACCTTAGAGAGCCTTAGAAGCCGCATGGGTATTATGACTCAGGATAACTTCTTATTTTCCGGCACAATTAAAGATAACATCCGTTACGGAAAATTGGATGCCACTGATGAAGAAATTGTTGCCGCCGCCAAGGCAGTAGGTGCCCATGATTTCATTATCAAACTGGAAAAAGGTTATGATACTGTTCTCTCCGAGCGTGGGGGCGGACTTTCCATCGGTCAAAAACAGTTATTGGCTTTTGCCCGTACCTTTGTATCCATGCCCCGCATTCTGATATTGGACGAAGCAACCTCCAGTATTGATACCAAAACCGAGCTGTTAGTACAAAAGGGTATTGAAACGCTGCTCCGCGGCCGCACCTCCTTTGTTATTGCCCACCGCCTCTCTACCATTCAAAAGGCAGACCGCATTTTTGTCATTGACAAGGGTGGCATCTTAGAACAAGGTAGTGCATCCGAACTGATTGCCAAAAAGGGAGCCTACTATGATTTATATATGGCACAGTTTGCAGTGTAGAGACCAATCCATCCAAAAGGATTTTTGCAGCTTCTGAATAGTGCTTTAAAATTACCCAGAAAGGATGATAAACTTATGTTACCAGAAAATCAATCCATAAAGAGAAACCAGCCCCTTCCCGGAAAGTGCTTTGTCATCGGTGCCGGAGATTTTGTGATGACCGAAATTCCCGACTATAATCCCGAAACCGATACGGTAATTGCTGTAGACGGCGGCATTTTTTACTGCGGACTGCTCTCTCTGGAGCCGGATGTCATAATTGGGGATTTTGATTCTGTAGATGAGGAAATGGCCACTGCCATTGAACTGATTGAAGAAAACTACCCGGAAAAGGTATTACGTCTAAGACCTGAAAAGGATGATACCGATATGTTGGTCGCCCTGAAATGGGGACTTGCCAAGGGCTTTACCTCCTTTCGGATATACGGCGGATTGGGTGGTCGATTAGATCACTCTCTTGCCAATATCCAATGTCTCCTTTTCTTAAAAAACAACGATGCCGACGGATATTTACTGGAGGCTGACGGTATGGTTATGGTTTCTGTCGCCGGAGACGTCAGACATTTCCAGCCCTCCATGGAAGGATATTTATCCTTGTTCAGTTTGGAAAGGGAATCCGTAGTTTCTATTGTAAATATGAAATACCCTCTGTCCTCTTATACGGTGACGAATGATTTTCCCATCGGTATCAGCAACGAGTTTTTACCGGGCTTAAGCGGCAGCGTCACCGTACACTCCGGTGCCGTTGCCATGCTGATTAAATGGCCGGAATAATTTTGGATACTGCCTGCTGCTTAAACCGGCCCCTGCCGGTAAAATAACAAATAACCGGAAAGATGATGATAAAATCCTATGAATACTATTTTTTCCTTAAAAAGAAAATCTTCCAAAAATGATGTTTATACCCTCTTTTTTCCTGAAGCCTGTCTGTCTCTTGACTGTCAGATTATATTTTCCGACAGGAAAAGTATCAGTATTCAGATAAAGGAAGACGCTTCCGTACAGGTGAGGGCACCTTATCTTGCCCCCAAAAAGGCAGTGGCGGACTTTATTGAAGAAAAAAGAGACTGGATTTACAAAAATCACCTTAGGATAAAAGAACATATGGAAGCTTCCGCCCCTTCTGCCCTGACTCCCCTGCAGGAGCAGCAGATTGCCGTACTGCGGAAACGCTTTCAGAATGCAGCAAAGCTCTATTTCCCCAAGCGATGTGCCGAATTGCAGAAGCTGACCGGCGGATATTACACCAAAATTACCGTCAGAAATCAGAAAACCCGTTGGGGAAGCTGCTCCCAAACGGGTACTCTGTCTTTTAATTATCGATTGATGATGGCAGAACCCGCAGTCATTGACTATGTCATTATCCACGAGCTCTGCCACTTAACACATATGAATCACTCCAAAGAGTTTTGGAATAAGGTTGCTGCTGTTATGCCCGATTATGCCACTCATAAGCGTTGGCTTAAGGAGCACGGCAATGAGCTTACAGAAGAACACTATCTGCTTTCATTAATGTAAACCTGTGCACGGCTCTGGATAATTTCCACAACCTCTTCTACACTCTTCTGTCCCGCAAAATAAGCTGCTGCTTCTTCTTCTACAATCACATACAGGTTTTCATCATAGGAATATGCCATATTGACAGAGCAGATATATTCATACAGGTTATCTGCTTCTTCCTTTGATAACGGTTCCAGAATGAATTCCTGACCATTCATCCAGAAGTATTGGTCATAATATTCCTTATTTCCATTTTCATCTTCCCAGTACGGTCTTTCCTGTGCTTTCTCCAGCTTGTCAAGCAGGGCATCCTTATAAACCGGCAATTGCCAGCTCATTTCATCTTCGTTGGTCTGGTAATCCTCTGTCAGATAATATCTTAAGAATTCCCATGCTCCCTCTTTGTTGGAGGATTTTGCTGCAATAGCGTACTGGCTGTTTGCTATAACTGCAGCACCGTTTCCTTCCTCAGTCGGATAACCGATTAAGGTTACCGGTTCTCCAAAATAACCATGTGCGTTGTATGTGTAATTGCTGAAATCCGAAATCGTTATATTCATAAGCAAAGTCGCACCGGTTCTGTACTGAGACTCATAGTTGCTCCAATAATTATCACCTAAGCTTTCCCAGTCAAACTCCTCCGGAAACTGTGCCACAAATTTCAACACATCCATAAACTCCTGAGAGTCAAAATTGCATTTGCCGGTATCCCTGTTTACAAAACGCTCACTGTTATTTATCATTATTGTTCTCAACGCCTCACTCCGTGTATAGGTTTCACCAAATACACTTGCATCGGGATGTGCGTCCATGAGTGCCTGTAAATCAGACATGGTCCAACCGGGCTCTTCTCCTACATCCGCAGTCTTTGCCATTACAGTATTGACATAAAAGCTGGGAATCACACTGTATAGCTTGCCGTCTACCGAATAGGCGTCAAATACGTTGGTCATATAGTCGTCCATATCCAGTTCTTCATCTTCCTCAATCATCTTACCGATATCGGCCAGTACCCCTTTCGCTACATAAGCTTCCACCGGCATGGAGCTGTCCAGAACTAGGATATCCGGCATCTGTCCCGTTAAAATATCATTATTTAACCGGGTAACGCCTGCAGAATAATCCTCCATAGTATCATACTGTGAATATTCTTTTACTACTATACGATATTGCTCACTCTCTTTATTAAATTCCACAATTCGTTTTCGCAGATAATAATTCAGATAATGGCAGGCAAGGCTGATAACCTCTTTATCCGGAATATCCGCAGGGTCTACATAAGTACACAGTGCCAGATGACTTTCCCACGTCTCCTCATCGTAATAGGTACAGAACAAGGTTGTATCATTTATTTCAAAAATCTGATTGACAGTATTTCCGTCAATATCGGAGTTGATGTAACTCAGAATCCGTGTTACATCCGTATCCTCAAAATTATATCCGAAAAGACCTGTTGAATTGGTTAACAACAAATCATATTTTTTTCCTGCACGAATTCCATAGTTGGTTAAGAAACCGGGCAACTCCTTCTGCTCTCCTGACTGCTTACTCTCAATATTATAAGTTTTTAAAAATATCTTAGTCCAGTCATTGTTGTAACCAATCATATTCAAAATGCCGTCTTCATCCACAAATACGCACGAAACATAACCCTCTGCAGAGGTATCTATCTCATCGATTACCTTTCCGTCTGCATTCATAATGCGGATAGCCTGATCCATCAGCAGTACCAGATTTCCCTTCTGATCTGTAGTAATCGTATTGACCCAGATGTATTCACTGTTTTGGTCATCATTCACAATTACATTACTGTGAAGTTCACCATCCAGTCCATAGGCAAATAACTCCAGCTTAGCTTCTCCCGGCATATAGTTACCCATTGCATCATAACTATAGGAGGAACTCTCTAAAATCAGATATACACCATTTTCATCCAGTGCATAAGTACTCATCCACACATCTTCGTATGTAGTAATTTCTTCTGCTTCCTCCCCGCTTTCTTCTTCCGTTTCCTCATCTATAGCTTCATCAGCGGGCTCCTTAACAATACTCTCTATTTCGCTAATTCCTGCTGCAAGAGGCATAATTCCTACATCACCTTCCGGAACTTCACCAACCGGTTCCCCCATTTCCTCCCAATAAGGATTTTCCTTCAGGGTATTCATAAGCTCCACTGTCTGTACATCACTTCCGTCAATTTTACAAGAAACCAGATTTACAACCATTCCCTGCATTTCATCATAACGATTCTCAGTTGTCAGTATATAAATTCTGTCATTTACATAACACACTGCAGACAGATTTGTGTTACTATCCAGAATATCTGCCTTAAAATCCTCCATGCGGTACACATACTTTTTTGCCTCTTCCTTGTTAGCAGCATCATTTTTGCTACCACCGCAGGCTGCCAGACTAAATACCATAATTGCCGCAAGCAGTGTACTGATTACTCTCCTACTCCACTTTTTCATAATTTTCCTCCTTGCTTTTCCGATTTTTATTTCTTTTTGCCCGGTGCTTTTCTCTAAGCCTCTCAATTTTATCACTAAGATTTCGCCATAAGCTCTTTACCGTCCATGTTCTGTGTTTCCATGCATACCTAAGACCAATGACCGCCAGTACTGCCGGATACAGAAACAGCAGTACGGCTATCAGTAACAACAGCATGGCAATATCCTCATATCCTCTCGCTATATTCTCCCAATAAGGATATATGATGCCTTTCCTGCTCATAGACCGGGTTCCGAATCCGGCAAGCTGTTTAAAAAGCTCTACCGGCTCGTAGCGGGAGGTATTTTCTACAACCTCCACTCCATTTTCATCTACGCCGATGTTTTCCATTACGTAGTTCTTTGCATAGCCGCTGACCGGATTGGGCATAACCAGCTCATACGCATTTATTCCATAATTGGTTCCGTATTTGCTTAATGTTTCATAGGATACATACGCAACTGAGCTGTCAAGTCCTGCCGCCTCCTCAAGTCTGCCGCTCTCTCTTTCTGCCACACCGGCTACCAGATGAGGAATCCTGTTAATATATACTACCTGACCCACAATATCATTACTTCCGAATAGCTGCCATGCAGCATCCTCGTCCAGTATCACATAATCCTGCATCAAATCATTACCTGAAAAATAGGAACCCGTCTTCAGTTTAAGCGGATGGAATAAAAAGAAATCTCCACCGATTCCTACTGCCTGTAATTCTACGGAAGCCCTGTCACTTTCTATGTTGATTTTACCGCCGGCACTATACGCATCTGCCCAAAGTCTTGCACTCTCATTCTCAGAGGTGCTGACAATGGAGGCTTCCTCCAAAGCCTTTGTCAGATTGTACTCAAAAGACAGTATATCATTTTCTGTCATTTCTGTCGTTCTGGAAAAGAAGCAGCTAACCTGAGCTGCATCATTGTCATCTGACCATCGCTCTGCCATATTCTGATCCGTCAGACCGGAAACCGTATGTCTCACTGCAAGAGAAATCATAAGCCCGGCTAACAACGAGACAAATCCACTGATAAACAGGACGATCTGTCTGCCCGTCAGTTTTTGCCTTATTTTATTTATCATCTAAATCCGTGCCTCCTTAATCCGGCAGTCTGACTAACTGCCCTGCTTCTACAGGCTTCGTAGATGTTGTAATAACATATTCATAACCGGAGGCCCCGCTGATTGCTGACTTGGTATCATCGGAAGCAAGCACCTCTACATCATACCGTACTGCATAATAACGGGTACCTAACGGACTGCTCTTGGCTTCTACTATCAAAATAAACTTACCGTTATTATCTTCTCTGATTGCACTATTGGGTACAATCGAATCATAATTCTGGCTCTTTTCTCCTACCTGCAGACTTAAGGACTGACCTTCCATTAAATCTCCCGTCAGATTAAAGGTAACCAGTTTCTTCTTTGCCGGGTCAGTAGGATCCGGTTTAATAGAGGCTACCGTAGCCGTAATATCATTATACCACCATGAATTTACTAACTCGGCAGGATCTCCTACCGAAATCTGTTTTGCCTGTTCATTTGTTACGGAAAAGCTCAAAGTAAAGCCTTTTCCCTCAGGCTGGATGACCGCCACCGCCACATCAGGAGAAGTATACTCACCTGATTTTACGGACAGGGAGGTAATGGTTCCTGCCACCTCTGCGGTTACAGTAGCTCCGATAGACTGACCTTCCAGTTTTTCCACCTTTTCCTGTGCCTCAACCACGGCATCCTTTAAAGCACCTAAGCTGATAGACGTATTAATATCCGCTGCAAGACTTGATACCTCAGCCTTTGCCTCCTCCAAATCTGCCTGCAATTTGGCTCTTTCCGCTTCCAGTCTGCTAAATTCCAGACTGGCTGCATTAGCTGTATTCTGTGCTGCCAGATACAACTGCTCAGCTTCCGCTTTCTGTTTGTTCAAGTCGCTGATTGCCGTAGCGTTGCCGCTGCTGATACCATACTGATACTCCAACCAGTTATTAATATTCGCCAACGTATTCTGCTTTGCAGATAAATCCATATCCGCTACTTCTTTTGCTGCTTTTGCCGCATTGTAGCTTACTTCCTGTGCATCCAGGGCAGCCTGCAAATCCTCCACTACCTTCTGTGCGGCAATCAACTGCTTTTTATAGCTGGAGGTAGACTCCGTAGAACCGGCATTCTGCATAATTTCCACACTCAATTCGCCTGACAGCAGGGCTGCATTATATGCCTGCTCTGCCGCACTCAGTTCACTCCGGGCTGCCTTCAGTTCTTCGCTTTCCACATCCTCCAGTGTACAAATCACATCCCCTACTGCTACCACATCTCCCACGCGTACCGATACGCTGGTTACCTTACGGGACTCTGAAATTTTAATATTGTACAAATCTGTACATTCCACCGTGCCGGTTCCTCTTACCTTCGCAGTAATGGTACCCGATGTAATATACTGTGCTGCCACCTCCGGCAGGGAATAGTTCATAATCGTGTTGGAGAAAAATGTCAGTACCAGCATGATAGATAAAAAGACAATCGCCGCTGTTTTTACCCATTCTCTCTTTTTGCCTTTGTTCTCGTTCATATTTCTTACCTTTCCTCTCCTTCTATCCTTTTATGCCGCCCTGGTAGGTAATACCGTCTACCAGATACTCTTCTCCATATAAAAATACAAACAAACTGGGTATCATATAAATGGTTGCTACCGCAAACGCCAGTCCGATTTCTCCCTGGTTTATCTTACTTAAGAATACCGAAAGCGGATGCTTCTCCGCGTCGGAAAGTAAAATCAACGGTTGCTCCACCATATTCCAATAATCGATAAATACCAAAATGGCTGCCGAGCAGATGGCTCCTTTACAAAGCGGAAAACATACTCTTTTAAATATCTGCCACTCTCCCGCACCATCAATCTGTGCTGCTTCAATGACCGACGTAGGGATACGCCGCATAAATTTTGTAAGCAGGAACACCGCAAAGGGTGAAAAAATACCGGGAAGCCAGATAGCCCAGTTGGTATCCAGAATATGAAACCAGTTGGACACCAGATAATTGGGCACCAGCGTGACCTGATAGGGCATTAACATCAGTATAATGTAGGAGAAAAAAATAATCTCCCTGATTCGTCCTCTGTACCGTGTAAAGCCATATGCCGCCAGCGTCGCTACCGTCAACTGAAATACTACAATCGGCACTACCAATACTACGGAATTCCAGAATTTCAGCAGATATTCCGGGCTCTTAAAAAGCACGGTAATATACTGGCTGAAGGATACCATGTCCGGAATAAATTTTAAATTGACCTTTTCCGATATATACACCTTCCCGCCGCTTTCACTGGTGGCAAATACCGAACCATAATTAGCGGATATTTCCGATGAAGACATAAATGAATTGGTAATTGTCAGTATAATCGGCAACAAAAACAGTACGGCAAAGGCTGCCGCCACCAGTGTGGCAATTGCAATCTTAACAGTATGTATCCTGTTTCTTCGCTTTGCTTTTTTCTTATCCCGCCGCACCGAAAAGGCTGCTTGTGGTTTCTGACGTCTTTCTTTACTCATCCTTCCACATCCTTTCCGAACCGGTTCTCTGCAATAAACAATATGCCGATAATGACTATCATCACCAGTGACATCAGTATGGCAGCCGCAGACAGTCTCTGATAATCCAGAGATGCAAATGCATTATTCATAAAGTGCTGCAGCAAATAAATCGCATCGTAGGGATGGTCTCCCGTCAGCAGATATACCTCTCTGAATACCTTAAAGGAATTGATTAAGGACATAATTGTCACAAACAGTATGGTAGACGAAAGATATCTGATTTTAATATAAAAAAATGTCTGAAGCGGTGTTGCACTTTCCAGTCTTGCCACCTCTAAGATATCCTTCGGTATGCTGGCCAGTGCCGCCATAAACAGAATCATGTTATAGCCTAAGTTCTTCCATAAAAAGAGTATGATAACTACTATCTGGGAATACTGGGATTTCATCCAGTCTATCTTATCCAGTCCGAATGTCACCAGCACATCATTGACCGCACCGTTATAATGAAACAACACCTGCCAGATTAACACAATTGACGCCACCGGTACCATCATGGGACTTAAAAAGAAAGTCCTGAACTGACTCCTGAAAGGCAGCTTCGCATCCAGCACCATGGCAAGCACTAAGGACAATATAACTGCCAGCGGCACCGCTATGGCAGAAAAAGTTGCCGTATTTTTTACCGCGGTCTGAAAAGCTGCATTTTTCAACACTCTCTGAAAATTTTCCAGAAATACAAAATTTTTAGATATAGGGTTATCTACCATAGAATAAAAGATAACCACCATAAAAGGAATAATAAAAAACAGTAACACGCCAATAAGGCTGGGGGCTAAATAAAGCCCCGAGCCCAATTTCTGTTTTCTGAGACGTTTAGTGGATTTTGTTTTCACTCTGACTGTTTTTTCTGTCTTCTTACCTTTTAGCAATTTCTAAACTCTCCCATCCGTGCAGACCAAGCTTTTCTGCATCTGTTTTATCTGCTCTCGCTGACGTAAATCTTTACGCGGCTCTGAATAATATCCGCCACCTCATCCACCGTCTTGTGTCCTTCAAAATAAGGTGCTGTTTCCTCTTCCAAAATAGCCATTAACTGTTCATTGTATAAAAATACCCCATCTATACGGTTGATGGTTTCCAGCGTTTTATCCGCTTCCTCCTGAGACACTGCATACACATCCATCTGGAAATCGCCCCAGCCCCAGCTGTAATGGGAAACCTCAATGGGCTCTCCGTTTTCATCCAGACAGACTTCACCGTTTTCATCATACATATAATCCGGTTCCATTGCCTCTGCCATCATTTCCTCATATACCGATATACGGATTGGAAATCCCCACCGGTACATATCATTGCTCAATGCTTCCTTTGTCAAAAGACTTTCAATAAAGCTCCATGCCGCTTCCTTATGGTCAGAAGACGCACTGATGGATACCGCATTGTTCCCAAATACCATAACACCGTTGGTATTAGAAGAAGGAAAGCCTATGGCTGTAATATCCTCTCCGAACATGGTTTCTGCAATCTGCCAGCTATAGGGCTCAGACAAGTCCATGGTATAAAGCAGCAGTTCGTGGCTCCTAAGCTGCATCGGCATATTATTGTCATCCGAGCTGTCTGCATTGGAGGTTTCATAGCTGTTGGCAAATTCCAGTACCTGTTTAAACTCCGGAGTATCAAAATAGCATTCGCCCTTTTCCCAGCTTACCCAGGAATCAAAATCAAACAGCATACAATAATAAAGAATTGTCAGTTTATCTGTAGCAGGCAGAACGTCTGCTTCCGGATATTCTTTTGCATATGCCATCAGTTCTTCCAGAGTCCAGCCGGATTCTTCTCCTACCTCAGAGGTTCTGCCTGCTAATGTATTGACAGAAAAAGTGGAGGGAATACCACAAAGAATATCATTTACCGTATAAGCCTCCAATACCGTTTCAAATAAATCCTCCCGCTTTACTATCCGGGAATTTTCCAGATAAGGGCTTAAATCTTCAATGACGCCTTTCACCGCAAGCATCTCCATATCAATATCCCCGGTACAGAACATGTCTGCCCCGTTCCCCGCAATGATATCATTATTAAACCTTGCAACAGCATCTGTATATGCCTTCTCTGCATCTGCGGAGGACCAGTCTATGGAAGCAGAATAATCTATAATTTCTACTCTGTATTTCTCATTTGTTTTATTGAAGTTTACTACCATCGACTGGATATACTGGCTCTGTCCCATACAGGCTATGGTAATGGTTTCTTTTTGTACTGCTTCCGAAGATAATGTCTTCTTTAAAAGCACCAGACTGTCCTTGTTGTTGCTCCAGTCATTCTCATAAATCAGATAGCTGCCGTCCGCCGTCCTTGTTACTTTCTGAATATAATCCGGATTTATATCACAGGAAATCCATTGCAGAATTTCTTCATAGCTTTGGGTTTCCATATTGTACTCATACAAGCCTGTATCGTTATTTAACAAAATACCCTTTTCGCTTGCTGTAATACTACTGTTCCAGCAATTATTCGGTAAGCCTTCATATACTTCTGAAAAGCTTTTCAGCTTTTCATCATAAACCTTCAGCTGCATACTTCTGCCGGACTCCTGTAAGATTGCCATGCGTCCGTCCCCGATTGTACCCATGGCACTAATCCAGTTGCCGCTTAAAGGAACATCTGCCAGGTGGTTACCGTTCTCATCATAAATCCATACATAGGAGTTGCCGTTCGTCAAAAAGATATTGCCATTTTTATCACAACGCAGATATTCCACATAGCAATATTCCATATCCATCTGTATCTGCTCTGTAATATCGGTGCGAAAGACCTCCGTTCCGTCTGTCGCCAGCTTATACATGCTGTAGGTGGTCTGTTCCTGCTGCCTTCTGTAGTCAGCTTCATCGGCATCATCCGGAATTAACGGACAGGTATCGGTAACGAGGATAACACCATCTTCCCTACCTTGTATACACAGTGTTGAGGTTGCGGTATTATCTTCTCCCTCCACGAATCTCGGTATCTTACTGCTGTCCAGAAGAACAACGGGTGTCATAGCCTCATCGGAGATATCCAGACAATAATACGTTGCCGATGCTTCTTCCTCTGACCAGTTTGATTGGCAATAATAAACCTTATCTCCCTCCATGCATATATCCGATATATAGCTGTTCTCACTGTCTGTTAAAGTTACATCCAGATACTGGGGTATATAAACATAGGCACCGTTGTCGGCTCCGTTGACTCCACCTTCCCCCTGTGCTAAAGTACCGTCTCCGTTCCCGCCGCAGGCAGTCAGACCTAATGTAAGGATACCTGCAAGAGCTGTTGCCAGTGCTCTTTTTCTTTTTTCCGTCTTCATAAATTATACTCCCACAAATCTTTTATTTTTTCATGATACCATCCGCATTTGATGGCACCATCCATAAAGAACCTATCGTTTCATTCTCTATATTTTGATTATACTATCTGCCCTATGTACTATCAACTTAAGAATTTATGAAGATTTATTCACAAAAACGTAATATTATTTTTCACGGCTTTCCTTTGTTGAAAATCCACCCCAGAACACCAGTGCCATTGCAACAGCCGCGGTTATCACAAACAAAAGCACATACGCATATAATTCATCCGGGAACCAGAAAAATGCTTTATCCACCCAGAAGGCAGACGAAAAGTTAATCACAAAGTGTACAATCATACAAGGAATCAGGGAATGATATTTCTCTGCCAGCCATCCCATGAAGAGACCTCCCACGAAGGCATAGATACCCTGCACCAGATTTGCATGAATGGCACCAAACATTACTGCCTGCAGTATATTTGCCATCCAGAAATGCTTAAAGGCCTTCTTTCCATAATACAATATCAGGCCACGACAGAGAAGCTCCTCTCCGATAGGTGCCAGACAAACAGTGGAAATGGTAGCAAGCACATCAAAACCGATATCCATGGTCTCCATCAGTTCGTAAAACTTCTGCACGACATCGGGCAGAAGATATGCTTCAATTCCCACAATACCATTGCTCATCAGGCACATGGCGACGCCACCCACAATGGCAATAATCACTGCTTTTACAGATACATTTTTAACAGACTGCTTTAGTTTCGGTCTTTTACAGCCAAAGTAATACCACAATCCGAAAATCGGAAGACTAAACAAATGGTACAAAAATACACCGCCTGTTGCAGCGTCCAGAAGAGCCTGCATGTAAACATCCATGGAGGCTGCCTCGGACGCCCCCGGATTTTCCGCTATGAACTTCACCATCTTTATAACCGCTGCCCCAATCATGTATATCATGCCCAGCCCAATCTGTAAAATCATGCAGGCTGCTGCCGGCGTCAGTGCCAAAAAGAAATAGCCGATTCTTGCCCCTATACCCGCTTTCTTGGGCTGCTGTGGCTGCGATGCCATATAGGGCTGCATGGGTTGCTGTGACTGCTGCATATACTGCTGCACGGGTTGCTGCAAATTCTGTTCTCTGTTTGTCTGATTCGTTTCCATAAATTCTCCCTCTTTTGCTTTCCTTGCCTTTTTCACGTATCACATATATAGTAGCACAACCTCTATTCTCTTACAAGACATTGTGGTTATTCTTTACAAGCCTCCGATTCCTTAACAAAATCTTTACATTCTCCTTGTTGAAACCTCACTGCTGCGGCATTATAATGAAATCAGTACTCAACAGTACCTAAAGGAGGCATACCATGCTGCATGGAAAGCAAAATAAATATGTGCTTCCCAGCGAGCACAATATCATTGTCAATATTCTGATTACCGCAGGCATTCTTCTTTTCACTACCGCGGTATCCTTTTTGTTTTTCTTTTTTATTCCCGATAATTACGGTATTATATACTTACTGTACATACTGGCGCTGATTTTCATATCCCGGTACACTACCGGCTATCGATATGGGATTGTCAGTTCTCTGATTGCAGTTGTCTGTGTAAATTATATTTTTACCTATCCTTTTTTTAAACTGAATTTTACGCTGTCCGGCTATCCTCTGACTTTTGCTGTTATGCTGACCATCACTTTGCTTACCTGTACCATGACCTCGAATCTTTGCAGGCAGGCTGAGATTATAAAAGAACGGGAACAGCTTTTACGCGAAGCCGAGCTGGAAAAAATGCGGGCCAATCTGTTACGTGCCGTCTCCCACGATTTGCGTACTCCTCTGACCGGTATTTTAGGAAACAGCTCCGGCTATCTGGAAAATAAGGATATTTTGTCCGAGGAAGAAAGAACCCTGTTAGTAAGCTCCATTCACGGGGATGCCGAATGGCTTCTGAATATGGTGGAAAATCTGCTGACTGTTACCCGGATTCAGGGCGACAACCTCCGGATTAATACCTCCTTGGAATCTGTGGAGGAAGTTGTTTCAGAAGCATTACTCCGCTTAAAAAAGCGTTTCCCCGATGCAGTAGTAAATGCAGGTGTTCCGGAAGAAATGCTATTTATCCCTATGGATGCCGTGCTGATAGAACAGGTTATTATCAACCTGATTGAGAATGCCATTGTACATTCCGATACGACTGCTCCCATTGAGCTTATTGTTTCGGCAGACAACTCCTTTGTTTCCTTTACCATAAAGGATTACGGAAAAGGCATCTCCCCCGAACGCCAGAACCATCTTTTTGACGGTTCTGATATTCACAGAGAAGAAAGCTGTGACCAGCATAAAGGTATGGGAATCGGTCTTTCTATCTGCAAAACCATTATTACTGCCCATCACGGAGAAATTTACGGCAGCAACCATGAGGCAGGTGCTCAATTCTGTTTCCGTCTGCCAAGAGAGGTGACCAACAAATGAATCATAAAACAACCATATTGCTGATTGAAGATGAAAAAAGTATCTGCCGTTTCATTACTACTTCTTTAGAAAACGGCGGGTATCGTGTAGCAAGTGCTTCTACCGGCAGTGAAGGCTTAAGCCTTGCTGCTTCCCTCTGTCCGGATGTCATTCTTCTGGATTTGGGGTTACCCGACATGGACGGCATAGATATCCTTAAGCAGGTCCGTAAATGGTTTACCAAACCCATTATTGTTATTTCTGCCCGAACCAAAGAGCAGGAAAAGGTAGCGGCTCTGGATCTGGGGGCTGATGACTATATCACGAAGCCCTTCGGAACCGGCGAACTGATGGCACGTATCCGCACCTCTCTTCGCCACACGCACAATCAGTCCACTGCTTTTACAAAGCAATACCGTGCGGAGGGTCTTGTCATCGATTACGAAAAGCATCTGGTTACACTGGACGGTACCGAAATTCATCTGACTCAGATCGAGTTCAAGCTCTTGTCCCTGCTTTCCAGAAATGCGGGCAGGGTACTGACCTACTCCTACATAATGGAAAACATCTGGGGACCCTATATAGATTCCAACAATCAGATTTTACGCGTTAATATGGCTAATATCCGCAGAAAAATTGAGGCAAACCCCGCACAGCCCCGCTATGTTTTCACGGAAATCGGAGTCGGCTATCGTATGTTAGAGGGTGAAGGTGAAAAGGACTGATTTCCCATCCACTATGATTTTTCCGGTTAAAGTTGTATTTTTCAGGCAATCTTGTTACAATATAAATAAAATATACATTACTTCAGAATGGAGATTCTTATGAAAATCGTTGCAACGGATGATTACTACCAGATGAGCCGTATGGCTGCAAATCTTATTTCCGCACAGGTTATTATGAAGCCTAACTGTGTTTTGGGACTGGCTACCGGTTCCTCTCCCATCGGAACCTACGAACAGCTTATCCGCTGGTATAAAAAGGGAGACCTTGATTTTTCGCAGGTTACCACTATCAATCTGGATGAATACAAGGGACTGGCACCGGATAACGACCAGAGCTACCGTTATTTTATGGACACCCATTTCTTCAATTTTATCAATATTAAACCGGAAAATACCCACATTCCCAATGGTCTGGAGCCGGATTCTGCCAAGGCTTGTAAGGATTACAATAAAATCATTACCGAATGCGGTGGCATCGATTTGCAGCTTTTAGGTCTGGGATTAAACGGTCATATCGGCTTTAACGAGCCGGGTGCCGCTTTTGAAAAAGAAACCCACTGCGTTGATCTGGCCGAAAGCACCATACAGGCAAATTCCCGTTTCTTTGCTTCTCTGGATTTAGTTCCCAGACAAGCCTATACCATGGGGATTAAAACCATCATGCAGGCACGCAAAATTGCCGTTATCGTAAATGGTGCAGCAAAAGCCGGTATTGTAAAAGAGGCCTTCTTCGGTCCTATCACACCTAAAGTACCTGCTTCTGTATTGCAGCTCCACAATGATGTTACCCTGATTGGCGATAAAGAAGCACTTTCTCTTATCTTATAAGTATGCTGCATGACACAAAGTTAACAAATGGTTTCCTTATTATAAAATTATAAATTATAATTATAGCCTAAATGATTATAATTATAGTCTAAATGTGCGAAAGGTACTTGTATGATAATAAAAAACGGTCTTGTTTATACAGAAAACTTTACATTTGAACCACTCAATATTGCTACTGAGGGAGACCGGATTGTTTCTATTTACGAAGGTTCTCCTGTTGACGACAGTGATATATTGCCTTTTGGTGCTGCACACAAGGGTGATGCCTTGCCCGCTGACACCGTACAGGGCTTTGATACTGTCTTTGACGCCTCCGGCTGCTTTGTACTGCCCGGTCTTACGGATATTCACTTCCATGGCTGCGACGGACACGACTTTTGTGAAGGCACCAATGAGGCCTTTAAGGCTATTGCTTCTTTTGCATTTTCTAAAGGCGTCACTTCTATATGCCCCGCTACTATGACCCTGCCTGCCGCAAAATTATCCGATATCTGTAAAAGTGCCGCGGACTTTTCCGCGGCTCAACATACAACGTACACATCTGCCACACAGTCCGAAGGGCTGCAGCCTGCTTCTGTTTGTGGTGCCATGGCAGATTTAATCGGTATCCACATGGAAGGACCTTTTATTAACGCCCACAAAAAGGGTGCCCAAAACGAAGCCTTCATCCAAAAGCCTTCTGCTTCTTTTCTGCGGGATTTGCAAGCCAAAGCCAAAGGTCTGATAAAACTGGTTTCTCTGGCTCCCGAGCTTCCCGGTGCCATTGATTGTATCCGGGAATGCCAAAATGAGTTTCATTTCTCGGTTGCCCATACCGAGGCAGACTATGAAACTGCATCAAGAGCTTTTCAGAACGGTGCCGACCACGTAACCCATCTGTACAATGCCATGCCCCCTTTTACCCACCGTTCTCCCGGTGTTATCGGGGCTGCCTTTGATGCTCCCGGCTGCTTTGCGGAAATTATCTGTGACGGGGTGCACATCGCACCTGCTGCCGTACGTGCCGCTTTCCGCCTCTTTGGAGAAGAACACATGATACTCATCAGTGACAGTATGGAAGCTACGGGCAGACCGGATGGCAGTTATAGTCTCGGAGGCTTGTCCGTACAGGTTTGCGGCAACCGTGCCACCTTATCGGATGGTACTCTGGCCGGTAGTGTAACTCCTCTCTATGAGTGTATGCGTACTGCTGTTTCCATGGGTATCCCCCTTACTGCTGCAGTGCGTGCAGCTACTTTAAATCCCTGCCGTTCCATCGGTATGGACGATTTGTACGGCAGTATTTCCCTTAATAAAAAGGCACATTTTCTGGTACTGGACCAAAAGGATCTTACTATCAGAGCCGTTATAAAAGGGGATTTACTTCATTGTGCTTCTCCCGAGAGCACCAGATGTAAAATGTGAGCCAGTGGATAGCAGGCATTCATTGCCTCTTCCACTGTATTATTTTCATCTCCCAGCTCTATTAAAAGCGTCCTTTCCCGTAAATGCATATTGTACCTGTACTGTTTAATGTAAATCTTTCTGGTAAGTCCCGGATAATATTCTCCTGCTACCTTCTGCATCTGAAAGGAAAATGCCAGATTGGCTGAAAGATTGGGATTATAAAGATAATCAATATTCCCGGTACTGGTGCTTCTGGATATACCGTTAAAGAACATAAATCTTGCAGTAGGTCTTCCGTTAATGTCTACCACCATTTCTCTTGTGGGATTTCCCGCATCCCTATGTAAGTCAATTACCACCTGTATGGACGGATATTCTGCCAACACAGCTTCAAGCCCCGGCAGGGATTTCGCATAAGCGTCATCTCTTACGGTATCGTACTCCACCGTATGATGCAATACATTGTACCCATACTCCTCTGTCAGTATCTGAGCCAGAAAATCTCCTACTCCTACTATAGTCTGGGACGAATCCCCCGGTACGGAATCCGAAAATGCCTCCCGGGAATGGGTATGATAAATCAATATCTGTGGTCCCTCCGCTCCCTTTTCCAACGTAAGATCCTTTTCCAGAAGGCTCTTCAGATTGAACAAATCACTGCCGGCCAGTGCATACCTGTCTATCGTATAAAATGTTGACAGTAGATTTTCATAATCCTCATATAAAGTCATATCGTATGACATTACTTTTTCTGCCGGCATAAACATTCCTGTCTGGTTTTCCTGCAGCATCAGCTCCTGCAGGGTCAGCTCCTCCGATATTTGTGCTTCCGCAAAGCTCTCTCCCGATGCCGACTGCATATTTTCCGTTTCCACATCCGACCTGCTTCCTTCATCATCTTCCCTCTCCTGTACATTCGCTATAACAACTTTCTCTCTCTCAGGCTCCTCCACAATATAGGCCGTTTCCTGTACGTTTCCACTCCCATACTCATACAGCAGAAGTACCCCCGACAGACTGCTATGTACGATACCGCTTTCCTTTTCCTCCGCATATGTAAAAAGGGGAAAGAAGAATTTCTGTTCTCCCATCTCCCCTGTCACTATCAATAAAATGAAAAGCAGCACAATAGCTGATACTATTCGTCTGAAGCTGTTTCCATATTCCTTGAAACGTACCACAAGTTGTCCGCCTTTCTGCTTTTATGTCTCTCGGTCAGGTTGTCTGTTTTTAATTACTTCCTGCCTATGCTTCCTACCTAGTTATATGCTTTCCGCCTGCAAACTATGCCAGTTCCAATGCCATATTAATACCCTCCGATACAGTGTAGCTGACTCTTTTAATGACTGCATCAATATCCTTGCTGGTTACATACATATTGTGCAAATCCGTCAGCTCGTTGCGACAGTTTTCCATACAGCACCGTCTGTCCGCCTCGCTGACTTCTCCCAGCATTTTTTCTAAGGCATCCCCTACTATGGTAGCAGCATCTACTACGGTAGGTACGCCAATGGCAATCACCGGTATCTGCATACTTTCCTCTGTCAGGGCATTGCGGTTATTTCCAACTCCTGAGCCGGGATGAATACCGGTATTTGTAATCTGAATGGTTCTGTTGAGTCTTCTGGTGCTTCTGGCCGCCAGGGCATCCACCACTATCATTACATCCGGTGATGTCTGTTCCACTACTCCCCTTATAATCTCGGCAGCCTCCATACCTGTCTTTCCCATCACTCCCGGTTCCATACTGCTGACAACATGCATCCTCTCCTTATTGTATGCCGCTTTCCCATATTCCTTCACAATGTGCCTGGTAACAAATAAATTGTCTACTACATTGGGGCCCAACGCATCTGCTGTCACTTCCCGGTTTCCCAACCCTACCACCAGTATTTCCTGCTCCGTCTGCACGTTGGGAATAACTTCCGTAAGCTGTTTTGCAATCACTTCCGAAATCTCCCTGTGAAATCCCTCATCGGGTTCCAGCATTCCGGGAGCTTCTATCGTAATATAATTTCCCATAGGTTTTTTCATTGCCCTGGCTCCATTCTTGGTCGTAATCTCTACTTTTGTAACTCTGATATCTGTTTCCTCGTCATACTCTTCCTCCACTTTCACACCATGCAACGTGCTATCCGCCTCTGAAATACTTTCTCTTGCCTCCAGTGCCAGGTCTGTTCTGCCTTGAAAACAATTCATTTTTTCTTTCCTCCCGGTTTCTGTTGATTGTCAGACTACTTTTGCCATTCATTTTTATACTATTTTTTGCAAAAAATAAAGAAATATGTATTGACATTTCAGACTTACTATTCTAAAATAATATGCGTATGTTTACATGGGTCTTCCGTGTCTGGCCTATAAGGAACATTTTCTTAAAAAACAAGACGATTAGAAAATGGGAGGTGTAGATCTTGGCTAATATCAAATCTGCAAAAAAGAGAATTTTAGTAACTCAAACCAAAACTGAAAAAAATAAAGCTATCAAGTCCGGCGTTAAGACTGCTATTAAGAAAGTACATGCAGCTATCGAATCCGGTGATAAGGTTGCAGCTACCGCTGCTTTAACCGCAGCTACCAGCGAAATCGACATGGCTACTACCAAGGGCGTATATCACAAGAATAACGCTTCCAGAAAAGTATCCCGTTTAGCTACTGCAGTAAACAAGATGGCTTAATCGGTTCAGATTATATTGTATAAAAAGGAAAGCACTCATACCGTCATGTGAGTGCTTTTTTGCTTTGTCATTCTTCTGCTATTATCAGATATTTAAACCATAGAAACTGCTTGTACTGCAGCTTATAGGAAGCGATGATTTCATAATGTACCATGCCGCTCTTTCTCTTCATAAAAGCTCCGTTTCCTTTCTTCAATTGATAACGGCATTTTCAAATAATCTGAAAATGCCGCAACCAACACGATACATTTATCCTCTTCTGCTGCCGCCGCCCATTCTGGAACCACCGCTGCTTCTTCCGCCGGAGCTTCTGCTGCCGCCACTGGAACTGCTCTGAATCACTCTCTTTGTCACAAATTTATTAATCAATTCATCCCTCTGGACGTTAAATTTAATGCTTCCGTTTTCCACATAAGTGGAAGAAGTGGTCGTCTTGCTTCCCTCCTTCGGTTTGATATGGGTCGCAATGAAAATGCCCGCTGCAATAACTGCAATGATAAGTAATATAAATGGATTCAGATTGATATGACTTGCTTTGCCGGACATTTCGTAATACATATTTTCAACATAGTATTTGTATGCCTCATAAGGGTCATTCTTCGCTTCATAATATATTTCATCCAGCACATCCTCAATCATAGCGTCCGAATAGTGATCCCATACACGTCCGCCATGTGCCAGATGCAGGCCCTTCTCCACCGGATCCCAGTTGTGCAACAGTAATGCACCGTCACCCTCTTCACCGGGTCTGTTGAACCCGAACTGATTGTCAATATAAAAATCCTCTGCGTACTGTATCATACACATTTCCCAGTTACTGTCGGTATCTACGGTCACACCGTACTTGTCATACAGGGATTCGTCAATGGTAACCAGCACAATGTCGCATCCAATCTGTACTTCTCTCTTTGCAATCAGTTCCTCTAACTCCTTTTCCTCTGCGTTGGTCAGAACATCGGCATAATCATAAACTCTCTGTTCGGGAGCTGCATTATTCTTTCTGATATATGTAGTATTGGAAGCAATCGCGTTAATTGCTGCCACAGCACCTGTTATCACTGCCAAAACGCCAAGCACAATAAAAAGCCACTTAAAATATGAAAAATACTGTTTCATCCTATCATTCCCTCCCGCCTACAACATTAGAAGCAGCTGGCGGACCAGCATCAGTATCGCAAACAGGGAAGCAAATACGGTTGCTCCGTATCCCCAAACCTTCTTTGCCGCAACAGGCACCTTACCGATAATCTTACCGGTCTGTCCGTTAATATAAAACCGGAAATCTTCATTCTTATATTTATAATTGTATATCCATACCGGCAGAAGTGCATAATTGGTATCGGTTCTCTGCAAGGTCACCTGATTGTTCAGTGCACTGTTTACACCTACATATCCGCTTATACTCTGCTTTAAAATACTCTCTGCATCCTGCTTTGCCTTAGCTACCGCACGGGGTTCACCCGACAGTGCATCCTGATTGTAACGCTCCGCAAAGAAACCGGACATATATTCCTCTTTAAAGCTTTCCAAGGCCTTGTAATCGTAAGGCTCCATTAAATCCATAGTGGCATCCGGCATGGCATCGGAGGAATCCACGGGCATTTTGTCAAAATCCACTTCCATATCCCTGACAATGTGATAGACACTGGTTTCCGTATATTCTGTATTTCCGCTTCTCCATGTGCGGATTTTATTGCCCTGTCCGTCAAACACCCCTCTGACATGATAATCATACATCCAAAACGGTACATACATACCGGACATGGAATTGAGCTTCGCCTCAGACAAAAAATCACCGGGGGCGAACACACAGGCTTTAAACTTGTCACGCATAAGCAGCTTGACTCTTTCCTTACCGAATACAAACGGAATAATCAGCTGCGGCTTATATTCTCCCGTCACACGCTCATCAAATATAATGTAATTGTCACAATACGGGCACTGGGATGCAGAAGTAAATTCGTTTACTTCAATCGCTCCCCCGCAATTGATACAATTTGTCAGGGACACCCCTGTTGTCTCTTTTTCTTCACTTTCCAGGCTGTCACAATACGGGCAATACATTTTGTGTTTTTCCGGGCTGTATACCACATTGCCGCCACAGTTTTTACATTTAAATACCATGTACTCTGCCTCCTCTATATAGTAAGTCTATTTTATATAATCCTGTTGTATCACTTAAAAAGTGCCGCTGATATCCCTGTCTGCCAAAAGAGAAAAAACACATTTTCTCAATTATAACAAAATATAACAATTTATGCAATGAACCCATTCCTGCAAATGCATAAATCCTCCGTAAAATAAGAAACGGGCTTTCCGCCCAAAGCTTCTGCCCGCTCTTACCAGTTAACTTTCACTTATTTGTTTTGCCCGGTATTTTCCCGCTATATTAGTGTGAAAGAAAGAAATGCAGGATTCGGTGTTTCTCCACGCATACCATACCTGCTCCGGTACATCATAAAACTGCCACACCTGACCGTCAGATATAAATTCCAGCTCCAGTATGGCACAAAGTGCATCATATCCTGCACTGGCAATACCATCCATTGCAGTCTTAATTCTTGTCAGTTCTACTCCCCCTGTTCTTAATACCTCCTTATTTGCATCGTTTCCTTCTGTGCCGGGCTGCACACTTTTGCTTTTGTTCATTTGCCTACTCCTTTGCCCAAATAGTAAGACTCCTGCGTTTCCGCCCAGTCGTCTCCCCTCATTTTTTCTTTCATTTTCCGGCGGATACGACATAGCTTAACCCTGACATTTTCCCGGGTAATGCCATATAAAGCTGCAATTTCTGCACTACTGCGTCTCTCATAATAATATAGGTATATCAATTTGCTTTCTGTCTCGGACAACATTTCCTGTACCATCAGTTTCCACTCTATCAGTTCATAGCCCCCATATGTACATAAATTATCCGCCGTTTCTGCAAGCAGCTCCAATGAAATGACCTGCGTATCCTTCCTGCGTTGCTGGTTATGCACAATAAAATTTGCAGTTTTATAAAGCCATCCGACAGGATTCGGATGGCTTTTCAGCTTTTCTCTGCTTTTATAAGCTTCATAATAAGTTTCTTGTAAAATATCCTCAATCATATTATCCGTCCCCATTCTACCCTTTGCATATCGGTAAAGGGCAGAATGAGTGGCATCATAAAACTCCCCAAAGCCTTTATCTTTTTTATACATGCCTCTTACTTTGTAATACTTGCTGCAATATAATCCAGACACCTTTTCAGCAGTTTATCTCTCTGTTCCTTGCTGCAATTTGCCAGATATTTATCCAAATCAAACTCTTCCTGTCGCCTTCCCACTAACAGATAAGTCGGATCAACATGCAGCTTTTCATATAACAATCTGACCTTCTCAATGGTAAGACTTGTAGTTCCGCTTTCCAGCTTTCTGTAATGGTCATCTGACACATCCAGAATTTCTGCCAGTTCCGCCTGAGACTTGCTTAAGTTTTCGCGTATTTCCCGTAAACGGTTGCCTATTTCCACATTCGTGCTTTTCTTTTCCCTTACCATAAGCGGTTCTGCCCTCACTGATTTTTTTCTATCATACCAATATAAAACCGGGCACAATAGTGCATGATGTAACCATTTTTCATGCACCTCGTACCCGGTTATGATATGTAGAAATACCGCCTTTATTCTGTTATGTAAAATGTAATCACCTTCTAAACCACGCCTTCATCGTATTCAGCACCTTGACCAGTTCGTCTTCTGTAATGATGTAAGGAACCATTGCATAAAGATATTTTAAGAAAGGCCTGCTGAACACACCCTGCTCATAGGCAAACTGCTGATATCCGTTTAACACCCTTGAATCTTTTACTTCCACACAGACGCAGCCGCCCATAATCCGGACTTCTTTAATACGGGGATCTTCAAATCCTTCCATTTCCCGGCGGGTAATTTCTTCAATCCGCCTAATTTTCTGCATATAATTTTGTGCTTCAAAAATCTCTATCGATTTCAAAGCCACACTGCATGCCAGTGCATTTCCCATAAAGGTCGGTCCATGCATCAGAGCATGCTCAGGATTTTCATCATAAAAGCCGTCAAATACTTTTTGGCTGGCTACCGTTACCGCATGACCGATATACCCACCGGTTAACGCCTTACCCAAAACCAGAATGTCCGGCTGCACAAGATCCGCCACAAAGCGGTTTCCGGTACGTCCAAAGCCTGTCGCCACTTCATCAAAGACCAGCAATACACCATACTTGTCGCAAAGCTCCCTGGCCCGCTTCAAAAAGGAGACATCGTACATTCTCATTCCACCGGCCCCCTGAAGCAACGGCTCTACAAGGAAACAGTTCAAGCGGTCATGATATGTTTCAAAAGCCTGCTCCAGTGCTGCCATCTCTGTGGGAATATGCACTACATACTGACTGGGGCCATATGCCTTTAAAACAAAATGATAATCCTCATCATCACCTGCCTCCATCGTTTTAAACGTATCACCGTGATAGGCATGCTCCAATGCAAGAATCATAGTACGCTGTTCCTCTCCCCGGTTCATGTAGTATTGCAATGCCATTTTCAATGCTACCTCTACAGCCACACTGCCTGAATCCGAAAAGAAAGAATAATTAAGGTCACCGGGCAGAAAGCTCTTAAGCTTTTCCGACAGCTTTAAAACCGGTTCGTGGGTCAGTCCTCCCAGCATCACATGGGAAAATTTCTCTACTTGAGAAATAATCGCCTGATTCAGTTCCGGATGTTTATAGCCATGAATAACACTCCACCAGGAAGACACCGAATCAATCAGCTTTTGATTTTCCGTATACAGATAAACCCCCTCTGCGTCGACAATCTTATAAGGTGTCTTCATAGTTTTCATCTGTTCATATGGATACCATATCATCTCTTTTCTCCTCTATTCATACAGTGATTTTAATAAATCTGCTGAAATATCCAGTTCTGTATCCCCATCCTTAACGCAGGCAATTACCTTTACTCCTGTCAGATACTCACACATTTTTAAGTTATCCTCCTGCATTACATCTTGCGGCTTATAGTGATTAAAGATAATTCCCTTCAGGGGAATATTCTTCTCCCTCATAAAAAATGCAGTCAGTCCCACATTATTGATCGTCCCAAGCCCGGCGTCTGCCACCATTAAGCAGCCCATATTGCACGCTTTAATTACATCCGGCAGCCAAAGCTCAGCTTCATCAAAGCATATGGGACATAATATGCCGCCGGAGCCTTCCATGGTAACATACTCATAGCTCTCACAGATTTTCTGAAAGCCCTCCAGCACAACATCCATCCGGACCGGGTTACCTTCCATTCGGGAAGCCAGATGGGGAGAAACCGCATTTTCATAGATGTATGGACACATATCCTCCAGTGGCTGGCTGATTCCGGACACTTCCTTTACATAAAGAGCATCTCCGGGAATCAGGCTCCCGTCTGTCCTTCGCTCATTGCCGCTCATTGCTGCCTTATAATAGGCAGCAGAGACTTTACTTTCTTTCAGTTTTTTTACAATCAGTCCGGAAACATACGTCTTGCCGATGTCAGTCCCTGTCCCCACGACAAACAGATTCTTACTCATTTCCATACCTCACTTCATATCCCAGCTCAGATAACAGTTTCATATCTGTCTCCACCGTGATTCCTGCCGTAGTCAGCATATCTCCTGAAATTGCTGCGTTTGCACCGGACTCAAAGCAACTCCTGCCCTTATCTGCAAGCAGTCCGCGTCCCCCTGCAAGCCTGATAGATGCATCCGGTAAAATAAAGCGATATACCGCAACCACCCGGCACATATCCTCTGCCGTCAGCTTTTCATTGTGCTCCAACGGGGTGCCCGGAATCGGGTTTAGCATATTGACAGGTACACTTTTAATTCCCAGTTCCCGCAGAGTAAGTGCCATATCTATCCGGTCTTCGGGTGTTTCCGAAAGCCCTATGATTCCACCGCTGCACACAGAAAGTCCGGCAGCCCGGGCAGCCCGTATTGCCATCATTTTGTCATCAAAAGTATGGGTAGTGCACACATTGGGAAAGTTCCTGCGAGAGGTTTCCAGATTATTATGTACCCGTGTTACCCCTGCCTCCTTTAATTTCCGGTACTGTTCTTCATTCAAAAGACCGAAAGAGATACACACTGCAATACCTGTCTCCTTTCGGATTTGCCGTACCGCATCACACATCCGGTCCACCTCCTCATCGGACAGCCTTTTCCCGGATGTAACAATGGAATAGCGAAGCACTCCCTGTTCCTCGTTTCTTTTCGCCTGTGCCACGATTTCTTCCGCTTTCAGCAACGGATATTCCTCTGCACCGGTATGGTTATGTGCAGACTGTGCACAGAACCGGCAGTTTTCCGAACAACGTCCGCTTTTTCCGTTAATAATCGTACAGATGTCAAAGCCGTTGGAGCAAAAGTATGCCCTGATTTCATCCGCTTTCTTACACAGTTCTTTTAACGGCTGATCATATAGCCAGAGAGCCTCCTCCCTCGTAATCATTTTTCCCTGTATGACCTCATTTCCTAAACTCTCAACATTCATTCTTACTCCCATCTGCCCGCCAAAGCAGGCTTTCCCATCAAGGATGGTTAAAATTTCCTTCAACCTTATATCTTTCCTTCTTTAATCAGAGGAATGATTCTTTTACCAAGAACTGCCCCAACAACACATAAAAGGATATCACCGGGGACCGCCAGTATGAAACAGTACAAAAACAACGGCCAAAGCCCGATAGGACTCTCTAAGTAAAGATTACTCATCAAATAGTAGTAGACCATTCCAAAGAGATACACAATTCCAAGACCCGCAAAATTGGCAGCAAAAAGCCGTTTGTAACCCGGTCTGTTTGCCCTGCCTGCAATTGTTCCCGTAACAAAAGCACCTGCTGCAAACCCGATAATATATCCAAAGCTGGGCTGGAAAATATAGCCGATTCCACCGCCCTGGGCAAAAATCGGAAGCCCAATCAACCCAAGAACAATATACACGCAGACAGCAAGGCAGCCTCTTTTTCCTCCAAGCAAAAGCCCTGCCAGCATGGTAAATAAATATTGCAGGGTGAACGGTACCACCGGAACAGGGATTTTGATAAAGGCTCCCACTGCAATTAATGCCACAAACATGGCACATAAAATCATATTTTTTGTCTTCTCGTTTTTCATGCGTTCTTCTCCTGTTATGAAAGTCTGACACTGTTCTCCTGTTGTAAAAATCTGATACTGTTCTCCTGCTATAAAAGTCTGATACTGTTCTACCGTTACGAGAGTCTGATACTGATTTCGCCGGATGACAATCGTTCTGTCCGGCCATCCTCGTATTGCACAATCAAGCGGCACTCTTCATCCACATCTAACGCAACTGCCCTCTTTCCACCGTTTGAAGACAGCACAGTGACCTCTTTTCCTACTGCCAGACTTCTGTCCCGATATTTTTCCACATAATTTACGTTTTCTCCTGCGGTATAATAGCTCATGAAATGATTTAAGAACCCCGCTGCCAGAGAATTTTTCCCATCATTTTGGCTCTCGTGAAATATTGTGCCTGCAATCTGCTCAATTTCCTTGGGGAATCCCCCTTTAGGCGGATACACATTCATCCCAATTCCGAGCACCACATAATCCAGGCTGCCGTTTTCCATGTCAAAGGATGCTTCTGTAAGAATTCCACTGACTTTTCTGCCATACATGTAAATATCATTGACCCATTTGATTCCTGTCTGTTTTCCCGAAACCTCTTCAATTGCTTCACACGCTGCTACCGCTGCCATAGTGGTAATTTTTATGGCCTGCCCCGGTGTTATGCCTACCGGTCTTAGCAAAAGACTCATATAAATCCCCGTATCCTTGGGAGAGTAAAAGCTACGTCCCCGCCGGCCTCTTCCATTCGTTTGTTCATCGGCAATAACTGTATACCCTTCTTTTGCTCCGGCATTGGCCTTTTCACGAAGCAGTGTATTAGTAGCCTCCACTTGAGGCAGCACATGTAGTTTAATATCATTACAGGCTTGATTTAAGTATTTCCGAATTCCCTGTGCAGAAAGAATATCTGTATTTACAGAAAGACTGTATCCTTTATTTGGGACAGCCTCAATCTCATAGCCTTCGTTACGCAGACTGTTTACAGCCTTCCATACAGCAGTCCTGGAAACGGATAATTTTTCTGCAATCTCCTCACCGGAGAAAAAATCCCCTTTATGAGTTTCAAACAGAAAAAGAAGTTTTTCCTTTGTTCCCATAGTTTTACACCTCCGCAAGAAAAATTTACCATAACCGGAAGTAAACGTCAACCGAATTTTAAATTTGGTTGACGTTTGAAAACAGTTGACGTTCACAAAATGAAGGTATTATAAAAATCAGTTTCCTGCGTATACAAAAAAGAGACTGTTGCAAATAGCCGTGCCGACCGTAACTATTTACAAAAGCCTCTTTTGTATTTACATCATAAATACTTATTGTACAGGGTCTCAAGATCATCCCTGCATTCCAGAAAAATCTTCCCAAGCTCCGGGTCAAAATGTTCTCCCAAAGATTCTTCAATAATAGAAAATGCCTTATCATATGAAAATGCTTCTTTGTAACATCTTTTGCTTACCAGTGCATCAAAAACATCCGCCAACGCCATAATTCTTGCCTCGATGGGGATATCTGTTTTTGCCAGACCTGACGGATAACCCTTCCCATTCCATTTTTCATGATGATAGTGGGCTATATTTTTTGCTATATGTACAAAGCCTTCGTCCTCTACGCCCTGCAAAATATTTTCAACAATCCTTGCCCCTTCAATCGTATGCTTTTTCATTTCCGCATACTCTTCTTCCGTATATTTTCCCGGTTTTCTCAAAACAACATCGTCAATTGCGATTTTCCCCAGATCATGCATAGGTGCGGCCTTTTCAATCTGCTGTAAAAACTCATTATTAAAACCAAATTTATCGTTATAATTTTTCAATTTCTTTGAAAATACTTTAATCACTTCACTGGTTCTCTTGATATGTCCGCCGGTATTATTATCTCTGCTTTCTACCATATCCGCCATACCAAGAACCATCATGTCTTTTATATGTAAAATATTTTCTGTCTTCTCTGCCACCTCTCTTTCAAGGCTGACATTATAATCTTCAATGGTATTGTAGTATTTCTTTTCCAGCGTCCTGTCAATAAACTCAATCAGATATCCGACTCTTCCTTTTTTACCATATGTGATTTCTCTTATATCCATATTGAAGAAGCGGTCATTTACATGAATCATCTTACTGACATCTTCTTCCTTCCATTCGACGAGGTATTGTACTACCTCGGTGTACAAATAACTGTCTGATACCGGAATTTCCCGGTCAACAATCCAGTTGTTTATCTCGGGAAACAACTCTTTCACATAATTATTGGCACTAATATACCGGTATTTATCATCAACCACAAAATATCCGTACTCTTTCATTTTTTCCATAGTGCTAACTATATTGACCGACATATCATAGATATTAATCCGTTCAAAGTATTTAATCAGTAATGCTATACCTATTAAATATCCCACTGCCAAAAAGCTGATCTTAGAACCCATAACACGTTCCAGAATATACATAGAAATAATTCCAAAGCCTGTTCCGCTTATTGTCATTACCGTACGAAGTGATGTCTGCCTTCTGTCTTTTATTGCATAAACCAGATAGAAAACCATAATAGCAGCGTATATTACCATCATAACAGGATACAGGACGTGCAATGGACCGTAAGTCTTAATCAGATAATTGTAGCCGTTGCCATGCCCTAATTCCACATGTTTGTAATATATACCGCATTTACCGATTGTCATTACAAGGCATATAACCACAGTCGAATAGAGTGCCATGATTCCTGTCAAAATATTTGACGTCTTCAGATTACACAGTCTGATCAAAATCAATACCGTCAGCAGAGGAGCATAACTGCCTCCAACATACAAAAATTTGTTGGCCCATATCGCCATTTCCAGGCTTTCTGAAGCAGCCAGCATATAACGTCCCAGGCAGTTAATGGTAACCATGATACTAAAAAGCATAAAAATCGTATCCACGTTTTTATTTCGATACAAAAAACTTGCTGTCATGATTAACGCTAATAGAAATACAATAAAATAAAACCATGTTACCATAAATTTGCTCCATTCCTTTAACTCTGACTCATTTCCTGACAGAGAAATCCCAGACTGTCTACCGTGTAATATATTACTATGTAATATATTTCAGACTGTAGACAAAGCGGCTCTGGGATGTGAACCCCAGAGCCATTTTTC
>JBJEMX010000028.1:0-2274 GCA_051879895.1 Lachnospiraceae bacterium
TAATATTCCGGTCCCCGGTAAGGCATTTTTTTATCTGCATTTCTAAGTGCTTCCTTTAAAAAATCACCCTTGAATTTCTGACCTATCACTCTGCCAATATAGTTCATTGCATATTGTGCTTTTCCTTCATACCATATTGCCTCTTCGCCGGCAAATTGCTCTCCTCCAACATATGTATCATGATATGTGTACGAGCCATTACTATAGTCAAAATCATGCGAATCAAGTCTGGTGGACCCTGTTTCATTTGCATATGCAGCATATGTATTCACACTGGCCTCAAGCCTAAATGCTATTAACTGTTCAATATTTTCATTCAGATCATCCGCACAATTAATCATACATTTTTCTCCTTGGATAGCTCTAACATAGATTCTGAGAGTTCATGTATATGTCTAGTATCGTCTATTACCTCGCTCATATTTTCCTTATACACTCCCATTGCCTCTGCAATTGCTCCCACAGATACCTGGTTCTTTTCGGAATAGGAACTCATATCCATTATTTTATCCTTCAATTTCCTAAAAATAGACTCAACCTGATTTACATTATCATTCTGTTCCGCGATATTGCCATATAAAGAGTCGAATTGTTGTGTCAGTTGGTCAAAACCACCTTTAAGCTCCTCCAGTGCACCTAAGGAAACATTGATTGCCTCCGTACTCTCTCCCAGTTGTGCCGTTGTCTTCTGTATCTGCTCATGCATGGCATTAATCACATCTACTACGCGAACAGAACACTCGCTGCTGTCTACTGCCAGATTCTTTACCTTGGATGCCACTACTGCAAAGCCGGCTCCCGCCTGTCCGGCTCTTGCAGCCTCTATTGAAGCATTCAGAGCCAACATTGTGGTATTGTTGGAAATACTGTTCAGCTGTTCCGTCACCTTATAAATCTCATCCATCCGGCCTTCCAGTATATGAAACACTTCATTCGTCTCATGCATGGTACGTTTTACGATTTCCATCTGCCGGTTCATCTCTTCCATATTTCTGGAGTTATCAGCCAAAGCTGTCTCAAAGGTCTTGACGCCACCATTTAAGGTATCTACCTGCACCCCTGTAATCTGTATTCTATCCTGTACGTTATCACAGGTATTCTCCACCTCTCTGGCTACCTGTGCCATGGTCTCCGAACTCTGCTTTAGCTCTTTTGCATTTCCTTCCAATCGGATATCAGCCGCCTGCAGTTTCTCAATTCTCTTGGAAGAATTCTCAAAATTATGCTCCAATTCTTCTCCCATGATTGACAAAGACTTCAGCAGTTGTTCTGCATCCTCAGCCCTCTCCTGACTTTTCAGTATGAATGCACGCCCGCGCTTTATCGTCAGATAGAACAACCAGCTTGCCAGAATAAACATTACTACACACAGAAAAAACTGTCCGGTACTATCCGCTTTTTCCGGATGAATCAAATATTGCACAACCAGCAGAATACTTGCCATAATACCCTGAATCTTGGTATATTTTGGTCTCAGATACATACCGGTAAGACCGATTACCGCCAGATACAGAGGAAAGTCATCGCTGTAATAGTCTCCACTGTTAAGAGAAATGATAAACACGAGAAATACGAGACTCAAGGAAACCACAAACTGTTGATTCTCTTTTTTCGTATGCTTGAATCTCATGACTAATAATATGATTGTAAATACCAGCAATCCGGCACCAATGGTACCTGCACCCAATAAGCTTTTACTAATAATATTTTTGAGTAGAAATATTGCCGCTACGATATAAGTAACATACAGCATTGTCTTGAAAATCTTTTCTTTTTGGATAGGTTCTCCGGTAGCATTTTGTGTTTTCTTCATATTTTTCCTTTCTCTCACTTTCCCTCTGCAGTTTTTAGTAACAATATCAGCTAATATATTATTTTAACAAAAATTTTACAAAAAACCAATGGAAATTGCAAAAATATACAAGAAAAAACACTTAAAATTCTCCTATTCTCAGATAACTGTCTGCAAAAAATAAGAGAAATACGGCATTTCTGCTGTATTTCTCCCACTTGAGGCTAACTTTTCCCCTTGTGAACTTGTTTGCAATTTACTGCTGGTGGCCGGACTTGAACGCAGGTCTACCGCCCGCAAACCCGCATAGAAAGGAGATTGTCGGGGCACTGACTTGGGGTGTGTAAACAGAGTGTAAAATACTTTTTTGATATTGACGTTAATTCGTTTATTATTCTTCTCATTATCTGTTGTGTTTTACCATTTCTTCTGCTACACTATTTTCATGGGTACTACCATTCACGGTAGGCGGTTAGTCCTTC
>JBJEMX010000029.1:0-11626 GCA_051879895.1 Lachnospiraceae bacterium
TTGAAGCAGATGCAGCATACATAGATATTTATCAACAGGCAAAAAAGAGCATTTACGTAGTGGATGATTATATAAATACAAAGACTTTACAGCTTTTATCACAGAAGGAAGCCGGTGTAGAAGTGGTTTTATTTACAGAAAACGGTCATGGAAAAAAAGGCTTTTTGACGACAGCGGTAGTAAATGATTTTATACAAGAATATCCACCACTCAGAATTAAACCGAATGCAGATTGCCATGACAGATTGATTGTTTTGGATTATGGTTTGCCTACAGAACAAGCATATCATTGTGGTGCATCCAGTAAGGACGCAGGAAAGAAGCTTTGTGCAATAAACATGATATTAAAAACAAGTATGATTCATCCGGTAATAGATAAATTGCTATTAGCTCCGGATAAACAGATATAGAATTTGATTCATCTACTTCGGTGGGAGCTTTTTTGTATGTTCGTAGAGAGGTAAGGGGAAAACCTAAATCCTAATATTTCATTAGCGGGTAGGCGGTCAGACTGATGGCTGTCTATTTTTACTGTAACTTGGCTAAATCTGCAATAATAGTATATGTAGTTTTAAAAGGTTTATGATAGGATTTTGGATATCAATCGTTATCGGAATGATGAAGAAGACGATGCCAAGATTTTACCGCTGGTTAAGTAAATTGAATAGTATTTAACAATAATTCAATTGTATTGTATAAAAGTTCCTGTTATGATTTAAGTACAAAAGCTTTTGAAATTCTTTCGGAGGTTGTCTGATGGGAATTGGAGAAGTCATTAGAAAATATAGAAAAGAAATAGGGCTGACACAGGAAGAAATGGCAAATAGACTGGGGGTGACAACTCCGGCGGTTAATAAGTGGGAGAATGGAAACTCGAACCCGGATATTGAGTTGCTGGCTCCGATTGCAAGGCTGCTACATATTTCTCTCGATACATTGATGTCCTTTCATGAAGAGTTATCATCATCTGAAATTGTGGAGATTATCCGAGAACTGGATGATATGTTTGATTCGGAAGGCTTTGAAAAAACATATGCGAGGGCGTTGGAAAAGATAAATGAATATCCAAATTGCAATATGCTTATATGGCAGGTCGCAGTTATGTTAGATGCAAGAAGATTAACCGATGATTGCAAGGATTCGGAAAAGTATGATGAACAGATTAATGCATGGTATGAGATAGCATTGGGTGATGAGAATGAAGAAATAAAACGACACGCAGCCGATTCACTGTTTGGATTTTACCTGAGAAAAAAGGAATATGCAAAAGCGGAAGGGTATCTGCATTATTTTTCCGATAATGATCCTATGAAAAAAATATATCAGGGGAGATTATATAAGGAAAAGGGAGAAAATGAAGAGGCATATAAAATGTTTGAGAGTGTAATATTTTCAGTATACCAGACATTGAACTTTGCGTTTTCATTTATGACGGCTATGGCAGTTGAGGAAAGAGATACCCGAAGGGCTCGCTACCTGGCAGAAAAAACAGGTGCAATAGCAGATGTTTTTGAGATGGGTAAATATCATGCATGCTCACCAATGCTTGAGGTGGCTTGTGCAGAGAAAAATATTCCGGAAACATATCGTGTAGTGGAACAGTTGCTAAAAAGTGTGGATAGTCTTTGTGATTTCCGCAAATCAAGGTTATACCAACACATGGATTTCCGCGAGCCGGAAAGCTCATTTGCAGAGAATTTAAAGGAAAAATTATTGGAAGGATTTCGGGATGAGGAGGCTTTCGGATACATGAAGGGAAATATAGCATGGGAAGAACTGATTCATGATAATAGATGACAAGACATCTGGCAATAATTCCCATGAAACTGAAAGCTTTTAAATCAATTGTGATTCAGGTAAGAAATCAACCTATAACCTTATAAGGAGAAGAAACGATGGAATTTATAACTGAAAGATTAATACTTCGTCCCTGGGATGAGGCAGATGCAGAGAGCTTATATGAATATGCCAAAGACCCTGCTGTTGGTCCGATTGCCGGATGGCCTGTTCATACCGGTGTAGATAACAGCTTAGAAATTATAAGGAGTGTCTTGTCGGCACCGGAAACATATGCAGTCTGCCTGAAGGAGGATAACAGAGCAATTGGCAGTATCGGTTTAATACCGCCAATGCAGTCTCATACAGCCGCTGCGGATGATGAAGTTGAGGTAGGATATTGGATTGGCGTTCCCTTCTGGGGAAACGGATATATTCCGGAGGCTGTATGTGAAATGCAGAGACACGCCTTTGAAGATTTGGGCTACAAAGCGATGTGGTGCGGTTACTATGAAGGAAATGAAAAATCTAAACGCTGTCAGGAGAAGTGTGGCTTTAAATATCACCATACAGAGGAAAATAAGCCATGTACCTTGATGGGGGATGTAAGAACCGAACATTTTACTTATTTGACAAAGGAAGAATGGGAGGTGGCAATCTGCCACAGTAAAAAGAAAGACTAACGAAGGGGTAAAGAGTGTATGAGTGAATCAATGGCAAAACATCAACTATTTGAATACAGTGAATCAGTGCCTTTTCATTTCTATAATGTAACAGGGAAGCCTGACCCGGGAACCCTGCTTAACCACTGGCATGAAGAACTGGAGATGGCTTATTGCCTTAAAGGGAATGCCAGACATTATATAAACGGAGAGTGTATAGAGGCAAGACCGGGGAGACTGGTTGTTACGAATTCCGGATTTATCCATAACATTATTCCGGATGATGATGTTGCCGGATGTGATGAGGTGGTAGCCATAGTTGTGATTGTGGCACCTCACTTTTTAAAAGCCTGCTTCCCGGAATACCGGAATATTTATTTTTTGAATCAAGACGAAGTGGCAAGCAGGGAAATTCAGGATTTAATGAAAGAAATATACAGGTTTTCCATGGAAGAGCATCATCAGGAGTATGATGATTTGTATGGAAAGAGTCTGGTACTCAAGCTCTTATACAATATGTGCAAGGGCGGAACGGTAAAGAGGGAGACTGTGGACAATGTGAATGCTCTAAAGAATATAGAGCGTATGAAGGGAGTTATTCAATTTGTTGAAAATCACTATTCGGAACAAATAACGCAGAGAGTGGTCGCAGAGAAGTTCTATTTTAGTCAGGTTTACTTTTCCAGATACTTCAAGAAATGTATGGGTATGACTTTTACAGAGTATCTGACAAGCTTCAGGTTGGAAAAAGCCAGAAAGGAACTGGTACATACTACGAAGAGTGTTTCGCAGATTGCTTTGGACAACGGTTTTGCTGATGACAGACGCCTCATTATAGCTTTTAAGAAGAAACACGGAATAACACCGCTTCAGTACAGAAAAAGGAATAAATGATATAAAATTATACCACTTTTTGAGCAATGAGTTTAAAAAGTGGTAATTTTTTGGGTCAAATCGGTAAAGAAAATGTATGATGGAAAGCTTATAATCAGGTTGTAAGGATTCACAAGAAGGTGAGCCGGAGAAAGAGAGGGTAATGGAAATGTCGAAAACAAGTGACAGATTAAGAGAAGAGTTTAAAAAAGGTGACGACATAAGAGATGCAGGTCTTACCACCCCTGACAATATCGAGCGTTATGATGATATTGTATACGGTGAAGATGCAGACTGGCAGATTTTGGATGTATATCGTCCGAAGGAAGCTACAGGAAAGCTGCTGCCGGTCATAGTAAGCATACATGGCGGAGGCTGGGTATACGGTGATAAGGAGCGTTATCAGTATTATTGTATGAGCCTTGCCCAGCATGGCTTTGCTGTGGTAAACTTTACCTATAGGCTGGCACCGGAATTCAAGTTTCCCGCATCAATTGAAGATGCCAATCTGGTATTTCACTGGATATTTGAGAATGCAAAGCTGTATGGCTTTGATACGGAGCATATTTTTGGGGTGGGGGATTCCGCAGGTGCACATCAACTGGCACTCTATTCTGCAATATGTACAAATCCGGAGTATGCAAAAAAGTTTGATTTCAAAGTACCGGACGGGTTTGTGCCGACAGCTGTGGCATTGAATTGTGGAACCTATCAGATTACCAAGGATGGCAGTAAGGATAAAATGGCAATGGAGCTGATGGCAGATTATCTTCCCAATGGTGGTTCAGACGAGGAGTTTGAGACGGTGTGTGTAGTGAATTATATTACAGAAGCGTTTCCGCCGGTGTTTTACATGACATGTACAGGCGATTTTCTGACACATCAGGCACTTATCCTGGAGGAAAAACTCATTGAAAAAAAGATTCCGCATGAGTTTCATTTCTATGGAGATGCGAAGCAGGAGCTGGGTCATGTGTTCCATTGTAACATGAAGCTGCAAGCGGCTAAACAATGTAATAAAGAGGAATGTGATTATTTCCGTAAATTTTTATAAATAACTTGTGTTAATGCAAATCATAATGTTGTAAGATACAATCGGAAACTAAGGAGGAGGTTTTTATGGCAGAGATTTTTGCATCCAAATCATCTGGGATAGAGCCCAGAGAGCTGGCTCATATGGAGCTTTCCCGGGAGCTTGCCGGTGAGTGTATGGTTTTATTGGAGAATGACGGCACCTTGCCAATCAAGGGAGAAAATAAAATAGCGTTATATGGAACCGGTGCCAGAGCAACTATAAAGGGTGGAACCGGTTCAGGTGATGTGAATACCAGAAACAATATAAACATTGAACAGGGCTTTTTAAATGCAGGATATACAATAGCTTCCTCAGAGTGGCTTGACAGACAGGATAAAAGAGTAAAAGAGGCAAAGAAGAATTATCTGGCATGGATTGCAGAACTGGCAAAGGAAAAGGGGGTTCCCGCTGTTTCACTCTTGTTTGATAACCCCTACAAGGAGCCGGCTCCCGAGCTTATTACCAAGGAGGATATCCGGCAGTCAGAGACAGACATTGCGGTATATGTCATCTCCAGAAATTCCGGAGAGGGTGCTGACCGTTTTCATGAGGCGGGAGATTATCTGCTTTTCCCGGAGGAAAAGGAAAATATCGCACGCATTGCAAAAGCTTACGCAAAAACAGTCATTGTACTGAATATCGGTGGCGTCATGGATTTGACCGAGTTGAAGGCAATTGAGGGAGTGAATGCAATTCTTCTTATGACACAGCTTGGCAATATCGGTGGAGATGCACTGGTCGATGTGGTATCCGGAAAAATCAGCCCTTCAGGAAAAACAACAGACACATGGGCAAGGAATTATATGGATTATCCCTCCTCCGCAAAGTTCAGCCACAATGAGAGTGTACATGATGAGATGTACGAGGATGGCATTTATGTGGGATACCGTTACTTTGATTCTTTTGGTGTGGAACCTGAGTATAGCTTTGGCTATGGACTGTCTTATACGGAGTTTGAAATGACGGATATTGCAGCGGTTGCTGCCGGGGATAAAGTGAAGGTGACGTTACGGGTTAAAAATACAGGCACCGTATATGCAGGGAAAGAGGTTGTACAGGTTTATTATAGTGCACCGGATGGCAGACTGGATAAGCCATATCAGGAGCTTGCCGCTTATAAGAAGACATCGCTTCTTGCTCCGGGTGAGGAGGAAGTCATCGAGATTGAGTATGATGTACGTGACATGGCAGCTTATTCCGGGGAGGATGCTGCATGGATTCTTGAAAAGGGAGACTACATCATTCGCGTGGGTAACAGTGCAGCAGATACCGTAGTCGCAGGAGTTCTTACACTGGATGCGGAGATAAAGACACAAATAGGAAAGAATTTATTCCCGTTAGATATTGCACTGGAGGAAATTAAGCCTGACCTGGAAAAAGTTTCTGCAATGAAGCAGACAAATATTCCCGGTGATGTCAGACGTTCTGCTATTGATGCTTCTTCCATTCAGACTGAAAGGATGACCTATCAGGAGAAAAGAGAGGAATACCGGACAAATAAGACAGAGAAGATTACAATGCAGGATATTTTGGACGGGAAAAGTACGGTCGAAGAGCTTGTTGCACAGCTTACCGTTGAGGAAATGGCATCCCTCTGTGTAGGCACACTTCGTGCAGACGGGGGAAATATTGTAGGCAACGCTTCTTATACGGTTCCCGGAGCGGCAGGGGATACTTCTTCCATATGTAAAGAATCCAGAGGCATCAGAAATATGATTTTGGCAGACGGTCCGGCCGGTCTTCGTCTGCAGCCCCATTTTAAGACCACAAAGGAGGGAACACTCCTTCCCGGTGGAGAAATAATGGGAGATTCCGTTACACCGTTTGACCCGAACATCAATGAAGATGAGGTGGATAATTATTATCAATATTGTACAGCAATTCCAATCGGATGGGCACTGGCACAGTCCTGGAATACAGAACTTGTTGAAAAAGCCGGAGATATGATAGGGAAAGAGATGGAGCAGTTCCACGTTGACCTGTGGCTGGCACCTGCCATGAATATTCATCGGAATCCGCTTTGTGGACGAAACTTTGAATATTACTCAGAGGATCCGCTGGTTTCCGGAAAGACTGCAGCGGCCATGACAAAGGGAGTGCAGAAGCATTGGGGAAAGGGTACGACTATTAAGCATTTTGCAGTAAATAATCAGGAGGATAACCGTTATTTTGTAAATGCCCATGTAAGCGAGAGAGCTCTCAGAGAAATTTATTTAAAGGGTTTTGAAATTGCAGTGAAGGAATCACAGCCGCTTTCCATTATGACATCTTATAACCTGTTGAATGGCATACATACGGCAAATAGTCATAACCTGATTCAGGGAATGGCAAGAGATGAGTGGGGATTTGAAGGGACGGTTATGACAGACTGGTTTACATCACAGAATATACCGGTGCTTACGGGCAAGTTTTCTCCCATTTACCCTATTTCTGCATCAACGGGATGTATTTATGCGGGTAACGATATGCAGATGCCGGGATGTGAGAAGAATATCGAGGATATTCTTGAGGCAGTCAGGACAGGCAGAGAGATCGATGGATATAAGATTACCAAGGCCGATTTGCAGTATAATGCTGCAAACATAATCAGAGTGATAGCAAAAATATCATAACCGGGATTTTGTTACGAATAATCGAAAACTGTGGTACAATAACAGGTGATGATGTATGCTTGTTAAAACAGAAGGAGGTTTCTTATGCCGGATTCAGATAAGAAGAACAGCCCCAAAAGAACAATTGCTCTGTCAAAAATTTCACTTCTGGTATCAGTAGCCGCAGGAGCGGTACTGGTGGCTCTTTTGGCAATGCTGCATATGACGGAGAATATAGAGGTGCTGCAGAGCAGAAATGATTCCGGATTTGTGACTGTTAAAGACTATACCTGTCGGGAGCTGGAGGATACTCTGGCTCCCATCGGTATTAAAAAGGAATATGTATTTACAATCAGTGAAGAGCTGGATAATGATACCTGTCTTGCCTTTTATACGGTTCATCAATATTCGGACGTCTATCTGGATGGGAAAAAGATATACAGCTTAAGACCGGCAGAAGAAAACCGGATCAGTAATACGGTGGGCAGCAACTGGATTATGATACCTCTTTACCGTGAGGATGCCGGTAAAGAAATCTGTGTGGAAATTACACCGGTGTATGAGAGCTTCAGGGACAGGGAGGTTACTTTCCTGATAGGTTCACAGCTTGCTATTTACCGAGACCGCTTATTAAGAGACCTTCCTCAGCTTATTCTGGGAATTATGGCCATTTTTGTGGGCATTGTTTTTGTATGTGTGGCAGGATATAACCTGCTTCGGAAGCATCGTGGGGAAAGTCTGGCCGCTCTCGGTCTGTTCTCTGTGATGCTGGGCTTCTGGAGACTGACGGATACACGGTTTACTCCTTTTATGATTGCGGACAGACCTGTGTTTCTTTTTTATGTGTCTGTGACGATGCTGATGTTAGGCATGATTCCTCTTGTCAAGTGGACAGAGGAATACTTTACCAAGGGCAGCCGCCGTATTTTAGACAGCTATTGTATAGTGGCTGCCTTGATATGTCTGGTGCAGCTTTTGCTTCAAATTTTCGGAATGATAGAATTGAGGAATACCTTGTTTGTCACCCATATTATGATTGGAGTGGGAGCAGTGATTATTCTGGGAATTGTTGTCTATGAACGGGTGAGATATCCGCAGAAGTCGAGGCGGTTTATTTGGAACAAGTTATCATTTATCTGTGTGGCAGGTGTGATAGCCGATGTGGCGGCATTTTACATAAAAGGCAATTCGTCCGGACTTATATTTTCCCTGCTGGCATTCGTTTTATATATTGTGATTATGGGGATTGCTACATTATACAACTACAGTGAGCAGGAGGTGCGGCTGGCAGAGCAGGACAGGAAGCTGGCAGAACAGGAAAGGCAGCTTGCGGAGAAGGAACGCAAACTCACGGAGAGACGTATCACTGCCATGATGAGCCAGATTCGTACCCATTTTATTTTTAATGTTCTTGCCACAATCAGCAGTTACTGTAAGACAGACCCGCAAAAGGCGGATGATGCATTAATTCATTTTGCAAGGTATTTAAGAAAGAATATTAAGATTATTGAGGAAGAGGGACTGATTGATTTTTCAGTGGAACTGGAGCAGTTGGAGGATTATATTGCACTGGAGCAGTGCAGATTTGAAGATATGATTACCTTTAAAAAGGATATTCAGGTATCAGATTTTCAGATTCCGCCCCTTACCATACAGCCGATTGTGGAGAATGCAATCAAACATGGTCTGGTAGAACACGGAAGAAGCGGGACAATCAGTCTGCAAACCACGAGGAAGTCAGAAAACATCATAATAACCGTTTGGGACGATGGTGAAGGCTTTGTGTCAGAGGAATGTGAAAAAGAGGATTCTGTAGGAATAAAGAATGTCCGTTTCCGTTTGGAAACCATGGTCGGGGGAAGTCTGGATATTGAGAGTGTTCCGGGGGAAGGAACAACGGTAACAATTAAAATACCGGTAAAGGAGATAGGAAAGGAAGCGGCTACAAATGAATTTAAAAGAGTTACCTGTCGGTAAATCTGCAGTGATTACCTCTGTTGGCGGAGAAGGTGCCTTGAGACAGCATTTCCTTGATATGGGGGTTATTCCGGGTGCTGAAGTAAGCGTTGTAAAATATGCACCTATGGGAGATCCCATGGAACTGCAGATTCACGGCTATGAGCTGACACTGCGTCTGGCCGATGCTCAACAAATCGGCATTAGTCCCATTGAAGAGAGAACCAATCAGCATAAGAGGATTGAAAAGATTGCAAATTCCGAGCATCCGGGACTTGGAGAATATGGAAAATATCATGATGAAAGTACTGAGAATCCGTTGCCGGAAGGTACCCTGCTTACCTTTGCTCTGGTGGGAAACCAGAACTGTGGCAAGACTACGCTGTTTAACCAATTGACGGGAGCAAATCAGCATGTGGGCAATTTCCCCGGAGTTACCGTAGACCGAAAGGATGGTCCCATTAAGGGGTGCCCGCAGACGCTTGTTACGGATTTACCGGGAATCTATTCCATGTCGCCCTACAGCAGTGAGGAAATTGTATCCCGAAATTTTGTGCTGGGCGAGAAGCCCAAGGCAATTATTAATATTATAGATGCCATGAACATTGAGCGTAATCTGTATTTAACCATGCAGCTTCTGGAAATGAACATCCCGATGGTAGTGGCACTGAATATGATGGACGAGGTTACGGGCAATAACGGATCTGTGGATATCAATGGCATGGAGGCTTTGCTGGGAGTTCCCGTTATCCCTGTTTCTGCGGCAAAAAATGAGGGTGTGGACGAGCTAATCCGTCATGCCATTCATGTGGCGCAGTATCAGGAACGTCCGCTGCGTCAGGATTTTTGCAGCAAGGATGATCATGGCGGTGCAATCCATCGTGCCATTCATGCGGTGGAAGCAGTAATAGAGAATCATGCCGAGGCGGCAGAGCTTCCCATCCGTTTTGCAGCAACCAAGGTAATCGAGGGAGATTCCATGGTGCTTAAGCAGTTAGAACTGGACGAAAATGAAAACCATATGTTAGAGCATATTATTGTACAGATGGAAGCGGAAGGCGGCATGGATAAAAGTGCAGCCATTGCTGATATGCGTTTTGATTTTATAGAGCGTGTCTGCGAGCAGACGGTAGTGAAACCTAAGGAGAGCAAGGAGCGTATCCGTTCTGAAAAGCTGGACCGTATCCTGACAGGAAAATGGACAGCCATTCCCTGCTTTATCGGCATTATGGCACTGGTTTTCTGGCTGACCTTCAATGTGATAGGTGCCTTCCTTCAAAATCTCCTTGAAACAGGAATTGAGGCTTTGGCAAATCTGGTAAATAAGGGGATGATGGCAGCAGGTGTAAACGAAACCATTCAGGGACTTGTGCTGGATGGCATTTTCGGCGGTGTGGGAAGTGTACTCAGCTTTCTGCCCATTGTGGTTACCCTGTTTTTCTTCCTGTCGTTAATGGAGGATAGCGGCTATATTGCGAGAGTTGCCTTCTTTATGGATAAGCTGCTTCGGAAAATTGGGCTTTCCGGTCGTAGTATTGTGCCCATGCTGATAGGTTTTGGGTGTACGGTGCCTGCTGTTATGTCAACCAGAACCCTGCCATCCAGCAGAGACAGGCACATGACCATTCTGCTGACGCCTTTCATGAGCTGTACAGCCAAGCTGCCTATTTATGCTTTCTTTGTAAATGCATTTTTCCCGGGAAAAGGCGGTCTGATTATGACAGGACTTTATGTATTGGGTATTGTTGTGGGTATCCTGATAGCATTTCTTTTTAAGAGTACTCTTTTCAGAGGAGAAGCAGTGCCTTTTGTGATGGAGCTTCCCAATTATCGTATGCCGGGTCTTAAAAATGTGGCACAACTGCTCTGGGAGAAAGCCAAGGATTTTCTGACAAAAGCATTTAGTGTCATTCTGATTGCTACAGTGGTTGTGTGGTTTTTGCAGAGCTTTGACTTACGGCTGAATGTTGTGCAGGATTCCAAGGACAGTATTCTGGCAATGATTTCGGGATTGCTGGTGCCTCTGTTTTACCCGCTGGGGCTTGGAGACTGGCGTATTGTGACCTCACTGCTCAGCGGCTTTATGGCAAAGGAAAGCGTAGTTTCCACTATGGAAATCCTGTTTGCAGAAGGTGTTAGTGCGGCACTTGATACCTGCACGGCAGCAACTATGCTGGTGTTTTCTCTGCTGTATACTCCTTGTGTAGCGGCCATTGCATCCATAAAGCGGGAATTGGGTGGCAAATGGGCAGCAGGTGTTGTGGTCTGGCAATGTTTTGTTGCATGGATTGTGGCATTTCTTGTGCATGCCGTTTGTATGGCGGCGGGAATGTAGCTTGTGTGACATAGGCAGAAATATTTATAACGGAGGCAGACAGTATGAACTTAGCAGACTGGATTATACTTGTTTTGGTTGTTTGCTGTATGATAGGTGCAATCCGTATGATGTACCGGGACAGAAAGGACAAAAAAACCTGTTGTGGGAGAAATTGTTTCCATTGTATACAGGACTGCCGGAATTGCAGACCTGGCAAAACAGCTTCAAGAAGCGATAGAAGATAAGCTTTCCTCCTTATAGGGCATCTGCGTTTTTCCAAAAAAGTGCGGTTTTCACGGAGACAGTCTGAAAGGACTGTCTCTCAGACTGTAGACAAAGCGGCTCTGGGATGTGAACCCCAGAGCCATTTTTCTTT
>JBJEMX010000030.1:0-122071 GCA_051879895.1 Lachnospiraceae bacterium
TTTACAATTCAAAAAAATTTCAAAAACCCCTTGACTGTTTATAGTTTGTCACCTCCAATAATCTTTGCATACAATCTGCCATTTCTCTCCACTGTGTTACCAGACTCTGATATACCGCATCCCCGAAGGCAGTCCGCCTGTAATACTTGCGGGGTTTATTTTCATCAGTGTCCCATTCGCTGACTAATATCTCCTGCTTTTCCAGCCTGCGTAACAACGGATACAGCGTATTGGTATCCACCCTGACGCCTTTCTCTTCCAGATTCTTTACCAGCGTGTAACCATATTGTGGTCTGTCAAGCTGACTCAATACACTTAACACAATGGTTCCCCTTCTGAGCTCCTGGGTCAGGGATTGTAAGATTTCATTGATTTCTCCCATACTTACCACTCCTATTACATATCCTTCTGTATGCCTGTGTATTACATTATACTGTGTGTCGTACACTATTGTCAAGAAGAAATTATTCCATTACATACAAAACTATTTCATTACATACAAAAAGCAGACTGCCTGCCTTTGCAGACTGCCTGCTTCTCTTCTTTTTCTGTATATGTTTCCTAAAAGAACGGATTGTACTTCTTTTCATGCTCTACAGTTGTGCTGTTGCCATGTCCCGGATAAAGAGTTACCGAATCCGGCAATGTAAAAATCTTCTCTTTAACAGAACGTTCCAGTTCACTGCCACTTCCGGTAGGTAAATCTGTACGCCCTACAGACTCTTCAAAAATGGTGTCGCCGCAAACCATAAAACTTGCTTCTTCAAAATAATAACAGCAGCTGTCCGCTGTATGCCCCGGTGTAGCCAGAACCTCAATTTCCACATCTCCCAGAGTAAACTTTGTATCACGTTCAAAATACTTATCTGCCTTTACCGTATACGGCCGGCCTATCTGTGCGGAGACATTGAGGACAGAGTCTTCACAGATTCTCGGTTCTGAATCCATAGCATAGATTTGAGCACCTGCACATTCTCTCAGTTCATTTGCTCCCATAATATGATCAAAATGTCCATGGGTCAAAAGAATATGAAAGGTCTGAAAGCCCAATGCTTTTACCTTCTCATATATTTTTTCACCTGCTGCAGGCGGATCAATGATAATAACCTGCTCTCCACCCTCTCTGTATACAAGATAGCAGTTGGTTCCATACACACCAACAGTCATGCGTCCGATTTTTAAATCTGCCATTATCCTCTCGTCCTTTCGATGTCAATCACGTTTTCAATAGAACTGATTTTATCTATAATTCTGTTTAATTCTTCCCTGCCGGAAATTTCAAAAGAGGTCTGCAGAGTCGCCACTCCCTGCTTGTTGGTTCTGGTATTCATGGATATAATGTCAATATTCTTTTCCGTCAGTGCACGGGAAATATCCGCTAATAATCCGTTACGGTTATTGGCATAGATTACAATTTCCGCCAGATATTTCTCACCACCGCTTTCAGGTGCCTGCCAGTCTGCCTCTATCAGCCGGAAACGCTCAATTTCAGGAAGATTGAGTATATTGACACAATCCGTTCTGTGAATGGAAATACCTCTTCCCCTGGTAACAAAGCCCACTATTTCATCACCCGGCACAGGAGAACAGCACTTGGAAAATCTAACGGAAACATCCGTAATTCCCTTTACCGTAATGCCGCTTTTGGATTTCGCCGTAGTCGGACGGTTAGTCTGTGTATTCTCCGCAATGGATGCCAGTACTTCTTCGTTGGTCATCTCTTTCTTGTGGTCATGGTCATAGTATTCCTGTAATTTATTGACTATCTGTCCTTCCTTAAGTGCACCGTGCCCAATTGCCGCCAGCACGGCATCCCAGTTCTGAAAGCCGTATTTTCGCTGGATGGTATCCATATACTCTGTCTTTAACAGATCGGAAGGTGCAATTCCTCTTGCCTTACAGTAGGCTGTCAGAAGTTCCTTACCCTTAACAATATTGTCTTCCTTAAACTCATTTTTAAACCACTGATTGATTTTGTTCTTAGCCTGTGTGCTCTTTACTACATTGAGCCAGTCACGGCTGGGTCCCTTGGAGTTCTGGGAGGTTATAATCTCAACCCGGTCGCCGGTTTTTATTTGATAATCGATATTTACCAGCTTGCCGTTGACTCTGGCTCCTACCATCTTGTTCCCGACCGCACTGTGAATACTGTAAGCAAAATCAATGGGAGTAGAACCAGCCGGCAGGTTTTTTACGTCACCGCTGGGTGTAAAGCAGTAAACATTGTCGGAGAACAAATCCAAATCGTTTTTCAGCAGATTCATAAACTCTCTGTTATCGGAGGTATCTCTCTGCCACTCCAGTATCTGACGCAGCCAGGTTAATTTTTCTTCTTCCTGCGTCTCCACACGCTTACCGTCTGAAGCTTCTTTGTATTTCCAGTGTGCCGCAATACCATACTCAGCGGCCTTATGCATCTCAAAGGTACGAATCTGCACTTCAAAAGGCTGTCCGGAAGAACCAATCAGCGTGGTGTGCAGGGACTGATACATATTTGCCTTAGGCATGGCAATGTAATCCTTGAAGCGTCCCGGAATCGGTTTATACATTTCATGGATAACCCCCAGTGCCGCATAACAATCCTTTACATTATCTACTATAATACGGACTGCAAATAAATCGTAAATCTGATCCAGAGTCTTATTCTGATTCTTCATTTTTTTGTAAATACTGAAAAAATGTTTTACACGTCCGTCAATTTCAGCCTTGATACCTGCATTGTGAATGTGTCTGCCGACTTCGGCTACAATGCTTGCAATATACTCTTCCCTTGCACTCTTGCGTATCGCAATCTTATCCACCAGATCATAATATGCTTCCGGCTCCAGATACTTCAAAGACAAATCATCCAGTTCGACTTTAATTTTGGAAATACCCAGTCTTTGTGCAATAGGGGAATATACCTCTATGGTTTCCTTTGCAATTCTCTGCTGGCTTTCCGGCTTCTGGTACTTGAGCGTCCTCATATTGTGAAGGCGGTCTGCCAGTTTAATGATGATAACACGAATATCCTTAGCCATAGCCAGAAACATCTTACGCAGGTTTTCTGCCTGCATTTCCAGTCTGGCATCACTCTCTGAACCGTTGCCGCTGCTTAAGGGAATATTTTCAAGCTTGGTAACACCGTCAACCAGCTGTGCTACTTCTACGCCAAACTCGTCCGCAATCTGTGCATCTGTCATGATGGTGTCTTCCACTACATCATGTAAAAGTCCTGCTACAATGGTTTCCTTATCCATTTCCAAATCTGCCAGTATAATGGCAACATGTAAAGGATGGATAATATATGGCTCTCCGGATTTACGCAACTGATCCTTATGAGCTTCCTTTGCCACTTCATAAGCCTTTTCAATCAGTGAAATGTCATCGGATGGATGATATTTCTGCACACGGTTAATTAACACCCGATACAATTCGTCCGGCGTCATAAATTCTTTTAATGCTGTTATCTTGCCATTATCCACAATAACATCGCTTTTTTCTTCTGTCATAACTTTTCATGTCCTTGCAAAGATTATTTTTCCTGCACTACTCTATTTGCCTTCATAGGTGATGGCTGCCTCCATACGGTAGCCCTTCAGTCTCTCCCTGCCCTTTAATCCTGCCAGTTCCATTAAGAATACCAATCCGATTACTTCACCGCCAAGGCTTTCAATCAATTGAATCATGGCTTCCGTGGTTCCACCCGTTGCAATCAGGTCATCCACAATAAGAACCTTCTGACCGGGCTTAATGGAATCCTTATGCATCTCAATGGTAGCTGTACCGTACTCCAAATCATATTCCTTTTCAATGGTCTCACAGGGCAGTTTCCCTTTTTTACGAATAAGTACAAAAGGCTTATGATTATTATATGCAATGGGAGTACCAAAGATAAAACCTCTGGACTCTGCACCTACCACTACATCATAATCCCAGTCCTTAATCTTTTCCTGCATGGTATCAATTGCCAGCTGCAATCCGTCTGCATCCTGCAGTACACTTGTGACATCCCTGAAAATAATGCCCTTTTCCGGGAAATCCGGTATGCTTCTTACATAGTCTTCTAATCGTTTCATCATACACTCCATTCTGATGCCGGTAAGTTTCTTAACGGTATCTCTTTTGTCTGTCAACTTAAATTATAATAGTATATTATATTATTTATCCCTAGTCTTCGTCAAGAAGTCCCGCTCGCTTCAAAAAGTATTCTCCGTAAGGAAGATTCTGTTGATAATCAGGATACAGTCCAAGTGAAAGCAACGCTTCTTTGTATTTTTCCGCCATCAAATGATATTCTTCCCCTAATCCGGCCTCCTCAGCCGCTGCGAATATCAGATATCTGTTACAATTCGCATACATCTGCACGCGTTCCCATGCATACTCAAACTCCGGCTCATAATCATCATACAGCTTTAGTGCATCCTGCATCTGAAAATAATCAGCACGCCCCTCCAAATACCGGATTCTTTCCATCCGGGTTTCTATCATATCTGCTTTTTCCTCTTCTGCCGCATCCTTTACAAATACAACGACCAGCCATACCATTAACAGCAGTATACCCAAAGACAGATATATCATAATCGTCTTAAATACAAATTTCTTTTTATAATCCCAATGTTTGTATATGTATATATAAAATGCTATACATGCCACTGCAACAAGTAATAATCCTATCATCTTCCTGCCACCTCCAGCTTCTCCCATATAAGCTGTACTGTGTCAGCCTTGCTGTCTGCATCTACGGTATATTCATACTTTCCGTCTTCATTCGGTGACAAAAAAGCCATCTCCTCATCGGTAAATCCGAGATATCCTCTGAAAAAGGCTTGTACGGTTAAAATGCACTCTCCGGCATTTTCCTGTTCGCTGTCTGCATTTTCGGCAACGGCATCATACGCATATTCTACCAGCCATTCCACTTCATAGTCCGCTATTTCTTCACCGGCGTCCACGGCATCCATAATGCGGTACATTCTGTCACAAAAGTTATTATACCCCCAGTTGCCGGTAGTATCAAATTGTGCCAGGAATTGCTCTGCATGGCCTCCCGGCTGCGGCTCTCTTGTCCTGTCCCGTTCTGCCCACAAAAAAATAAAAAAGGTGGAAAAAAATAATACTGCATTCAACACTACCAGAATTATCAGAATTCTGCTCAACATCTTCTGCACCAGTTCGGGTGTCTTCTGTTTAATCAGAAACGGCTTTAGCAGCTTATTTCTTTCAATTTTCCTTCTTACTTCTTCCTGAAAAGCAATTCCTTCCGGATTCTCCCTGCCGCAAAAAGGACAGCTTATACTTTGGGAAGATACTTCTCCCCCGCAATATGGACATTTCATGTTTCCTCACATTCTGCCGCTTTGTTATGGCACAAGTATATCAAAAAGTTTTTCTTTTAAATCCAGCAGATTCTCTGTATCCTCCGTACCGATTCTGTCAATCTCTTCCTCACTGAATCCCATGGCAGACAATTTTTCAACAGCCTCATCATACAATGTCTGAATAACTTTTTCATTATCCCAAAATACCCTGTCATTGATATATCCATCAGACAGAGTCATCGCCTTTTGAGCAGAACTGATATAGTCCTCTGCCCAGTATTCAACGCATTCCCACATTTCTTCCCTTGAAAAGCCGGTATATGTATTGACCTGTTCCATTTCACATACAGCCCGCTCCATCTCTGCCAGCAGTTCGTAAACAGCTTTTACCTCGCCATACTTCTCATAGGTATTGCCGTATAACCTTTCTTCCCGCATATACTCTGACAGAGCCGCATAATCTTCTGCCTGATAATATTCTTCCAGCTTTACCAAAACAGCATCCTCCCCCGCATATTTCATTCTGGTAAAAAGACTGCTGCCCAAAAGATAGAGAATGGTAAGCACAATCCCCACTGCCAATGCTATGCAGATTCCGAGCAGCAGATATCCGGTCCACTTCCTTGCCGCTTTTTCGGGATATTTTTCTGCTTCTCTTCGGATATTTTCTGCTTCCTTATCGTACCCTTCCAATATCAGATTTTTTTGTCGTCCGGCTTCCTTTCTGTTTTCGGAATGGCAATAGGGACACTGCAAAAGACTATTATCAAATTCAGCTCCGCACTGATTACAAATCATATTCGCTATCCTTTTCCTTACATCCGCATTAAAGTCACTTTGTTACCTGTCCGGTCACTTCTTTACAGCGTGTTATCAGCCACCGAAAACATTTACTAAATCATTAAAGAACACCACTACCATAAGTATCATAAAAAATACTAATCCCACAAAATGTACGATACCCTCTTTTTCGGGAGGTATGGGTTTCTTTCTGAATACCTCAATCAGCAAAAATACCAGTCTTCCTCCATCCAGTGCCGGAAGCGGCAGCAAATTCAGAATACCTAAGTTTACGGACAGTAAAAGTACTATGGTCAGCATATTATAAACCACTGTTTCCACCCCGTATTTTTTGGAGGTTTCATAGGTTTTACCAACCACATTGACTGCAATTCCTACCGGTCCTGCCACATCTTCCCGGCTGAAATTACCGGTAAGTAACATTCCAAGACTCTTATAGGTATTATTTACACAGTAACGCATTTCATAAAAGGCATCTGCGAAAACGGACAACCCTCTTTTTTCATCACTGCCGGTACTGTATACTCCCATCAGGTACGAACCCGCCGTTTCATCGTATACAGGCGTCAGTTCTGTGGTATATCTCTCGCCATCCCGTTCATAGACAATTTCCATGGTATCCGCACCATTCAAATACGTAATCAGGGAAATATCCGCGAACAGATAGGTTCTTTCGCCATCCAGACGGATAATTTTATCTCCGGCCATAAGACCTGCTGCCTGTGCCGGACTTCCCTCAGAAACACCGCTTATTACCGTGTCTGCAGGCGGTAAAATGGAAACTACGATAACTGCTACAATAAAGGCCAGAATAAAATTGAAAATGGGACCGGCAACTACCGTTGCAATCCTTGCCCATACATTAGCTTTTGTAAAAGAGCCTTCTCCGCCTCCGTTCTCCGTTTCCAGTCCGTCCTCACCTTCAAACATACAGGCACCGCCTATGGGAAACAGCTTAATTGCATATTTTGTTTCTTTTCTGTTGAAGGAGCAAATTGTAGGTCCCATACCAATGGCAAATTCCACTACATGAATACCGTTCTTCTTTGCCAGAAGAAAATGTCCGAATTCATGGGAAAGTACCACTACACCAAATATTAGAATAAATAAAATCAAAGTCATCATAAATATTTTCCTGCTATATATTCATAGGTTTCATTTTCTGCATTCAGTATCTGTGCCACATCCGGATTATCAATCCTCTTATGGTTGTGCATACATGCTTCAATAATCTCTGCTATTTGCAGATATGCAATCTTTCCTTCTAAAAACAGACTGACTGCCTTTTCATTTGCCGCATTGAATACCGTAGGCATACTGCCGCCCTGTGCTCCGGCTTCATAAGCCAGTTTCAGTCCCGTAAAGGTTTCCATGTCCGGCTTTTCAAAGGTTATATTTGCCAGCTCATAAAAGTCCAGTCTCTTACCTGCCATAGGCCTTCTGTCCGGATAAAACAACGCATACTGTATCGGCAGCTTCATATCGGGCGTACCCAACTGTGCCATAATGCCTCCGTCAACATACTCTACCATGGAATGAATCACACTCTGGGGATGTACTACCACCTGAATCTGTGAAAAGTCCACATCAAAAAGCCATTTTGCTTCTATCACTTCCAGTCCCTTATTTACCAGTGTGGAAGAATCAATGGTTATTTTTCTTCCCATAGTCCAGTTGGGATGCTTTAATGCATGCTCCGGCTTTATGTGCAGCAGTTCGTCTCTTGTCTTTCCCCTAAAGGGTCCTCCCGAGGCTGTCAGTAAAATCTTGGAAATCCTATTTTTCGGCTCTCCGTTCATGGATTGGAATATTGCACTGTGCTCGCTGTCCACAGGCAGAATGGGCACTCCCTTCTCCTTTGCAAGCGGCATAATAATATGTCCCGCACATACCAGCGTCTCCTTATTGGCAAGTGCTATTGTTTTACCCGCCTCTATAGCCGCGATGGTCGGTCTTATTCCAATCATTCCCACAATTGCGGTTACCAATACCTCTGCCTCAGGCAAAACGGCGAGCTTTAGCAGTCCATCCATACCATACAGCACTTTCACACCGGTATCAGCCACTCTTTGCTTTAAATCTTTTGCAGCCTCTTCGCTCCACATAACCGCCAGATTGGGGTTAAACTCCCTGATTTGTTGCTCCATTAAGGTTACATTTTCTCCGGCTGCCAGTGCAACTACTTTCAAATCTTTATTTGCTCTTACTATTTCAAGTGTCTGGGTACCGATAGAACCGGTGGAACCCAGAATCGCAATTTTTTTCATGGTAATCTCCGTTCCGCAGGCTCTGACTACTTGTTCAAAGCCGCCTTAAGTCTTCACCGCTATTTGATTAACAATGCTGTCAAAAAGAAAATCATGGGAGCCGTTACAATCACGCTGTCAAAACGATCCATAATACCGCCATGTCCCGGAATTAATTTCCCATAATCCTTAATATCATGATTTCTCTTGATTGCAGAAGCCGCCAGATCACCTGCCTGGCTCATTACCGCACCTACCATACAGATAAATGCTATCAGCCATGTTACAGACTGGTCCGCTATCACCTTATCCACCACAAAAAAGGCATACAGTGCACCGATAAGTCCTGCTCCAAGAACACCGCCGATACAGCCCTCCAAAGATTTCTTGGGACTTAAGACCGGAAAAATTTTCTTTTTACCGATGCAGATTCCCACCAGGTATGCACAGGTGTCACAGCCCCATGAACTGATTATAATCAGCCATACAATATAGATGCCATAATGCAGTTCCCTTGTCAGATACAAAAATGACAGCATAACCGGAGCATATATAAAGCAAAAGAAGTTGGACATAATCTGCTCACTGCGATATTTGGGAAAGGTCACAACATATACACACATACTTCCCATAAATACACCGATAGCAGCCATTACAGCCAACAATATATTGTCAGAGAAAAATATTGCTGCATAATAAGCCACCGTCCCCAATATGCCAACCGCTTCGGGACCGTTTATCTTTCCTTTGGTATGAATACCGGTTGCCTTGGTCAATTCCCGGTATCCTATTACGGATATTGCAAATGTAACTGCTGCCAAAAGCGGTCCGCCCAGTATCAGTGTCACCAATGCAATTACCACCAGTACTATGCCACTCAGCAATCTGGTTACAAACATAGCTATTCCTCCTTTACAAGGCCGTATCTTCTGTCTCTTTTAGTATATGCTTCTATTGCTTTGACCAATTCCTCTTTAGAGAAATCAGGCCACGGTACAGGTGTAAAGTAAAATTCCGTGTAAGCTAACTGCCAAAGTAAAAAATTAGAAATTCTCTGCTCGTTACAGGTTCTTATCAGCAAATCCGGATCCGGAATTCCATGGGTATCCAGCGTATTACTGATTACTTCTTCTGTAATTTCTTCCGGTTTCCATTCCCCTGCTGCTATCTTTTCTCCCAGCTGCCTGATGCAACGGCGTATTTCATCCCTGCCTCCATAGTTCAAAGCAATCTGGAAGTGCAGACCATCGTTGTCTTTTGTTGCCTCTTCCAGTTCCTCAATACGAAGGCGGATATCCTCATCCAGTCTGCTCTTATCGCCGATAACCCGCACACACATACGGTTTTTCTCTGCTGTTTTTAAGCAGGTTTTCATGTAATTACGCAAAAGCTTCATCAATGCCTCTACTTCATCCTGCGGTCTGTTCCAGTTCTCCGTAGAAAACGCATACACTGTCAGATATTGTATCCCCATACGATACGCTTCCTCACAGATAACCTCTACCGTCTTAGCTCCCTGAACATGTCCGTAATTACGTGGCATACCTTTCGCTTTCGCCCATCTGCCGTTGCCATCCAGAATAATTGCTACATGTTTTGGTATTTTTAAACCTTCTGTTGCTGTTGCTGTTCCCATCCTGCCTTCCTCCCGCCAAATCAACTTTGGGCAGGTCGTAAAACCTGCCCAAAGAGGGCTATCCCGCAAGTATTTCACAGTTTTTGGGGACGCCCTCTTGTATTTTATACAGTCATAATTTCTTTGGATTTTGTCTCAATTAATGCATCTATATCCTTAATATACTTATCAGTCAGTTTCTGCAGCTGGTCTTCTAACTGCTTGATTTCATCTTCGGAAACATCTGTCTTAGCCAGTTTCTTGAATGCATCATTACCGTCTCTGCGGATATTGCGGACTGCAACCTTAGCATCCTCACCCTTTTTCTTGACATCCTTTACCAGATCTTTTCTTCTTTCCTCAGTAAGCTCCGGGAACACCAGTCTGATAACAGAACCGTCATTGGAAGGGGTAATACCGATATCGGAAGTCATAATTGCCTTTTCAATTGCCTTAATCAGGGATTTTTCCCAAGGTGCAATCTGAATAATTCTTGCTTCCGGAACAGTAATGTTTCCTACCTGCTGAATGGGAGTCGGTGTCCCATAGTAATCTACACGCAGCTTATCCAGTACATGGGGATTTGCCCGTCCTGCACGAATGCCTGCGTAATCACTCTCCAGAAATTCATATGCTTTTTTCATCTTCTCATCATATACTTTAATTCTCTCGTCCATATCTTCCCTCATTTCCGCTGTCATGCAGCTTCTCATTTTATGTTTACCTGTGCCATGCTTCTTTGATCAAACAGCTTTAAGCCCTCTCCATCGACACTATACCGTTACCTTGGTACCCTTAAACGTGCCTTTTACGGTATTTACAATACTGTTTTCTTCATTCAGCCCAAAGACCCACATCGGCATCTTGTTGTCTCTTGCCAGAATGGAAGCTGTCATATCCACAACCTGTAAATTCTTTGCAATAACCTCATCGATGCTGACTTCGTCATACTTTTTGGCAGTAGGTACTTTAGCAGGGTCTGCATCATATACACCGTCAACAGACTTTGCAAGAAGAATGACATCTGCGTCCACTTCCACTGCTCTGAGCACTACGCCGGTATCTGTTGAAAAATAAGGATGCCCCGTTCCGCCTGCAAAGAACACTACCATTCCCTTTGCAAAATATTTATTCGCTCTGTCCTTTGAGAATAATTTGGTAAAGGAACCACATTCAAAGGGAGTAAGTACATTGGTCTGCATTCCCACAGAGCGGAAAATTTCGGATACATAAATGCAGTTCATAACAGTTGCCAGCATACCAATCTGATCCGCCTTGGTTCTGTCAATATTCTCGCTGGAACGGCCTCTCCAGAAATTGCCGCCGCCGGTTACAATACCGATTTCATACCCATCGTCTACAAGCTGTTTAACCTGTAAGGCTACCTTTCTTACGGTTTCTTCATCAAAACCCATATGCTTGTCGCCTGCCAGAGCTTCACCACTCAGTTTCAGTAATATTCTACGCATACTAATCTCCCTATTTATTTTTTCCTTTTTTGTATTCATCAAAGAAAGCGGTAGGATTTACATCCGCATAGCACTGTGAACACATACCTTCAATAACCGCACCGTTGTTAATCTGTACAGCCTTGGATTTGATATTACCCATTACGATGGCGGAAGCATCTAAAATAACAGGTCCCTTTACATCAATATCACCCTTTACCGCACCGGCAATCACTGCACTCTTTGCAGAAATGTTACCGATAATTACTGAGCTCTGTCCAATCTTTACAGCACCCTCACTGATAACTTCACCTGTAATTTTTGCATTATCCGCATAAATTTCTGCCGCTTTGGAATTACCGTTAATCGTACCGGTAACATTCAGTTTTCCAAGGATATTGATGTTACCGTTTATTGCACCGATAATCTCAATAGAGCCTTCTGAGGAAACATCCCCGGTAATCGTCATTCCGGCAGTAATAACTGCCGTTTCATCCACTGCACTCTTTGCCTGTATCTCCATCTTCTTTTCTTCCCCTTTTTCCACTTCTTTTTCACCAAAGGCTTCTCTGATGCTTGTTTCTAAATCTGTTTCCGGTTCTTCTTCCAGTTTCGTAACATCCATATCTTCCGGCACTTCAATAGAATCTACACGCCCAAGCATAGCTTCTAATTCTGCCATGTCGGTTTCATCGTTCATATCTACTTCCTGTTCCTTCACCTCGGAAGCCTCCACCGTTTCCTCCGCTTCTGCTTCCACACTGTTCATGTCGGCTTCCGCTGCCTCTTCCGGCATCAGTTCATTTACCGCCTGCGATAAATCCTCTTTTAAATCCGAGAAAAAACCCATTTTTTTATTCCTCCGTTTCTTCTTGTTCTACTTTTATATGCTGAACAGGTACTGTATCATCCGTAATCGGCAACAGCTCCGTGTTTTCCATAGCCTGTATTTTTTCTATAAGCATTGGCAGTGCCTCCACCGTAGTTCCCTTTCCTGCGGCATCGTGCAGCAGAATAATAACGGTATCATGCTTCTCTATACCTGTCATACAGTTTTCAACCAGTTCTTCTGCCGTATACTTTGTGCTGGTAGCATCCTGGGATGAAACATTCCAGTCAAAATAGACAATTCCTTCTTCCTTTAAAAATGCTATCAGTTCTCTGACATTTACATCGCTTACACGGTTAGAACTGCCACCGGGAAAGCGGTAATACTTTGGATTTACACCGGTAACATCAAACAAATAGTTCTGCAGTCTGTAAAGGTCTGTGGCAAAAGCATCCACCGAGGCATATATCTCATCATATTTGTGGGTATAAGAATGCATACCCAGAGTATGCCCCTCTGCCACAATCCGCTGATATGCTTCCTCAGCCCATTCCCCTTCTTTTCCTGTTACAAAAAAGGTTGCTTTCACATCATACGCTGCCAGTATATCCAGAATATCTCCCGTATTGGAGCTGGGACCGTCATCAAAAGTAAGATATACCCTGCGTACTGCCTGTTCGGATTCTGTATCTTCAGCCGCATCTGCCAGAACGTCTCCCGGCTGTGCCATAGGCACCTCACTCTCCGGTTCTCCCAACAGTATCCGGTCTGTCTCCCGGTCATTGCCGGTACCATCATCTGTAAAGCCATTACCTGAAATATCCGTTGTGCCGTTACCGCCTTCTGTCAATATTTCCGGTTGCTGCAGAGCCAGTGTAACAAGCTCCTCCATTCGGTCTATCTGTTTCTCAAGATTTGCTACCCGAAGGAAAAGTACAATACACAATATTATGGGTATCAGTATCGCCGTTATCAGGGAGAGCACAATAAGACGTTTTAACAGCTGCACTCTCTTCCGCCTTACATCGGACAGTGCTTCTTTTTTCACCGTCATAGCTTTCTCCTCCACATAATCATAAATAAGTATATCACAGATATTGCCCGGACGAAAGCAAAAAATACTTTTTCAAGGCACCTAATTTAAAAAAGCTTCCACAATTACTTTTTCTGCTTCTTCTTCAGACAAACCCAGCGTTTGAAGCTTCATCATCTGGTCATTATTGATTCTGCCGATAGCCGCTTCGTGGATGATAGCCGCATCTATGTGATTTGCATTAATTTCCGGAATTGAAGCCACTTTTGCATGTTCCATAATGATGGAATCACACTGGATATGGGCGTGACAGCCTGCATTGCCCACTGCCCTGGGATGAAAGCTCTGCATGGATTCCCCTTTTGCAACAGAACGGGAAACAATCCTTGCACTGCTGCCTGCTCCGGCAAGCACCACATCCATATCAGAAACAGCCTTCTGCTTATCGTGCGTCATCAGTCTTTCCGTTACCATAATCCTTGCTCCCTCAGCCAGCTCTACATGAGTCTTACGCTCAGTGGAGTCCACCCCTTCAATCTGTGCGGTATCCAGTGTAAATTCTGCATTTTCTTCCAGGAAAATATTGGTTACCGGATTCAGTATACGGGCACCGGTACCTTCTCCTTCGCCATAATGCTTTTCTGTATATGTGACGTTCGCACCTTTTCCTATGTGAAAGCTGTGCACACCGTCATGTCTGCTGTCATTGCAGCCGGAATTGTGAATGCCACAGCCTGCCACAATCGTAACCTTTGCACCTTCCTCTACATAAAAATCATTATATACCAGATCTGTCATGCCGGAGTTAGTCACTACTACCGGAATATGCACAGTTTCCTCTTTTGCCTCTCCACTGATATATATATTGATTCCCTGATGCCCGTCAGTCCTCTTTTGTATCTTAATATGCTCGGTGTCGCCATGGCACAGAGCATAACCGTTATACCTTAGATTGTATGCCCCTTCCTGTTTAAAGCCTTCTTCATCTATTACATCGAGCACCTGTTTTGTAATCTGGTCGATTTCCATTATTCCTCTCATTCTGCCGGTCTGTTAAAATACCGGCCAAAAACTAATCTCTTTTTTATACTGTTTCCCTATGGGTTGTACAAATTTTGCCCCCTGTTATTCAGCTTTATTGCAGCCAAAAAAACCTCCCGAGGCAAACAGTTCCCCGGAAACCTCTTCCCTGGTACCTATTTTCTCAATTCTGCCGCCCTTTAACAGCATAATACGATCTGCCATATTAATCAGTTTCTCCTGGTGGGAAATGACAATAATACTTTCTTTCTTTTCCCTGTGAATTTTTTCAAACTGTTTTACAAGCATGGAAAAGCTCCATAAATCAATACCTGCTTCCGGCTCATCAAACAGACAAAGCTTGTGCCGTCCTGCCAGCACCGTTGCTATTTCAATTCGTTTCATCTCACCGCCGGAAAGTGTATCATCCACCTGGCGGTTCAAATATTCTCTTGCACATAAACCTACACCTGAAAGCAAATCACAACAGCTGGTTTCAGACAGGCTTCCGCCCGCGGCAATAGCCAGCAGTTTTTTCACTGTCATTCCTTTAAAGCGGGGCGGTTGCTGAAAGGCATACCCCATACCGGCTTTTGCACGCTCGTTTATGGACATATCTGTTACTTCTTCTCCATCCAGCAGGATACTGCCTGCCGATGCTTTTTCTATCCCCATCAACAGCTTCACCAGAGTAGATTTTCCACTGCCATTGGGACCGGTAATCACTAACATTTCCCCCGGTTTCACTTCAAAAGAAATATCATCTATAATTTTTCTCGTCTTTCCCTCCTCCGTAACAGAAAAAGAGAGATGCTTCGCATTTAACATATCGTTCTCCTTTCAACTCACCTGTTGTATCCGTCTGGTTCAATCAGGCTGCTGCTTAAGATATGGTGGAATATCCCTAACTATCATATCATGTCCGCCAAAAATTTCAATAAAAATCGTCTTAGTCCCCCGCATCCCCACAAAAATATCATTTTCTTATGTTGAAATCTATGCTATACTGTATTTAATCAGCCAAAACAAAGGAGAACGCCTCATGACAATCAGGGAATCAGCGGAAAATTATTTGGAAACCATACTCATATTAAGCGAAAAGCTTCCTGTCGTCCGCTCTGTTGATATTGCTACAGAATTGAATTTTAAGAAATCCAGTATCAGTGTGGCAATGAAGCATTTACGGGAAGATGGTTATATTACCGTTATGGAACAGGGCTATATCTATCTGACCGACAAGGGACGCAAAATCGCAGAGACCATGTATGAACGCCACAAGCTGCTCTCTTCCTGGCTTATTTCTTTGGGAGTAGACGAAAAAATCGCCACTGAGGATGCCTGTAAAATTGAGCATCACATCAGCAGCGAAAGTTTTGAAGCTCTCAAGCGTCACATTCATCACACTTGAAATTTTCATTCTTATGATACCGGCTCCTCCGGTGCTTTCGTGTATAACACTTTTAGTATGATGGGTGTCGTAATACTGGACACGATAATCAGTAGAATAACCGCCGTAAAATATACCGGGCTCAAGAGTCCTACCGAAAGTCCCTTCTGTGCCACAATCAATGCCACTTCTCCCCTGGTCATCATACCGACACCGATTTTAAGACAATTTAAGCCCCTGAAACCACAAAGTCTGGCCATAAGCCCACAACCTACAATTTTAGTTACCAGACCTACCAGCACAAATGCCGCTGCAAACAATAAAATTGCTCCGTTCACATTGCTGATACTGGTCTTTAAACCGATACTTGCAAAAAATACAGGTCCGAACAGCATATAAGAATTGATATCCATCTTTTCCGCAATATACTCGGAATCCCTGACCGAGCAGAGAATAATGCCCGCCACATATGCACCGGTAATATCGGCAATGCCGAAGTATTTTTCCGCAATATAAGCAAATGCAAGGCACAAAGCCAGCCCGATAATCGGAATTCTTCTGGTATGGGGATACCTGTTATCAATTTTCTTGAATATCTTATAGATAATAAAACCGACCACACCCGCAAACAGGAAGAACAACACTGTATTTAAAACAACCTTGCCGGGATTTGAATCCGGATTCTTAAACCCGATTACAAAGGTCAATACAATGATACCAATGACATCATCAATAATGGCGGCACTTAAGATTGTCGTACCTATCTTCCCCTTCAGTTTTCCCATCTCTTTTAAGGTTTCAACCGTAATACTTACTGAGGTAGCCGTTAAAATAACGCCGACAAATACGGCCTTATAAAACCCTTCAGAGCCCCAGGGAGAAGCTCCGTAAAATCCCATGTATAAAAGAGCTCCGCCGATTAACGGTATAAACACGCCCGCACAGGCAATCAGCAAAGCCTTGGGACCTGTCTTCAACAAATCCTTTAAATCAGTCTCCAGTCCTGCTGAAAACATAAGCAGTACTACTCCGATTTCCGCCATTTGAACCAAAAAGTCCGTCTGCTGAACCAATCCCAGCACACTGGGACCAATCAATAATCCTGCAACAATTTCACCAACTACCTGCGGTGCTTTTAATTTTCGTGCCAAAATACCGAAAAATTTCGCAAATACAATAATAATTGCCAAATCCTTGAACACACTATATGCTTCCATAATTTCTCCTCTTCCTCACTCTCTTCTTACTTAAACGTATGAAAAGCCTATTTCACTCAACATTGAGTGAAACAGGCCGCCTTCCCCAAGAAATAAACCAAATACTAAAAATAACTTTCCCCAAATTTCCGTAGCAAAAAATGCACCTTACTTTCTATATCCTTTGAAATGGAACGAACCAACCGCTCCGCTTCCTCCCTGGAATTGTCATTGATACAGAAAATGCATACATTTTTATTACGTTTAAAAAAGCCCTGCTTATGCCACTTTATGTAGTAGGAAATCCTGTTGTGCAGTAAAACCCTCTCTATCTGCTGCTTCACTTCCATGTCCGCAGTCTCGCACAGTTCGATTTCGTTATGCACTTTTACTTTGGTGTACTCCGGTTGCATACACAATACCCTCTCCGATTTATAGTCTTTTCGTTTTTACATATTATAACACACTCTTTTTTCATTTTCATCAAAAAATTATATTTTTTCATTTCATAATTTTTCATTTCATAAGCATTTTTCTGATTTTACTTTTCAGCCGCTGCAATGCATTATCCGTGGACTTCTCGTCCTTACCAAGCACTTTTGCAATCTGGCTGTAGCTCATGCCTGTCATATGCAAATCCAGTACCTGTTTTTCAAAGGCACTCAGTTCCTGCTCTATCCGCCGCTCCAGCTGTTCCACATTTTCCCTGTCAATCACAAGCTCCTCCGGACTCAGCCCATAATCTGCCAGCATACCCAGCACACTGCTTTCCTCTTCTTCTCCCTGCCCGGTACCGTTGCCATATAAAGAGATATAAGAGTTTAGCGGGATATGCTTCATACGGCCTGCTGCCTGGACTGCCGAATACATCTGCCTGCTGATGCAGAGCTCCGCAAAGGTAAAGAAACTGGCATCCCTGCCGCAGTCATAATCCCTGATAGCCTTAAACAGCCCTATCATGCCTTCCTGTATCAGGTCCTCTTTATCAGCACCCAGAATGAACATGGAACCGGCCTTGCTGCGAACCAGATTTTTGTATTTATCCATGATATAATCCGTAATCTGCTTCTCACCGTCACGGAGCCTTATAATCAGTTCCTCATCCGTTGCCTGTTCAAAGTCCTGCATACCGGTAACCGTCCCTTCTTTGATTATCTGTTTGCAATAATTTAACCCTTTAATCTCTGCCTCACGATTTCATATGCCAGTACCCCTGCCGCTACTGATGCATTTAAGGAATCAATGTCCCCTTTCATGGGAATGGATGCCGTCATATCGCATTTTTCTCTGACCAGCTTACCTACTCCCTGCCCTTCGTTACCGATTACCACACCGATGGGACCCTTTAAATTCAAATCATACATAATGGTTCCGTCCATATCCGCACAGACAAACCAAAGGCCTTCCTTTTTTAAATCCTCAATGGTTCGTGCAAGATTGGTTACTCTGGCAACCGGTGTGTAATTTAATGCTCCCGCGGAAGTTCTTGCCACTACTGCTGTCAGTCCCACCGCCCTGTCCTTGGGAATAATCACACCATGAGCCCCCGCCAGATTGGCGGTACGGATAATTGCTCCCAAATTGTGGGGATCCTCAATATTGTCCAAAACAAAGATAAACGGAGGTTCTCCCTTTTCCTTTGCCGCATCTAAAATTTCATCCACCTCTGCATAGGTATAAGCCGCAGCCTGTGCAATGACCCCCTGATGCTTTCCGGTTTCCGACATCTGATCCAGTCTCTCTTTGGTTACATATTTCACCAGCGTACCGGCTTTTTTTGCTTCTCTCTTAATGGTCATTACCGGTCCGTCCTGACAGCCGTCCAAAATAAAGAGCTTGTCTATGGGTTTACCGGACCTGTATGCTTCTATTACGGCATTCCTGCCTTCAATGGTAAATTCTTCGTATCCCATGGTAACCTCCGCTTTCAAGTCACTTTACAATTCCATTTCTAATTTTGCAAGACCTTCCTTTACCAGAAACAGTATCCGGTCCGTATCGTCCGTCAGATATAAAAAGCCTACCAATGCCTCAAAACCGGTTGCTTTTCTGTAATCTGCAATACTTGCATTTTTGGCCGTGGTATAGGATTTGGCATTTCTGCCTCTTTTGTAGACTGCCTCCTCATCTAAGGTGAGTATCGGTAACAGTGCTTCAATCATTGCCGCCTGGGTCTGTGCCTTTACAAAGCCGCTGGTCTTTTTATGCAAAATATTAGCTGCCTGATTGGCTCTTTCCACAACCACAGTACGGATAATAATATCATAAACCGCATCCCCTATATATGCCAAAGTAAGAGGTGAATATGCACGCACATCCACCTCTTTCACTGCAAAGGTCTCTTTTATTTTAGACAATAAACTTAAGCCTTCCGCCATTTTACACCCTCTCTGGTATCCTCCAGTATGATGCCCTGTGCAAGCAGCTCATTACGGATTGCATCCGCAGTGGCAAAATCCTTTGCCTTTTTCGCTGCTTTTCTTTCCTCAATCTTTGTCTGCACATAGCTTTCCAGCTCCGCATCCACACAAGGAGCTTCTTCTTTCTTTGCATTTAATAAATCCAGAGAAAGTACCTCGTCAAAGCTCTTTACCAGCTCTCTTTTGGTCTTGTCGTTCATATCTGCTTTTAACATTTCGTAAAGAACAGTGATTGCCATGGAGGAATTTAAATCATCCGCAAGAGCTGCTTCAAAGCGTGACCTGTATGCATCAAACTTATCCTTCTCCACTTCACCGTTTTCAGATAATTCACTGATTTTCTTCGTCAGTTTGTTATAAGCTGCTGTCATATTGTCCAGCACTTCGTAAGAAAATTCCAGTGGCTTTCTGTAATGGGACTGCAGGCAGAACAATCTGTATACTAACGGATTGTAGCCTTTGCTTTCCAGCAGGGACACCGTCAAAAAATCTCCCTTGGACTTACTCATCTTACCGGATTTATCATTTAGATGATGTACATGGAACCAGTAATTGCACCACTTATGTCCCAGATATGCTTCACTCTGGGCAATTTCATTGGTATGGTGCGGGAAAATATTGTCCACACCGCCACAGTGAATATCCATATATTCACCCAGATGCTTCATGCTGATGCAGGAACATTCGATATGCCAGCCGGGATATCCCAAGCCCCACGGGCTTTCCCACTTTAATTCCTGATCCTCAAATTTGGACTTGGTAAACCAGAGTACAAAGTCACTTTTATTCTTTTTATTAGAGTCTTCTTCTACATCATCCCTTACGCCAACTAACAATTCATCCTCCGTCTGTCCGGAGAATACATGGTAATTTTCCAGTTTAGAAGTATCAAAATAGATATTACCGCCCATTTCATAGGCATAGCCTTTTTCCAAAAGAGCACTTACCATATGAATAAATTCCGCAATACAGTTGGTAGCAGGCTCTACCACATCGGGACGCTTAATATTTAACTTGCTGCAGTCTGAAAAAAATGCATCGGTATAAAACTTTGCAATTTCCATAACCGTCTTATGCTCACGCTTGGCACCCTTAAGCATCTTGTCTTCCCCGGTATCCGCATCACTGGAAAGATGTCCTACATCCGTGATATTCATAACACGCTTTACGTCATAACCCAGATAGCGTAATGTCTTTTCTAACAAGTCTTCCATAATGTAGCTTCTCAGGTTGCCGATATGTGCAAAATGATATACGGTAGGTCCACAGGTATACATCCCTACCTTTCCATCTTCATTGGGTACAAACAACTCTTCCTTTTTGGTTAAAGAGTTATATATCTTCATCTTGTTTTCCATTCCGGATTTCCTCCTGTAGTCTCTTAAAACAAAGAGTACGCATCTTTGTCAAACATTGATTTCTGTCTTATGCTAAAACAATGTTTCCTATGTAAGAATAAGGCAAATCCCTATGATTTGTCAACCGGATTTGCCTCTATACCCCGGCATATTTCGCCTCTGCGTTCTGATGCATTTTATATCTATGTCCTGCTGCAGCCCGGACAGCCTGCACACTTTTCGCCAGCCTGTCCGCTTACATCTGCCGAGTATAACTCTCTGGGTGTGGTAAGCATACAGATTGCCTGAGAGGAAATCCCCTCGCCTGTACCGGTAAATCCAAGTCCTTCCTCAGTAGTTGCTTTTACATTGACCTGCTCTACGGTAATCTTTAATGCCTGTGCAATATTTTCCCGCATGGTATCAATATAGGGACGCATCTTAGGTGCCTGTGCAATAATGGTCGCGTCAATATTTTCAATGAGAAAGTAATTTTCTTCTAACAGTTCTCCCACCTTCTTTAACAATTTTATGGAAGAAATACCCTTATAAGCCGGGTCTGTATCAGGAAAATGCTTTCCGATATCGCCTAATGCGGCTGCTCCTAAAAGTGCGTCCATAATTGCATGTAACAGTACATCTGCATCCGAATGCCCCAAAAGGCCTTTTTCATACGGTATTTTGACACCGCCGATGATCATGTCACGGCCTTCTGTCAGTTTGTGTACATCATATCCCATTCCTATACGCATAATTATCTCCTGCCTCTAACAGTATCCGGGCCGATGCAACGCCACTTTCCTTAGTTTTGCACCGACCGTCTGTTATTTCAGTTTACCACACCCCGGTTCACAATGCCACTGTTTGTTTTATACAAACTCCTTTATAACCTCTTTTACAGAACTCTTCTATACCACACAATTTTTTCAGACAGTTGCTCCTGCCATGCAGGCAATGTGCTGTCCCAGGATTTCCTTTGCCTCTTCGACACTGATGTTGGATTCTGCCAACATAGAACTGATTGCCTCCACCTCTTTTTCTCTTTTCTCTTTCCTCAACTCATTCAGTTCCTTTTCCTCGGAAGATACTCTGATTTTTAAGGCTGCAATCAAATCCTCCTTTTCCCTGATTTTCTCATCAATGGATTTTCTCTGTCCTCTTGCCATATTTTACCTCTCATTCTGCCGGAATCCGGCTATTCTTTCATGTATGTGTTATACACAATTAGTATAATATATGGACAAGAAGCTTCTTTTATGCTTAATCTCTATGAAAATATATATCTTGCCGGCTGTATCCTTTTTTACACAATCTCTTGCAATTTGCCTTAAAAGTGCTATAATATTTTTCATGCAGATATGGTTCATTGGTAGAACGCTAGCTTCCCAAGCTGGAAAGGCGGGTTCGATTCCCGTTATCTGCTTGCAAAACCTTTGATTTATGCGGTTTTGCGGACTACGTAAATCAAAGGGTAAGCAAAAAGGTAATCAAATAATTGTTTGGTTGCTTTTTTATTTTGCGAAAAATTATAATCCGCTTACGATGATTTAAAATATACATACTAACCATCAACATTTGACTGCATATATATGTTTCTTCTGCATGTCTTATTTATAAGAAACAGTGACTATTGTGATTGTTGTTGCTGCGATAGTTGTTGCGATTACTATTTCTGATGCGGCAGCCATTCATTATAGATACTTTTTTATTTAGCATAAATACATTTCCATTTGTTGGGAACTCCATTCTAATCAATTGGTTCCGCTTTTCTCCGGGGTACAGTTGACCACTTTCCTTATTCTGTGCCCCGCTTCCATTTTTCTCCGGGGTACAGTTGGCCACTTTCCTTATTCTGTGCCCCGCTTCCGTTTTTCTCCGGGGTACAGTTGGCCACTTTCCTTATTCTGTGCCCCGCTTCCATTTTTCTCCGGGGTACAGTTGACCACTTTCCTTATTCTGTGCCCCGCTTCCGTTTTTCTCCGGGGTACAGTTGACCACTTTCCTTATTCTGTGCCCCGCTTCCATCTTTCTCCGGGGTACAGTTGACCACTTCCCTTATTCTGTGCCCCGCTTCCGTTTTTCTCCGGGGTACAGTTGGCCACTGTACATTAATTAAAGCAGTCATCCAGCAACCAGTGTAAGATATAAGCATGCGAAAACCTATATCGTCACAAAAAAATTATTCTTTGAATAAGGATGGATATCATTACACTCCCACTAAGGTGTAATTTATTTTCCGGTTTTCAGCACAACAAAAAAATCCTCAAAGCCTTATATTTAACAGGCTTAAGGATTCTTCAGGGTTGGGCTATTCATAATGAATAAGCAGCTCGTAGGGGAATCGAACCCCTGTTTCCGCCGTGAGAGGGCGGCGTCTTAACCGCTTGACCAACGAGCCATTTTTGTGGCCGTCACATGACGCTTATTCATCTTAATATAAAACTGTAAAAAAAGCAAGCCCTTTTTTTAAAATTTGTATAAAATTTTGACACAATTTAACAGAACCTTATATCTTTTCTAACCGGCTACGATACAAAATCAAATAAACTAATCTGGTTGGACTCCGGTATGTTGCCCAGCAAGCCCAGCTCTCCCATCAAATCAGTGATAGTCTTACTTACCTTGGTACGTTCACGGAAGTCGTCCTTACTTAAGAAAGGACCGTCCTTGGCAGCTTCCACAATGGCATCCGCTGCTTTCTCTCCCAATCCGTCAATGCTGTTTAAGGAAGGCATCAGCTTTCCGTCCACAATCTGGAAAAGTCTGGACTGTGCCGTAAAAATATCAATAGGCGTAAATTCAAAGCCTCTGGCATACATCTCCTGCACTATTTTCATATCGCCGTAGGCATCCTTTTCCTTGTTGGAAAGAGTGTCATAACGCTTTTTATAATCTGTCATGATACTTTCAAGATGTCTTTGTCCCTGGCACATCTGCTCATAGGAAAAGGCCTTTGCACGGATACTGAAATAAGCTGCATAATATGCCAGCGGGTAGTTGATTTTGCAATAGGCAATACGCCATGCCATCATAACGTATGCTGCCGCATGAGCCTTCGGGAACATGTATTTAATCTTTTTGCAGGACCAGATATACCAGTCCGGCACGCCCTTTTCTATCATGGCTGCTTCCCACTCCGGCTTTAAGCCCTTGCCTTTACGCACGCTCTCCATAATGGTAAAGGATAAGGAGCTTTCCACGCCCTGATTAATCAGGTAAATCATAATATCATCACGACAGCAGATAGCGGTGGAAATTGTTGCTTTTCCCTCTAAAATCAGAGTCTGGGCATTTCCCAGCCATACATCGGTTCCGTGACCCAAGCCGGAAATACGAATCAGGTCGGAAAGCTGCTGGGGCTTGGTATCCAAAAGCATCTGGATAACGAAATCCGTACCGAACTCCGGTACTCCCAGAGAGCCTACGGGGCAACCGCTTATCTGATCCGGTGTAATCCCTAACGCATGGGTATTCTGGAACAGGGACATAACTCCCTTGTCGTCCAAAGGAATCCTGGTGGGGTCAATTCCCGTCAAATCCTGCAGCATACGAATCATGGTAGGATCATCGTGTCCCAGTATATCAAGCTTCAACAGGTTATGGTCGATAGAGTGATAATCAAAGTGGGTGGTTACGATATCCGTTGTCATATCGTTGGCAGGATGCTGTACCGGCGTAAAGGAGTTAATATCCTGCCCCACCGGCAATACGATAATACCACCGGGGTGCTGTCCCGTACTTCTGCGGACACCGGTACAGCCTACCGTAATACGGTTGATTTCACTGGTACGTTTATGTATGCCCCTCTCCTCATAATAATTCTTTACATAACCGAAAGCGGTTTTATCTGCAAGGGTTGCAATGGTACCTGCACGATAGGTCTGTCCGGCACCGAAAATAACCTCGGTATATTTGTGAGCCTTGGACTGGTATTCTCCCGAGAAGTTTAAGTCGATATCCGGCTCCTTGTCTCCCTTAAATCCAAGGAAGGTTTCAAAGGGAATATCAAAACCGTCTTTTACTAAGGGTGCTCCGCACACCGGGCATATTTTATCCGGCATGTCACAGCCTGCATTTCCTGCAAAGGCTTTTACCTCGGGAGAATCAAAATCATAATAGTGACATTTTTCACATCTGTAGTGGGCACTTAAGGAATTTACCTCCGTAATACCTGCCATGAACGCTACCAGCGAAGAGCCTACGGAACCTCTGGAGCCTACCAGATAGCCGTCCTCCACCGACTTCCAAACCAGCTTCTGCGCAATGATATACATAACGGCAAAGCCGTTGGTAATAATGGAGTGAAGCTCTTTGTCCAATCTGTCTTTTACAATCTGCGGGAGTTCCTCACCATACAATTCATGTGCCTTACTGTAACAGATATTCGTCAGGGTCTTGTCCGAATCCGGAATAACCGGTGCACATTTATCGGGACGTACCGGTGCAATGGTTTCTATCATATCTGCAATGAGATTGGTATTGGTAATAACTATCTCTTCTGCCTTGTCACTTCCCAGATAGTCAAACTCGTGTAACATTTCCTCTGTGGTACGCAAATAGAGCGGTGCCTGATTGTCCGCATCATCAAAGCCCTTCCCCGCCATAATAATACGGCGGTATACTTCGTCCTCCGGGTCTAAGAAATGCACATCGCAGGTGCCTACTACGGGCTTGTTAAACTGCTCGCCCAGCCGGACAATCTTTTTATTCATCTCCTGAATATCCTCGATGGAATTGATTTCCGGATGCTTGGGAGAATCAATCATAAACCGGTTATTGCCGCAGGGCTGTATTTCCAGATAATCATAAAAGCTTACTATCCGGGCAATTTCAGAATCCGCCCTGCCCTCCAGCAAGGCACGGTACAGCTCGCCTGCCTCACAGGCACTGCCGATAATCAGACCATCCCTATATTTTAAAATCTCACTCTTTGGTATCTTGGGCTGACGGTTAAAATATTCCAGATGGGACAGGGAAACCAGTCTGTATAAATTAATTCGTCCCAAATCATTTTTAGCCAGTAAAATACAGTGATAGGAATGCAGTCTGCTGATATTTTCCCTGGAAGGCTTTGCAAACGTATTTAACTCCTGCAGGGTTGTAATGTTCTGCTCTCTGAGCATATCCAGAAACTTCAGGAAAATGTGAGCGGTTGCTTCTGCGTCATCTACCGCTCTATGGTGATTTTCCAGCGATATGTCAAAAACCTTACATAACGCATCCAGCGTATGCTTGTTCTGGTTTGGCAAAAGCACACGAGAAATTATCATGGTATCCAGATAGGTATACTCTGCTGAAAATCCCTGTTGTACGGAATTTTCTATAATAAAGCTCATGTCAAAGGAGGCATTGTGTGCTACCAGAATACAGCCTTCACAGAAATCCAGAAACTGAGGCAGCACCTCTTCAATCATAGGTGCATCTATGACCATGGAATCATTGATACCGGTCAGCTTTTCTATTTCAAAGGGAATGGGTACATCCGGGTTTACAAAGGTAGAATATCTGTCGATAATCTCTGTTCCCCTGACCTTTACGGCACCGATTTCGATAATCCGGTTATTGACCGGAGAAAAACCTGTAGTTTCAATATCAAATACCACATAGGTTTCTTCCAGACTCTGTCCCTTATCCCCAGTTACAATTTCCTTCAAGTCGTCTACAATATAGGCTTCTACACCGTAAATCACCTTGAAAAACTCCTCTTTAGAGGGTACCGGCTCACCATTGTCCTTACAACGGTTCTTTTCTGCCTTGTACAAGTCCTCCCACACATGATTGGCATCGGTAAAGCCCTGCACAACACCATGGTCTGTAATGGCAATTGCAGGATGTCCCCACTTATAAGCCCTCTTGACGATATCCTTTGCCTCGGAAACGCCATCCATATCACTCATCTTGGTATGACAGTGCAGTTCCACACGTTTTTTCACGGAGGTATCCATTCGGGAAGTAGTAAAATCGGGAATCTGCTTGATACCTGCAATAGAACCGATAGTCAGCTCATGGTCAAATTTGTCCATCATGGCGACACCCTTTATCTTCACAAAGGTGCCCGGCTTTAAGCTGCCGCTAAGCTCCGATACATGCTCATTAGCTGCAAATATCTTTACGGTAAGGGTATCCGTGAAATCTGTCACATCAAAAAACAGGATGGTCTTTTCGTTCTTAATTTCACGCTTATCAAAGCCTAAAATCTTACCACGGATTACCACTTCTCCCATCTCGCCGATAATATCTTCTATTTTCATGGCTTCTTCTTCAAAATCCCTGCCATAAAGCACATCGGGATTGTCAGAACGTTTGAAGCTCTTTTTAAACTCTCCTGCCTCCTTCTGGGCACCTTTGAATCCTTTGGCAAAGCCACTCCTGCCACCAAATCCGGTGTTGCCTGTTCCCCCTTTTAAGCCGGCACCTTCACTGCTTTTTACGGTACCTCCCACAGGGGCTTTTTCGGCCGTCTTTTCTGCTGCATTTACTGTCTTACCGCCCTGTGTGTTACCATCTGCCGATACGGTATTCTCTGCCCCATCTTTTGCTTCTGATGATGTTACACCGGCTGTTCCTCTGTCTGAGCCTGTTATGTCTTCCCTTCCGGATGCCTTACCCTCTTGGGAACCGGTACCTCTTGCTCTGGCGGAAATCAGTGCCACCTGCATGGCAATCTTCTTTTCATCCTCCAGCTCATACTTTCCGGTTTCTGCCTGCTTGTAGGACACCTGTACACTAAGAGGAAGTCCGCATCGCTCATTGAATACTTTTTCCAGTATCCTCACCAGTTCTTCAGACTTGCTCCGTATCAGTACCGAGTCCCCTACCAGAAGCTCCATGCTCTCCTGCATGGGAAAAGTAACCTCCGCGCTCTTCAAAGCATTGTGCAGAATATGGTCATACTCCCTTATTTCCTCCAGTACACTCTCTTTATATACATCCCAAAGCTTCTCCGGGGTGTACTGGGCGGAAAGATTAAATTTTTCATATATTTTAATGGTCATGGGAGCTTTTGCAAAAAGCTGTCCCTTGATTTCCTTTTCTACCTTGTACAGTATTTCCTTCTGAATCAGATGGTTACTAACAATATAAATCCGCAAAAAATCCTTGCGGGCAGTGGCGGTAATTTTCTCTACCTCCACCTGCTCCATCTGACCCTGGGTCTGATTATCCAGCTTAAGTGCAGGAAACACCTCGAAAAAAGCTTTGCTCATTGGTATACCTCCTGCATACCACCGGCTATGCCTGTGGTACTGCGTTTACAAGCTTATTCGCTCCAGTTATCCAGTTCGTTTTTAAGGGCTACAAGAAGCTCACTTTCAGGCACTTTTCTCACAATTTCACCCTTTTTTATCAGCAGACCCTCACCGATACCGCCGGCAATCCCTAAATCTGCCTCTTTGGCTTCACCGGGTCCGTTTACCACACAGCCCATAACTGCCACTTTAATATCAAGAGGATATGCCGCTGCCATAGTTTCTACCTGATTTGCCAGACCGATTAAATCAATCTTGGTACGTCCGCAGGTAGGACAGGATACCACTTCAATTCCACCCTTTCTAAGCCCCAGGGTACGCAAAATCAATTTGGCAGACTTGATTTCTTCTACCGGATCCCCACTTAAGGATACGCGGATTGTATCACCGATGCCCTGATACAGGATAATCCCAAGTCCCATACCGGATTTGATATTGCCGGACCATACGGTACCGGACTCCGTAATGCCTACGTGTAAAGGATAATCGGTCTGCTTAGCCAATACCTCATGAGCCTTAATACACATTAATACGTCCGAGGATTTGATGCTGACCACCAGATTGTCATATCCTAAGTCTTCTATCAAATGCACCTTATCCAGAGCACTTTCCACAATGCCTTCTGCGGTTACACCGCCATACTTTTCTACCAGACTTTTTTCCAGAGAACCGCTGTTTACTCCCACACGGATAGGAATGTTTCTCTCTTTTGCCGCCTCTACCACTGCAAGCACCCTGTCCCTGCTGCCGATATTGCCGGGATTGATGCGGATTTTATCTGCACCGTTCTCTATAGCCGCAATTGCCATCTTATAGTCAAAATGAATATCCGCCACCACCGGAATCGTAATCTGCTTCTTGATTTCTTTCAGTGCCAGTGCTGCTTCCATAGTAGGCACTGTGCAACGAATAATCTCACAGCCTGCCTCTTCTAATCGCTTAATCTGTGCAACGGTAGCCGTCACATCCTCTGTCGGTGTATTTGTCATGGACTGGATCAATACGGGATTACCGCCCCCGATTACTTTATCTCCGATTTTAACTACTTTGGTATGCTCTCTGTGCATGGAATTTCTCCTTTTTTATTATCACTCATCTATCTTTCATTGTACTTAATCTGAGAGGATTTTGCAATTTCATTTTCATCACGGACACTGGCCGCCCTATCTATTTTATCCCTTGTCCATTCGTCGATATGCTTTTTTAATCCCGATAAATAGGGTGAAAAAGCTACTTCCGCCGCACCATACGTCAACTGCAAATCATATTCCAGAGGAAGCCATGAAGCAATATCTGCTTCATTATGTTGAATAACAGCTTCCAGCTTGTCCAATGCCTTATACAACTTCGCTTCTTTCGTCCGTTGCTCTGACATTTCTGTTACTAAATTCTGAAATTGCTTTTTTTGTGCCTCAGGAAAACCGTCAATCCATTCTAGGTATAATTGCTCTTCTTTGTTTGAATCATCCTCCGTTTTATCAAAAGTTGCGATATCACCTGTAAACGCTTCTCCCAAATCATGAATGAGACACATCTTAATTACTTTATTGATATCAGTATTCGGAAATTCATCCTCCAAAAGCATTGCCATAAGAGATAACCGCCAACTGTGTTCTGCAACACTTTCCCGTCTTCCGCTTGAAGTATCGCAATGTCTTGTATTACATTTTAATTTTTCAGCAACTGATAACAGGGACAATAATTCTTCGTAACGCATTTTTTTCTCCCTTAACTCTACAAAACTTAAACTTTCCAATTACCATTTAAAAGTTTATCATAGACATTTTCTCTGTGCAAGCCGGTCTTTTTAACATATAACAGCCTCCCTCGTTGCTTACATATCCCGCCACCGTAAAACACAGCAGTTTTTCCATAAGCTGTGGTAATGTCAGGTCACATAACAGAGCATTGGTTTGTGCCATCATATAAATCTGGTCCAAAGAAATCGGATAAAAGTCTAACAGGGAAAGTAAGGCCTTTTCCTGATGAGACAGATTTTTGAACGGCAATTCCCGAGGTACCGGAAATGCTGCTTTATTTCCTTTTTCTGCATGCTCTCCCTGAAAATCTGTTTCTTGCCTTTCCTCCCTCCAGATACTTTCCTCAAGCTCCTGTATCAGCTGCCCGGGAGATAAAGCAATACCGGCTCCCTGACGCAAAAGACTGTTACAGCCGTCGCTCAGTCTGTCGGTAATCCGTCCCGGTACCACATACACTTCCCGCCCCTGCTCCAATGCCATGTCCACCGTAATTAAGGTACCGCTCTTTTTTCTGGCTTCTATCACCAGCACAATATCCGAAAGTCCGCTGATAATGCGGTTTCTGGGTGGAAAAAGAGCCGGCTTGGGTTTTGTACCCGGCGGATAAGCAGAAAGGACGCCTCCGCACGTTGTCACTTCATCATAGAGAGCCCGGTTGGAAGCCGGATAACAAATATCCACTCCACATCCCAATACCCCATATGTCTTACCTGAGACCTGTAGTGCTGCCCTCTGGGCAATGCCGTCAATACCCGCAGCCAGACCGCTTACTATCTGAATCCCCCTGTATGCCAGCTCCTTAGCAAAGACTTCCGCTACATACCGTCCATACTCGGAGCAGTTTCTGGCTCCCACAATTGCAATGCTTCTCCTGTTATCCTTGGGAAGACGCCCCTTTACATAAAGAGCATATGGTTCATCCGGAATCCCCTGTAAGCGTTTCGGATAGTCAGGGTGATAAAAGGGAACAAAACGGATACTATTTTTAAGCAACGCTTCATAGGGCTTCTGTATTTCTTGTTTTTGTGCTTCCTTTATGGTCTTTGCCAGAGCACCGTTTACTACCTGTGACAGGGCTTTTTCACCTGCCCGGTAAATCTCAGGCGGTGTTTGAAAGACCTCCAGCAGTTTTCCGGCAGTTATTCTCCCTACTCCGGGTATCGAATCCATCCAATAGGCATATGGCTGCCAGCTATCCAGCTCCTTTGTATCCCCACTCATGCTTTTTATTCCTTCCATCAATTCCAAAATCTTCTCCTTCCACTGTTATAGCAGACTGCTTCTGCCAGATGCTCCGTACTGATTTTTTCTTTTCCCGCTAAATCAGCAATGGTTCTGGATAATTTTATAACCTTATGATAAGCTCTTGCACTCATCTGCCCTGCTTCCGCAACCTCTTCTAAAAACTTTTGTTCTGATACCCCCAATATACAATACTTTTCCACCTCCCTGCCGGGCAGCTCACCATTAAAATGATAGGCTGTCCCTTTATACCGGATTTTTTGTATTTTTCTTGCTTCCATTACTCTTTCCCGGATTGCAGCCGTTGTTTCCCCCTTTTTCTTTTTATGAAAGTCATGGATTGTCACAAAAGAAGCTTCTGTTACAATATCAATGCGGTCCAATATGGGGCCTGATATCCGTCCCAGATAACGTCTGATATCGGTCTCCGAACAATTACACTTATTTTTATCGGGATAATACCCACAGGGACAGGGATTCATGGCACATACCAGCATAAAATCTGCCGGATATGTATAAATGCCCTGGCTTCGTGCAATCTGCACACGTTTTGCTTCCATGGGCTGTCTGAGCACCTCTAAAACATCCGATGAAAATTCCGGCATTTCATCGAGAAAAAGAATTCCCCTGTGTGCTAAGGATAAAAGTCCCGGTCTGGGTATCCTGCCCCCTCCGGCAAGAGCCTGCGGAGATATGGTATGGTGCGGTGCTATAAAAGGTCTTTGTTCTACTATCTCCTGCCCTTTTTGCAATTTTCCCGCAATGCTGTATACACTGGATACCTCCAGACGCTCTTCTTTTGTCAGCGGCGGCAGTAAGCCTGACATTCTCTCCGCTATCATGGTCTTTCCGGCTCCCGGAGGTCCTGCTAACAAAAGATGATGAAAGCCCGCTGCCGCCACTTCGGCTGCTCTTTTTGAGCTCTCCTGCCCATACACCTCAGAAAAGTCCTTTTCCCTCTTTTGAATCTGTTCCTCTGCTCTCTCATTTACTACCGCAAACATCTTATGTTTCTCTGCCTCTTCTGCCTCCATATAAGTCATTAAATCCCTGACATGCTGAAGTCCCATAACTGCCATATCCGGCACTCTTGCACATTCTCCGGCATTTTCTGCCGGCACTATCATCCGCCGGATTCCCTGTTCTTTTAGAGCAAGAGCAATAGGAAGTACACCGTTTACCGGTTTGATTTCCCCATTTAGGGTCAGTTCTCCCAAGAAAGCAGTATCTTCCGGTAGTTCCTCCCCTTTTCCTTTCATACAGTTTAATAATCCGGCTGCTATGGGTAAATCATATCCCGTACCTTCTTTTCTGATATTGGCAGGTGACAAATTCACTGTGATTCTGGCAACGGGTAAGGATACCCCTGCATTTTTCAGGGCAATCTGCACTCTTTCCCTTGCTTCTTTTACTTCACTGCTTAAGCTGCCTACCAGATCAAAGCCCGGTAATCCCCTTGACAAATCCACTTCTACACGCACCAAATAAGCCTCCATGCCACGGATGCCGCCTGCGTATACTGCACTAAACATAAAACCGCTCCCTTCTGAAATTTAGTCTTGTTGTGAAACTCCATTTTTACAATGTGGTGATAAAATTTTTATGATGTGCTGATAAATTAGTAATGGAAATTTTTTGATAGCCATTAAGAAAGGCTTAATTCAGACGGCGGCCTCAAAACCGGCCGCCTGTCAGATCACTTGATATTTGAATAAAAGATTTCTGAATGATAATGATAACCTAAAATAATAAATATGTATGGTATTTAAATCTTATTTTCCATACCGTCAGGGTCCTGTGCAAACTGAATTGCCATTTCCCTGCTGATGCGTCCGTTAAAATACAGCTGCTGGATAGTTTCATCCATGGTAATCATACCCAGCTTACGGTTAGTCTGCATAACGGAGGTCAGCTGATGTGACTTTCCTTCCCGAATCAGATTCCGCACCGCATGGTTTGCATGCATAACCTCAAACGCTGCAACTCGTCCCATTCCATCGCTGGTAGGAATCAACTGCTGGGAAATAACCGCCTCCAATACGTTGGAAAGCTGCACACGAATCTGCTGCTGCTGGTGAGGAGGGAATACATCGATAACACGATCCACGGTACTTGCCGCACCGATAGTATGCAGAGTAGACAACACCAGATGTCCTGTTTCTGCCGCCGTAATTGCAACGCTGATGGTTTCAAAGTCACGCATCTCTCCTACCAGAATAACATCAGGGTCTTCACGGAGAGCTGCACGAAGTGCATTTGCATAATTGTCGGAATCCAGACCGATTTCTCTCTGGTTTACCATGGACATCTTATGCTGATGCAGATACTCGATAGGATCCTCCAATGTAATAACATGTGCATCACGACAATTGTTGATTTTATCAATAATGGCTGCCAGTGTGGTAGACTTACCGCTTCCGGTAGGTCCCGTTACCAGTACCAGTCCTCTTTTTCTCTGGTATAAATCTATAACTGATTCCGGTACTCCCAGTTCTTCGGGTGCAGGTACTTTCGTACCTACCAGACGGAACGCCATTGCCACAGACCCTCTCTGCTTATAAACATTCAGACGGTATCTGCCCAGTTCCGGAATAGAGAAGGACATATCGTATTCTCCTCTTTCTTCAAACCTGCTTCTCTGGGTTTCCGACATAATATCCAGTATCACATCCAGCGTATCAGCCGGAAGTAAACGGTTGTAATTGCTCATGGTTAACAGCTTACCGTTCACACGCATCTTAGGCGGAATACCTACCGTAAGATGTACATCTGAAGCTCCTGCATTTTTTGCCTCTTCCAAAATTGCTCTTATATCTGGCATAACTTTCTCCTTTTGCCTTATTTTTATATGAACTCCGGCATTTCCACACGAATACCTGCTTTTCGCAGGGTATCTGTATCAATAATACAACGGTTGTCCAAAGTTTTCATAATATCTACGATTTCAATATCATCATACAGCTTATTGCTTAAATCAATGATACTGTTATCTCTGAAGCTCAATACTACCGGCCGCAGAATATTCTGCTCATTCCTATTAATAACCAGTGCTTTTTCACCGGTATTTAATTCCACGCTGATACCCGGCATCAGAATATTGATGCTCTTAATGAGTGCAGCCACTACCTCTGAATCAAATACTTCCGGTTTATCCAACAGGTATTTGAGTGCAGCAACCTCAGACATGGGGGCACCGTTAATTTTCATGGCGGTCATGGTATCATATGTATCAGCTACTGCCAGTATTCTGGCACCTGTTACCATCTTTGTTCCTACTGCCTGTTTTTCCTGAAGAGCCTTCTGGCTCTGCATACAGATACGGCGAACCATTGTTCCTTCCGAAAACACCTTTTCCACCATATCATATGCACCTACCTCCGCTTTACGTATCATTTCTGCGGTTTCGGGTGTCATATCCTGCATATCCATTAATTCAACCGGAAGGGACAGCTTTCCGATATCATGCAAAAGTGCCGCCAATATGGTAGCAAGCTGTTCATCCAGTTTGATATTCATTACATGGGTAATCATCGCACATAAAATGGAAACATTCAATGCATGCTTATAAATATAATCTTCTCTGCTGCGAAGACTCTGTATAAAATTAATCCTGTCATCCAAATGACCGTAATGTTTGATAATTGTGCTGGCAATCACCTGCAGCTTAGCCTGCTTCTTTGTGGTTCTGATTCTTTCCAGTTCCTCCTGAATTGAAAATACCGTCATAGTCTGGAAACGTTCAAATTCAACATCTGCCTGTGTCATAGGCGGAACCGGCTCTGCCGGCTCCAATATAAAAATGCCTATCAAACCAAACTTTACAATACTGGCAATACCCTGTTGTGTCAATTTAGAGTCTTGTTCATATAAAAGTACGCCCTGTTTGTTATAAATCGGTCTTGCTAACCGCATTCCCTCTTTTAAATCTTCCACTTTTACAAACTGCATCTTATGTTCCTTTTACTCCTTTTATCGTCAATAAACGATATCTTAAGATTACGATTAAAAGTATATCACATAATAATTGGTAAATCCATTCTATTTTTCAAAAATTCCTTCTATTTTTCAGTCTTTTCAAATTCTTCCTTCAGTTTCAGCAATGCTTTCTTTTCAATTCGGGATACATAGCTCCTGGAAATGCCCATCTGTTTACCGATTTCGCTCTGGGTTACTTCCTTTCCTGTCCGGATTCCATAACGCAAATACAAAATTTCCCGCTCTCTGTCTGTCAGGCAGGTTTGCAGGAGCGTAAACATCTTCTTCAAGTCATCACACATGGTCATCCTGTCCACTACCTCGTTTTGCTGTCCTTCGATTACATCCAACAGATTGATTTCATTTCCTTCTTTATCCGTACCGATTGGCTCATACAGGGATACTTCTCTTGAAATTTTTCTTCTGGCCCGCAACATCATAAGCAATTCATTATCTATGCATCTGCAGGCATATGTTGCAAGTCTCCCCTTTCCGGCATCAAAGGTATCCACAGCTTTAATCAGCCCGATTGTACCGATGGAAATTAAGTCTTCCATATCCTCTTCCACATTCTGATATTTCTTTACAATGTGTGCTACCAAACGCATATTCCGCTCTATTAAAATTTCCTTGGCACGGATTACTTCTTCACTGCTTCCCTCTTGCAGCATTCTGATATATACAGCTTCTTCCTCTGAGGATAAAGGTTTCTGAAATGTTTTCAAGACAACCCCCAAAAGCAGATTTACTATATTCTATGAAAAGAAGATGTTTCTAGTGCCTTTCCATTTATTTTTCCTAAAGCAGAAACTGTGCCATTACATAATTGCTTACATCCATTCCTTTCCCGGTCAATGCTATTCTGCTTTCGGACTTCTGTACCTTTTCTTTTCCATCGGATATTTCCTCTAACAATCCTTCTTCCACATTCTTACGGATAACCTCTCCAAAAACACTTTCTATACTCACCCCGAAGGTCTCCCGGAATTCTTCCCCGGAAATACCGTTTGTCATACGCAGTCCCAGAAACATAAACTCTTCCATCTGCTCTGTGAGGGAAAGAATTTCCTGTTCTGCAATCCGGAAATTTTCTCTTTCTGCAATGCAGGTTTTTTCTACATTTAATACTTCTGTCCCAGAAGCTTCTGCTTCCATATATTTTTGCAAATTGTCCGTATTACGAAACCTTACATTATCCACAAGGGAAGCGGCTCCCAGTCCAAATCCCACATAGTCTCCTCTTCTCCAGTAAACCGTATTGTGCCGGCATGCGAAGCCGGGCTTACTGTAGTTGGATATTTCATATCTTTCAAAGCCGGCTGCTGTCAAAAGAGCTGCCGTCCTTTCATACATAAACCTTTCTTCCTCTTCCGAAGGTAAGTGTGGTTTCCCCTGTTTGTCTGCGATATGCTTTATTTCACCGGTTCTATCCATCTCCTCCCGCTCAGCACCAAAGCTGTCATAAAACGGAGTTCCTTCTTCAATAATCAGGCTGTATGCGGAAATGTGCTGAGGTACAGGCTTCAGTGCCAACACTTTCCTTAATGTGTCTTCATATTCCTCTACAGTCTGTCCCGGCAGGGCAGACATCAAATCCACATTAATATTGGTAAAACCGGCTTGCACCGCCAGACAATAGGTTTCTAAAAAGTCCGCATAGGTATGAATTCTGCCGAGTAATTTCAATTCTGCATCGTTTGCGGACTGTAGTCCGATGCTCAGACGGTTAATCCCCGCCGCCCGGTAAAGCTCTAAAGCATCCTTTGTAACAGTACCCGGATTGGCTTCTATGGAGATTTCTGCATCCCCGGCTATAGTAAAGGTCTCTCTTAAAACCTGCAATACCCTGATAAGGCTCCCTGCTTCTACTGCGGTAGGGGTTCCCCCGCCAATAAATACAGTCTGCACAATATAATCTGCATACTTCCGGCTCTGACTCGCTATCTCTGTCTTTAAAGCACGCAAATAAGCCTCCTGCACCGGCTTGTCCGCCGGTGCAGAAAGGAAATCACAATAGTTGCATTTTTTTTTACAAAACGGAATATGAATATAGATACTGATTGGTTTCATGATATGATTATTTTCTATAGTCTATTTTCTATCATCGAGCTTCAGAACGCTCATAAATGCTTTTTGTGGAATTTCTACATTACCAATCTGACGCATACGCTTTTTACCCTCTTTTTGCTTTTCCAGAAGCTTTTTCTTACGGGTAATATCACCGCCGTAGCATTTGGCAAGTACGTCCTTACGCATGGCCTTAACTGTTTCCCTTGCAATAATCTTGCCGCCTACAGCCGCCTGAATCGGTATTTCAAAAAGGTGACGGGGAATTTCATCCTTTAACTTTTCACACATCTTACGCCCACGCTCATAAGCACTGTCAGCATGTACGATAAAGGACAGGGCATCTACTTCTTCTCTGTTAATCAGAATATCCAGCTTAACCAGTTTACTTTCCTCATATCCCTTCAAATCATAGTCAAAGGAAGCATATCCTCTGGAACGGGACTTTAATGCATCAAAGAAATCATAAATAATTTCATTTAGCGGTAACTCATATTTTAAGAGTGCCCTGGTCTCTTCCATATATTCCATGCCCTGATAACGTCCGCGTCTTTCCTGACACAGCTCCATAATGGAGCCGATGAATTCAGTCGTCACCATGATTTCCGCACTGACAATGGGCTCCTCCATGTATTCAATTTCGGAAGGATCCGGCAGGTTTGAAGGATTTGTCAGTTCAATAATCTCACCGTTTGTCTTGTGTACCTTGTACACTACCCCCGGTGCTGTAGTAACTAAATCCAGATTATACTCCCGCTCTAATCTCTCCTGAATAATTTCCAGATGTAACAGTCCTAAAAAGCCACATCTAAAACCGAAGCCCAAGGCAATGGAAGTCTCCGGTTCATAGTTTAATGAGGCGTCATTTAACTGCAGCTTTTCTAAAGCATCTCTTAAATCAGGATACTTTGCGCCGTCGGCCGGATACATACCGCAATATACCATGGAATTGACTTTTTTGTAGCCGGGCAGAGGCTGGGTGCAGGGATTGTTATTGTCCGTAACAGTATCACCTACCGCCGTATCCTTTACATTTTTAATGGAAGCGGTAATATATCCTACCATACCTGCAGAAAGTTCATCACAGGGGATAAACTGTCCTGCACCGAAATAGCCCACCTCTACAACCTCTTCTACCGCACCGGTTGCCATCATACGAATGGTAGTTCCCTTTTTTACTGTACCTTCCTTGATTCTGACAAATACGATAACCCCTTTATAGGAATCATAAATCGAGTCAAAAATCAAAGCCTGCAACGGTGCCTTGGGGTTACCCTGTGGTGCCGGAATTTTATGCACAACAGCTTCCAATACCTCTTCAATACCGATGCCGTTCTTGGCAGATATTAACGGAGCATCCTGTGCCTCAATCCCTATCACATCTTCTATTTCTTCAATAACCTTCTGCGGCTGTGCACTGGGAAGGTCAATTTTGTTAATAACCGGAAAAACATCTAAGTCATGATCCAAAGCCAAGTATACATTAGCCAGCGTCTGTGCCTCTATTCCCTGTGCTGCATCTACTACTAAAATAGCACCGTCGCATGCTGCCAGGGAACGACTCACTTCATAGTTAAAGTCTACATGTCCCGGGGTATCAATCAGATTGAAAATGTACTCCTCACCATCCTTGGCCTTATAAACCGTTCTTACGGACTGTGCCTTGATGGTAATCCCTCTTTCTCTCTCCAGTTCCATGTTGTCAAGCACCTGTGCCTGCATTTCACGGCTGGTAAGCAACCCGGTTTGTTCAATAATCCGGTCAGCCAGGGTAGATTTTCCATGGTCTATGTGTGCAACAATACAAAAGTTTCGAATCTTACTCTGGTCAATATCCGACATTTCTTTATATCCTCTCTAAAACTCCGATTTTCTTAATACTACTAACGACAGATATCCCTGTACCATGTCAGAGACCCTACATAAGCATCGTATACCTGCTTGATATCGATATTATGTAAAACCATCAGTCTGGACACTTCCTGCCAGTTTGCATTTTCATACTGCCTCATAAATTCCAGTATCAATGCCAAATCTCCCTCACCCTTAACCAGTGCATCACTGATGGAGGGAGACACCTTTACTATTTCCAGTGCTTCTTCCATGGGAATATCCAAAATAACATCCAGGACAGAGAAAAGTCCCATCAAAAACAGTTCAGAAGACTTAACCGCCATGGAAAAGACCGGTGCAAGATTTTCTGCAAATTTTGCACGTAAAAGGGACAGTCTGGTGATTTCATTTGGCTTGTCAGTATATAACTCCCCTGCCACTGCTGTGGTCAGCCACTTACGCAGTTCTTTTTCCCCCAGCATTGCCGCTGCATGACGTATGGAGGTAATCTTGGAATTAATGGACATACGGTTTACCATCTTTAGCAGGGATATTACCAAAGCGGTATCCCTTCCGATAATATCCGCCGCCTGTGTCAGCTCAAACTCAGGTGCATTTACCATATTTAAAAGCTGGATATAATTTACCTTCAGGGGAGAAACCTCATGTTCCCCTTTATTGATGGGCATACGGAAAAATTTACCCTCATAGAACTGGTAACCGCCTTCTTCTTTCAGCTTTTCAAAAATTTCCATGGTATCAATATTGCCTGCACAAAGCTTAATATTCGGATATACCTTTCCAAAATAAATCTTCGCCTTACTGATATCAATCTTCTTATGGTTTAAGAAAATGTAGTCGGTCAAAAGCAGAATCTCCCGATATTCTTCAAACTGTGCTACCTCCAGTTTACGCATAGCCAGCTTGTATCCATCGGCTTTCAGTTCCTTCAGCCTGCGGATATACGCGTCCTCAGGCTTCACAGTATTGTCAATCAGCAACACAATTCTTTCATGAGGGGCATCACACTGTGCATTAATATCAGAGAAAACAGACACATTCCCCACCGGAACAAAGACTTCTTTGTCTTCTGATAAAGTCTCCACGCCCATACTCTGTATAACTTCCAAGCCGTCTACATAAGCAGCTCCATCATGAAAACCCGTTCCCAACAGATTGGGATTTAAAAAGTAATTTTTCTTCTGGGTAAAAATAGAATATGCGTTTACTGTCATATTCTCATCAAATAAAGGAATTAAAGTTACTAACATAAATATACCTCCCTCCGACTTGCAGCACTATCCATATTGTGCATATGGTGTCCCCCGGCGGATGGTCCCTTTGGACCGCCATAATATTTATAATATTATATCACATTCCATAAAGCTTGCCAATCAGAATACAAAAAAACAAACATTTGTGTGCACAAATATCAGTATCACTGTTACTGTGCGTTAAAATAGTCTATTCCCCTGTCCGGCAGGAAGTAGGTTCTGATGTAGCCATCCGTAGAAACCACAACAAATTCATTGGTTTCCTCCAGATAATACACATGGTCATTATCCTCTGCTTCCAGCTTGTATAATACATCGGGATGGGATATGACCCGGTTGGCCGCCGCTTCATATTCTTCTGCGGATGCAAAACCCATTTCTATTCCATGCTTTTCATAATGGCTTAAAAGAAGTTCCTCCGTTCTGAAAGAATAGGCAACCGATTCTCTCTGCCCGGGAGTCGTAGATTCATATGCCGCCGGTGTCTGTACATTGTCCTGAAAATCTTCTCCTTTTCCAAAACCACCCGAAAAAAAATAAACTGCTGCTACAAGCAGTACCACAATAATTCCGGCTATGCCTGTCTTTTTATCGTATTTCTTATTGCTGTTGCTCACTTTTGTTACTCCTTTATGCTTTTCTAAATGCAAATCATCCCTATACGCAAAAAGACATCATCACCTATATTCTATAAGTAATGATGTCTTATCATTTTATTTATAGATTACTTAGTTGCCCATCTGCTTTGCAACTTCTTCTGCGAAGTTTTCTTCCTTCTTTTCGATACCTTCGCCGGTTTCAAAACGAACGAACTTCTTGATGGAGAAGTTTGCACCGGTCTCTTTAGCAACCTGTGCAACGTACTGTGCAACAGTCTGCTTGCCGTCTTCAGCCTTTACATATACCTGCTCAAGCAGACATACTTCCTTCAGCTCTTTGTTCAGACGACCGATAACCGCACCTTCAATAACCTTTTCAGGCTTACCTGCCATCTTAGGATCTGCAGCAATCTGAGCTTTCAGGATTTCCATCTCATGTGCTTTGTATTCCTCAGACACTTCAGAGGTAGAAACATACTTAGGAGATAATGCAGCGACCTGCATTGCAACATTGGTCATTGCTTCCTTAACTGCATCATTTACAACGTCAGTGTCAGCTTCTACGATAACACCGATACGTCCGCCACCGTGTACATAAGATACTACACAGCCGTTTGCTGCTACAACCTTCTCAAATCTTCTGATATTTAAGTTTTCGCCAATAACAGCAATCTTTTCAACCAGAGCTTCTTTTACGGTCTTGCTTGTATCTAAGTTCCAGCTTTCTGCCATAAATGCATCCATATCTGCTGCATCAGATTCTACTGCCTGAGTTGCAACTGCTTTTACATATGCCTGGAAATCTGCATTCTTTGCTACGAAGTCAGTTTCAGAGTTTACTTCTACAACTGCTGCGGTAGTATCATCCTTCTTTACAACTACACAAAGACCTTCTGCTGCGATTCTGCCAGCCTTCTTTTCTGCTTTAGCCTGGCCGTTCTTTCTTAAGTATTCAACAGCTTCATCCATATTACCGTTGGTCTCATTCAGAGCCTTCTTACAATCCATCATACCTGCGCCGGTCATTTCACGCAGTTCTTTTACCATTGATGCTGTGATATCTGCCATAGTTTTATACCCTATCCTTTCACACTATTCTGCGTCTGCTGCGATTTCTTCTACGTCTGCATTTTCTGCATCTACTGCTACATCAGCTTCGGTGTAAACAGCTTCACCCTGATTTGCTTCAATAACAGCGTCTGCCATCTTGGAAACAATCAGTTTTACCGCTCTGATAGCATCATCATTACCGGGAATGATGTAATCTAATTCCTCGGGATCGCAGTTGGTATCGCCGATACCCAACAGGGTAATGCCCAGACTGTGAGCTTCCTGTACACAGATTCTTTCCTTCTTAGGATCTACTACAAAAATAGCATCGGGAACTCTGGTCATGTTCTTGATACCGCCAAGGTTCTTTTCCAGCTTATCCCATTCTTTTCTCAGTGCGATAACTTCCTTTTTGGGAAGAACATCAAAGGTACCGTCCTGGGACATGGTTTCAATTGCACGAAGTCTTTCAATACGGGACTGGATAGTCTTGAAGTTGGTCAGCATACCGCCTAACCATCTTTCATTTACATAGTACATACCACATCTTTCAGCTTCGGTCTTAACAGCGTCCTGAGCCTGCTTCTTGGTACCTACGAAAAGGATAGTACCGCCCTGTGCAGCAATTTCAGAGATTGCCTTGTAAGCTTCATCTACTTTGCCTACAGACTTCTGTAAGTCGATGATGTGGATACCGTTTCTCTCGGTGAAGATGTAAGGAGCCATCTTAGGGTTCCATCTTCTGGTCTGATGTCCGAAATGAACACCTGCTTCTAATAACTGTTTCATTGAAATAACGCTCATGTCTTTACCTCCGTTTGGTTAATCGGTCCGCTTTATTGCGGTACCGTCTTCCGTATTCCTTTTCTGCCTGACTTCGCGTTTAAGTCCGGTTAGCTCTGCAACAAATCCTCCCTTTTCTCTGCCTGTGCACAGAAACAGCCTGGACACCTGTCGCAAATGAGAATACGTGTTTTATAGTCACAACATTCAGATTATAACACAAGGAAACCTCTACTGCAAGAGGTTTCCTTTAAAAAATTAGCATTCATTTTTAATTAAGTACCATTTCGGAATTATGTTCCCGGCAAGACCTATATGTCTGTTATAGACTGTAGTGAGGCGTCGGTACTTAGGCTGCGTCTTTTGCAGCCTTATGTACCGCTACGACGAACTCCAAGCGAAAGCGTGTCTGCAACAGACATATAGGTCTTGCCGGACCCAATTCCGAAATGGTACTTAATTATTTACTTCTGGTAATAATCTTTGCAATTTCTTCTTCACTTGCATCTGTCGGAACCTCATAAGTACCTGTCCTGATTTTCTTATCATAGCCGTTTTCACAAAGATATTTGTCGTAATCCGATGCATTTTCTATCAGGCCCATTGCTTCCAACGTCTTACTCACTGTTACCGAGCTTTCACCGTTAGAAATAACTATGGTAATCGTTTCGCGGTCCGACGCCTCCGCTATAGGAGTTTTCTCCGGTTCTATAGAAGGCTTAGGTGTTTCGGTTTCCTCCGGTTCTATAGAAGGCTTAGGCGTTTCGGTTTTCTCCGGCTCTTCAGTGGGCTTAGGCGTTTCGGTTCCCTCCGGTTCTGTAGAGGGCTTAGGCGTTTCGGTTCCCTCCGGTTCTGTAGAGGGCTTAGGCGTTTCGGTTCCCTCCGGCTCTGTAGAGGGCTTAGGCGTTTCGGTTCCCTCCGGCTCCTTATTTTGAATATCCGAAAGTACAGTGCTTTCTACCATTCCCAGCTCTCTTGCCCTGTTTTTTATTTCTTCATCCGTCATTGTTTTCTTACCGGCTCCTGAAATGGCTACGATGACTATTGTCACCAGTATCCCGATTCCCAGGCCCCGTAAATAGTATTTCAGCTTCATATCGATTCCTCCTCTTGCAGCATCTTATTCTTTACACGCTGCTATACTCCTTCAAACAAATCGATAACCAGCTTCACTTCACCAACACCCAGTCCCAATTCTTTTGCAATGGCTACATTAGACTTACCGGCACTGTGTAATTCCAGAATCTTTTCGTTATTATTGCCATTTTTCCGACTGTCCTTTATAAAACTGATATCCAGTCCCTGTGTATCCGTTGCCGCACTTTTAGCATTTCTTTTAGCGGTAGTTTTTTGTGCAGACTGCGTCACAGTTTTTTCCTTGTCTTCTTTTGCGGCAGCTGTCACCTCACCATTTTCCTTATGTAGCTTTTTTGCAATTTTGGGGTCACCGGCTTCTTTTACCGTGCTTTCTACCTCTTTTGCCTTTTGCTCGGCTTCCTTCACAGTCTTTTCTACCTGACTGACGGTGGATTTGATATTCTGATGCTTGTCATTGAGCATATCATACAAAAACATAACTTCTTTATGATTTTTATTGATTTCCTCCAGCACGGTATCCGAATATTCATTCACTGCCATTATTTTTTCATTGGAAACTCTCTCCAAAGAGCGTTCTGTCTTCTCCATGGCATAATTGACTGTTTCATCCGTCAAATCTTCTATTCGGTCTTTTACCCTGTCCATTTCTCTGGTTACAGCGTTCTTCACTTCTTCCTGTACCATTTCCCGGGTTACGTTATCCGCTTTCCCCGAAGGAATTAAAAAGCTTACTGTAAACAGGATACCTCCCAAAATAAGCAAAACTACTTCTATTGCACCCATTGCTGCTCTCCTCAGATTTTAATATCAAAGCCGCCCTGACCCTTGAGTTTCACAATACCATCGGTCTCCTGCTGCTTCTTTCTCTTTTCTCCCCCGTTACCGCCGTAGGTTCCTTTTCCTTTTTCCTTAGCGTCAAACTTTTCATTTACCCAGTCAGCATTATCACTTTGTGTAACCTGCTTTGTTTTGTTTTCTGCATCCTTGTGCATATTCTGAACCAGGTTGCTCTGCTGTGTGATACCCCTGTTATCTTCACTCTGCTTCAGTGTGGTATAATCCTGCGTTCTTGTTATTGCTGCTATTTCCATTACTCCCATCCTACACCAGCACTCCTTCCAACACCTATATACCGACCATCTTTACATCGCCGCGAACCCGTATAAATCTGCAGTATTCCATATTACTCTGTACCACCATGGATACATCACCGATTGCAACCTTAACCCCCGGAAACACTTCACCTTTTACCACTACCTGTGCCTGACTCTGTTCATCCATGAATTCCTGCAAAGTTTCCAGCTCCTTGGATGCCTTTTCCAGCTCAGGGGCCTTCTGTTCCCGCACTTTTATCAGGGAAACAAGATATTTCAGCTGTTCCTGTGAAATCGGTATTCCTTGCTTTCTCTTTTGCCCATAAGTTGCAATAATGGGATCCATACTTTTTATTACCTTCTGTAATTCTGCAACTTCTTTCTGAAGCTGTATAAAGCGTGCTTTCATCTCAGGATTGATTCCCACTTCCACTAATGTGGAGGTTCCCATGGGTGAACCCAATGTTTTTACATTGATTTTACTGGTTGCACATACATGACCGCCCGTAATAAATCCTCTCTTTCCATCCACAGTAATTTCACCATTGGCCATAATGGTACTGTGCAGAATGGATTCGGTTGTAATATAACCACCGGCTGTCGCCTTGGTGTTTTCCAAGAATTTGGCTACAATATTACCTTCCGCCTTCAATTCGCCTTTATTCATACCAGCCATACCCCGGGCGATAATAATATCCCCACCGGCCTCAATATGGGCACCTTCCACTAACCCGTTTATTATGACATTTCCCTGTGCCTTGACAGAAAAATTAGACTGTACATTTCCTGAAATATTTACGCTGCCTTCGTATTCTACATTGCCGGTAGAAATATCCACATTCTCCAGCTCCAGCACATTGGATACGAAGACTTTATCATCTACCAGCGTAACATGTCCATTGACTCTGGAAGTCAATTCTGTTTTATCCTCGGATATGTCTATGTTATTTCCATAGTGGAGCATTGCATTCTTAACATCCCTGGGCTTTATTTTTGCTCCCTTGATATTGGTGCCATACTCTCCCGGGTCTGCCGGAATCAGTCTTGCCAGAAGATCTCCCGCTTTACAATGATTAATCGTATTCAAATTAAAAAAGTCTACGCTGCCATCTTCCTTCTGGGTCGGTCTGGCTTTCAGGTCCGTATTAAAATAATATTCAATTCGGGCATCCTCTCCATGTCTCGCCGGCTGTCCTTCTGCCACCACGACATCCGTGCAGTATATCCCCTTTTCCATCACTTCACGAATGGCTTCCTCATCAATACCGAACTTAATCTCCCTGTAATGCAAATCGTTTAAAAACTCTTTTACGGACATATCCTGTCCCGTTTCGGAGGCAGGGAAGAAACGTGCCGTTGCCTTCATTGCATCTTCGTCTATGGTGAGATTATAACTCATATGGGCAACCGGGCACTCGCCGACTCCCAATTGAACAATGGTATCCTTCCCTTCCATAATCGCATTTTTTAAGACAGAAAGGTCACAGACTACATTCCTTTGCATCAGGTAATCTGTGACTTCTCCTATTCTAACCTGTTCACCGCCCTTATCCGGTACTTTTATTTCCACTCCATAGCCGGATTGGGTGCTTACTAATCTGAAATAGCCGTTTGCCATATTAATCTCCTTATACCCTCCTGCCACACAACGCCGACCTATACTGAGAGTATTCCCATATAATTTCCCATCTTTTCTTTCATCTTCTGCAGTGCACGTGTATGTAACTGTGAGACTCTCGATTCCGAAACTTCCAGAATATTGCTGATTTCTTTTAGTGTAAGTTCCTCGTAATAATAAAGCAATATTACCTTTCTTTCTTTCTCGGTAAGCAGCTGCAGGGTCTGTTCCAGCACTTGCTTCAATTCCTCTTTTTCAATATTTTCTTCCGGACTTTCAAACCGTGCCGTTGTATGGCGGTTTCCTTCCGAGGGAACTTCACTGCCCTGCTCCATATATTCATTCAGAGATACTACATTTGTAATTTTCATCTGGGACTGCCATTCCAGATACTCTTCATCGGTAATACCCAGTTTTTCTGCTATTTCCTCATCTGTAGCAGCTCTCCCCATGGTCAGCTCAATTTCCTTCATTACAGAATCTATCTTTTTCTGCTTTTGTCTGATAGTTCTGGGTATCCAGTCCATTTTGCGAATCTGGTCTAAAATAGCCCCTCTGATTCGCAGACTTGCATAAGTTTCAAACTTGACCTCTTTCATATTGTCAAATTTGTCTATTGCATCAATCAGCCCGAATATACCGTAACTTACCAAATCTTCATACTCTACATTATATCCCAGATACATGCTCAGTCGTCCTGCTACCAGTTTTACAAGAGGAGCATATTCCAGTATGATTTTTTCTCTGATTTCAGAATCTCTGGTTCTGCCGTAATCATCCCAAAGCTTCTTTCTTCCAGCTTCGTCCATCTTCTCCTCCTAAAATGATATTACAGTACTTCTCTACTTCTTCTCTGCATCTTCTCCGGCTTCGGCTGTTGCTTCGCCGTCCCCTTCTTTCTCTATCACTTCGCCCTCATCCAATGCTGCTTTGGCATTCTGTCTTTCAAAAGAATCCAGAATCCATTTAATGGCACTGCCAAGTATGTAAAAAATAATAAATACAATTAACAGTGCAACCAGCTTCCACACAAGAGGATACTTCATGATAAATGTAACGATACTGGTAATTGCCCCGGCTACCAGCATCAATATCAGCGGTAAATATTTTCTGTTCATGGCATTTTCTCCAATTTACCCCTTTGTTATATTGCTCTTTTGGTTATATTACTCTTTCCGGCTTTCCTACCGCACGGATAACATAATCGCCTGTTTCCGGATAAAAAATAACGGTACGTCCATAAGTTGCACCTGTGTCTTCTGCCAGAATCGGTATTTGCATCTCTGCCAGTTTTTTCTTGGCAGCCTCCACATTTCTGTCCCCTACACGAACCAAATCGGATTTGTTTTGAAAAGCAAACATCATGGCACCACCGGCCAGCTTTGCAGTCATTCTGTTCCGTCTTGCTCCTAAAGCTTCCATCTTCCGCACCAGTTCTTCGATGCCCGTATCTGCAAATTTCGCTACATTACTTTCACTTCCACGTATTGCCGTACTGTCCGGTAACATAATATGTGCCAGTCCTCCGACCTTTGCAGCCGGATCTCTGATTGCGATACCTACGCAGGAGCCGAGTCCCAGGGTTGTCACCCCGTCAGGAGCGGTACAGACTTTTAAGTCTGCCATTCCTACTTTTATAATCTCGCTCATATATCTTTTCCCTCAGTTCAATCCATTTTTTCTGTCAGTCTACATAACGCCCAATGCCGATAATATCTTTTCATAGGATTCCAAATCCGGAATCAGAATAAAATATCCATCAATTTCTACTTCATCATAAAACTGTGACTGTATCAGAAGAATGTTATCACCGATTGTGCCGAATTCAATCGCAGGCACGCTTAAAATAGCCCCTGCCATGTCCATAGTCAGTGCAGGCGGTGACGGATATATTTTTAAATTTGTCAGCATGGAAAGAGAATTCAAATATGCTCCCGTAATAATATTGCTGACTTCTTTCATAGCAGAAAGCTCCATCTCGTTAAGTCCCGGTTCTTCACTGCCCATGCCCATCATAAGCTTGTTTACCAGATGTTTGGCACTGTCCATCCTTACCAGAAACATAATACTGCCGGTAATGTCGCCTTCCACTGCCAGGTAAACACCTACCATCAGCTGTTCTTCGCCGCCCATCATCTCGCCGACTTCTTTAAATTCCAGTAACCGGACCTGTGGAACCTTCATGTCCACCTTGCACTGCAGCATCTGGGCTAAAGCCGTCATAGCATTTCCTGCACCGATATTGCCTATTTCCTTTAATACATCAAGGTAATTCTGTGTTACATTTTCCAAACTCATACCCGCCATAGCTGCTGTCTCCTTCAGTTGTCATTGGTTTCTGTTACTTGTCCTGCACTACTGCGTTTAAATCCAACAGGGAAATCAGACCACCGTCATATTTTCCCACGCTCTGCACAAAATTGTTTTTATCGTCCTTGTCATATGCCAGTTTTTCCACCTGGGTTTCAATGTCAAGTGTTACTACTTCTTTTACCTCGTCCACAATCATACCGATAGTACCGGCCTGCTCAAGCTTCACAATAATAATTCTGGTAGCCTTACTCTCTTCATCCTCGGCCAGCCCCATTTTCAGCTTAAGGCTCATAATGGGGATAACCTCTCCACGAAGATTGATAACACCTTTTAAATATGCCGGCATCTTCGGTACTCTGGTCATATGCTGCATACGAACGATATTGTCAATATATTTGATATCAATACCATACTGCTCCTGTCCCAGTCTGATAACAATATACTGTATAGTTTCACCTGTAAGCTTCAATTCTTCCATTCTGCATTTCCTCCCCAACACTAAATCAATGTATTTGCGTCCAGAATCAGTGCAACTTCACCGTCGCCCAGAATGGTCGCTCCGCTGATTAACTTACACTTGTTATCAATGTATTTGCCCATGGACTTAATAACGATTTCCTGCTGTCCCAAAAGCTCATCTACAACAAAACCGGCTGTCTTATCACCCTTCTTGACTATGATAACAATCAGGTTCTCGTCCTCACCACGGGTACTTTCCACATCCAGTTCCTTATCCAGACGCACAATAGGAATGACACTGCCTCTTAAGTGAATCACTTCCTTATTCTGTACCAGTTTGATTTCGGAAGGTGCAATATCTTCAATAGTCTGGATTGAGCCAAGGGAAATTGCATATTTTTCTCCGCCGACCACAACCATGAGTGCCTGAATAATTGCCAGTGTCAGCGGCAGTCTGATAATCCATGTACTGCCTTCACCATACTTGCTTCTTACTTCTACCTCACCGCTCAAAGCTTCAATCTTGCTCTTAACCACATCCAGACCTACACCGCGGCCCGATACGTCTGTAACCTGCTTTGCGGTAGAGAAGCTGGGAAGGAACAGCAAATCAATAATTTCCTTCTCAGACATATTTGCTGCCTGCTCAGGGGTAATGGTGCCTCTTTCAATTGCTTTGTTCTTTACGGATTCTACATCAATACCATTACCGTCATCCCTTACTTCAATAACAACGTTGTTACCGTCCTGATATGCTTCCAGCCAGATGGAACCGACTGCAGGCTTTCCTCTCTGTGCACGCACTTCCGCACTTTCCAGACCATGGTCTGCGGAATTTCTTAACAGATGCATCAACGGGTCACCGATTTCATCTACCACAGTACGATCCAGTTCGGTTTCCTCACCGGACATATACAGTTCCATCTTCTTATCCAGCTTTTTGGATAAATCCCTGATCATACGCGGGAACTTGTTTACAACGCTCTCAATAGGTACCATTCGTACCTTCATAACAGATTCATGAAGATTTGTGGTAACACTCTCCAGATATTCAATCTGTTCATTTACATTGCTGGGTGCAGCCATACCGGTCTGCTGTACACTTGCAGCCGAAGCAGCTACCAGTGAATTCTTTGCAATAATCAGCTCGCTTACCAGATTCATCAGTACGTCCAGCTTTTCAATATCAACACGTACCGTGCGGTTTACTACCGGCTTACCGGTTGCGGGCTTATTTGCTGCCGGTTTCTTTTCAGCTACGGCACCTGCAGAAGCCTGAGGTGAGGCAGGTGCAACGGCTGTGCCTGTCTCTTTACTCTGTTCCGCACTTTCTGTATGTACCGGTACCGCCTTACTGTCTTCCTCTGTCTGCATTTTGGACAAATCTATATTGTCTGCCACCACGGTATCAATTTCCGATACATTGCTGATTGCTGCAACAACCTTTGCCATATCTGCATCTGTTATGATAATTAAAGAGAAGTCCAGTTCAAAGTGTTCATCTTCAATATCCTGTGCCGAAGGACTGGAAACAATGATTTCTCCCAGTTCTTCTATTGCCTTAAATACCAAAAAGGCTCTTGCAGCTTTTAACAGACAGGTTTCCTGTATTTTAACCGTTACTCCCAGAACCTTCTTGCCCTGCTTCTGAGCTTCGGTGATTACCATCTGATCCGTGCTGTCCAATTTAATATCCAGCCACTTTTTACCGCCATTGGCACTTTCAGCCTGTGCGGGCTCTTCTGTCTTCACTTCATCAGCAGCTGCCTCTGCGGGTGCATCTTTGCCGCTTAAGACATCATTCAGCATCTTGATAAGCGGTTCGTTCTCATTTGTACCTTCGTCACCGCTCTCACGGATATTTGCAGTATATTCTTCCAATGCGTCCAGACACTGGAACAAAATATCTATCAGATTTGCTTTCACTTTTATGTTGTTGTTGCGGACCTCAGAAAAGACATTCTCCATATCATGGGTCAGATTCTGCATACGCTTATAACCCATAGTGCCTGCCATACCCTTTAAGGAATGGGCTGCACGGAAAATTTCATTGATTGTATCCATATTTTCCGGATCCTGCTCCAGTTCCAGAATCTGCGTATTCAGGTTCTGTAAATGCTCGGTTGTTTCATCAAGGAAAATCTCAAGGTATTGGCTTACATCCATTTTACTTTACCCCCACGTTTAATATAATCTCTTGTGCAATTTGCTCCAAAGGCAGGATTTTGTCGGAAAGTCCGGCAGCCACTGCACTCTTTGGCATTCCATACACAGCACATGTGCTCTGTTCCTGTGCTATTACCAGCGTCTCTTTCTTTTCTTTCAGATGCAAAATTCCCTGTGTGCCGTCTGCACCCATTCCCGTCATCACCACACATACTACCTGGTCAAACCGGCTTTCCATAAGAGATTCGTACATATAATTCGCACAAGGCTTCACTCCCTCTCTGGGCGGCTCATCGGTATAGTGAATCGTGTACTTGCCGGATGCATTGAGTGATATATTCATATGCATACCACCCTTTGCCAGATATACTCGTCCGTTTTCCAACACATCTCCCTCCGCAGCTTCGCATACCGAAATTTTGCTCAGGGAGTCAAGACGCTCTGCCAAGGAAGCGGTAAAGCCCTTGGGCATATGCTGTACTACCAGCACCGGTGCCTGCAAGTCTCCGGGAAGGCAGGGAATCACCGACTGTAATGCCTTCGGTCCACCGGTAGAGCTTGCTATCGCAACTATCTTTTTCCCCGGTGTTTTTCCTGTCGCTTTCTGAGCATTCTTTTCTGCCGGTTTCTGCACTGCCTGTGCCATTAGCGGAGCATCCGCCTTCACTTTAGGAACAGAAGATTTTTTTACTGTCTTGGTAAAGGCAGGTACATTTGCCTCCGCTACCGCTGCCAAAACCTCTAACATATTTTTTCTGAAATCTTCTACCCTGCAATCTCTTGCACTGTCCGGCTTGTGAATAAAATCCAACGCTCCCAGTTCCAATGCATCCAAGGTGGTCTTGGCCCCTTCCCTGGTATCCGTACTGGCCATCATAACTCTTGCCGGAATCTTAAACTTATTCAACTCCTCCAGCAATTCCAGTCCGTTCATTCGGGGCATATTCACATCCAGAACAACCGCATCGTAACGTTTCCGGCTGAGCAGATCAAAGGCTTCCAGACCATTCGTCGCACGGTCTTCCACACAAAATCTTTCATCACTGTTAATTATATCACACAAGACTCTTCTCATAAGTGCAGAATCATCTACAACTAATATTTTTTTCATAGCTATAATCCTTTTTCCCGACGACGGCTTTTTCTTTCTTCTTCAAAAATGTACTTTATAATTTCTTCTCTCTCATTCACACCCAGATTGACATACTGTACCCGGTGTTCAAAGGTTCCTTTTCTGCTCTCCACTTCTTTCACGCTCAGGATTTTACCTATAATTTCACATTCTCTGTTTTTACCGTCTATCAATAGATGATAAGTACAATAAATCAAGCTTTCCGGTTCATACCGCTGATTGCTCATAAATCTGAGACCGCCCCCGCTGATATCCACAATTACGCTTCTCTTTAAGGGAAGTCCCGGTGTCAGCAGATAAGCTTCCTTCTGTTCTATCGCTTTTACCTCTTCTTCTACCAGCGGTCTTGCACACATTTCCAGTGCACAGCTGAAACGATAATATTCTCTTCTCTGGTACTTTCGCAGGTTGCTGGTCATTTCTACTACCAGAATATAGACATTATTACTTTTGTAACGGTCTATAATCCGCAAAAAGCACTGATACAGGTTGCTGTTTCCGTAAAATACCGCATCATACTCCCCATCTACAGGAAGCAGAATCAGTTTTGTCTGCTCCATAGGCATGGTTATCTCCATACGATCTTCCGATATAATGTCATGAACCTGACTGCGGTACACTTTTTGTTTTTCTTCCGTTGTGCCATTAACCTTATTCACAGCCTGCAATTCAATCTTACAGCCCGGTTTAACAAATTTGGAAAGCATAATTATCTCCTACCCCATCTTTCTTCCGTTAAGAATATGTGCAAAAAATGCCGTCATTCCTCTTTTTCTGACCACATCTTCCCTGTTCATCAGTTTAGCCGCAATACTTTCATAAGCCTGACTTGATTTTGCAGCGGGATTCTGCATGGAAACCGGAACCTGCTGCATAACGGCTTTAGCCAGTTGATTGTCCTGTGGGACTGCTCCCAAATACCCCAGTGGCAGTTTCAGATAACGGGCAACCACTGCATTAAGCTTTTGATACAATACCTGACCGTCCTCTTCCTTATCTACCTTATTAGCAATCATCTTCACAGTAGAACTTTCCTGGGAGAATCTGGAATGACGTACCAATGCCTTTAGCAGGGAATAAGAATCCGTGATGGATGTGGGTTCCGGTGTGGTTACCAGCAAAATCTCCCCACTGGCTACCAGAAACTCCAATACGGCATCGGATATGCCTGCTCCCGTATCCACTATGATAACATCTGCTATTGTATCCAGCTCTGTCAGGTTCTGAATAATATAATTCAGATAATCCCTGCTTAGGTTTGACATACCCACAATACCGGAGCCGCCGGAAATAAAGCCAACCTCCATAGGTCCCCAGGTAATAATTTCCTTAATGTTTTTTCCCTGATAAATCAAATCACATAAATTATGCTTCGGAACGGTTCCAAACATAATTTCTATATTTGCCAGTCCAAAATCTGCATCCAGGATAATTACTCTTTGCCCCATTTTTTTGAACTGTATTGCCAGATTGATTGCCGTATTTGATTTTCCCACGCCGCCTTTACCGCTGGTCACGGTAATTACCCGTGCCATGGGCCGCTGCACGTTTCCTGCTTTAATTATATTTCGTAGCTGTTCTGCCTGGTCCATTTTCATCCTCCGTGTATACCTATGAATGTCCTCCCAAAAGCTGCTTCACAGTTTTTTGCGGATTGAACTTTTCAATGTCATCAGGTACGTTTTGTCCGTAAGTCACATAAGACAGACTGGCTCCCGTATAGAGCTTTATATTCAGCAGATTCCCCAGTGCTGTCGTTTCATCCAGTTTTGTAAAAATAAGCTTATAGTCTGCTATTTCTTTGTAGCTGTCTGCTATATTTAAAAGATCCTTGTACTTTGTGGTAGCACTTAATACCAGAAAAACTTCCTTTTCCGCAAGTTCATCCACACTGTGTACAAAGGATATCATGGCTTCCTTCTGCGGCTGATTCTGGTGGGAATGTCCTGCCGTATCCACAAAAATGTAATCATACTGCTTAAAATCCCGAATTGCCATTTCCATTTCTTCAATGGTGTAAATAACCCTGAAGGGCACTTCCAGAATGTTCGCATAGGTTCTTGACTGCTCTGCTGCCGCAATACGGTAAGTATCTGCCGTCAGCAATGCTACCTTCTTTTTCTCCTCTACACTATACCGGGAAGCAATCTTTGCAATGGTTGTTGTCTTTCCTACTCCGGTGGGTCCTACAAAAAATACTACCTTAGGCCCGTTTTCTGCCGGTGTGATTTCTGATGCCGGTCCAAACTTCAGAATCATTTTCTGATAGGTGTTTGCCAGTGCGTAATCAAACGGCATATTGGGCTTATGTACCTTCTCAATTTCATTCATAATCTGGTTGACGTACTTTTCATCCACTTCATTTTCCAACATAACATTGTAAAGAAGCTTCATGAATTTTACGATTTCGGGGCTTTGTTCCTTTTCCGCCTCCTTTACCGGAGACTTCACTTCAGAAGCTTCTTCTTTTTTCTCCGGCTCCGTTTCCGCCTTATTTAACTGCTGTACCAGAAGAGTCTGCAGGCTGTCCAGTTTTTCTTCGATGGCATTCATGCCATTGGCATCCATACCGTCCCTGGCATAAGAACCTGTACTTTCCTTCTGCCACGCTTCCGTAATACGGGCAGTCTTTACCGTACTGTTGTTTTGGGAAAGCGGTTCTCTTTTTACAGGTGTAAAACGCTCAGCTTCCTCTTCCAGTGCCACTGTCACTTCCACCAACGGTCTTTTAAAAAACGCAAATACCCCTTTCGGCTTTACGTTTTTGACATTCATAACCACAACGCCTTCGCCCAGCTCCTTTTTAGCCAGTTCTACCGCTTCCGCTTCTGTCTTTCCTTGAAATTTTTTAATTATCATTACGCTGTCACCATCCCTACAGACTGCAGTTCTACATTCGATTCTATTTCATTGTAGGAAACCACAATCAAATCTTTATAATAATCTTCTGTGAGACGTTTGAAATACATACGGACAATAGGCGATGTAATGATAATCGGACTCTTGCCCAGATTTTCCAGTTTCTGTATTTCATTCCCCACAGAAGCCATAATCTTCTTGGTCTTCTCCGGATCCAGATTCAGATATGCTCCCTGCTCCGTCTGTTTAATGCTTCCCATAATATCCTGTTCCACTTTAGGGTCCAGGGTTACTACGTTGGTTGTTTCATGGGACGGAAAATATTTATTTGAAATCGCACGCTTCAGACTCTGGCGAACATACTCGGTCAGAATATCCGTATCACGTGTAGTAGGTGCATAATCTGCCAGTGTTTCAAAGATGGTAAGCAGGTCCCTGATAGAAATTCCCTCTTTTAACAGATTCTGTAATACCTTCTGAATTTCCCCAAGGCCAAGCTGCTTAGGCAGCAATTCTTCCACAAGGGAAGGATTGGTTTCCTTTAAGTTGTTGACCAGATTTTGTACATCCTGTCTCGTGAGCAGCTCCGATATGTATTGTCTGATAATCTCCGTCAAATGGGTCGCGATGATTGAAGGCGGGTCAACTACCGTATATCCCATGCTCTCAGCACGTTCCCTCTGTCCCTCGGTAATCCAGATTGCCGGCAGATGGAAGGACGGCTCGAAGGTGGGTATACCTGTAATTTCCTCTTCCACATAACCGGGATTCATAGCCATATAATGGTCAAAAAGGATTTCTCCTTCGCTCACCTGAATACCCTTTATTTTTATAATATATTGGTTGGGGTTTAACTGTATGTTGTCCCTCAAACGAATAATCGGCACTACCGTACCAAGTTCCAGTGCAATCTGCCTTCTGATCATTACGACACGGTCCAGCAAATCTCCCCCCTGATTAACATCTGCAAGCGGAATAATGCCGTAACCAAACTCCAGCTCAATAGGGTCTACCTGTAATAAGCTGTTCACATTTTCCGGCTGTCGGATTTCATCTGCCGCTACTTCATCGGAATCCACCGTTGCTTCTATCTGGGCTGTCTCCAGATTTCCCGCAATCATTCTTCCTCCTACGATGAAGGCAAGTCCCATACCTAAGAACAGGATGGTATTCAAATCTGTTACGACACCTAAAAAAGCAAGGGTTGCCCCTACCAGATACATTGCCTTGGGGACGCCGAACAACTGCTTTACAATAGCCGGTCCGAAATCCGCATCCTTACTGCCCTTCGTTACCAGAACACCTGTGGACAGGGATATCAACAGGGACGGTATCTGGCTTACCAGACCGTCACCGATAGTCAGTACACCATAGTTCTGTACCGCTGCCCCAACATCCATACCGTCTCGGAGCATCCCCATTGCCAGACCACCGATAATATTGATTGTCGTCAGCAAAAGTCCTGCCGTTGCATCTCCTTTTACGTACTTAACCGCACCATCCATGGAACCAAAGAAGCTGGATTCTTCCTGAATCTTATCCCTTCGTCTTTTTGCTTCCGCATCATCAATCGCACCGGTATTTAAATCAGCATCAATTGCCATCTGTTTACCGGGCATGGCATCCAGTGTAAAACGTGCCGTTACTTCTGCCACACGTTCGGAACCCTTGTTAATAACAAGGAACTGTACCAGAATCAGAATAATAAAAATAATGGCACCGACAATCAAATCGCCTCCGCCGACAAACTGGCCGAAGGTCAGTACCACATTTCCGGCACTGCCGGAGGTCAGAATCAGTCTGGTGGAGGATACATTCATGGCAATACGGAATATGGTTGTAAACAGAAGGATGGTGGGGAAATAGGACATATCCAGTACTTCCTTTACAAACATACAGACAAATAAAATGGTAAATGCAATTGCCATGTTAAGAGCCATAAAAATATCGAGCATCCATGCAGGAAGAGGAACAATCAGCATGATGAAAGATACTAATACATAGATGGCTACCATTGCATCCGTACTCTTCAGTCTGCCGTTCAAATTCATGTTCCTCACCTCCTGTCCGGTTAATTACTTTTTATACTTTTCCTTTTAAATGATATACAAAGGCCAACACTTCCGCTACCGCCTGATACAGCTCCGGCGGCACTGCCTGTCCCACATCCACATTGGCATAAAGCATTCTGGCCAAAGGCTTGTTTTCTACAATTTCAATATCATTTTCCTTTGCAATCTCTTTAATTCTGCGTGCCAGATAGTCTTCTCCCTTTGCCAGTACAATAGGTGCATCCGCAATAGCCGGATCGTATTGGATTGCCACAGCATAGTGAGTCGGGTTGGTAATGACCACGTCCGCCTGAGGAAGGCTCTGCATCATACGCCTGCGGGATGCTTCCTGCATCTTACTACGTATTTTTCCCTTGACCTGAGGATCTCCTTCCTGCTGCTTGTATTCGTCCTTTACTTCCTGCTTGGTCATTTTCATATCATTTTTAAATTTGTACTTCTGGTATATAAAATCCGCAAATGCTATAATTGCATATACCGCTGCTATCTGAATCCCCAAATCTGTTACCAGCTCCCCTACAAGCTGTATTGCCTGCATGAGGGGCATATCGTATAACAGATACAAATAGGACCATTTGTCTTTTAAAAAATTATAAATAATGAATCCGATTAATACAATTTTCAAAATTGCCTTTGCCAGTTCTACTAAAGAATTGACTGAAAGTATTCTCTTAAATCCGCTCAAAGGATTCAGTTTGTTAAACTTGGGCTTAAGCGGTTGCGTCGTCACCATCCATTTAATCTGAACAATATCTCCTAAAAAAGCAAGTATAAATGCCACAATAAAAATAGGAGCAACAATCATCAATACCTCAAGCATGGCCTGCCGGAACATAAAAAGCATATCATTCTGAGGCAGATATCCGTTCCAGTTTACAATGACCTCCGGAATTTTCTGATAGACATTATCAAACATCTCCAGAAACTGGGTACCCATATTTCCAACCCATACCTTCAATATCAGAAACAGCCCCAATAGGCCCAATGCATTGCCCACTTCTCGGCTTTTGGCAACCTGCCCTTTCTTGCGGGCATCCTCCAGCTTTTTGGCTGTTGCCGGTTCTGTTCTTTCTCCTCCCGGACCATCCTTTGCGAAGAACTGCAGATCATATTTTAGAATCACATCATTCCCTCCACAAACGAAACGGTAACCTGCTTTATCTCATTAAATATGGCACTTGATACCCCCGACAGCATTCCGGTTGTCAAAAACAAAATACCAAACCCGACCAATACCTTCAACTGGATACCTACCGCAAACATGTTCATCTGGGGTGCCACCTTGGCCAATACTCCCAAAACTGCATTTAACAATATCATTACGCAGAAAACCGGGAGACAGATACGAAAACCAATGGTAATATAATCTCCCAGAAATTTCACCATTGCATTTACCAGATTTTCCCCTTTGAAAACTGCTCCGTTTACAGGTATCAGCAAAAAAGAATCTGCCAATGCTCCCAGTAAATACCGGTACATCCCGCTGACAATCAGCATCAGCATTACAACATACTGGTAATAAACACCGGTTACGCTGGTCTGCTGCTTATTAGTAGGATCCATCAGTGTCAGCATGGAAAGACCTGTTTCCATATCTGCAATTGCTCCGGCAAAGCTTACAATCGCCGTACATATATTGGCTGCAAATCCGATTAACAGACCGGTAATTGCTTCCTTTGCCACAATAACGGCATATGCAAATACCGTGTCATAAACCACACCGTCTGTGGGTGTCAGGGTTGTATACAGCAGGATAGCGGTAAATACGGACAGGGCAATCCTGACCCTTGCCGGCGTATTATTCATACTGAAAAAAGGGGCTACAAATACAAAGCAGGATACTCTGACCAGTATTAACAGGAAATATTCCAAATCCAAAAAAGAAAATGACAGACTGACCATAATCACATCCTACCCTTTAACGTATACAGGTAAATTTAACCACAGTTGTGTCATGTATTCTATGATGTTGTTCAGCATCCAGCCTCCGAAAACCATGAGTGCCAGAAATACGGCAACTATCTTAGGAACAAAGGTAAGCGTCTGCTCCTGTATGGAGGTAACCGTCTGAAAGATACTGACAATAAGCCCCACAATCAGAGATACCAGTAAAACAGGCAGAGAAGTCTTTATTACAAGATACAATGCTCTGTTTGCGATTTCTGTTACAAGTTCTACATTCATAGACTTCTCCTTTCTTCTCACTTTCCTGTTCTTATTAGTTGAAGGTTTGCATCAACACCCCGATTATCAGACTCCATCCATCTGCCATTACAAATAAGAGTATCTTAAAGGGCATGGATATCGTTGTAGGCGGCAGCATCATCATACCCATACTCATCAAAGCCGATGCTACTACCATATCTATAATGATAAAGGGAATATAAATACAGAACCCCATAATAAACGCATAACGCAATTCACTGACAATAAAGCTGGGAATCAGTACCGTAATGGGAATATCTTCCAATGTCCCATCCCAGTCCTGTCTGGCTATGTCCATAAAAAGCTCTACATCCTTTGTCTGTGTTTGTCTGTACATAAACTGTCTGAGCGGCTCCACAGCAGCAGTCAGTGCCTCTTCCTGCGTCAGCTCCCCTGCCTCAAAGGGCACATAGGCCTCCGTATACATCTGACTGATGGTCGGTGTCATGACAAAAAACGTAAGAAACAGTGCCATTCCGATCAGTATCTGATTGGGGGGTGCTGTCTGGGTATTTAAAGCCGCACGCGTAAAATGAAGTACAATAATAATTCTGGTAAAGGAAGTCAGGCAGATAAGCAGTATGGGTGCTATGGCAATCAATGTCAGAATCAGTAAAATCCTGAGTGCACCGTTTAACTGCCCATTTCCGTTATTGTACTCAATTGTTACGGTATTCGCGATATTCAGTTCCTGTATATCCTCCGGGCTTTCTGCGTTTCCCGGCTCTTCAATGACCGTAGAATTTCCGGTCTGCCCCGTCAGCCCTTCCGAGGAAGCTTTTACATTCTGTACGGGCAAAATACACAATATGCCTACCGTAATCAGCAGGCATACTATTTTTATAAGTGTTTTTGTAATTCGTATACTTTTTAATCTCTTCAATTCCAGCTACTCTTCTTTCAAAGAATCTTCCACTTTGGTGTCATCCTTACCATGATATCCGGTTTTAGCCCGCTGTAACAGTTCCTTAAAATTCAGGGGTGTCTTACTGCCTTCCTCGGGAAATACAATCTGCTCTTTGGGTATCTGTGTAAGCAATGTAATGCTGTCCTTGCAGACAGCAATCGCCACATAGGTTTCCGCCAGCTTCACAATCTGTATATACCTGCCGTTTCCAATGGAGCTTGTCTCCACGACTTCAATATTGCCGCTTCCCTTATTCCCCTTCTGGTATCTGGCAATCCATCTGGTGGTCCATAAAGTAAGAGCCAGCACCAGTACAAAAATGAGAAGTAATGTAATCAGCTCTATAAAGCCGTCTGCTCCGTGCATGGTCCTCACAGCCTCTGACCCTTCTGTACTTTCTATGAGAGTTGTAAGCATTATCCTACTACCTTCTTCACTGCTTCCAATACGCGGTCAGCCTGGAAAGGTTTTACAATAAAGTCCTTTGCACCGGCCTGAATGGATTCAATAACCATAGCCTGCTGTCCCATTGCAGAACACATAATAACCTGAGCACCGGCATCAGCCTGCTTAATACCCTTCAGTGCCGCAATACCATCCATTTCAGGCATGGTAATATCCATCAGTACCAAATCCGGATGAAGCTCATTGTACTTTTCAATACCCTTAAGACCGTTTTCCGCTTCACCTACTACGTTGTATCCGTTTTTTGTTAAAATGTCCTTGATCATCATACGCATGAATGCCGCATCATCACAGATTAAAATATTTTTTGCCATATTTTTTTACTCCTTATTTTCTCTGTTCTATTTGATAATTTCCGTTACTCTGACACCAAAACTTTCTTCAATAACCACTACTTCACCTCTGGCCACGAATTTTCCGTTGACCAGTACATCTATCGGCTCTCCGGCAATACGATCCAGTTCAATAATCGTTCCCGGAGCAAAGTCAAGTATATCAGCAATGGATTTGGTGGTTCTTCCCAGTTCTACAGTGACCTCCAAAGGGACATCCTTTATCAGACCAATGTTTTCCTGTCCTGTCATGGCAGCCAAATCACCGGTAAAACTTTGGAATTGTGCAGGCTGTACATTAACACCCTGCTGCATATTTACCTGTGGCGGCATATACATCTGTGCCATACCATTCATTGCCATCTGCGGCGGCATTCCCATACCGCCCTGCATCGGCATCCCCATGCCGTATGCCATCGGGTTCATACCCATCATTGCCTGTTGATCCATCATCGGCTGTCCGGCCATTCCCATTGCCGGCTGCTGTATATTCATGCCGCCCATATCCTGGGGAGATGCTGCCGGCTGCTGTACGGGAGCAGGTTCCGGTGCAGGAGCCTCTGCGGGCTGACTTCCCGTGCTTCCACCCATCTGCTGGGTAATAAAGGTATCAACCAGCTTCTTGGCAAAATCTACGGGATAGAGCTGCATAATGGTGCTGTCTACCAGTTCGCCAATCTGCATGCGGAATGCAATCTTTACAAAGGTGCCACCGAGGAAAGGGGAAATATCACCCCCATCATGGTAGGTTGTCAGGTCTACCCGGCTTGCCTCAGGCGGGCTGATATCTATCATAACACCTAACATGGTCGAAAGCGAAGTTGCCGATGAACCCATCATCTGGTTCATCGCCTCCGATATTGCACTTAAATGCAATTCTCCCAATTCTCCGCTTATATTGGTACCGTCACCACCCATCATTAAATCGGTGATGATCTTTACATCGTCCTCTTTCAATACCAGAATATTGGTTCCATCCAGTCCTTCTGTATACTTGATTTGAATAAATACACAGGGCTTTTCATACTGCTCAAGAACCGTCTGCCAGTTTGCCATGGTAACAACCGGCGTCGTAATATTTACTTTTCTGTTTACCAGGGAATATAGTGTGGTTGCAGAGGAACCCATACTGATATTGGCTACTTCTCCTACCGCATCTCTTTCCACGTCTGTTAACAGGCTCTCATCCACTTCAGCATTCAATGGTGCTGTTTCCTGTGTTGCTTCACTCCCTGTACTCCCCGACAAATCCATACCGCTAAGCAACGCGTTTATTTCATCCTGGGACAACATGCCGTCCATGTTTTATTCCCCCTCTCTGATTACCGATGTGACCCTTACAGCATAATTATCTTTGCTGGCACCCGGTAATGCGGTAAATTTTCTAATATTTCCCACGTACACCGATAACTCGCTGTCAACATGGGTATCCAGCCGGATTACATCACCGACCTGCAGATTGACAAAATCACTGACGGAAACTGTGCTTTTTCCCAATACTGCCTTCATGGGTATATCCACTCTGCGAATCATGCTCTCAATACACTCTTCATATGTATCATCCCGCATTTCCTGCATATTGGCATACCAGTATCTCGTATTCAATTTATCCATGATTTCTTCCAGTGTAAAATACGGAAGGCACATGTTCATGAAGCCCTGCACTTCTCCTATTTTCATATTGAGAGTAACAATGGCAACCATATCGTTTGGTGCGATAATCTGTGCAAACTGAGGATTTGTTTCTAACCGCTCCAGCATGGGGTTGATGTCCAACACATTTTTCCAAGGCTCCCTCATAAGCTGCATGCAGACTATCATGATTTTTTCTATAATAACAAGCTCAATCTCTGAAAAATCCCTATTTTTCTCTAAAGGATCCCCCGCTCCGCCAAGCATGCGGTCAACGATGGTATATCCCAGGTTAGTGGATAAGTCCACTATAATATTTCCGCTAAGCGGAACAAAATTTATAACTCCCATGATAATGGGATTGGACAGTGCATTCGTAAACTCGGAGAAGGTTACCGTCTCGGAGCTTGCCACACTCACCTGCACATTTTTCCGAAGATAAACCGGCAGATTGGTAGATAAAAGTCTGCCATAATGTTCATATATAATTTCCAGCGTCCTTAAATGCTCTTTAGAGAACTTCGCCGGGCGACGGAAATCGTAATTCTTTACTTGCTTTTCGTTGGAATCCTGAATTTGGTCTACATCCAGTTCACCTGTAGAAAGTGCTGCGAGTAAGTTGTCTATTTCATTTTGCGACAACACCTCACCCATAAAAGCTCACCTCCCGTTATCAAGCCTTACCTATATTATACAGAGCATCAATACGCTTTCACATCGCTAAATACAACATCAAAAATAAAATCCGACTGATATATCTTCTGGAGCTTTGCAAGTATCTCATTGCGAATACCGTCCGTATCATTCTTAAACTCTGCTAACGTATGGGAAGAAATCACTTCGATGATTGCAGCTCTGATTATACTGTCCTTTGCCAGCATGGCTTCTGCCGAACCGTATTTCTTGTAATCCTCATGCTTGCTGTCCAACTGTAAAGACACCGCCACTGCCGCATAGTGTGCATCATCGGAACCATCGTCCTTTAAATTGGTTGTCAGGACATCTGCAATATCATACACAACCGTATCCTCCATGGAGGGTCTGCTCGAATCCGCTCCTCCCATATCCAGTTCCAATGCCAATACAGAGGCAATATCACCAACCAGTGCTGTGGTACTCTTCATTGCACCTGTAACGCTGAACATTATAATGGCAGTCAGTACAATATTCACTATCAGAAGAGCCAGTATTAAAATAGACATTAAATTCTTCTTCATGCTGTTTTCTTACGCCTATGCGTTTCCTTTCGTCATATCCATTATTGGTAAGTACTGAGATCATGGTAAATACGGATTTCCACACGACGGTTCTTTGCACGTCCCTCTTCCGTAGAGTTGTCGGCTACAGGAACATATTCTCCTCTGCCTGCATACTTAATCATCGCCGGATCCAGATTTGTAGTTTCCAAAAAATAATTAAAAACCGAAAGTGCCCTTGCACAGCTTAATTCACTGTTATTCGCAAACTTGCTGTTGGAGATAGGTACATTGTCCGTATGGCCTTCAATTTCTATGACACTGCCAGCATATCTTTCCAGCATCACACCAACCTTGTCAAGGACGGGTAATGCATCTTCCCGGATTTCAGCCTTGCCGGAATCATAAAGCAATGCTCCCTTCAGGGTAAGCTGCACATATTGTGACGTGAATTCCACATCAATTACATTGTCTAACTCGTTTTCTGCCACACTTTCTTCAATTTTTTCCGCAAGCTGTTCCGATTCTGCCAGCTGAGCCTCCTCCAACTTTTGAGCCATCTCGGTATATTCGCTTACTTCCTGTGTATCCTGTTCACCATCAGCCGTTTTACCTGTACTGTTTATGTATTCATCCAGTTCATTCAACTGACTTACGCCGTTACTAATCAATATTCCATCGCCAATAGCCGTTGCTCCGCCATTGAAGATAGAAAACGTCTGGCTGAAGGATTCCGCCACCTTCTGCAGTTTTTGTGCATCAATGGTTGACATAGAGAACAGCAACACGAAGAAGCAAAGCAACAGGTTCATCAAATCGCCGAAAGTAGCCATCCATGCCGGTGAACCGGGTGCCGGAGCTTCCTCCTTGCGTTTAGCCATCGACCTCACCTCCGTCTTCCTCTCCGCCTGTACGTTCAGCCGGAGATACAAAGGACTTCAGCTTCTCTTCAATAACTCGGGGGTTTTCACCCGCCTGAATAGACAAAAGACCCTCAATCATAATTTCCTTCTGCATCATTTCCATCTCATTGTGGGTCTTCAATTTATTGGATACGGGAGCACAAACCCAGTTGGCAAGTAACGAGCCGTATAACGTAGTAATCAATGCCGTTGCCATACCGGGGCCGATTGCATCCGGATCAGCCATATTATTTAACATATTAACAAGACCTATCAGGGTACCAATCATACCCCAGGCAGGTCCCATGGAACCAACGTTTTCCCAAAAACCAATCCTTGCTTTATGTCTGCTGTCCATGCTGACAAGTTCTGTTTCCATGATGGCACGTACCAGTTCGGGGTCAGTACCGTCTACAATTAACAGAATACCTTTTTTTAAGAAAGGATCATCCAAATCACCTGCAGCCTCTTCCAGAGAAAGCAGACCCTCCTTACGGGCTACGTTGGATAACTCTATAATATTTTGAATCATTTCAGCCGTATTGTTCTGAGGCACCTTGAGAATCAGCGAAAAACTCTTTAAACCGCTAACGAATCCCTGGATGGAATTAGATGCCAGCACCGCCGAAAAAGCACCGCCGAAGGTAATCGCTATAGAAGGAACATCTATGTAATTAGGTATAGCTCCCAAACCACCACTGGTGGCAATGCCCAAAAGAATCATGCCTAAGCATATAACCAGACCCAGTATTGTTGCAATATCCACTAATATCCACCTGCCGTTTTCTGCTGTATTTGTCTAAATTGCATATACAATTCAGATTAGTTCGCAAAAATATCCTTTCTATACAATTTTACTAAATTTTTCACTTCTTGTCTACTTTCTTTTACAATAATTTTTCTTCCTGTAGTAAGCGTCATTACCGTATCCGGCGTTTCTTCCACCAGTTCTATCAAATCGGGATTTACCAAAACCTTCTGTCCGTTTATTTTCGTAACCTCAATCACGTGCCTCTACCTCATTTATCCCTAATTTTCCTCCATCATGCTCTTCACAATTCTGGAGATTCCCGAAATATCTTCACCTATTTTTTCATTCAATGCCTTGCTGTCCTTTGCCAGCATACCGACCTCCTGTGCAACGACGGTAAATCCTTTTCCCGCCTCGCCTGCACGGGCTGCTTCAATTCTTGCATTCAATGCCAGAATTTCCTGTCTTTTCTGAATATTATTCAGGCTCTTTGTATTCTCTACAATATTAGAGACTAAAGCTTCGCACTGATTAACACCTTTCTGCAGTCTTTCAATCAGTTCGCCATTATATTTTGCATTGTATTCCGCATTGATAAAATTATTTAAAACCTCTCCCAAAAGGATTGCCGAAGCCTGAATTGCCTCTTCCGTTTTCACATTTACTTTTCCCAATGCCCTGATATAAGTATCCTCATCAATGCCTAACTCTCTGGCAACCTGACGGAACTTTTCCTCGTCCGGATTTTGAGGAAGTACCTGTCCGCCGATTACGGCTCCCAGCTTCTCACCGTTTACAACCAGATCTATACCAAAATCAATCAGTCCTGCATGGCAGTAATACACACCGTTTCCTTCTGCATCACACTTTTCACAGCGTCTTTTTCCTTCTGCACTCCCACGGGTCAGTCCAATACAAAAATCCGTAAAGTTGTAACATTCGGATATATATTTTCCGTCTGCTCCCACCGCTACTGTTGCCAGTCCTGTTGCCTTTGCCCAATTTGACATAATCTCCTCAAACTTGGTCATGTCGGTAAAATCCTGAATCTTCATAATGTTTCTCCCTCCTGCACTTTTTCATAAATTTTATAAATGGATAAAAGGGTCAGCTATGATTGTCTGACCCTCATATTCACTCTATTTATTTTTTATGTATGATAATGTACATTATCTCTTAAGATTGGTCAGTTCCTCTAACAGCGTATCTGACACGGTGATAATACGGCTGTTTGCCTGGAATCCTCTCTGAGTCGTAATCATCTCCGTAAATTCTGCGGAAAGGTCTACGTTACTCATTTCCAGCTGACCTGTACTCATCTTGCCGCCGTTTGCGGTAATATCCACACCGATACCATCAAACTCGCCGGAGTTTAATGTTGCGGAATACAGGTTGTCACCCGCCTTTTCCAGACCGGATACATTAGCAAATTCCGCAACCGCAATCTGACCCAGAAGTCTGGTCATACCATTGTCATAAGACGCATAAATCATACCGTTCTGCTGAATGGACACACCGCTCATATCACCTAATTTACGTCCCATGCCAAGTCCCTTGGTATCACCTGCTGTAGCTGCCACTGTACAGGTTCCACTATTATCATACATGGAACTGGTGGAAAAATCAATGCTGATATCGCTGAAGTTACCACCCAGTGCAGACAAGCCCAAATTTACGGCCGTTACATTAGAAACACCATTGATTCCAAGGAAGGGACCATTGTCAGCATCATATACCAGCGTTGCACCTTCAAAGTTACGTCCCGTGGTATCAAAGGAATTGAGGCTGAAATTGTCATAGTCCTCCACAATTGCTTCGTGAGGTGTGGTAAGGCAGGGCTGTAAGCCCTTTGCCTGATTGTGCAAAAGCTGCTGCACGGTATAAGTACCGCTCGTAAATGTAGTACCGCTGGTCGGATCATTGGTCAGTTCCACTGTCAGATTTAAAAAGTCCTTCGTAGCACCTTCATAACCATATGCCTTTGCCAGTTCGTCAAGTGCTGCCATTGCAGCAGGATCATCCGTCTTTAACTGCGGGTCTTCCATGGTAGCGGTTGCTGCAAATAAGTCTGCCAGATTGCATACGGTAGCACCGGCCTGTGTCTGCAGTTCATTGTTGACCCATTTATAAACAGTTGCATCCAATGTTACATTACCGTTTATCTTCTGAGAGGTTGCAGAACCCAATGTCACGCCTTCAATATCCAGTTCTTCACCATTTGCATCCAGAATTTTGCTTAATTCAATGCTGTATTCATTGTCTACGGCAGACTGCTTGATAACCAGTTTTGCTGTATAAGAATAACCTAATGCATCATAGAAATTTAAGTTGATAGCCTTACCTGCCTGACTGGTTACATCGGTATTGTTCTTATCGATAATACCGGAGACATATGCCTTGCTGGTTGCCTCAGGGGGATAAGTCATATTAGCTGCACTCATAATACGAAGTGCAGAAACCGTATCCTGCTTAATCGTCATGGTTTCTTCGTCTACCTGCCAGCCCATAACGTTGTAACCGTTACTGGTCATAGCCAGATTACCTGCACCATCCACATAGAAGGAACCGTCTCTGGTAAAGAAATTTTCGGTACCGTTGCTTACCACGAAGAAGGAGCTTCCGCTGATCATGATATCAAAGGGATTACCTGTTGACTGTGCGGCACCCTGGGTGCTGATATTGGTATTGATGGCACCGCCCTTTACACCCAGACCAATCTGTTTTGCATTGGTACCGCCGGTACCGGTGGTTGCGTTGGGACCTGATGCCTTCTGTGTTGTCTGGCTGATTAATTCACTGAATACCATGGAACTGGATTTGTATGCTGTAGTATTTACGTTAGCGATGTTGTTACCGATAACGTCCATTCTGGTCTGGTGTGTCTTAAGACCTGATACACCAGAAAAAAGTGATCTCATCATAATTAAGTGACCTCCTGTGTTTGATTAACAGAGCTGTTGTTTCCTTCTGTCAGTCGGGAAACTTATGCCTCCAAAAAAGGTCCGGCTAAATAATTACTGCTCCGTCTATGTTTGTAAATACGTTGTCTGTGGTTTCTGCACTGTCCATTGCCGTTACTACCGTTTTATTCGGTACGTTGACGATAAATGCCAGTCCGTCCATGATAACCAGAGACTCCTGAATGCCTTTCTCTCCGGCTTTCCTTGCACCGTCATTTAAGCGTTCCATCTGTCCGTTGGTAAGTTCAATATTTCTGTCGGACAGCCTGCCCATTGCATGTTTGGAAAACTTAAGGCTTCCTGTTCCAATATTGATATCTGTCTGCTTTCTTTCCAGAATATCCCGGAAGGAAAGTGCTGTATCGGCACGGCTACTTTCTGTTTTGCCGCTCTGCCGTAAATATTGGTCCTGAAGCTGCTCAATAGAGAGAAAACTGCTGTTTTGTACTTTCATACGGACACCTCCCTGTGTTCCCCGTTATACAGTATCATCAGATTCATCGGGCTCATCACCTTTGGGTTCCTCGCCTTTATCAGCATTTTCTGCTTCTGCCAGTTTGCGAAGCTCTGCAATCTTATCAACGTATGCCTGCAGTGCCTCTGCTTTTTCTTTTGCTACAAAGCTCTTCTGGTAATCATCCATACCGTTGTAAATTTTTTCCAGCTCATCCACGTTTGCTGCTTCTTCCAGGCCGATTGCTCCGATGTTCGGAAGCTTGTTAATGGATTCTACCAATTTAGTTGCCAGCTTGTATGCCTCATCGTATTCGGAGTCAAGAACTGTTTCCACATCCTCCAGTGCATATCTCTGTTCATTGATATAAACATACGCCTTGCCGCCTTCATAGGTAACGTAATCTACTTTACCATACGCATAACCGGTTTCTCCGGAAGCAGAAGTTGATTTCACGTAAACAGTCTGACCTACCAGAGCACTTGCACGCTGTAAATCCATACTGCTGCTCATGTTCTGCATGGATTCTACCTGTGAGAACTGTGCATATTGGGAAATGTACTCCGTATTGGATGTGGGCTCTAAGGGATCCTGATATTTCATCTGTGCTACCAGAAGCTGCAAAAACGCCTCTTTGTCCATGGTTTCTCCGGACGCACCCACCTTAGCATTTTCCTTTGTACTGTCAGTGGAAGTTGTATTTGTAACAATCTTACCATCTTCTACCAGTGCTACCAAGCTCATATACTTCACTCCTTTCTTCCTTTATTCTTATACCGTGTAATCCACGGTATTGCCGCTTTCCTTAAGCATTTCTGCTGCCAGTTGTTCTTCCTGTGTAAGTTCGGCTGCCTCCAGATCATTCAAATTAATCCTTCTGTTTCTGGGTCTGCCTGCCTGTTTTTCATCGCTGCCGGTCTGCTGTCCGCCATTTTGCGAAAGGCTGTGTTCAAAACCATTGGTCTGTACTTCTACTTCAATGTTTTCCACTGTCACACCCTGCTCCTTAAAGGTTTCCTTCAACTGAATCATCTGACCTTCCAGCACATTCTTAACTGCTTCATTCTGTGCAGTAAACTGTGCGGTTACCATACCTTCTTTTGCAGTCAGCTTTACATGCAGGTTTCCAAGACTTTCGGGATGAAGCTGCATTTCCAGTTCCGAGACACCTTCTGAGACATTACTTCGCATATAATCCGTAATCTGATTCATAATCATTTCGGTATCCGCATCGAAATAAGTCTGTACCTCCTGTACATTCGCCATTGTTTCCGTCATGTTCTGTACAGTCTGTGTCTGTGCAAAGGGATTGCTTTCCTGTGCGAACCGGTTTGCACTGCCATTGTCTGCCTCATTTCCTTTAAGGCTTCTTTCCAGCATAATTTCAGTTCCGTCATCAGCCGTCTCCATGGCTTCAGAGGTCGTTTCCGGCTTTTCTCCCACCGTCTTTTCTGCGGTGTCGGTTTTCCGTTCTTTTCCGGCTGTTTTCACCTCCATGGTCATCTCTGCTTCTTCTGCTACCGGTTCTTCAGGCTGTTCGGAAAGCTTTTCAAAGATGTCCGTTACTTCTTTTTTCTCCAGTCCGGTTGCCTGTGCCACCTCCGTGACTGCCTCCTCTAAAGATGTCTGTAATTCCCGGAAGTCTGAAAAAAGCTGTTCGTCAGTCATAAAACTGCTGACATCGTTTTCTCCTGCTGCTGCCAGGACCAGAGCCTGCAAGCCTTCGGTTGTCAGTAAATCCTCAGTGGTCATACCCATGCTTTCCAAAAGCCCCAGCACTTCTTCTTCGGAAATTCCCAATACCTCCGCTGCCTGTGTCACCATTTCTGCCGCCATCTCTTCTGCCGCTTTTTCAACATATAAAACAGCTTCTTCCGGTGTCACCTCCGCACCGTCTTCGCTTTTTAACGAAGCATTCTTTTTGGATACCTTATCTGTTCTGCCGTCTACCCTTGCAGGGGCTGCCGCTTCTCTTTCAGGCTCCGCTGTTTTTACATCGCTCTTCTGATTGTTGAATACATCAGAAAAACTGTTTTCCACATCTCTTCCCGTAGATGTGACCGCAGTCTGTGTCTCTGTAAAAAAAGATTTCACACTTGCGGTTACAGGTGCGCTCGTCATCCGCATTCCTCCTCTCTTAAATTTTCAAGGTACTGTTTTTGATACCTACTAATATATCGTCAATAAGCTATAAAAACTTAAGACTCCGGAACCATGATTTTGGTAAGTTTTGCCGCTACGTCAGCACTCATGCTTCCCATGATTTTACCTCTTGTTTCCGCATCCATCATGCCAAGAATACGTGCTACCAGATTTAAATCATCCGACATAGCTTCAAAAATGGCTGCCGCCTGTGCCGGCTTCATCGCAGCATAGGTGTCCGCATACTCCTGTATCGTTGCATCCTCCTCCAGCTGCTGTACCACCTGTTTATACAGATAAGCCGCCGTAGTGGGGTCCATAGCTTCATAATATTCCTTATAAGCCTCAGCCCCCGGACCGTTTTCCGCATATATCACATTCTCAAAAAACTCTGTTTTGATACGTTGGAATTCTATCTGACTTTCCTCAAACTCCTGCAGCCGCAGCACCTCTGCCTTCAATTCCGAAATCTCTCCGTCCTTTTCCAACAGATTTGTATTTGCCTGCTGCAGCTGTGCTTCCAGTTCCCTGATATATTCCGACGCTTCCCCGATACTGGTATAACCGCTCTCGTTATCCGTCTGTGCGGAATCATTTTCCTCCTCTTTGGGCGTAGGCAGAATTTTATTTACCACCGGCACATCCTTTAAAAGAGGGGTCAGAACCCCTGAACCGAAGCCGCCCACATCCAGCTTTATAATAAGGCAGACAATTCCCAGCCAGACTGCAATAATTGCTATCGTTGCCAGAAAGGTAAAAAATCCGCCGCCCTCTTCATCCTCCGAAAGCTCTGCTTCCTGCTTTGCAATTTCCTTCGCTCTCTTCTTAGCTTCCTTTTTCTGTTTCTTCTGCTCCGTCTTTAATTGTTTCTTTTCATCCTGCAGTTTCTTCTTTTCTACCGTAAAGGCATCCGTTCCTTTAGCCATTCACTTCTTCCTTTCCGCGATTGCTCTCCTGCTTTGCCTTTTCCTGTATCCTCTGTCCGTATGTATAGCTGGTCAGTTCATCTACTTCCTTGCCTTCCTGCTTTTTGACCTCTTCCTTAAACTCATCAAAGGCATGCTCCTTTAATTTTTCATGCATTTTTCTTTCCTGCATGAGTTCTGTCAGTTTCAGTCTGGCAGCCTCCAGCTTCTTTTCGGCACGCTTTATCTGCACCTGCTGTGCCTGTATATATTCATCCATCTTTAAGATAACCGCTTTATTGATCTGGATTTCCTTAAGCTTTAATGTCCCTTGTAACAGTTCTACCGCTTTTGCCTCATAGCCTGCTTTCCGCTTTTGCAACTTCTCCAGCTTATCCAGTTCCTCATCCAAAGCTGCTTTTGCAGCCGAAAATTCCTGTTTTGCCTGGATTTCCAATTTCATCTTGATGTCCAGAATACTCTGCATCCGGTATCTGAATTTAGCCATTCCCACTCTCCCCTGCCGCCTTAGCGGCTCTAAAACAGAGGGGAATTTTGTGCCTTGGCACAAATTCCGGGTTGAAAGAATTTTATACCTTTCAGCCTTCGTCCTCAAACAGTTTTCTTAACAGCTCACAGGTCTGCTCATAATCAATCTTTTCATCCACATCCTGGCACAAAAAGCCGTTGATGTCATTGATTTTTCTGATTGCCATATCAATGGCGGGATTACTGCCGGCCTTATATGCACCTATGTTAATCAAATCCTCTGCTTCATTATAGGTAGCAAGCACACTCTTTAATTTACCTGCCAGTTTTTTGTGCTCCCTGTCCACAATCTGACTCATGCAACGGGAAATACTCTGTAATACATCAATTGCCGGATAATGGTTTTTGTGTCCCAGCTTTCTGTCCAGAACAATATGTCCGTCCAGAATACTGCGGGCAGTGTCAGTAATGGGCTCATTAAAGTCATCGCCGTCTACCAGCACCGTATACAGTCCGGTAATAGAGCCTTTCTCAGCCCTGCCGGCACGCTCCAAAAGCTTGGGCATTTCAGAATATACGCTGGGTGGATACCCTCTGGAAACAGGCGGCTCACCACTGGCCAGGCCGATTTCCCTCTGTGCCATGGAAAAACGGGTCAGGGAGTCCATCATCAAAAGAACATCCCTTCCCTGGTCACGAAAATACTCCGCTATGGCGGTAGCCGTTTTTGCTGCTTTATTTCTCTCAAGTGCAGGCTTGTCAGAGGTTGCCACCACCACTACCGAACGCTTCATACCCTCTTCGCCCAGATCTCTTTCAATAAATTCACGCACTTCCCTGCCTCGCTCGCCAATCAGTGCAATAACATTGATATCTGCCTTGGTATTTCTGGCAAACATACCCATCAGGGTGGACTTTCCCACGCCGGAGCCGGCAAAGATACCAATACGCTGGCCCTTCCCTACAGTCAAAAGCCCATCCACAGCTTTTACGCCCAGAGAAAGTACCTCGTCAATAATTGCCCTGCTCATGGGATCAGGCGGCATCGCCTCTATGGGGCAGCTTTTTCCGCCCATAATCACAGAACCGTCCGTAGGTCTTCCCAGTCCGTCCAGTGTTTTGCCAAGCATATCGTCATTGACCTGCACACTTAGCGGCACACCCAGATTCTGAACAAAACAGTTTGCACCTATCCCATCCACTGCTTCATAAGGCATCAGCAGGGTCTTTTTGTCCTTAAAGCCCACCACCTCTGCCAGAATGGGTTTGGCCTCTTCGGTCTCGGGAAAAATAGCACAGGTATCTCCTAACCTTGCATCCGGTCCCGCCGATTCTACGGTCAGTCCTACCACATTGACCACTTTTCCAAGCTTATGGTAATAGTTTCCTTCTTTTAGTTTTTCGTATTTGGAAAAATCTATTGTTACCGTCCGCACATTTACTCCCCGTCAGGCTTTTCATACGCCAAAAGTCTGATTTTCCGATTTAGTTCCTCCAGCTGTGTTCCAAGACCACAGTCAAAAATGCCGCCTTCAGTCTCAATTAAAGCCTCGCCTGCGGCAAGGGTAACATCCTCCACTACTTCCAGGGAATTTACATTGATTCCTGCTGTAAGCTGTTTTTTCTGCATACTGACGTATGGATAATCCTCCCCGGAAACATGAATAATATAGTTTTTATCTCCATCAGCTTTCCGTAAGGTCTCTGCAACTAAATGCAGCACGATATCACGGTAGGCAGATAAATCCACCTTAAAGATATGTTCATAAATCCCCGCTATGGTATCCACCATACGGGGTTCTATGTCTTGCAGCAGTGCTTCTACCTCTTCCTCCATCTGCTTCTTTTCTTCCTGCAGTTTGGCCTTCATGGCATCCGCTTCTTTAACCCCTTGTGCAAGTCCGGTCTGATAGCCCTCCTTTTTTGCACTTTCCATCGCATAGTGCCTTTCTGCGGCAAGGGATTTTTCTGCTTCAGCCCGCATTTGTTCCAGTTCTTCTGCTGCCTGGCGTTTCATTTCCTCAATAGCAGCTGTGATTTCTGCGATATCTTCCCCCTCTTCCTGCGAAGCCGCATGCAGAACATTTCCTTCTTCCTCTTCTCCTGTCAGTACATCAAGAATATCTGCCGACAGTCCCTCAGCAAATCCATCCTTATCCTTCGGTTGAGGCACTATTCTCATCACAGACGCTTTTTCTATTTTCTTTGCTACAGTGGCATTACTGTCAATAATCCGGGCATCTTCCTCCTTCAAAACAGTAAAGCCTCTCTTGTATAAATTACTAGACAACTATCTCGTCTCCTCCACCTCTGGAAATTACAATTTCTCCTGCGTCTTCCAGCTTTCTGATGATATTTACAATCTTCTGCTGTGCTTCTTCTACGTCCTTCATACGCACAGGACCCATAAATTCCATATCCTCTTTAATCATAACAGCAAGACGCTTGGACAGGTTGTTGAAAATAGCATTCTGAACCTGCTCATTTGCACTCTTAAGAGCGATTGCAAGATCATTGTTATCCACATCACGCAGCACACGCTGGATTGCCCTGTCGTCCAAAAGCAATACATCTTCGAATACAAACATCTTCTTGCGGATTTCGTCTGCCAGCTCCGGCTCTTCGATTTCCAACGTTTCCATAATATGCTTTTCCGTACCGCGGTCTACCGTGTTCAAAATTTCCACTACCGCATCTACGCCACCGATAATCGTGTAATCCTGATTTGCCAGAGATGCCAGTTTGGACTCCAATACCTTTTCCACTTCCTTTACCACATCGGGGCTTGTTCTATCCATTACCGCAATACGTCTGGCTACGTCGGCCTGTCTGTCAGGCGGCAGTGCCGATATAATCAATGCTGCCTGTGAAGAAGACAAATAGGACAGTACCAGAGCAATCGTCTGGGGATGTTCGTCCTGAATAAAGTTCAGAAGCTGGGAAGCATCTATCTTTCTTGCAAATTCAAAAGGCTTTACCTGCAAAGAAGCAGTCAGCTTGCTTATGACCTCCAATGCCTTTTCTGAACCCAGTGCATTCTCCAAAAGTTCCTTTGCATAAGAAATACCGCCTTCCGCAATATACTGCTGTGCAAGGCATACCTCGTAGAATTCGTTGATAACATCTTCCTTTATCTGAGGCGTCACACTTCTGGTATTTGCAATTTCCAGCGTCAGTTCTTCAATTTCTTCTTCTTTTAAATGTTTAAAAACACCTGCCGAACGTTCCGGTCCTAAAGAAATCAGCAGTATTGCTGCTTTCTGCAACCCGCTCAGCTTTTCCTCTCCAGCTCTTGCCATACAATACTAATACCTTTCTGCCTCTGTTCTCACTCTTAGTTCCAGTCTTCACTCAACCAGTTGCGTAACAGATTGGCTGCAGCTTCCGGATTCTCATCCACAAATTTCTCTATCAGTTTTCTGGTCTCGGACTTGGTTTCCAGTTCAATATCTTCAACAGAAACCGTAGGCGTAGACTGCAACAGATTTTCCACGGAAAGCTCTTCTTCCTCGGAAACTTCCTTTCTTCCCGCCATACTCTTAATAATTACAAAGGCCAGAAGTGCCAATATAATAATAATCAGTAATATGGATACCACATTCGTGATATCTTCCTGGGTAGCCCCCGCCTTATCAATAAACTGGGGCACTTCATAGGCCAGAATGGTAATGCTGTCCTCGGGAATGCCTGTAGCGTTTGCTACAATGCTGTAGAAATCAGGGTCTACCTCCAGCTTGGTGTACGCATCATTTGCCGCCTTGTACTCATTCCAGGAAATTCCGTCTAAAAGTCCTAAATTTTTAGCATCCTCTTCCTTCACCACCTTATAGCTGATGGCGGTCAGGGAAAGAGAGGAATTTTTGAAATTGATAATTCCCGGCGGTAAATTTTCTACGGAAATCAGCTCATTGGGCAGGAAATACTCATGAAGATATTCTGAAGAGCTTTCACTGTCCGAGCCTAAATCCCATTGATATGTAGTCTCATTGTTGGAATCGGTTCCCGGAATACCTCCGCTTCCCGATGTATTCTCATCCTTTGACTGTTCTTTTTCGGCAAGCATACCTTCTTCCCTGCCCGCGTTGGCATAATATTCATGAATGGTACGCTGATACTCCGCAAAATCAATATCCAGTCTGCATGCAACCTCAACCATATCAAACTGCTGGGTGCCTACCAGCACCTTCTTTACATCCGCACCCACCATGGTTTCTGCCTGGGAACGAAGCTCCAACATATTGCTCGCCACGCCTGCGGTACTGTAATCCTCTTCGCCGGAGAATAACAGTCTCGCATCCGTATCCACAATAGTAATGTTTGCCGTAGAGCTGTTACCCAGAGCCGTTGCTACCGCTCTTGCCACCGTGGTTGCCTGTTCCGCAGTAAATTCATCCTGAAGCCGCAACTGTATCCATGCAGAAGCCTCCTCGCCGGAATCTACCAGAAGCCCTGTATTGTCCGGAATATTTAGCGTAACCGTTGCACTTCTTACAGAGTCAAAGTTGGCAATATCCGATTCCAGCTTTTTTTCCAGATAATATACCCACTGCTTCTGTTTGTCAGCCTGTGTGGTAGAAAACCCTCCGGATATGGCATCCGTAATGGTGTATGCGGACGGCACATAGCCCGCAGCACCCAGTGCAAGGTTAGCCTCACCGATGTCCTCTGCCTTAACCTGAATACTCAGTCCATCGGTAGAGGTCCTATAGGCAATATTGTTATTTTCCAGTATTTCAATTACCTCTGCCGCTTCTGATGTGGAAGAGTACTGCTCCCACTGCACATACTGCGGTTTGGTAAACACATAAATCAAAATAGCTAACGTAAAAATAACAACCGCTCCGGCACCGATAATAACGGTTTTCTGCTTTGCGGTAAATTTATTCCACCACGCTAATATTTTATCTAAAATCTCTTTGATTTTATCGGGCATGTTTCCTTCTCCTTAACCCTTTGTGTCTTCCGATGCATCTTAAATCTGCATATTCATAATTTCCTTGTATGCATCCAGTATCTTGTCCCTGATGGCAACCGTATACTGTAACGCCGTAGACGCCTTCTGTAACGCAATGGTAAGATCGTGTGTATTTTCCGTTTCTCCCAATGCAAATTTAATCTCTTCGTTCTCGGCATCCGATAAATAGCTGTTAGTCGTATTGATATTTTCAATTGCCGTATTCAAAAGAGCGTCAAACATAGTGCCCTCTGCGGAAAGAGAATCCTTTGCATTGACCTTTCCCACCATACCGTAGGAAGAATTCAGCCCTATATTCTTTGCGTTTCTTACTACTGCTTCAGAATTTATACCTGCCAGTGTTGTTGCAATATCCATACTTCCTCCTCAGATTATGACTGCTTACCTACATTTAATCCCTGCTGTGCCATAGCCTTGCTTGCCGAAAATGCAGTAGCATTGGCCTCATAAGCACGGCTGGCATCAATCAGGTTAGTCATCTCAGTCACAATATTTACATTGGGATACAGTACATATCCGTTCTCGTCAGCATCGGGATGGGACGGGTCATATACTTTATTCATTTCAGTCCATGTATCCTCATATACGGCATCCACCTTTACGCCGCTGCCGGTATAACCGTTTCTTGCAGACTTAAACACGTTTCCAAAGGAAACTCCCTCATTCTTTTCTGTAAAGGTAACCACCTTTCTGCGGTAAGGAGTTCCGTCTTCCGTTCTGGTGGTGTTGGCATTTGCCACATTTTCAGAAATAATATCCATGCGATACCTCTGTGCGGTCAGACCGGATGCATTGATATTAAAAGCGTCAAACATTCCCATAGCTTACCTCCTTACTTCATTACCATCTTCAGATTGTTAAATTCCTGTGTGATACTGTCTAAAAGTCCCTGATATTTTAACTGGTTCTCTACTAACATTACGTTCTCTGTTTCAATGTCTACATTGTTGCCATCGAGTCTGTAGGAATAACCGTCTATATCCGTATAAGTTTTAGCTCGTAACTGGTCGGTTCTGACAGCGGCTACCCTCTGGTCCATATTAGCGGTATTGCTGCTTCTGCCAAGTGCCTTTTTCAGTTCACTCTCAAACGCCACATCCTGACGCTTGTAACCGGGTGTGGTCGCATTGGCAATATTATTGGCAATGGCATCATTGCGAAGCCACGCGGCATCTGCCGCCTTATCAAGCACATTTATGTAGTCAAATGCATTCGTATTAATCATAGGATACTCCCTTCTCTGCCACCTGAGGGCATAAAAAACCTACTCTATTCCATTATAAATTATTTGTCCAAAAAGACAAGCCTTTTAACGTATTTTTTATGTTTAATAAGTTGCGGAATCCATTTTTATATCCCCCTTAAAATGCAAAAAGGATCTATTGAATTTTCAATAAATCCTTTTATCTTCCATCAATCCGTTTTATATAATTGTAGTTGCAGTCCCCGGCTTACGCAATCCATAAAGATTTTGCCGTCTGCATTTTTCCTTGTAACTCACCACGAACCATCATTTCTGATTCCGCTTCTTCAATTCTGCAATTTCATCGAATACCACATCATTCAATACTTTAATGTAAGTTCCCTTCATGCCGGAAGAACGGGATTCAATCACGCCGGCACTCTCAAACTTGCGTAATGCATTGACAATCACAGAGCGGGTAATGCCTACTCTGTCCGCAATCTTACTGGCTACCAGAATGCCTTCCATGCCATTTAACTCATCAAAGATATGGGTAATGGCTTCCATTTCGGAAAAGGACAAGGTAGAAATTGCTGATTTGACAACCGCAATTTTTCTGCTCTCCTCCGCACTTTCCTCATTCACTGCACGCAGCATTTCCAGTCCCACTACAGTGGTTCCGTATTCGCACAGAATAATATCATCAATGTCATACTGTTCATTACACTTATAAATGAACAGAGTTCCCAGACGTTCCCCTGCAATTTCAATCGGTGCAATAATAGCCTGAAATTTCTTTACATCCACCTGTTCAAAGCCCAATGTCTGTAAATTAACGTTCTCCTTTGTGGATAAGACGCCTAAAAGCCTTTCATTGAGCATGGCATCGATAAATCCGCCTACCTCTTCACTGAGCATCTCCGTAATTTCTTCTATGCCTTCTGCCTTGCCGATACCCAGCACCTTGCCCTTGCGGCTGATTACCAGAATATTGGAATTTAAGATTTCACGCATAACTCTGCAGATATCATTAAAAACCACCTTGCTGGAATTGTTGTTATGTAACAACTTTCCTATTTTTCTGGTCTTGTCTAATAACTGTACACTACTCATTTGATTTCCTCCATCTCCGGCAGGCAATTCCACCGAAGACAAAACTTACACCGGGTTCCAATTACATTCATTTTACCACACAGAACTCAGCTTTTCAATGTATATACAGTCAATTTTTCTATTTTTTTGAAAATTACAACTAATTTACAGACTTCTGCATAATATGTCCGCACTGTTCATTTGTGCAAACCAATTTGTTTCCCTTTTCCAGCATAACCGAACCGCATTTCTCACATCTTTCATTTGCGGGCTTCTGCCAAACCATAAAATCACATTCCGGATTATCAATGCAGCCGTAATATCTTCTGCCCTTCTTGGTTTTTCTGACAACCACATCCTTACCGCACTTAGGGCATGCCACACCGATTTTTTCAAAATAGGGTTTGGTATTGCGGCACTCGGGAAAACCGGGGCATGCAAGGAACTTACCGTGTGGTCCGTATTTCACCACCATATTCCGTCCGCAGTTTTCGCAGACCTCCTCCGAAACCTCGTCCGCTATTTCTACCTTGGAAAGCTCCTGCTGTGCATTGTTTACCGCCTCATCCAAATCAGGGTAGAAGTTGGCTATAATCGTTTTCCAGTTTACCTTTCCTTCTTCCACGCCATCAAGCAGTGCTTCCAGATTGGCGGTAAAGTTTACATCCACAATAGTGGGGAAGGCTTCCTTCATCATATTGTTGACTACTTCGCCCAGCTCCGTGACATACAGGTTTTTGTTTTCCTTCACCACATATCTTCTTGCCAGAATAGTGGTAATGGTAGGTGCATAAGTACTGGGACGTCCGATACCCAGTTCTTCCAATGCACGCACCAGGGAAGCTTCCGTATAATGAGCCGGCGGCTGGGTAAAATGCTGCTTTTCCTCAAAGCCGGTATGGGTAAGCACCGTTTCCTTATCCAGACTGCCTGCCAACTGGTTATTTTCTTCCTTTTCTTCATCTTCCTGCGTATACACGCTCATAAATCCATCAAAACTCATTTTGGAGGCGGCTACGGTAAACACATGTCCGTTTGCACCTATTTTTACAGAAATGGTACTATAGGTTGCAGCCTGCATGCGGCTTGCCGTAAATCGTTTCCAGATAAGCTGATAGAGTCGGAACAAATCTCTGGGCAGTTCATCCTTCAATGCAACCGGCGTCAGGTCAATCCGTGTAGGACGAATTGCTTCATGTGCATCCTGAATTTTCTTTTCCTTCTTCTTGCCGGTTCCTTCTCCTACATATTCCTCACCATAGGTTTTGGTAATGAATTCCCGTGCCATAGCTTCCGCTTCATCCGAAACGCGTACGGAATCCGTACGCAGATAGGTAATCAGACCCAGTGTTCCTTCACCCTTTATCTCTACGCCTTCATAAAGCTGCTGTGCCAGACGCATGGTTTTCTGAGTAGAGAAATTCAGTACCTTGCTGGCTTCCTGCTGTAAGGTAGAGGTGGTAAACGGCAGAGGTGCTTTTTTTACACGCTCTCCCTTCTTTACTTCAGTCACCTTGTATTCTGCATTTTTTAATGCTTTCTTTATTTCAGTTACTTCTTCTGCGCTGTTTATGACAGTCTTTCCCTCAGGACCACCATAGTATTTGGCTACCAAAGGCTTCTTTTCTCCCTTTACGGCAAAGGAAGCCTCTAAAGTCCAGTATTCCTCCGGTATAAAGGCATTGATTTCTTCTTCCCTGTCGCAGATAATGCGCAGTGCCACAGACTGCACACGTCCTGCCGAAAGTCCTCTCTTAATCTTAGCCCACAGAAGCGGAGAAATCCGATATCCCACCATACGGTCCAGGCAGCGGCGTGCCTGCTGGGCATCTACCAGATTCATGTCTATTTCCCTTGCGTTTTTCAGGGATTCCTTCACTGCATTTTTCGTAATTTCATTAAAGGTAATCCGATATGTCTTCTTATTTTCCAGCTTCAACGCGAAATATAAATGCCATGAAATAGCTTCCCCTTCGCGGTCAGGGTCGGTTGCCAGATATACTTTTTCGGCTTTCTTTACCTCTTTGCGAAGGTTTGCAAGAATATCGCCTTTTCCCCTAATCGTAATATATTTGGGCTCATAATCGTTTTCCGGATCCACGCCCAGCTGGCTTTTGGGCAAATCCCTGACATGCCCGTTGCTTGCAGCCACTTCGTAATTGGCTCCCAGAAATTTTTTAATTGTCTTCACCTTTGCCGGTGACTCTACTATAACAAGATACTTTGCCATCTTTTTTCCCCCGATTGCACTTTTACAGTAATCGGGTATCACTATACACTAAAAATCTCATATACGCAAGTTTAAATTTAAAAAATATCTGTAAATACTATGCAGGAATACATAAAGAATATATAAAAACAGCAGTTCCCCAAAAGAGGAACTGCTGCTTTTTATTCTTCTGTATGGCAGACAAAACAAATTTTATTTCCTGTCCACTGTCATATTTTGAATCCGCTACTGCACTTTATAATAGAAGATTCCCGATCCGTCAGCTTCATTATAAAGCGTATAATTTTTTGTTGTTTCAATATAAGTATCGGTTGCCGGATTGTAGGTTACATACTTGACATCCTCTGCCGTAATCAATACTCTGTAGGTTCCCGGCTCATAGAATCTGGCAACACATACATCATTATTTCTCACAAATCCCGCCGCACTGCCTGCATCTACCCAGGTGCCGCCCTCTAACTTCTGTATACGGCCTCTGATTTTATCTTTGATATTATTCACATTAATGCTGGAGCATTTACTGAAACTGAAAAGTGTTTTTTCTACGGAAGAAGCACCATTCAATTCAATTATCATAGGGGAAGACTCACTGCCGTACTGTGTTGCATCAGTAAATCCGAAGTCCCAGCTTGAGAAAGCAGGCTTAATCGCATATACCTCCGCATCTATCAGATAGGCACTCTGAGGAGTATCTGCCTCCGGCCATACAACATTGCCATCTGCCGAGTTGTATATGCTCAGTCTGATTTGCACCTCATAGTCCTTATTACATTCAAAACGGCAGGTAACAACAGGACGCAGGTTAATATCATAGTCTGTCGCATTCAGGGGGGTCTGTACCCATGATGTCCACGGTCCGTAGGTTCTTTCCCCGGTAATTGGATTGATAGAGGTAATCTCTCTGTAACGGTACTCCTTCTTTGCCCTGTAGTCTCCGTTACCATACTTATTAATCAGCATACCCTTCAAGGAATCAAAGGCAGTAAAGTTTCCCTGAGAAGTATCGGAACCTCTTTCTATACTGCCACCGTCATAGGTATAATAGTTTCTATGGAACCAGTAATTTCCATATACATGCCCATACTGAATACCGGTCTTATTGGTCTGTCTGACCGTAACACCGTCTGCCAGTGTAATTTCGCCCTCCGGATGGGTTGCCACAGCCGTTACCAGAAGCTGCAGATTGTTTTCCATATTACGTTTCAGCCGGATTCTGGTGTAGCAGGAAGATACACTGCCATCCTCCGAATAATCCAATACTTCAAAATAATCGGAAGGGCTCTCCCATGACCAGTCCGGACCTCCTACCTCGCATCCATTATTGGTAAACAGATATGTCCACTGAACATCTCTGGTTTCCTTATAATCCGCATCATATGCAGTTGCAGGTACCTTATCCAGATAAGTTCCGGTTACGTTCGCCGTAATCTTATATACTGCATCGGCATTCATATCCGTACCGGATTCCAATACTGCATTCAATGTAACCGCTGTTACTCTTCTGATATGTACCGTAACAGGCTGCTGTGCCAGAGGTGTGACTCCATCCTCCTTTTTAGCCACGGTTTTTACCATAAGAGAAATATCGGATGCTGTTTCATCGGTACCGATTTTGATTTCCATCTTACCGGTAGAAGGATTCAATGCAAGTAAGGTAGAAGAACTGGTATTACCACTCATGCTCCATGTCACACCGGTATCAGCCGGTCCTACTACTGTTGCCTCCAGTGTGTAAGTCTGACTGGGTTCCAGCACTATTTCTGTTTCGGCAGTAATGGTAGCTGCTCCCCCTTCCGCTGCTGTAGTCACCATACCGTTACGTGCGGTAATGGTATAGGAGGAACTGTAGGTTCTTCCGCTCTTCTCCAGACTCAGGCTCAACTGCAGGCTCTTACTCTCAGCGAAGCCGGATAAATCGGCACTGAATGCCGTAACATTTTCTGTCATCAGTTGATCTGTTGCTACCGCAGAAGTACTGCCGTCCGGAGCTACTATGTATTCAGAATATACAATCTGCTGATTGGCTGACTGATAAGCCACCACATACAGTCTGTCACCCTTTTGGATTTGCAGTTTTCTGTCTCCGCCCACAACAGCTCCATAAGACAATGCATCTGCTTCATTGACGCACTCATACTCTGTACCGCCTACAGTACAGGTATATTTTATCTGCTCAGTAGCGTCCACTACAAGATTTTCCAACTGGTTTGCCGTCATCTGTGCTTCCTGTTGCAGAGTTACCTCATTATTGCCACGCTGGTAATTGTTTGCACTTACCACCATAACGCTGCCCACGGCCGTTCCAATCAATCCTAAAATGGCCATTGCACATACCAGTTCCACAAGAGAAAGTCCTCTGTTATCGCCTTTTTTTCTTTTTCGTGTTATCCACTTCGTCACTTTTTGAAGCGTTCTCATAGTTTTCTCCTCCTATGCCGCGGTTGAAACAATTCGGAAATATTTTCTCAAAATTATATTTCCTTTATTCCAGTGAAATCTTACCCGTCAGATAAGAAAGTTTCAATAATCTTGTTCTGCTTCCTTTAGTAATTTCAATTTCCTCACAATAACGACCGCTCAGTCCCATTGCCGTCAAATCCTTAAATGCCCCGCTGGAACGGTCATAGCTGATAACCAGTACGGTTCCCGGTGTCAGTTCCCTGTAATCGGCTTCTCCGGTTATCTTGTATCGCAAAACCACACCCGTTGCACCGATTTGCGTGGTGGTAGTGTTAGTGGTTGATTCATCAACTTTAACAATTTCGTCTACACAGATACAGCCTGACGCATCCAGATAAATTCTCAGACTTGCATCCAACTTTCCCATGGTAGTCATACGGTTATTCTGCATAATGGTCTGCAGTCTTGAAGCACACTGGTCTGCCGGCTTACCGGTTACCAAACCGACTCCCAGGCTGACCGCCGTGCCCAGCACAGCCAATATTGCCAGAACAATAATCAATTCTACCAGAGAAAATCCTCTGTTATCTTTCTTCATACGCTATCCCTTATTTCTTTACCCAATTACAATAGCTTACATACTCAGCCATATCTACTTTGTTCCTGTCCAGTGCCTCCGCTCCGTCTCCGACGGTCCAGTCTGCTTTCGCAGAATCAATACCCCAGTTAAGCTCAGGTACCGTAATCACATAATCCGTGGTAATCATCGTGGTGTAACCGTCCTTGGAGTAAGTCAGCTGCACGCCCTTTACAATCGCATATCCATCCGCTGTATAAGACAAATCAATACTGCCTGCCGTCGGGTTGGATGCATCCAACGTAAGCCCCGCCTTATAAGGTGTTTCCACATAAGACTGTAACACCTCTAAATAGGGAACCGGATTACCGTCAACACTCAAATCCAGTCTTTTCTGTTCCCAGTTATCCTTCAGGATCTGATAGAATTTGCTTTCATAAAGCGAATAACGGGTATAACCATCCGTGGCGGCATAATTTATCATAATCTCCTCATATGCCGCATCACTGGCTTTAGCCACCTCCACAGCCAGGGCTGCTTTGATTTCCTCCAGTGCCGTTTCTGCTTCGTAAAAGCTTTCCTTGGTGCGTAAATCCGTCATTTTCATATAATAATTCATGCCGGAAACATAAAGAATGGTAGTTGCTAAAATTGTAATAAATGCCACTACGACAATAACTGTTACAATAGCAGACCCCTTATTATTCAGTTTGCACAAATTCTTTCTTTTTGCTCTTTCCATACAAACCTCATTACTTATTGTTCATAGAACCGTCCAGTACCAAAAGCGGTGCTGTCGTAAAGCCTGCCGCTGCAGCTCCCTGTTCATAAACAGATACCTGAATATCATAAAGTAAAACTGCAGGTCCATTGCTTACCAGCTCGCCAATCGGATTGACTCCGCTTAAATCCACCGTACCTACCGCACTGCCGGGAGAAGCAAGGTTTTCATACAGATTATGATACAAATTGATACTGCCGCTTCCGATAATATCCGGCATATAAGAAGACTCACAGGTGAGCAGCTGCCCATTCGACAAAGAAGTATTCACCTGCTTTACCAGATACACGTCCTTCGCCACTCCTGTGCTGTTGTTAATATAAATAGTATCCGATGCAATTCTGGTTCCGCCCACATTACCGTAAGAGGGATAATAATAACAATATACCGTTTCCAGTTTTGCTCCGTTGGACACTGTATTGGTATTGTCATAAACCGTAACCGATGATGGTGAAACAAAATCTGTCGTCACACCATCTTCCGGAAGGCTGAAAGTACTCTCCACACCTTCTTCATTAAAATATGGGTAGTCTGTAACCGTATAATAATACTTATACTCTACCGTTACCTTATCCACTCCGCCGACGGAGGTGATATTGATATAGGTTTCCTTCGTTACGTTTATCTTGTCTTTGTCAAGATTTTCCAATTCATACTCATAGACAGCATCTTTTTCATTTAATTTATCAAGCACTTTGGACAGAACCTCGGCATACATAACCGAATCCTGACCGGAGGATTGTTTATACACTGCATCCAGATATCCATTCATGGTTTCCATATCCGTGATACTCTGCACACCCGCCAGACCATCTGCCGCCGTATGAGGAACCGCTGTTACTTTTGCATCGTAAGTTGTTCCCTCAAAGGTAATATTCTGCAATACAAACTCATAACGGTTATCCGATGCCGGGACAAAAATTCTGGTGCCGTCCGGTGCTGTCATAATACTGGTATCGTTAATACCATCAGCCGCAATCACACCGTCCAAAACATGGTCACTGATTGCCGTTTCCGAAAAAGAAAAGGTATCCGCAACTACTCTGAAAGGATGTTCCCCGTTAAACTGCCAGCACAGTTCTTCTATATCGTAGGCCTTAAACCCTTCCATAATACTCTGAGCAGCCGTAGTAACACGCTGTTTTTCCTTTGCTTTAGCATTATACCTGATGGCAGAAACAAAGCTTGACAGAATCGGTCCCGTAACCACTGCCAAAATAAGAACAGCTACCAAAACCTCAATCAGGCTCATGCCGGAATTATTCAGTTTTTTCGTCTTTTTTTCCTGTCTTTTCTGCATGCTAAATACCCTGTTTCAATAAAATCCCTGACGTTATTTCAAACTACTCTTCTGCTTCTTCACCCATCACATCAGACATACCAAACAAGTTGAACAATCCGCTTTCATATTCCGGTAAAACCTGAGGAATATATTCCTTGCCGGTACCGATTACAGAGTAAAAGGTTACTTCAATAGTACCGTCCAGTAATCCGGTATCCTCATTCTCCGCATATGTAATATTGGTAATTGCCAGTCTGTCATCACTGCTGTTGATTACTTCTACACAGTTCTTGATATTAAAATAGTCCGTTGTATTGACATAACTGGTCTTACGCTCTACAAAAATAATGTCTGATGTCAGATTTTCCATTCCGGCAGGCTTTACCATATCTGCAGGTATGGTACGGAAGGCTGTACGCTCCTGAATATTGATATTGGAATAAGCTACATAAGCTGCATTTTCCGTATCCAATGCAAGCACGATAATATCTTCTTCCTTTACATCTGCGGGAAACTCATCCAGCCATTCCTCAATCTGTCCCTGCATCAGAGCCATTTCTGTGTTATAGTCATCCAGATTATCATAATACTCCTTCAGCTCTGTTACCCGTCCGGCCAGTACCGCATTACTCCTATCCAGTTCTTCCGCCATATCATTATACTTTTTGTATACCAGGAAATATGCGGCAATCAGTAACAATACTCCCAGAAGAAGCACATATGTCATGACTTTTTTTGCTGTATCCTTTTTCATATGCTCCTCCTTACTGTACTGTGGTGGCCGCTTCTTCTGCAGTTGCCACTACGGGTTTATAGGTACAAATAATACTGAATAAGACTCTGGGGTCTCCTTCCAAGGCCTCTTCCTGTGCTTCGTCAATAGCTTCTTTATCCAAAGCACCGATGGACACATCCAGCACACTGTCAAAATCACGCAAAGTCTGAATTACCTTTGCCGCCTGTTCCTTATCCACTACCTTTAAGGTCAGCGTAGCCTGTTCGCCGTCAGAGGTAAACTCTGTCAGCTCTGCATCCGCCGGCAGTTTTTCTTCCAGCTCCTCCAAAAAGGCAATCAGATTATCATTGGGATGAAGGGTGGATTTGTATCCTGTTTCCACTTCCTTATAGAAAGCTATCATATTGTTATATGTATTATATACATTTTCAGCCGGTCCGTACTCTGCTTCCAGACGCTGTAATCTTTTCTGCTCTTCCAGAGCCGTATTATAAGTAGACAGTGCCAGGACGCAAAGTGCCGCAGCTGCCACCACACAGAAAACACCGGATAAAATCGCTACATTCCTGTAATTTACGTCCTGTGCATCTTTCTTCTTTTTCTCTTCATTGACAAAGCCCACCGGTGCAATTGCTGCACCAATACATGCAATATACCTTCCCGGATTGCCTTCGCCGCCCGCACGGTCCCAGTCAATGCTTTCCAGATTGTTCATCACCGTGGTGCGGATACCCAGTTCATTGGTAAACAGCTTGGAAAGTCCGCTGATATCTGCACCTAATCCTACCAGTCTGACTCTCTTAATGGGATTGTCAACATTTTTGGAATTGTACAAATCCGCAACTCGTGCAACATTGTTGACAAGAGTTGCCAGAGACTCTGTAATCTCCCGTCTCAAGGTTGCTGCCTTTTCACTTTCATCCCACGCTTCATCACTTTCCAGTACCTTGGTATTTTCGCTCAGAACCACCTTGATACAGGTCTTTCCCTTTAACTGCTCCAGTGCTTCCTTGTAAGACTTCCTTCCCGAAATATTGGAATGCATCAGTGTCTGTATTGCCTCATCCACACCGTGCATCAGATTTCTCTGTAATACCAGATTCTGTCCGTTAATAACAGTTGCAACGGTTGAACGTTCGTCCACCTTGATAATCATCTCGGTTTCTTCCTTGCATTCATTCCGCATAATCTGGTAAATACTGTTGCCGGAATAATCCATGGACAGAAGACGCAGTCCCGCCTGTGTCGCAAGTCTTTCATATCCCGCAATCAGATTCTTACCTGCAGCCATTACCATAACCTTATAGCGGTCTGCTTTCTCTTCTCCCTTTACCACACCTAACACAAGATGTGCTATCTCATATTCGCTCAAATCGATAGGAAAATACTCCGGTGCATTGGATTTTACCAAGGCATCCATCTGATTCATCTTTACCACAGGTAATGTTACTTCTCTGGTTGCAATCTTACTGGATGTAACCGAAAAAACCACCTGTTTGGTACGAATCTTATTTTCTACCAATGTTTTTTTCAATGCCATTGCAAACTCCACATCGTCCGCAAGAAAGCCATCCTCCATAACTCCCTGCGGTGTGGGCATGCTCACATATTTGTATATTCTCGGACTTTTCGCCCTATAATCCATTTCACATATTCTGGTCAGAGAATACCCGATCTCTATACTCAGTATCTTAGCCATAAGTGCCCCTTTCTGCTTTCCTTTCACTCTTACTGTCCGGAAATATCACCCTATAATACCCAAAGCTCCATCGTGCTAAAACATAGCACCCAAATACCATGTCAGGAATGTATTTCCCCACAAAGCTGCCACCATAACGCCGATAGCAAGATATGGTCCCATGGCGAGTACATGATCCTCTCCTGAAACCCTCATACGAATCACATGGACTACAGAGCCCACAATACAACCGATTAAAAAAGCCAGAATAATCAGTTTCCATCCAAGTAAAAGTCCGCAGGCAGCCATCAGCTTGATGTCGCCGCCGCCTATTGCCCTTCCCTTGGACAAAATAAACAATACATACAAAAATGCACTGACTGCCACAAAACCGATACTGTACTCCAGCCAGTTTGTGTAATCAGTAACCAGTCTGACAATTCCCAATACACCAATAAAAATATTGAAACCTACCGGTATTTCATAGGTTTTAAAGTCAATTATCCCCAGTGCCATAAGTGCACTGCCTGCCAAGCAGTAGAGTAGGGATTCTACGCTTATACCGCAGACATAAAAAATTAAAAGATAGAGACAACCGTTCAACACCTCTATCAAGAGGTGCTGAACGGAAATTTTTTCTCTACACTTTCGGCATCTTCCTCCCAGAGCCAAATAACTGAAAAGCGGTATCAGGTCGTACCAGCGAAGCTGGTATCCACAGTTTTCACAGTGGGAACGAACCTTCACAATGCTCTCCCCCCTGGGAATCCGGCAGATACATACATTGATGAAGCTGCCAATCACGATTCCGTACAGGAAAACAATTATGTACAATCCTATTTTCAGCGATGTAGGGATTACGTCCATGGGAGTGTCCTTTCAAAGCACAAGCAATAACAGATTAGTATGTTCCTGTTAAAATGTTACTATCGGTACATGTCACAGTCACATTACCATTTGCATCGATGGAAAAGTTAATCTCAATGGTAGTCTCGGACCACTTAGTGGATTTTAACTGTAATGTATCAATACCGGCTGCTGCTAATGCCTTGTCTGCATTGCCGGTAGCATTGGTTGTACCTACAGCAGTAGAAGTAGTGGTTAATGTAATTTTGCCGCTAGAAGCTAATACATCACCGGAGGCTACAGAAGTATCCACAGAATACACTTCCAATGCAGATACGATTGCATCCACATTCTGGCAGTCAGTAGACTTCTTACTACGTTCTACGAATTTTAAGTACTGAGGTGCCAGTATACCAATCAGCACTGCCATGATAGCAATAACAATAATCAATTCTACAAGTGAAAAACCTTTGTTGTTCTTTTTCATAACAATCGTCTCCTTTTACTTTGTATTTAGATATATTATTTATCTTAAACACTGCGTCCCTACAACACCAGTGCTTAATTCAATATGTAATGAGGTTATCAGTTTACAGATTATCCAAAGCTGTATACATGGTCAGCATAGGTGCCATACATGCTCCAATCAGTACCAGACAGATAGCTGCCAGTACCACGATAATCATTGGCTCCATGGCCGCCATCAGAGACTGTACCGCCATCTCCACCTCTTCGTCATAATAATCCGCCAGCTTGGTAAGCATATCCTCCGTATTACCGGATTCTTCACCGATACGGGTCATATGGTATACCATGGGTGGGAACAGCCCACATTCTTCCAGGGGTCTTGACAACGGCTGTCCGATGATGATTTCATTCTTACACATATCCATGGCTTCTTTAAAATATACATTCTCCATGGTATCGCTCACAATATCCACCGCCTCCAAAAGCGGCACACCGGATGCCAACAGGGTACTCATGGTACGTGCCATCATGGAGGAGGCCTGCTTTACTTCCAGATTGCGGAATACCGGAATCTTTAATTTCAGTCCGTGAAATACATGCTTGCCCAAATCCGTCTTTGCAAACATCCTGACAGCTACCACAATAGCTATCAAAATCGGCACCAGAATGAACCAGTTGTTAATAATAAAATCGCTGGCAGACTGCACTGCCTTGGTAATGCCCGGCAAATCCGTGCCCATGTCCGCAAACATCTTGGTGTAATTGGGGATTACCACTACCAGCATAACTACAACAACCACCAATGCCACAATACCTACCATGGCGGGATAAATCATCGCTTTTTTCACCAACGCCTTGGTCTTGGCAGATTTTTCAAACTGGACTGCCATACGCTCCAAAGCAATATCCAGACTACCGGAGGACTCTCCCGCGGAAACCATGTTTACCATCAGTTCCGGAAATACCTTGGGATATCCTGCCAGGGAACGGGCTAAGGTCTCACCCTTTTCCACACTGACGCGGACACCCTCCGCAGCCTTCCGCAGCTGTTTATTTTCTGTCTGCTCACTCAGCATCTTGAGAGCTTCCAGAATGGATACGCCCGCCTTTGTCATGCTGACAAACTGACGGCAGAATACGCTCAAGTCCCTGGGCTTGGGATAACCGCCGATTTCGATATTAATATCCTTCGTCAAAAGGCTCTGTTCCTTGATTTCCAGAAGTGTAAGTCCCTGCTGCTTTAATTCTGCCCTGACCTTATCCTGGTTTTCAGCCTCAATGCTGCCTTTTACGACCTTGCCTTCTTTATTTATCGCCTCATAGCCATAAGATGCCATTTGTTTCCCCCTTATCGCTGTCCTTCATTTCACACAAGCAACTGTTATACTCTAACATATTATCATTATTTAACAAAAAAAACAATATTTCTTTTACTTTTTCTGCTGTTTTTCCCAATTTTTCCACCTTATGAATCAAACGATACCTTCATCATTTCATTAAAGGAAGTAATACCGGATAAGACATATTCCGAAGCACTCATACGAAGTGTATGCATGCCGTCCTTCATTGCCTGTTCCTTGATTTCATCGGCATTTCCGTTCTTTGCTATAATACGCTTTAAATCCGGTGTCATCTGCATGATTTCATATACACCGATACGCCCTTTATAGCCCATGTTGTCACACTGGGAGCAGCCGCAGGGTTCATAAATCTGAGCCTGTTCATCCGGCTTTTTGCCCATAATTTCCAGTTCATCGGGAGTTGCCATACGGGGACGCTTACAGTTGTGGCAAAGCCGTCTTACCAGACGCTGTGCAATAACACCTACAATGGAATCCGCAATCAAGTAGGGCTCTACACCCATGTCCGCAAGACGGGTAATGGTACTTGCGGAGGAGTTGGTATGCAGGGTACTTACTACCAGGTGTCCCGTAATAGACGCCTGAACCGCAATACCGGCTGTTTCCTGATCTCGAATTTCACCAATCATGATAATATCGGGGTCCTGTCGCAGAATGGAGCGAAGGGCACTGGCAAAGGTAAGGTTTGCCTTGGGATTTACCTGCACCTGATTTATACCGTCAATATTGGCTTCTACAGGGTCCTCAACCGTAATAATATTTACATCCTCTGTATTTAATTCACTGAGTGCCGTATAAAGGGTAGTAGACTTACCGCTACCTGTAGGACCCGTTACCAGAAGAATACCATGAGGATTTTTCAAAATATGGTCAAATTGTGCCATCTCGTGAGGTTTTAAGCCTAACTGGCTTTTTTCACGGTTCAGTGCTGTCTTGGCAGCAAGACGCATAACGATCTTCTCGCCGTATACCGTAGGAAGAATAGATACACGGATATCGTATTCCATACGGTCAACCACCTGGGTAATACGACCGTCCTGAGGCTTTCGCTTTTCTGCAATATCCATACCGCCGATAATCTTGACACGAGCCACCAGAGCTGCCAGTACCTTGATATCATACCGTGCTTTTTCATAAAGTGCACCGTCAATACGGTAACGTACACGCACCTTTTTTTCCAACGGTTCTATATGAATATCGGAAGCTCTCTGTCTGGCTGCTTTTTCAATCATTTCCTTTACCAGCACAACAATAGGGGAGCTGTTGATATCTTCGCTGTATTCGTCCTCCTCTTCCTCTTCCAGACGTGCCTTGGTATATTCCTCCAGTGCACTTGCCACATCATCGGAGCCGTAGAAACGGTCGATCGCCAACATAACGCTTCTGGGTGTAGCAACTAAGGGTTCCACCTGACAGCCGGTAATAATGGCAATATCGTCCATTGCGTCCAAGTCCAGGGGGTCTGCCATTGCTACCCGCAGGACATTCATATTATCCGGTGCAAATTCAACCGGTAAAACTCTGTTTTTCTTTAAGATAGCAGGTGTTACCAAATCCTGTACTTCTTTTGCTATGGCAATATTCTGCAAATCAACATTTTCGTAGCCCAACTGTGCTGCCAAAACCTTTGCAATCGCTTCCTCTGTTACCATACCGGAATCTACTAATGTTTCACCCAGCTTCTGCCCGCTGGCCTTCTGCAACTCCAAAGCCTTCTGCAGCTGGCTCTCAGTAATGATTCCATCCTTTACCAGGGCATCCCCGAGACGCACCTTTTTTCTTCCTATATCTGCCATCTTTTCTCCCTACACCTTCTGTAAATTATGCTGTCTGACAATGTTTAAAAACTGTCCTGCCGGAGCCGGTTTTGCAAAGTAATACCCCTGAATATAGTTCATATTCACTTCCTTCAGCCTCTCTACCTGCTCTTTTGTCTCAATTCCCTCCGCCACTATGGAAATTCCCAGTTCCTTAAGTGTTTTGAATTGATTGCCAAGAATATAATATGCTTCCTTATTTTCAAAATAGGAATCCATCATCTTCTTGTCAAACTTAACCATGCGGAAGGCATAGTCAATCAAATATGCACAGTTAGAGCTGCCGGTACCATAATCATCCAGCGAAAACTTCACGCCACGGCTCGCCAGTCTCTGCATATGTACTTTCATCAAATCATTTGTGCCCAGCGTAATCCGCTCTGTCAGTTCCAGATTCACCATACCCGGAGGCACCTTATAAATGTCAATCAGTCGTATAAACCGCTCAGCCATATCCGGCTGAAGACACTGTACCACCGAAAGATTGATATGGATGGACTCTATTCCCAGTTCCGGATGCGGAACCAGTTCTTCGGCAATAAACCTGCAGCATTTTTCAAAAATCTGTCTTCCTAGTTCAATAATGGTTCCATTCTTTTCCGCAATAGGAATAAACTCTCCCGGAGGCACATTCCCCAATTCATCATCCACAAGTCTGGCCAGTGCTTCCGCCGCCACCATGCGGCCATCACGTACCGAATAAATCGGTTGAAAATACACTTGCAGGCTGTCATTTTCTATTGCTTTGGAAATAGCACGCTCTACACAGTTAAGCCGGGCATAGTCTCTGGTAAGTTCATCGTCTGCCATAACAAGGGAATTCGTTCCTCTTGCCTTTGCCCGTTCCATCATATATTCCCGCAAAGCATCCATTTCCGACACCGATATAAAGTGTTCCGGAGACTTTGCTACCACAATATTGGCATTTAACAGCAAATCCAGATTCCCGGCATGCCATTTTTCCTGAAACCGGGCCTGTATAAGGGATATCATCCCTTCTGCTTCTATCTCATCATCCGGTAATATCATCGTAAACATATGGGTTTCCGTACGGTATGTATTTTCTTCTCCGCAGGTTTTCGCGAGGAAATCACCCACCTGTTCCAGAATACTGTCCACATTTTTATAACCGATAACCGCACTGATACTGTTAAATTTATTTAAATGCAGATGTAACACCGTAATTTTTTTGGAATGTTTTATTTTATCATCCAGCACCGCCCGAAAGGCCAGATCGTTGTAGCGGCCCGACACGCCGTCTACCATACTGCCGGGATTCTGCATAGAAAGATAAATCAGTAAAATAACGCTGCATCTTAGGATGCCGTTTAATAGCACTTCCCTGTTAAAAAACTGTACAATGGTTCCTACCAGAATAAGCACCAGATAGACACTGATAACTCTTCTGTTATTTTCCCTGATACGCTTTCTGTTAAGTGTCAGTATCACAAATTCCGCTACGGCATATGCCAATAACAGGAAAAAGCCCAGCCAGTTCAGCGGTCCCTGACGGTATACTCTGTCTGCATCAAAATAATAGAGCCAGCCGGTAAAGGGCGTAAGGATAGCTGCCCCAACCATAAATGCACAGGGAATCACTCCTATCCACTGTAGGTTTCTTCTCCATTCTTTTTCCCGGTCACATACCAGAATGGTATACATAAAAAATAAGTAGCAGTTAACGCCCTCACACAAAAATATCACAAAAGCAAAGCTCACATTCAGCCACAGCGGTATGCTGTCTTTGTATTCACATCCTATACTGGAAGCAATATTAGCCATGCTGTTCAACAAGGAAACCAATAAAAAGGCATAAAAAATCCGGGTTCTCGCAATGGGAAACTGACGGTTAATCAAGAAATGGAACAAAATAAACAGCATAATAATAACTGCCGCTGCTTCGAGATAATAATTGTACGTCATGTTGTCCCCCTCTCCCTGATTTATATTTTGTATATTATAACACATTTTCCCTGCATCAGGCAACCTTATCGGAATAATAAAAACGTTTTAACTGCAGGTCCTCTGTCTGACGCAGACTTCCACACGGATACCTGCACCGCAAGATGCACACAAAAAAAGCTCCATACCATCGGTACAGAGCTTTCTTCACAGTTTTAGCTATTTGTAGTTTACGATAGCACCGAAATCTTCCTTGAGGGAAGCACCGCCTACCAGACCGCCGTCAATATCAGCCTGTGCAAACAGTTCGGGAGCACTTGCTGCGGATACAGAACCGCCGTACTGGATACGGATAGCTGCTGCAGTCGCATCATCATAAATTTCTGCGATGCACGCACGGATTGCAGCACACACTTCCTGTGCCTGTTCGGTAGTTGCCACCTTACCGGTACCGATAGCCCAGATAGGCTCATAGGCGATAACTGCCTTTGCTGCCTGTTCTGCCGTTACGTTTAAGAAAGCAATCTTAATCTGCTGGCGAATCCAGTCGATAGTGATGCCCTGTTCTCTCTGGGTTAAAGATTCACCACAGCAGATGATGGGGGTCAGACCATGCTCGAATGCCTTTAATACCTTCTTATTTACGGTTTCATCGGTTTCCGCAAAGTATTCTCTTCTCTCGGAATGTCCGATAATAACATATTTTACACCGGCATCGGTTAACATATTGGGAGCAATTTCACCGGTGAAAGCACCTTTCTCCTCAAAATACATATTTTCAGCGCCGATTTCGATGTTGGTTCCTTTCGCAGCTTCTACAGCAGGAATAATATCGATTGCAGGTACACAGAATACCACATCTGCATCCTCGGTTACTACTAAGGGTTTTAATTTTTCAATCAGTGCAACGGCCTCGGTGGGAGTCATGTTCATCTTCCAGTTGCCGGCAATAATTTTTCTTCTAGCCATTTTGATTGTCCTCTTTTCTTGATTTTATTCCTTATCGTCTGCCGCTGCTACTCCGGGAAGTACCTTGCCCTCTAAGAATTCCAGGGAAGCACCGCCGCCGGTAGAGATATGGCTCATCTTGTCACCAAAGCCTAACTGGTTAACTGCTGCTGCAGAATCACCGCCACCGATAATGGTAGTTGCTTCTGTTTCAGCCAAAGCCTTTGCTACTGCAATAGTACCTGCTGCCAGAGTAGGATTTTCAAATACGCCCATAGGTCCGTTCCAAACAACGGTCTTTGCGGATTTTACCGCATCAGCAAACAGTGCTGCACTCTTAGGTCCGATATCACAGCCCTCTCTGTCTGCAGGCATATTTTCCACGTCACATACTTCAACCTCTACAGGAGCGTCAATGGGGTTAGGGAAATCAGAAATGGTTACAGCGTCTACAGGCAGTAATAACTTCTTACCAAGTTTTGCAGCCTTGTCCATCATTTCCTTGCAGTAATCCAGCTTGGTATCGTCTACTAAGGACTTACCGATTTCATAGCCCTGAGCCTTTAAGAAGGTGTATGCCATACCGCCGCCGATGATGAGGGTATCGCACTTCTCAAGCAGGTTGGAGATTACGTTTAATTTATCTGCAACCTTTGCACCGCCTAAGATTGCAACGAAAGGTCTTACGGGATTTTCTACCGCATTGCCCAGGAAATCAATTTCTTTCTGCATTAAGTAACCAACTACGTTGGAGCCGCCCTTTGCAGAAATAAATTTGGTTACGCCTTCTACAGAAGCATGAGCTCTGTGGGAAGAACCGAATGCGTCACATACATAATCATCAGCCAAATCAGCCAATTCCTTGCTGAACGCTTCGCCGTTCTTGGTTTCTTCCGCACCACGGAAACGGGTATTCTGAAGCAGGACAACATCGCCTTCCTTCATAGCTTCCACAGCCTTGGTAGCTGCTTCACCGGTTACATTGTAATCTGCAACGAAAACAACTTCCTTACCCAGCTTTTCAGACAGTCTCTTTGCAACAGGTGCCAAAGATTCTCCTTCGTTGGGGCCGTTCTTTACTTTTCCCAGATGAGAGCAAAGAATCACTTTACCACCATCGTTGATTAATTTCTGAATAGTAGGCAGTGCTGCCACAATACGGGTTTCATCGGTAATTTCACCGTTCTTTAAAGGAACGTTGAAGTCACATCTTACCAGCACTCTTTTGCCTTTTGCGTTAATATCATCTACTGATTTTTTGTTTAAGCCCATTTTACTGACCTCCATTTATTTTTGTTTATTGATTTAAAAAAGGGTCCGGTCCATAAGACCGGACCCTTATTAGGTCTTTTATTTCATACCTATGAAGCTTACGGGTTAAGCAAGCTTAAAGGAGTACAATTAAGCAAGTTCAGCGAAGTACTTAATAGTACGAACCATCTGGCTGGTGTAGCTGTTCTCGTTGTCATACCAAGAAACAACCTGTACCTGGGTATTGCCATCTTCCATAGGAGCTACCATGGTCTGGGTAGCATCGAATAAGGAACCGTAGGTCATACCGATAACGTCGGAAGAAACGATTTCATCAGTATTGTAGCCGTAGCTTTCAGTCTGAGCTGCCTTCATAGCCTCGTTGATCTGATCCTTGGTAACCTGTCCCTTTACAACTGCTACCAGAATAGTGGTAGAACCGGTAGGGGTAGGTACACGCTGTGCGGAACCGATTAACTTACCGTTTAATTCAGGAATAACAAGACCGATTGCCTTTGCAGCACCTGTGGAGTTGGGAACGATGTTCTGTGCACCTGCACGGCTTCTTCTCTTATCGCCCTTTCTCTGAGGACCGTCAAGAATCATCTGGTCACCGGTGTAAGCATGAACGGTGGTCATGATACCGGACTGGATAGGAGCCAGGTCGTTTAATGCCTTAGCCATGGGAGCTAAGCAGTTGGTTGTACAAGAAGCTGCGGAAATAACAGTATCTTCAGGCTTTAAGGTCTTGTGGTTTACATTGTAAACGATGGTAGGAAGATCATTTCCTGCAGGAGCGGAAATAACTACCTTCTTAGCACCAGCGGTAATGTGTGCGGATGCTTTTTCTTTAGAGGTGTAGAAACCGGTACACTCTAATACTACGTCTACATCTAATTCTCCCCAAGGAAGTTCAGCTGCATTAGCCTTAGCGTAGATAGTAATCTTCTTACCGTTAACAGTGATGGAGTCCTCACCGTATTCTACAGATTCAGCATATTTGTATTTGCCCTGTGCGGTATCATACTTTAATAAGTGAGCCAGCATCTCAGGACTTGTTAAATCGTTGATTGCTACTACTTCATATCCTTCTGCATCGAACATCTGTCTGAATGCAAGACGACCAATACGGCCAAAACCATTAATTGCTACTTTTACTGCCATTTTAGTTTCCTCCTAAAATCTTTTAAATTTATTTATTTAGCCAATCAATATGATTGTCAAAATTTTATCAGCATGTCTATTTTACCTAATTCCATGGGATAATTCAAGATGTAAATAAAAAATATTTGCCATTTTGAGGGAAATTTCATTTTTCTTTCCGGTTTTTCTGATATAATAATGTTTGTGTAAGACTTTGCACACAGGAAAATCCGAACCATTCTGCCGGTTTTCTGACATTTTTTAGTAGAAAGAAGGAATATCTTATGATTACTGCCGACTACCATTTACACTCTTCTTTTTCCGGGGACAGCACGGAGTCCATGGAAAACATGATAAAAGCTGCCGTAAACAAGGGTCTGACCCATATCTGCTTTACGGAACACATGGATATGGATTATCCGGTCAGCCCAGAGAATCCGGAAAACATTTTCGTAGTAAATACTGATTCTTATCTTTATGATCTGGCAAGTTTTAAACAAAAATACCGGGCAGATATCAAAATTCTTTTTGGTATCGAGCTGGGATTGCAGCCCCACCTTCAAAGAGAGCTGGCTCTGTATGCCCGTGCTTATGAATTTGATTTTATCATCGGCTCCACCCACGTTACAAACGGGAAAGACCCTTACTATCCTGCCTTCTATGAGGGTCGCAGTGAGGAAGAGGCCTACCGGGAATATTTTCAGAGCATTATCGACAATATTAAAAAATACAAAAACTTTGACGTTTGCGGTCACTTAGATTATGTGGTACGTTACGGTCCCAATATGGACAAGAATTATTCTTACGCAAAATATAAAGATTTATTCGACAAAATGTTAGAGCTTCTTTTAGAGAACGAAAAGGGAATTGAATTAAATACCGGCAGTCTCAGAAAAGGCACTAAAGACGTAAGCCCCTGTACGGAGGTTTTAAAACGTTACAGAGAGCTGGGCGGCGAAATCATTACCATCGGCTCCGATGCACACTGTGCAAAGGATGTTGCGGCAGATTTTGACAGAGCCACAGAGGTATTAACCGATTGCGGTTTTCGATACTACTGTATTTTTGAAAACAGACTGCCCGAATATAAAAAACTTTAGTTAAAAAATAATCAGCAAAAAAGCACACTCCCCTGTCCGCCCGTACGGAGAGTGTGCTTTTATCATACCTGCAGGAGGTTTGTTCTATGCCTCTGCCTGCATTAGCAGCATATGGTTAATGTCCTCCACTTCTTTTCTGGTCATCCGATATCCCACAAAGGTCATAATCAGATAAGTCATCAAAAATCCTCCCAGTGTGGAGAGTAATGCCGGAATATTCTTTTGAAGCTGCCATAGCAGACATACGATAGGTACCCATACCATTCCTGTCATAAGCACATACAACAGATTTTGTATCAAAAATCCAATGCTGTCTTTTTCATAGACAAATGCTGCCGCGGCAAAAGAAGCACCAATTACACCATAGAGCAGAATATTAACTTCTACCGCCACCGTCTTTGAAGGAAACAAGGCAGTGAATTCCCGGGACACCATGGGAATATCCTGCTCTCCGGTAACAGCTCTTATAATCAGCTCCACCAGCATATTCACAACAAGGCCGCAGATTGCCGATATGGCGAAGCTGGTTCCCGTCCTCATCATCCATTTTTTCATACTCCTTCCCCCCTTCTTTTATAACCCAGTGCATTTTTCAGGCGAGTTACATTACGTCTTGACGTATAAGTCCAGCTTTCATCCAAAAAAATCACTTTTATGGTACCGGAAACACTCATGTCCAGACGTTTTATTTTCTTTAAATTCACAATCTCCGATTTAGAAATACGGATAAACTGCTTTTCATCCAGTTTTTCTTCCAATTCATACAGTTTAAAGGCTATACTTGCAGTACCGTCCTTATCCTGTGCCAGCACCTTCTGATCATGGGTATAAAAACGCATCACATCGTCTACCTTCATAATTTTTGTTCCCTTTTCATCAGTGCCCGTAATGGTTAAATTAACCATTCTGTCAATCTGTCTTGCCACCTCAAGCATACGCTCACTCTTTTCATTGTGGCATACATGTATTTCCATCTCGGTATACTCTTTATGCACCAAGGTTTTTACCTGCACGTTTTTTCCTCCCAAATATTACTTTATTTCTGCCTTTCTAAAAAGCAGCCATGCAACCAGTCCCATTACTCCGGTAAATACAACACTGATTACAATTGCAAGAAACAGCTCTGAGACATTTGCATCCAGATTCACTTCTGCCAGGCCGTAAGCATACGGTGTCATTTTATAAACAGCCTGTAAAGCATCCACTTTAGCTGCCAGTGTGGCAAGCAGTGCTGTAATCATGCCGAAGAAAAAGCCAAAGGCAGTTACAATAACCGGCTTTTTTACTTTGACCGCTACCGGTACGCAAATACTGATTTGTCCCATTGTCACGCAGGCAAAGGCCAGATAAGTCAGAGCCAGCTTGCCGATGCCGTATGTTTCCTGATAGCGGACGGCATTATCCATACAGGCTGAAACCGCCGTAAGCTGAGCCCCATCCATATTGACGCCCCCTGCCAGGCAGACTATAGAGCCCAGAATATACGGCAGCGTCAGTACCAACATACAAATTGCATAAATAAGCACATCATTTATAATCATTTTGGCTCTTCCGTAACCGATTGCACCGTGTATGGTTTTATTTTCAAAATCAGCCCCGATAACCATGGCAGTTACCAGCGGTCCGAATATCCAGAGCATCATGGCATCTCCCAGCCCTGTTACGGAGCCCGCAGAAGCCGCATCGATTTTTCCGTCTGCTACCATATATCCACATACATAATACAATGCTGCTACCAGCGTGGTAAGTACAAACACAATTTTTATTCCTGTTGATTTCCATATTCTGTATATTGTTGCCGTAAAAAGATTTTTCATCATCACACTTTTCCTTTCCCTGAATCAAGTCCTATACTGTCCGGTAATTCTCCGCATATCCGTTTTCACCTGTTATGCTTTTCCAATCACCTGTAAAAAGTAGTTTTCCAGACTTTCATGGTTTTCCGCTTCCAGTTCTTCATGGCTGATTTCTTTTTTCACTACGCCGTTATCGATAATAATGTAATCCGTAGCTGTCTGGTACAACTCTGCCAGATTGTGACTGGATATTAACAGCGTCATGCCAAACTCTTCATTCAGTCTCGTAATCAGTTTTCTGATTTCAACCACACCGATAGGGTCCAAGCCGTTAATCGGCTCATCCAGCATTACAAAACCGGGATGATTTAACAATGCAATGGCAATTCCCAGCCTCTGTCTCATTCCCAGGGAATAGTCTTTTACTTTTTTCTTCGGGTCATCTACAAGTCCTACCAATTCTAACAGCTCTGTTTCCCGCTCTGCCTCTGCACTGCCTGCCAACAGCCCATAGAAATGCAGATTTTCCCTTGCTGTCATACTGCCAACCACACCGGGAGCTTCAATCAGCATCCCGACATCTGTCTGCTTCGTAACCGTTCCGCTGCTTGCGGGTAACAGTCCTCCGATCACACGCATCATGGTAGTCTTTCCGGCACCGTTTCTTCCAACCAGTCCGTAAATCTTCCCCTTTTTCAATTCCAGACTACATCTGTCAAGTGCAGTCTTTTTTCCATACCTTTTTGTAACCTGCTCCAGTTTTACCAAAATCTCTTCCATAGTTCCCTCCCATTCTGCCATTTTTTGGACTTCACATCCACAAAGTAGCACTTTCCTTTTTATTTGCCAATAAATTTCAGGCAAACGGTCTTTTTTGGCAACTGAACGGTTAAAAGAGATTAAACTTTCGCTGTTATGACTCCTCTGTTATGATTCTGCTGTTATGGTACCGCTGCCCAACACATAGCCGTTCTCATAAAAAACAGCTGCCTGTCCCGGAGTGGCTGCACGCACCGGTTCATCAAAGGTGCATTTCACCCGTCCATCCGGCAGTTTTTCCAAAAGGCAGGGCGTCCCTGCATGGGCATAACGGATTTTTACAATTGCCCTGCGGGGTTTTGGTAAATCTTCCATGCCCATATAATTGATTTTGTCACAATATACCACGCTGGTATGAATATCCTCATTTTCTCCGATAATCACTTCATTGGTCTTTGGCTTAATACCTGCCACAAAAACAGGATGCCCCATAGCCAGATTTAAACCTTTTCTCTGTCCGATTGTATAATGGGTAATACCTTTATGGGTACCCAGAATCTCTCCGGAAGTATTGACAAACTTGCCGCTCCCCGGCATTCTTTCGGGTGCAACTCTCTCTAAAAACGCACTATAATCACCATCCGGAATAAAGCAGATATCCTGACTGTCCTTTTTTGTCGCCACAAAAAGTCCCTGTTCCTCTGCAATCCGCCGGATTTCCTCCTTTTCATACTCTCCCACCGGCATAAGCGTATGGGAAAGCTGTGACTGGGTCAGGTTGCACAGTGCATAGGTCTGGTCCTTCTTTGCCGTAACGGAGTTTTTTACCGTATAGCGGCCATTTTCCAGTTTCTCTATGCGGGCATAATGTCCGGTTGCCACATAATCGGCACCAAGTTTCGCACTTCTTTCAAGCAGTGCTTCCCACTTCACCCTGCGGTTACAGATATTACAGGGATTGGGTGTCCTGCCCTGTAAGTATTCCTCTACGAAATAATCCACTACACCTTCTTTAAATTCTTTTCTGAAGTCCATTACATAATGCGGAATGTTTAACTGCTCTGCCACCCTGCGGGCGTCCTGTATGCTTTGATTGCCTGCCGGTTCTTCCTGCCACATCTGCATGGTGACACCGATTACTTCATATCCCTGTTTCTTTAAAAGGTATGCTGCCACAGAGGAATCCACACCGCCTGACATACCTACCACAACTTTTTTTCTCATATACTACCTCACTAATTTACTGCCATAATACCTTTACTCTAACATGGTTTTGCATATTCGTCCATTTCCATTTTTGTCCTCTGCTCCGTTCTTCTGTTCTGCTCTTTTGCATATATATGTCTCAACCATTTCTGAAAAAGGTCTTTCCCATGAGCCGTTTCAAAAACCACCCCTTTATTACCGGTACTATCATTCTAACGCTGACCGGACTTTTCAGCCGTCTGATTGGCTTTTTTTACCGTATCTATCTTTCCCGCCTGTTCGGTGAAGAAGGCATGGGTGTTTACCAGCTTACCAGTCCCGTATTGGCCTTAAGCTTCTCTGTTACCGTTGCGGGGTTACAGACTGCCATTTCCAAGTATGTGGCAGGAGAAGCCGCTTCAAAGGACTATAAATCCTCTCTTCGTACCCTCATATCCGGGCTTGTGGTTTCTCTTATTTTATCCTTCCTTTGCATGGGTGGCATCATGCATTTTTCAGAGTGGATTGCTGCTTACTTTCTCTTAGAGCCCCGCACAGCTTCCATGCTGCGTATTATAGCCCTGTCTATTCCCCTGTGTGCCGTACACTGCTGTATCAACGGCTATTTTTATGGTATCAAAAAGGCTGGCATTCCCGCTTCCACCCAGCTCGTAGAACAGTTCTGCCGGATACTCTGCGTCTTTCTGGCTGACTATATTGCCTCTGCCAAAGGTACTGCTCCCACTATTAACGCAGCGGTTATCGGTCTGGTTGTAGGGGAATTCTGTGCCATGGTGGTATCCATTATTGCCATTTACCTGCGTTTCTCTCACGTTTCCTTATCTACCCCTAAAAAACCAGTCACATATGTTGCCAAGGGATGCCCTGCTACATATGCTGCCATTACAAACAAATTGCTTGCCCTTGCCATTCCCTTATCCTTCAACCGCATTGTAATTAACCTGCTGCAAAGCATAGAAGCTGTTTATATTCCCGAAAAGCTACAGGTCTATGGTTATGACACCGCAACCGCCTTAAGCGTATACGGAGTTTTAACCGGCATGGCTCTGCCGCTCGTTCTTTTCCCAAACGCTTTAACCGGCTCTATTTCCCTGATGCTCCTGCCCGTGGTTTCGGAAGCCGATGCCACCGGTAACAAAACAGCCGTAAAGCGTGCAGCTTCCAAAACCATTTCCTCCTGCCTGATTTTAGGAGGCGTCTGCACCCTGGGCTTTCTTATATTGGGAAAACCCGTGGGAAATCTTTTATTCGACAGTGTACTCGCCGGCAGGTTTATCTGCTCCTTAAGCTTTATCTGCCCCTTTTTATACCTTTGTACTACGCTTACCAGCATTTTACATGGTTTAGGCAAGGCTGCCAGCGTTTTCTTTATCAATGTCAGTTCTCTCCTAATCCGTCTGTTCTTTGTCTTTTTCCTGCTGCCAAAGTTCGGAATCCATTCCTACATAACAGGTATGTTAATCAGTCAGATTTACTCTGCTGCCTGTCTTTACCTCGTTCTACGCCGGCTTATGTAAGTGGTGACGGCTATCAGCAGCACTATTTGCAAGCGGTACTGTCTGTAAGCGATACTGTCCGAGAAAAAGGATTGCACCATTTTACGATTTATTATATAATGACTAACAGTTATGCAGATTTTTATACTAAAATTTTCATCTGCGTACTAAAGAGAGGTGTGTTATGAGTTACGAATTTATAAAAAAATTACCGACTCCGTCGGAAATCAAAGAACAATTCCCCATGCCTGAAGCATTGGCAAAATTAAAAGAAGAAAGAGATGCGGAAATCAGAGACGTTTTTACCGGAAAGAGCAATAAATTTCTGGTAATCATCGGTCCCTGTTCTGCCGATAATGAGGATTCTGTCTGCGATTATGTAAGCAGACTGGGAAAAATCAATGACAAAGTAAAGGATAAGCTGATTCTTATTCCCCGTATCTATACCAATAAGCCCCGTACCACCGGCGAGGGCTACAAGGGTATTGTATCCCAGCCTGACCCTGAAAAAAAGCCGGACTTTCTCGCAGGACTTATTGCCATGCGAAGAATGCAGATTCGTGCCATTGAAGAAAGCGGTCTGACTGCTGCCGATGAAATGCTCTACCCCGAAAACTGGCACTATGTATCCGATATTTTATCTTATGTTGCTATTGGTGCCCGCTCCGTAGAAGACCAGCAGCACCGTCTGGCATGCAGCGGTTTTGATGTGCCTGCAGGCATGAAGAACCCTACCAGCGGTGACTTCTCCGTAATGCTTAACTCCGTTTATGCGGCACAGCATCCCCACTCCTTTATTTTCAGAGGCTGGGAGGTTAAGACTAACGGTAATGATCTGGCTCACACCGTACTGCGTGGTGCCACCAATAAACACGGACGCAATCTTCCCAACTACCACTATGAGGATTTAAATACGCTTTTAACTCTCTACAATGAAAGAGACTTAAAGAACCCTGCCTGCATTATTGATGCAAACCACTCAAACTCCAACAAGCAGTATGAGCAGCAGATTCGTATCGTAAAAGAGGTTATGCACAGCAGAAAGCTGAATTCCGATATTCACAATCTGGTTAAGGGCGTGATGATTGAAAGCTATATTGAACCCGGCTGTCAGAAAGTTGGCGGCGGAGTCTACGGCAAATCCATCACTGACCCCTGTCTGGGCTGGGAAGCTTCCGAAAAACTGATTTATGATATTGCGGATTATGAATAAGATGATTTTCTTTGAAAAACAATTCGCAGTTTTTTAAAGAAAAAGCTCTCTGTTTTTAAAAGAAATGTTCTCGCAATTTCCAAAAGAAATTAGTGCAAACTGTAGACAAAGTATGTTTATCAAATAAGCTGATGTACATCAAAAAGGTACATCAGCTTATTTTTATGTTATCACTGATAATAAAGTAATTTTCATATCAGACAAAAGGGACTGTTGTGCAGTTTTGTTGTTGTGCGATTTTCCCGTTGTGCGGATAATCTATCCATTCCTCAGGATATCACTACACAGCATCTGATCCATGCTGTTGCAAAGTGCCAGTGGCACTCTGCAACGACCGAAGTAGAACGGAGACCTGCGACCCTCTGTTAATATAGAAATCCAATGTAACAAAGATGCATTTGTATGCTTTACTACATTGGAAATTTGTACGAAAGATAGATGATTGCCATGATAACAATTGAAGGTCTGATTGCTGTTATAAGTCTCGTACCTATTATGTTATCACTTTTCTCCGTGGGGTACAGTTGGGCACTTTCCCTGTTTTATGCCCCGCTTCCGCGTTTTTCCGGGGTACAGTTGGACACTTTCCTTGTTCTATGCCCCGCTTCCGCTTCTTTCCGGGGCACAGTTGGGCACTTGCCTTGTTTTATGCCCCGCTTCCGCTCTTTTTCCGGGGCACAGTTGGGCACTTTCCCTGTTCTATGCCCCGTTTCCGCTCTTTTCCGGGGTACAGTTGGACACTTTCCTTGTTTTATGCCCCGCTTCCGCTCTTTTTCCGGGGCACAGTTGGGCACTTGCCTTGTTTTATGCCCCGCTTCGCACTTCTGATTTCGTCGGTATTGCACCAGAAAAAGTAAATACTCACTTCGTTCGTGCTTCCTTTTCCCTTGAGTGCGATAAATTCCAGCTTTCCAGTATCTCTTGTATGCATACTTAATTGTTAATATCTATGGCTTCTTTCATTTCTTTCACATACTCGCCTACCGGCACAGCGGCATCTTTACCATACTTCTCTATGATTTTTATAATAGCCGAGCCTACAATGGCACCGTCAGAAACGGCTGCCATTTTCTTTGCCTGTTCGGGTGTGGAAATGCCAAATCCAACGGCACAGGGGATATCTGTGTTCTCCCGGACAATGGATACTATGGAAGAAAGGTCCGTGGTAATTTCACTTCTCGTTCCCGTTACCCCGAGGCTGGAGACCATATAGAGGAAGCCTTCTGCCTCTTTTGCAATCATGGCAACACGCTGTCTGGATGTCGGGGCAATCAGCGAAATCAATGCCACACCGTACTGTTTGCATAGGGGTGCAAATTCTTCTTTTTCTTCAAAGGGCAGATCCGGCAGAATGATACCGTCAATGCCTGTCTCTTTGCAGTTGGCAATAAACTTTTGAGCTCCGTAGGAAAATACCACATTGGCATAGGTCATAAATACCAGTGGAATTTCTACATCCTTTCTAAGTTCTTTTACAAAATCAAAAACCTTGTCTGTGGTAATCCCACCTGCAAGTGCACGGATATTAGCTCCCTGAATAACAGGGCCTTCTGCGGTAGGGTCCGAAAAGGGAATCCCCAGCTCTATCAGATCTGCTCCGTTTCTTACTGCCTCTCTCACAATTTTTCCTGTTGTTTCAAGGTCGGGATCTCCGCAGGTAATAAACGGAATAAATGCCTTTCCCTTGCTAAAGGCTGCTTGTATTCTACTCATAAATATCCTCCCCTCTGTAGCGGGCAATTGCCGCACAGTCCTTATCTCCTCTGCCGGAAACCGTAACTACAATAATTTTTTCCTTATCCATTGTAGGTGCAAGCTTCATGGCATGAGCAATGGCATGAGCCGATTCAATTGCAGGAATGATTCCTTCTGTCCTGGAAAGGAACTCAAAGGCCTCTACTGCTTCTTCATCCGTAACCGGCACATATTCCGCCCTGCCGATATCGTGTAAATAGGCATGTTCAGGACCGATACCGGGATAATCCAGACCTGCCGAAATAGAGTAAACCGGTGCTATCTGACCGTACTTATCCTGACAGAAATAGGACTTCATGCCATGAAAAATCCCCAGTCTGCCTGTATTAATGGTTGCCGCCGTTTCAAAGGTATCAATACCTCTGCCGGCTGCCTCACAGCCAATCAGCCGCACATCTTTATCCTCAATAAAATGATAAAAGGTTCCCATTGCATTGGAGCCGCCTCCTACACAGGCCATCACTACATCCGGCAGTCGGTTTTCCTTTTCCAGAATCTGTGTTTTTATCTCTTTGGAAATCACCGCCTGAAAATCCCTTACAATTTCAGGGAAGGGATGAGGCCCCATAACAGAGCCTAAACAATAATGAGTGTCATCAATACGGGAGGTCCACTCTCTCATGGCTTCAGAAACCGCATCCTTTAAAGTAGCGGTTCCTGTCTTGACGGGTATCACTTCTGCTCCCAAAAGCTTCATCCGGTATACATTCAGTGCCTGTCTCTTAGTATCCTCTTCTCCCATAAAGACCACGCATTCCATATTCATCAGTGCTGCTGCCGTAGCCGTTGCCACACCGTGCTGCCCTGCTCCTGTTTCTGCAATTAATCGGGTCTTCCCCATCTTCTTTGCGAGCAGAGCCTGCCCCAGCACATTGTTAATTTTGTGGGAACCGGTATGATTCAAATCCTCTCTCTTTAAATAGATTTTAGCACCGCCCAGTTCCCTGGTCAGCTTTTCTGCATAATAAAGTCTGGAGGGTCTGTTGGCATATTCATTAAACAGCTCTGTAAGCTCCCTGTTAAATTCGGGGTCATTCTTATAATGATTATATGCCTCTTCCAGCTCAATTACCGCATTCATCAGTGTTTCGGGGATGTACTGTCCGCCATGTACACCGTATCTTCCTTTTTTTGAAGCCATATTACTTTCCTCACTTTTCCTGACTGCATTTACAAATGCTGCCATCTTACTTTTATCCTTAAAGCCGTCTGTCTCCAGCAAAGAACTTGCATCCACTGCATAAGGGCTTAGTTTCAAAACAGCTTCTCTTACATTTTCTGTTCCAAGCCCGCCTGCCAGAAAATATTTTCTATGAATCTTATCCAGTACCGACCAATCAAAGGTTTTACCGCTTCCCTGACCGGAATCCAGCAATACATAATCTGCTGTGGAATGATTGATTGCTTCTATGCCCGCTTTCCCTTTTCTATCCGCTTGTTCTCCTATCCGGAAAGCCTTTATTATCACACAGTCAGTTAACTTACGCAGCTTGCAGATATACTCTTCATCCTCATTGCCGTGCAACTGGACTGCGTCAATAATTTTACGCCGGCACAAATCTGCAATGATTTCCGGCTTTTCATCCACAAACACGCCTACCGGAATAATGCCACATTTCAGCTTTTTTCGCAAGTCCTCTGCCTGCCCGGGTGATACATACCGCTTACTGTTCTTTGCAAAAACAAAACCGATATACTCCGGCATCAGTTCATTTACCCATGCAATATCACAGTTTCTGGTCAATCCGCACAGTTTGATTTTCGTCATGCCCGTACTCCTTTAATTCTTTAAGCTTCTTCCCTTTATCTGCAGCCCGCATCAGGGTTTCCCCGATTAACACAGCATCCACGCCGGCATTCTTTAAGGCTTTGATATCCTCCGGGTTTTTTACACCGCTTTCCGCTACAAACAAAATATCCTTCGGCACCATTTCCCGCAGTCTGCTGCTGTTATCCGTATTTACAGAAAAATCCTTCAAATTGCGGTTGTTGACACCTATCACTCTGGCACCTGCCTGTATTGCAGATTGGATTTCTTCTTCATCATGAGCTTCTACCAGTGCAGACAGTCCAAGTGTATCACAAATCTGAATATATTCTCTGATTGTTTCAGTGGACAGTATGGAACAAATCAATAAAACCGCCTTTGCTCCCAAAAGCTTTGCCTCATAAATCATATATTCATCCACCGTAAAATCTTTTCTCAGACAGGGTATCGAAACCGTTTTCGCTATTTCCTCCAGATAGGCATCCCTTCCCAAAAACCATTTAGGCTCCGTCAGCACAGAAATACAATCCGCTCCCGCTGCTTCATATTCCCCGGCTATTTCCAGATAAGGAAATTCCTCTGCTATCACTCCCTTAGAAGGGGAAGCTTTCTTACACTCACAGATAAAGGAGACTCCCGGCTTTGCAAGAGCCTTTTCAAAAGCAAAATCTCCCTTGGGTAAGGAAAGTGCCCTCTTCTTTATTTCTTCCGGTGATATCCTTTCTTTTGCAGCTTTTACACGCGTCTGTGCGTATGCTGCCAGTTCATCCAATATAGTCATTTCCGCCACCTTCTGTGTCTTATTCTGCATTAGAAAGGTTTATCAGTTTTTCTAATGTCTCCATTGCTTTACCGGAGTCAATCAGTTCCTCTGCAAGGCGGATACCCTCTTCCATGGAAGCTGCCTTTTCTCCGATATACAATGCCGCACCTGCATTTAAAAGTACTGCATTTCGTTTGTGTCCCTTTTCCCCACTTAATATAGCCCTTACAATCGCTGCATTTTCTGCGGGAGTGCCCCCACGCAGATCTTCCCGCATGCAGCGTTCCATACCAAACTGCTCCGGTGTGATTTCATAGGTTTTAAACCATCCGTCCGAGAATTCTGCTATCGTTGTAGGTGCACAAAGGGAAATTTCATCCAGCTTATCCTGTCCGTAAACTACCATCCCTTTATTTACCCCAAGCTTCATCAATACCTGTGCCAAAGGCTCTACCAGAGAGCTGTCATATACACCTAAAAGCTGTCTCTTAGGACTTGCGGGATTGGTAAGGGGGCCTAAGATGTTAAATACCGTTCTGATACCCAGTTCTTTTCTGATAGGGCCTACATACTTCATGGAAGTGTGATATTTCTGTGCAAAAAAGAAACAAAATCCTACTTTTTCAAGCAGCTCCAGACATTTTTCCGGCTCTAAGCTGATATTTACTCCCAATGCCTCCAGGCAGTCCGCTGTACCACAATTTGAAGAAGCCGCTCTGTTTCCATGCTTTGCAACCTTAATACCTGCGGAAGCTGTTACGATGGCTGTTGTAGTGGATATATTAAAGCTGTGTGCTCCATCACCTCCCGTTCCTACGATTTCCAGTAAATCCATATCGTTAGGTACCTTCGTTGCCCTGTCCCGCATAGCCGCTGCACATCCGGTTATTTCTTCAATGGTTTCTGCCTTAGTGCTTTTGGTTGATAAGGCAGCCAAAAACGCCGCATTCTGTGTGGGAGTGGTTTCCCCGCTCATAATCTCGGTAATTACGGCATAAGCCTCATCATAAGTCAAATCCTGTTTGTCAACGATTTTTACAATAGCCTCTTTAATCATATTTCTATTTCCTCCTTATAAATTGATAAAGTTTTCAAGCATCTGTCTGCCTTCCGGCGTCATAATGGATTCCGGATGAAACTGCATACCGTAAATGGGATAATCCCTGTGCTGTACCGCCATAATTTCCCCATCTTCTGTTTGTGCCGTCACCAAAAGACATTCCGGCATGGTATCCGGGTCTGCTGCCAGAGAATGATATCTTGCAACCGGCACACTCTGTGTCATGTTCCGAAACAGGGGACATTGATTATCAAGTGCTGCAACCGACTGTTTTCCATGCATCAGTTGCTTTGCATAAGTGATTGTGGCACCGTATGCCGCACAAATTGCCTGATGTCCCAGACACACGCCTAAGGTAGGAATCTTCTGTGAAAGGGTTTTGGCAAGTTCCACAATAATACCTGCATCCTCAGGTCTTCCGGGGCCCGGAGAGATAATCATTTTGTCCGGAGCCAGCTTCTGTATTTCTGTTACCGTCAATTCATCATTGCGGATTACTTTTATATTTTCTTCAATACTGCCAACAAGCTGGTACAGATTGTAGGAAAAGCTGTCATAATTATCAATCAGTAAAATCATGCATCCACCTCCTCTGCCATCTTAAGTGCCTTTACCACTGCTGCAGCTTTATTGATACACTCCTGATACTCCTTTTCCGGAACAGAATCTGCCACAATGCCGGCTCCGCTTCTGATAAAGACCTTACCGTTTTTCTTATATGCAATACGGATTGCAATACAGGTGTCCAGATTTCCCGTAAAATCAAGGTATCCGATTGCACCGCCATAAATACCCCTTTTGTTATTTTCCAGTTCGGCAATCAACTGACAGGCTCTGATTTTCGGTGCCCCTGACAGAGTACCTGCCGGAAGAACCGCACTGACGGCATCCAACGCATCAAATTCCTCTTTGATTTCGCCCCTTACCGTAGAGCCGATATGCATGACATGGGAATACCTTTCAATACTGTGAAGCTTCTCTACCTCCACTGTTCCAAACTTACTGATTCTGCCTAAATCATTTCTGCCTAAATCTACCAGCATATTATGTTCTGCAAGTTCTTTTTCATCGGAAAGCAAATCCGCTTCCAAGGCCTTATCCGCTTCCTCTGTTTTTCCTCTGGGCCTTGTGCCCGCCAAAGGGAAGGTGTGAAGTACGCCATCCTCCAGTTTCACCAGCGTTTCGGGAGATGCCCCTGCCACCTCCACATCGGTACCGGAAAAATAAAACATATAGGGTGAAGGATTTAAGGTTCTCAAAACACGATAGGTATTAAGAAGACTTCCTTCAAAAGGAGCACTTAACCGGTTGGATAACACAATCTGAAAAATATCCCCCTCATGAATATGATACTTTGCCTTCTCCACCATCCTGCAATAGGTTTCTTCATCAAACAGCGGTGTTACCTCCCCCATCAGACGTCCCGTGGGTTCCTTTTTCTTTTCTCCGTGTTTTAATAATTCTACAAGCTGTTTCAATTCCAAAACTGCTTTGTTATAACCTGTCTCCACATCCTTAAGTGACATATTTGCAATCAGAATTATCTTTTGTTTAAAGTGGTCAAAGGCAATCACCTTATCAAACAGCATCAAGTCAACATCCTTAAAATTTTCCGAATCTTCTACAGGAATCCGCACCGACGGCTCGCTGTAGCCCAGAAAATCATAGGAAAAATATCCTACCAGACCACCTGTAAAAGAAGGCAGGTAGTCAAATTTCGGACTTTTATATTCCTGTAGTATCTGGCGTAGCTGCTCTGCCGGGTTATCTGTCTGTATTTTGATTTCTCCCACCTTCATTACATTGCCCTCGCAAGTAATTTCCAATTTCGGATCAAATCCCAGAAATGTATATCTGCCCCATTTTTCCTTTTCTGTAACAGATTCCAGCATATAGCAGTGTGCGGACACATTTTTCAGTATCTTCAATACCTCCATTGGTGTGCGGACATCGGACATCATCTCACAACTGACAGGAAGGATATCATATCTTCCGCTTTCTGCAATTTCCTTCACTTTTTCCATCTTCGGTAAAAAATTCATAAGCTCCTCCATTCCGGAGCGTTAGTGTGTTTTTTCACACTAGCCTCCATTCATTTTAAACACAAAAAACGCCCTTGACAGAATAAATTTCTGTCAAGGGCGAATCAATACCTAATCCGCGGTGCCACCTTGATTCACAGTCTGTAAAACTGTGCACTTAGCAGAATACCAACATATTCCCGGCAACTAACGTATGCCAACACGTCGCAGAATACTCTGTATCTCACATATAATACATTTGACTGCGCCCTCTGCGGTCCATTTGATAATCTGTTTTTCACCCGGCTCTCAGCCACCCGGACTCTCTGTAAAAGCATAATTACCGTTATCTCCGCATCAACGGTTTATTATTAAGTTCTGTAGCAAATATAACTCTGTTGCTTTAATTTGTCAACGTATTTTTTTCATTTTATTACTTTTTTTATTTTACCCTCTGGGGTGTGCCTTCGTATATACTTCGCGAATCTTATTGCGGTTTTTATTGACATATATCTGTGTGGTGGAAATATCAGAATGTCCCATCATTTCCTGTACACTATGTAAGTCGGCACCATTCTCAAGCAGATGCACCGCAAAGGAATGCCGCAGGGTATGAGGAGTAATCTCTTTTTCAATCCCTGCCTTATCCGCATAGTATTTTACCAGCTTCCAGAAGCCCTGTCTGCTCATGGGAGTTCCGGAACAGTTGACAAAAAGAACTTCCTGCCCGTCATCTCTAAGCAATGCTCCTCTGGCTGTTTCCAAATATTCCATAACTGCCTTACGGGCTTTGTTTCCAAAAGGAATTACCCGTTCTCTGTTATTGTCCCTGCATATGACAAATCCCATTTTCAGATTGATGTCTGACAATGTCAAGGAAATCAATTCGGAAACCCGGATACCGGTTGCATATAAGAGCTCCAGCATTGCCTTATCCCGCCTCTCCTTAGGAGAGTCTCCCGAAGGCTTTTCCAAAAGCCTGTCCACTTCTTCTATTGTCAGGGTGTCCGGCAGTTTCTTTTCAATTTTGGGTGCCTTTAATCCATCGGAAATATCTTCTTCTACCATTCTTTCCTTAAACAAAAAATGATAAAATGCCTTAATGGCTGCAATATTTCGAGAAATAGTTGCCGGTGCCAAATGCTGCTTTTCCAGATACAGTACATAAGAATTCAGATTGGTCTGGGATACTGACGCTACATCATATATCTCCAAATCTTTCAGAAAGCTTTGCAGTTTACGCAAATCCCTCTGATAGGACAGTCTGGTATTCTCAGACATCTTCTTTATGTTATGTAAATAAGACATAAAAGATTCTATTGCCCTTTCCATGAATCACTCTGTCCTTTCTTCCTTAGGTACTCCCCAATTTTTGTCGTTAGAATTCTATTATACGCACTCCTAAAAAGAAAAGCAATTGCAATTTTAAAAAATCTTTAACAAATTTAAGACCAGTATCGGGTTTACATAACTCTCCAGAATGCATCCAATTATGACAACCCCTAAAAGAAGCAAAAATTGTATGGCTTTCTTTCTTAAAAGCTGCTTTTTTCCAACTGCTTCGTGCCCCGTCTGCAGCCTGTCCGGATAATAAATGGCAACGCAAAACTCATAACTCCATTGCAGAAAAAATAACGTCACGGGAAAATATACCAGAGCCTGCGGAAAGATACCGGTTCCTACCAGCAGGATACCTTTTATCCCATAACGCAGTATGGATGCCATAAACAGCATGCCAAAGGAAATCCCCAGCCAGGCTGCACATGTCCAGGTTGCAGCCATTCCCAGCCATGTTGTAGAAAGCACTGCCAGCACCAGTGCCACTCCCACTCTTTTTTGTAATACATACAGAAAAAAGGCGTTACTGTCAACTGCGGAATACTTCAATTCGTATAATGTATACTCACTGAGCAATCCCGTATTCTCAAGCAATGCCTTTTTTCCGATATTCATTATTAACAGCCCCAATACAAAACCGGCTATCATGAGTCTGTTCAACAGCCTATTGTATTTTAACTCTGCTCTTTTTGTTGCAAGCCGCATTCCTTCACCGCCATTTTCCATAATCTGATACGCTTTATTCTATGACGGTCTTTTCTGCTTTATACCTGATACCTGCCTGCATAAGTCATGATTGCACAAACGGTTTTAGAATCCTGAATCGCACCACTGTAAACCATGTCTTTCAGTTCTTCCACAGTATAGGACTCTACATTGATAAACTCATCTTCATCCAGATTCTGACAACTTGGAATCAGATTTCTTGCTACATAAATATCTATCTTTTCATTGCAAAATGCTACCGTTGTATAAATGCTTAAAAGGAATTCTATGTCTTCAGAGCGAAATCCGGTTTCCTCTTCCAGTTCCCTTGCCGCTGCAGTTTTAGTAGGCTCATCCGCACCATTCAGACCACCTGCCGGTATCTCTATCGTATAGCGGTCTAATGCGTTGCGATACTGACGCACCATCAGAATCTTTCCGTCTTCCATGACCGGTACCACCGCCGCTGCCCCCTTATGACCAATAAAGTCCCACTTTACTATATTTCCGTTGGGAACCCGGACCGTATCCTGATAATAATCAATAATGGCACCCTTTTGTACTAAATCCCTGCTTAAACGTTTAAATTCTTCTGCCATGGTTCGTCCTTTCTGCAAATTTTATGCTTGCAGCAGTTTTTCTACACTTACCAGTTTTACACAGAGTGCAAATAATTCTGCTGCCTGTGACATTTCTTCCAGTGTAGGAAAAGAGGGTGCAATTCGGATATTGGTATCTTTCGGATCTTTTCCATAGGGATAGGTCGCTCCCGCACCGGTCATCACCACTCCCGCTTCCTTACATTTTGCCACAATTGCCTTTGCACAGCCTTCCATGGCTTCAAAGGAGATAAAATAGCCTCCCTTGGGGCGAATCCACTCTGCAATTTCTAATCCGCCCAATTCCCTTTCAAGGATGGAAAGCACCGATTCAAACTTAGGACGCATGATTTCTGCATGCTTCCTCATCTGTGCTTTTAAGCCGTCCAGATTCTTAAAATATTTTACATGACGCAACTGATTAATCTTATCATATCCAATCGTCTGGATTGTCATGGACTTTCTCATAAAATCCAGATTCTTTGCGGAGGAAGCTACTGCTGCAATACCTGCACCTGCAAAGCTCACCTTTGAAGTAGAGGCAAATTCATATACCATATCCGGATTACCGGCCTTCTCACATTCACCCAGAATCTCCAAAAGATTTTCTTCCTCATCGGGATACAAATCGTGAATAGCATAAGCATTGTCCCAGAAAATTCTAAAATCCTCTGCTGCCGGACGGAGTGCCGCAAATCTTTTTACCACTTCATCAGAGTACACAATACCCTGCGGATTGGAATACTTGGGAACACACCAGATTCCCTTCACAGCGGCATCATGATTGACATATTCTTCAACCACATCCATGTCAGGTCCATCCTTTGTCATGGGAACCGTAATCATTTCAATACCAAAATGCTCTGTAATGGCAAAATGTCTGTCGTAACCGGGAACCGGACACAAAAACTTCACTGTATCCAGCTTGCACCACGGAGTACTGCCACACACACCATGGGTCATGGAACGGGATATGGTATCATACATGATAGGCAGGCTGGCATTACCACATACGATTACATTTTCCGGGTCAACCCCCATAATTTCTGCCATAAGCTTTTTTGCCTCAGGAATACCATCCAGCACACCATAATTCCTGCAATCCAATCCGGTCTCCGTTTTTAATATACTGTCTGTATCTAAAACGCTCATCATGGGCATGCATAAATCCAACTGTGCTGCAGAAGGCTTACCTCTGGACATATCCAGTTTTAACCCTTTTTTCTTTGCATCAGCATATGCCTGCTCCAATTCTGTCTTAATTGCCATCAGTTCTTCTTTGCTCATATCCTTATATGCCTTCATCACTATCACCACATCTTTCTACAGCCTGTATATTTGCGATAGATATTCTCCGGTACAGACTTTCATTTCGTGCATACAGACTGTAATCTTCTTTAATTGGATAATCGTATACAATCATACATATCTTGTATATTCTACTATAACACGTTACCGAACACAAGTAAAAATTTTCTAAATCAGCAAAAAAGCGTAAACGGTATGTCCGTCTACGCTTTTCTTTACCTATTCAATTATTTTACTTTGCGTAATCAATTACGCGGCTCTCACGGATAACATTGACTTTAATCTGTCCCGGATATTCCAATTCCGCTTCAATCTGCTTAGAAATATCACGTGCCATTACTATCATGTCTGCATCAGTGATTTGTTCAGGAACTACCATTACACGAACTTCCCTACCTGCCTGAATAGCAAAAGATTTTTCAACACCTTTGAAATTGTTTGTGATTTCTTCTAATTGTCTTAATCTGCTAGTATAGGTTTCCAATGTTTCCCTTCTAGCCCCCGGTCTTGCAGCAGATATTGTATCAGCAGCTTGTACAATACATGCAATCAGGGATGTAGCTTCCACGTCACCGTGGTGGGATTCAACTGCGTTAATAACGACAGCATTCTCCTTATACTTTCTACACAATTCAGAGCCAAGCTGAATATGGGACCCTTCCATTTCATGGTCTACAGCCTTACCGATGTCATGCAATAAACCTGCACGCTTAGCAAGGCGGACATCCAGTCCCATCTCTGCTGCCAGAAGTCCTGACAACTGAGCCACCTCAATAGAATGCTTTAATGCATTCTGACCATAACTGGTTCTGAATTTCATCTTACCAAGTAATCTTACAAGTTCAGGATGAATTCCGTGTACTCCTACTTCAAGAGTTGCGGCTTCTCCTTCCTCTTTAATCATTACTTCTACTTCTCTCTGCGCTTTTTCTACCATTTCTTCAATTCTGGCAGGATGGATACGTCCATCTACAATCAGTTTCTCAAGCGCAATTCTTGCCACCTCACGACGAATAGGGTCAAATCCGGACAAAATAACTGCCTCCGGCGTATCGTCAATAATTAAATCAACACCGGTCATGGTTTCCAAGGTACGGATATTACGTCCTTCTCTACCAATGATACGTCCCTTCATTTCGTCACTGGGAAGCTGTACCACGGAAATAGTAGTCTCAGAGACATGATCTGCTGCACATCTCTGAATTGCATTTACTACATACTCCTTCGCCTTCTTGTCTGCTTCTTCTTTGGCGCGACTCTCTAATTCCTTGATCATCACAGCCGTTTCATGTTTCACTTCATCTTCAACAATTTTCAACAAATATTCTTTTGCTTGTTCAGAGGTTAATCCGGAAATTCGCTCCAGTTCCTGTACCCGCTGTTCGTTAAGTTTGGACACTTCGTCTTTCATCCTGTTCAAGGATTCTTCCTTCTGTGCCAGACTTGCTTCTTTGCGTTCGATAGCATCTGCTTTTTTGTCGATGTTCTCTTCCTTCTGCTGAATCCTTCTCTCGTAACGCTGTGCTTCCGCTCTGCGTTCCTTGATTTCCTTGTCCAGTTCATTCTTGGTTCGAATGGACTCTTCCTTGATTTCAAGTAACGACTCACGTTTCTTGGCTTCTGCAGTCTTCAGAGCTTCATCAATAATCTCTCTGGCCTTTGTATCTGCATCTCCCAGCTTCGCTTCCACGTATTTCTTACGTCTGTTCGTAGCTACGATTGCAGTCACCGGTACAGCAATGATAAGCGTGATGACTACCGCTCCCAATACCCACAACCATGTCATGTACAGGAGCACCTCCTTATTAAGTTTTCGTGCATGGTCCACAGACCAAAACATAACCTTACAGGCTATGCCAAATCTATTATAGAATGTATGTATATGCCATTTTGAAACCAGCCTGGCTGCGCACATTCTAAAAGCAATTTTACAACACTTAAATTTTAAAGGAAAATGATACTTATGTCAAGTACAAGTCTTAATGAGTTTTGTTCATTTTAATGCTTTCAGAATTTTTTCTGTTGAAAATCCCCGTCTTGCCAAAAAACCGTATATTTTCTGAAGTTCCTTCCGATCTGCATTTTCAGGGTCAAAATGCTTCTTTTCGAGAAGCTGTGCTATCTGAGCTTCCTCATCCTGTACATTTCCTTCTTCTTCCCACTGCTCCCATGCTTTTGCAATCACCTCTTTGGTGATCCCCTTCCCCTGCAAATCATTTTCTATCTTTCTTCGGCTTCTGGTCAGATGATGGGTATTGATAAAATCCACTGCATACCGGCAATCATCCGTATAACGGAAAGATGCCACATAGTCTAAAGCCTGTTCTATGACAGAATCAGGATAGCAGCCCTGCTTTAGCTTCTGACGAAGCTGTGCAACCGTATAATCTTTAGCTTTTAATAAATTCATACAACGCAGCTTTGCCCGTTTGGGCAATACCTCATCCATCAATTCAGTATATACTTTTTCAGAAAGTACTTTTCCCTCTTTTATTCCATATTTACGAATTTCGCCTTTGTATAAAACAAAGGCGAATTCTTCATCAAGATACACTTTTACCTTAGAAGCTGATGCTTCCACAATTTCTGTAACTGTCATTCTGTTACTCCTGCCGGCCGTATGCCGTATTTTGCACTGTCTGACGTTTGCATCACTGCCCTATATAATCTATTTTTCTTTGGTTTCAGCTTTGGCAGTCTTTGTCTCTCCCTCTTTTGTATCCGCAGCAGCACCGGACATTCCAAAGTGCTCTCTTACTTTTTTCTCTACTTCTGCACAGATTTCCGGATTATCCTTTAAGTACTGCTTGGCATTTTCACGCCCCTGACCGATTTTATTGCCTTCATAAGCATACCATGCACCGGATTTGTTGATAATGCCGTTTTCAGCAGCCAGATCCAGAATATCACCTTCAACAGAGATACCTTCTCCAAACATAATATCAAACTCTGCCTCTTTAAAGGGCGGTGCAATCTTATTCTTTACTACCTTGACTCTGGTACGGTTACCAATCACTTCTCCACCCTGCTTTAAGGCTTCAATACGGCGTACATCCAGACGTACGGAGGAATAGAACTTCAGTGCACGTCCGCCGGTAGTCGTCTCCGGATTGCCAAACATGACACCTACTTTTTCACGCAGCTGGTTAATAAATACTACTGTACAATTGGACTTACTGATGACCGCAGTCAGCTTACGCAGTGCCTGAGACATCAGACGTGCCTGCAGACCTACATGGGAGTCTCCCATATCGCCTTCTATTTCTGCTTTCGGAACCAGTGCTGCAACAGAGTCCACCACCACAATATCAATTGCTCCGGAACGTACCATCGTCTCGGTAATTTCCAATGCCTGCTCTCCATTGTCCGGCTGCGATATGTAAAGGTTGTCAATATCTACACCGATATTTTTGGCATAAACGGGATCCAAAGCATGTTCCGCATCGATAAATCCTGCAATTCCGCCCCGCTTCTGTACCTCCGCAATCATATGCAGGGTAACGGTGGTCTTACCACTGGACTCCGGTCCGTATATTTCTATAATCCTTCCCTTGGGAATACCGCCCAGTCCCAGTGCCACATCCAGACTTAAGGAACCTGTGGGAATCGTTTCTACATTCATCTGTGCAGAAGGGTCACCCAGCTTCATCACGGCACCCTTTCCATACTGTTTTTCAATCTGCACAAGGGCTGCATCCAATGCTTTTAACTTTTCATCTCTTTCCATATTCCAATCTCCTTTTGCTAAGGAACAAATGTTCTAAACATAGAATAAAACATTTGTTCTGTTTTGTCAATCCTTTTTTAATATATCATATCAAAAGTCCAATAAAACTCCCTCATAGGCTTCCACCACCCCCTTTGTTACTGTTCAGACCCTAGCCAGAAAGCCTTACTCGTA
>JBJEMX010000031.1:0-47856 GCA_051879895.1 Lachnospiraceae bacterium
GAGACACTAAGGAATTATTTGCAGTCAGTGTAACAAATGTTTGACAAACCTACATTCTGCCAGACCATTTTCTGCCTGTTCTATATATTTAGACACAATATTGCTTTCTTTTAAAGTATGTGCCCATTTTTCAGCACATGCAGATGCTTTTTTCAAGATTCCCGCGTCCGTATAGATATCACCCAGTCTAAATGCCAGTTCACCGCTCTGACGGATACCGAATAAGTCTCCCGGTCCGCGAAGTCTTAAATCCTCCCCGGCAATAAAGAAGCCGTCATTGGAACGGTTCAAAATTTCCAGCCGCTCTTTTGTTTCTTTATTTTCCTTTGTATTAATAAAAATGCAGTAGCTTTGATGTTCTCCTCTTCCCACACGTCCTCTTAACTGATGAAGCTGTGCCAGACCGAAACGCTCGGCATTTTCTACCATCATTACGGTGGCGTTGGGGACATTGATACCGACTTCAATAACGGTAGTGGATACCAGTACATCGATTTCTCCTGCTCCAAAGGACTCCATAATCCGGTTTTTGTCTGCAGGACGCATCTTACCGTGCAAGAAAGATATCTGTATACCGGATGGCAGTGCAGCACGTAATTTTTCAGTGTATTCTACTACATTCTCGCAGTCATCCATTTCCCCCTCTTCCACCATGGGACAGATACAATAGACCTGTCTGCCGGCCCTCACTTCTCCTGCAATAAATTCATAGGCTTTAGGTCTGTAGGAAGGACCTACCACACAGTTTTTGATGGCTTTTCTGCCACTGGGAAGCTCATCAATAATGGATATCTGCAAATCACCGTATAAAATAATTGCCAGGGTACGGGGAATGGGAGTTGCACTCATAACCAGCACATGCGGGTGATTCCCTTTTTCTTTTAAATTTTCTCTTTGTCTGACTCCAAAACGATGCTGTTCATCCGTAACTACCAGTGCCAGATTCTTAAAATGAACCTTGTCCTGAATTACCGCATGCGTACCGATAACCAGATTAGCACTGCCATTTTCAAGTTCTTTACAGGCTTCCCTTTTTACCGATGCCGTCTGGGAACCTGTCAAAAGCACTGTCTGAAAGGGCAGGTTATACCTTTTTGTAAGGGATAAAATATTTTCATAATGCTGCCGTGCAAGTACTTCCGTAGGAGCCATTAAGGCTCCCTGGTAACCGTTTGTAACACATAAAAGCAATGCCCAGAAGGCTACAATGGTCTTACCTGAGCCTACATCTCCCTGTACCAGACGACTCATTACATGCTCCCCTGTCATATCTGCCTTAATTTCTTCAATGACCTTAAGCTGGGCATTGGTAAGCCTGTACGGCAGTGCCTCTATAAAGCGTGCAGTTTCCGCTGTTTCCACCATCGGCATACAGTTCTTTTCCTGAACAGCTGCCTTGGAATCCCTAAGCATCAATAAAAAGAAAAAGAATTCGTTAAATACCAGTCTTTCCCTTGCTTTAATAAGCTGCTCTTTACTTTCCGGAAAATGAATGGCAGGGAGTGCCTCCTCATAAGGCATCAGATTTTCCTGTTTAACCAATTCTGCCGGAAGAATATCCTCCGGCATAGGGCAAAGGCTCAACACCTGTTTTACAGCCTTGGTTACTGCAAGATTGGTCAAACCCTTTGTTAAAGAATACCTGGGCTGGATAAAGGCCATCAGCTTACGGTATTCGTCTTCTTTGTAGATGCGGGGCTGTTCCATTACCAGTGTCTGCGACCCCAGGGGACTTCCTGTCATGCCCTGGATACCTGCAGCATCCGTTTTCCCCTTATGTCCCTTCACCTGCACAATTCCTCTGAACAAATAGAATTGTCCCGTTTTTAAAGTGTTCTTTAAAAAGGGCATATTAAAAAAAGTAAGCTGCATATTACCCGTGGCATCTCTTACTGTTACTGTCAGTATTTTCAGATTCCGCACCTGTTTTACCAGAGGCTGTCCTGTTATTATGCCACGGATAGTGGAAAGTTCTCCTACCTGTGCATCCGCAATGGCAACAGGCTCTTGAAATGTCTCATAATCTCTGGGGAAGAAAAACAGTAAATCCCTCACTGTCTCAATATGTAGTTTACGAAAAAGAGTGGCGGATTTCTCCCCCACTCCTTTTATAGTGGTAATATCTGATTGCAAGTTCATTCCAATTCTCCAAAATACCACGAACACTATCGGTTTAAGTGCAGTCGTCTGCACCTTTTATATCCATTATTCTACGGAAATCACATAGTAATAAATAGGCTGACCGCCGGACTGCAGTTCCACATCGCAGTCACCATACTTTTCTGCTATGGCATCTCTGATTTTTTCTGCCTGTTCTTCTTCTACATCACTGCCGTAATAAATGCTGATAAGCTCTGCTTCCTCACTTATCATAGCTTCCACCATACCTAATGTAATGTCATCCAAGTCGGTTCCGACAGTCAGAATTCCTGCATCGCCGATACCCATGTAATCCCCCTGTTTAATGACCTTGTCATCAATCTGGGTGTCTCTTACCGCATAAGTTACTTCACCTGTTTTTACATTTTTAATTTCAGAAGACATTACTTCCGCATTTTCTTCTGCCGATAAATCCGGTACAAAATTGATAACTGCGGTAATACCCTGCGGTACAGTCTTGGTAGGAATTACAATGACCTTTTTATCTTCTACCAGATCAGCTGCCTGATTTGCTGCTAAAATAACGTTTTTGTTATTAGGTAAAATATACACGGCATCTGCATTGACCTTCTCAATGGCATCTAACATATCTGCCGTAGAAGGATTCATTGTCTGGCCGCCTTCAATAATATAATCCACGCCAAGGCTTCTGAAAAATTCATTCATACCCTCCCCGATGGATACTGCCACAAAGCCGGCTGCTTTTCTCTCAACGGGGGCTTCCTCTGCATTAGGAATTTCTGCCGCAGATGTCTCAGCCGCTTTCTGCTTTTCGGCATCCTTAAACAGTTTTTCCTGATGCTCTAAACGCATGTTGTCAATCTTCATATTGGACAACTGACCATACTTCAGTGCTCTCTGGATAGCCAGTCCCGGGTCGTTGGTGTGTACATGTACTTTTACCACATCATCATCAGCTACACATACAATAGAGTCACCGATGGATTCCAGAAATTCTTTAAAATCCATCTCATGTTTAATATTGAAAGTTTTATTTAGCATAATAATGAATTCGGTACAATATCCAAATTTAATATCCGCTTCAGCCTGTGCATCCATCTTAATATTTACGGAAGGAGTTGCAGGTGCGTCAATGGTATAGTCGATCTCCTTACCCAAATATGCATCATAAGCACCGGAAAGAACTTCTACAAGTCCCTGTCCGCCGGAATCTACCACACCTGCCTGTTTTAATACAGGTAACAGTTCCGGTGTCTGGCTTAAAACGAAGCGTGCATGCTCAATGACATCGCCAATAAATTTCTCCATATCGCCATTGCCGTCCTCCAGCAACTCACGTGCTTTTTCAGCCGCACCCCTGGCTACGGTAAGAATGGTACCTTCTTTGGGCTTCATAACCGCCTTATATGCAGTTTCCACTGCTTTATCCATAGCATTTACCAGAGCAGGAAGATCAATCACTTCCAATTCCCTTATACTTCTGGTAAAACCACGCAGAAGCTGTGATAAAATGACACCGGAGTTTCCTCTTGCACCACGCAGGGAGCCGCTGGAAATTGCTTTACACAAATCCTCCATGGTGGCATTGTCTCCCAAAGACAAAACCTCTTTGGCTGCAGACATAATTGTCAGAGTCATATTAGTACCGGTATCCCCATCGGGAACAGGAAATACATTTAACTCATTAATCCATTCCTTTTTTGATTCCAAATTCTTTGCACCGGCTAAGAACATCTTTGCAAGCATCTTAGCGTCGATCGTATTTAAAGCCACGATAAATCCTCCTTAATCAATCACTCTAACACCTTCGACAAAGATGTTTATTTTTTCAATTTCAATACCGGTAAACTGCTCTACCTTGTATTTTACGTTATCAACCAGATTGTCTGAAACAGCCAGAATGCTGACCCCATATGCCACAATTACATGAAAGTCCAAAATCAGCTTATTATTTTCAATGGAGACGGAAATACCTCTTGACAAATTGTCCATTTTAAGCAATTTCGCAAGGCCGTCCTTTGCAGAATAACCTGCCATTCCAACAATACCGAAACATTCTACCGCAACGCTTCCTGCATACTGGGCAATAACGTCGTTATCAATTGTAATGTTACCCATATGGGTAGTCATAGAAGAACTTTTCATAAAAACCTCCTTCTTGCACGCCATCGCCTAATTACGACAGCACATATATAATCGTATTATAACTGTTTTTCTTAAAAAAAGAAATAAAAATTTTTAAAAATTCAAAAAACTTTAGTTTTTGCTTGCAATCCGAAAAATTTTCTGTTAATATATCAATGTTGCGAGCATATCTCGCTATTGATTTATTAAAAAAGAGACTAATGCGAATGCATTTTGAGGAGGTGTCAAGATGGCTAAATGTGATATTTGTGGTAAGGGCGTTCATTTTGGTAACAACGTAAGCCATTCTCATAGAAGATCCAACAGAATGTGGAATTCCAACATCAGAAGCGTAAAATGCAATGTTAACGGTAGTTCCAAGAGAATGCATGTGTGCACCAGATGCTTAAAGTCCGGTTCTGTTGAAAGAGCATAATGTCCAGGCATAATGCTTCTTAAATGAATAACGAAATGATTAAAAAAGACGGTGTTTTCTGCACCGTCTTTTTTTTGCTTTTTTCTATTTTAAAATCTCTGGGATTTCTCCCCCTCTATTCCGCTTTTTTTCTCCGTTCATACTCTCTGTTAATCATCTGCACCAGTTCGCCGTCTCCGCAAAGGTTGTCCGGATGAAAAATCTTCAGCAAATCCTTATAACGCTTACGAAGTGCCAACGGATTGGTAACCCCTCTGAACAGAGCCGCTGCAACATCTCCCATATCGGAAACTCTGCTCTCGCCTTCCCAGAGCTCTTTTTCCAATTGAAACCGGGTACGCTCTTTTTCCAGTTTCCGCTTGTCGGTTTCCAACTGACGATAGCCTTCTTTTAATATTTCCATCTTCTTTTCAAAGAACAGATTATCATCCTTAATCCGCTTTTGTTCTAAAACAGCCTTATGATGAAGCATGTCCATCTCCATTCTGAACTGGGCACGCTCACGCAACAGCTTCTCTTTATATTCGGCCAACTCCTTCTGCTCATTTTTAAGCCGGATATTCTCTTTAAACAAAAACAGTTTCAATTCCTTTAAGGCTTCGTCATCCTCTGACGCCAGAATAGCTTCTATATCCATATATATAAACTCCTGTGCTATACTGCTAATCACAGATACAACAACTGTATCCGATAAATAAAAGCAAAGCAATAATAATGATTCCCACAAAATCATTGTGAAGAAACAGCATAATCAACATACCCACTGCCACAAAAAATGCCATCAGCCCTGCCAGTTTCTTTCTCTCCATACATTTCCCCCAAATGGCTTCTCTCTTACTACAGAATATGCCTGTTTTCGGGAAAATGTACTCCTTTTGCTTAAAATATTACTGTAAAGATTTGTTTTGAGGACTATTTGTTATCTCTGTCCGGGAATGCAACATCTACAGCTTCCGCATCGGGAATGGTCTCTTCCTTTTTAGCAGTAAACCTGTCAACCAAATCGGGAATCATATCCAACAGCTTTGTCACAGTATCCTGATTTTTAATATTTACCAGGCGTGTAGAACCATTTTTATTAATCACCAATACTGCACTGGGAGTCATCTTACCTCCCATCCCTCCGGCACCGTTGTGAGATTTCTTTTCTCCGTTAACCCCTGCACCGGCCGCAACGCCAAAGGAGACATCCACTAAAGGCAATATAATATTATCACCGATTTGGGTTGCTTCTCCTACCACCGTTTTAGTGGAAAGTACGGTATCCATTCCCTTTAATAAAGCTTCTACTACTCCGCTAAACTGCTCTGCCATTTTTTATTCCTCCCTTTTTAACTGTTTCAGAAATACATGCAATTGTTTATCTAATGCCACCTTTACTGCCTGCACCAAAATGGTAAAGAGAGTGATTCGTCCTTTTAAAAAGACCTCTCCTTCATAGACAGTATTCTCAAAATCCAAATCAATATGAATATTTTTAACATTCTTCCCCAAAATGGGCATTATCATACCATAAATACCGTAGATATATGCCGTCGTATCCGGTGAACCCGTACCAATTCGCAAATCCGCTTTTATTACACGGGGACGAATGCTTTTCAAAACCTTTAAGATTCTTTCCTTAATCCGACCATAAAGCTTTTTGTTTTCCGTTTTGGTCAGTATCTCTTTGTAATAAGAAATATTTTGAAAAACCTCTTTTATCTTTTCAATAATATTTCTTATCTTATCACAGATTGTATTGAATGTGTACTGTATTTTATCTATCAGGGATTTTTTTTCTTTTTCCTGCTTTGAAACAGCCTCCGGCACTTCGTTTTCCGAAATATTTTCTTTTTCACTCATGTTTCTGTCTTCTGTATCTGCCCCGGATTTGGTTTCCACCCTTACTTCGGTTTGGATATCCTTTTTGTCTTCCGCCTTCGTCCTTGCAGATTCATAAATTTTAATGCCAAAAAGCCTTACCGCTACAGTTCCCGGTTCGGGATAGGCAAACTTTACTGTCAGCAGATGCAGCAGATAAGTTGCCTTTACAGTCGCCTCCAGTACCTCACCCTCCCGCTTTCCTTTTGCACGATACCGGATAGGTACAAAGAGCACTACTGCAGTTAACAACAGGCTAAATCCCAGTATGCATAAAAATATAATGCCTATTATGGCCAGTATTTGTAATATTACATGTAACATTTCAGATACTCCTTCATAAGGCAGTTGCCTTGTGCCGCCAGTGTTTCTTCTGCAATTTGCTTTACAATGTCTACCGCTTCCTCATAGTCTCCCGCAACGCCTATAATATACGGCGGATTTTTTTTGTAATATTTTTGTGACAGATACTTAGCTTCATATATTTCCAACTGGTCATAAGGATTTTTGGACAACGTAATCACATAAGCATCTACTCTCTTTGCATGCCTTTTCAGCTTATGTATCAGCTTATCCGGATTATTGACGGATTCTCCTACATATAAACGAGGATACCATTGCATAAATATCCCTTCTCCTTCTTAGATATACTCCCATTCATTTTCTTCTGTTTATTATCATACCATATTTTCTGCTTTTTCCAAAGCAAAATATTGACTAGCGGAAGAATATTTTATATTATGTTAATATGTAATTATAATTCGTTTATTTATATTGTAATTAACAATGCAGATAAGAGGGTGTGCTATGAAAACTATTGCCAGAATGGTGCTGAAACCCGGTATGGAAATAGGCGAAGATGTTTTAAACAGCCGTGGCGAAGTTATCGTCCCGGCTCATACTATTGTTGACGCTACTATCATTTCCCGTCTGGAACGCCACTCGGTTATGGCCATTTCCGTTATGGATGAAATTGATTACGCCACCACCCATTTTGAGAAAGTCCGCCTTTCCCAGGCATTCAAAAATTTTGAACGGTTATATCTGCACCTCTTTCCCCAGTACAAGGAAATGATGAATAATCTGGTCGAGAAAGGTACCCCTGTTGATACAAACATTTTACTGCAAATCTACTATATTCTGACTGAAAAGGTTGTTTCCGGCAGACAGCTTCTGGACTTTCTTTACAATATGGTGCCCAGTGAAGATGAACTGACTCATACACACTGTATGAATTCTGCACTGATAGCCGGTGTTTTTGCTGACTGGCTGGGTATGAAGACTTCGGAAAAGGAAATGCTTATTTTATGTGCTTACTTCTATGATATCGGTAAGCTCAAGCTGCCCAATTCCCTGCTTTGGAAAGCCGGTCGGTTAACGGACGTAGAGTTTGCCCGGATTAAAACCCATCCTTTTTTAGGGTATGAAATCGTAAAAGATCAGGATTTAGACCCTCATATTTTCAAAAGCATTTTGATGCATCACGAACGTTGTGACGGTAAAGGCTATCCTTCCCGGTTAAAAATGCAGCAGATTGATTTTTATGCCCGCCATATTTCTATCATTGACGCTTATGAAGCAATGACCTCTCCCCGTTCATACAGACAATCCCTTACCCCGTTAGAGGTTGTGGAGCGTTTTGAGGACACCGGCTTTATGCAATATGATCACGAAATTTTAAAACCGATTATGAGTCGTATTGCTGATACGCAGCTTGGTATGACTGTAAAATTAAGTGATGATTCCATCTGGGAGATTTTCCTGCCGAACCAGATACGCTTCTCTAAGCCTACCTTGAAGAGAGAAGGAAAAAATGGTCAGTTGGAGCTGCTGGATTTAATGCAGCGTACCGATTTAAAGATTGTATCTATTTTCTAACACAAATTCATACCAATAATACAGGGAAGCCGCACTCAATATTGTCTGCGGCTTCCCCACATATTGTTTCTCTTTAATTCCAGATATTCCGCATATGCTTTTTCCAAAATCTGCTTTTCATTGGCAAACTTCAAAAGGTGATATGCCTCATGATACTTATAAAATCCGGAATCAACAAAATACTCTTCGCGTTGTGGTTTGCTGTAGTAACTGTCTGCCATCATCAGATACCAGTGAACTTCTTTCTCCACTATATCCTCCGGCACATTAAAGGTATACTCACTTTTCCCGATATATTTGATTATGGAGGCTTTGGCTCCCGACTCTTCCATAACTTCCCTGAGTGCCGTATCCTTAAATCCCTCGCCTTCCTCCACAGTTCCTTTGGGTAATACCCATCCTTCGTATTTGTTTTTGAAATTCTTATACAAAAGAAGAATTTTTCCCCGGAAAATAACCACACCGCCGCAACTGGTTGCTTCTATCATTGCAATACCTCCGCTATTGGTGTGTCAAACAGATGACCTGTATTTAGTATAGTCTAAACAAGCCATATACGCAACTGTTTTTATTTGGTTGTTTTACAGGTTGCTTTATTTAAGATTTTTGGCGGCTTTATTCCACTCCCCTTTTTTCATGTCCAAGCGTATATTCTGCATATGGTACCGCAGCCGTTCTTCCATTAAGTATATCTTGAAAGAAACATATCACAGCCTTTGTTTCTTCTGCACTTTCCACAGCAAACTGTACTCTTATGGGATAAGGTATCCTTCCTGCTGCTACCTTTTCATGTAACGATAAAGGTACTGTGTTATAAATAATGTTGTAACACTGTCCGCACCGGGTTTCCACAGGGAATTTCTTTTGATAACGGTCTGTCAGTAACAAACCTTCTTTCTCCTCTCCGGTTCCCTTTTTGCACTTTCCTGTTGTTTTTGCCACACAATTTGCCGTAAGCATCAAAGGAATTCTGCCATATACAATTTGTTCTGTCCTGTTGTTTTCTATTCTTGTCCGGACAGCCTCATTTTCTTCTGTGGACATTATATTTAACGTTTTCTGCACAGGTTCTTTATCTGATAATAACCGGCAGATTTCCTTTCTGTTTAATTCATACGGCAGGCAGCAAATATCTGCTTTTTTCTGCCAGAAGTCGAGAGTGCGTCTGTTAAAGCTGTAAATCCCTGCATCCGTATTGATTTTTCCCTGATAGCCATGCTGATTAAGCCAGTAATAACTCTCCGTATTTCGTACCAGCACACCGTCCGCTTCCTCCAATGCCGGCAGAATTCTTTCAAGATAAGACATATCCTTTTTGCGTACAATATACGGCAGGGCTATATAAACGGCAGGTGTCACCTTTGCACAGCCGTCGTTTATATCCTTATTCAGATTCCTGTCGGATTTTGACGCAAATTTAGCTCTGATTTCTTTTACAAATGCGGATGTCATTTCTGCCAGTTCAGAATCCACATACAAAATATCCGGTACAAAATTAGTTTCTACCAGAGCCGCTAACTGTTCCTGCGTATTCACGGCCACATGTACTACCGTCTGTTCCTGCGTATTCACTGACGCATGCACCGCTGTCTGTTCCGCATCAGTTTTCTCACTATGTGGGAAAGATTTACAAGTCCGGATTTTACTGCTATCTCTTTCCTTTATAAGATACTTGTTGCAAATCTCTTCCTCTAATGCACGTACACCAACACGCCTCAGATCGTTTAAAGCCTTTAAGGAATAAAAGGCTCCTTCATCCAGACTGAGTATCATATTCTCCTCTTTTACCGCAAAGGAAGTATTCCCCAGCTTGGAAAGAGCGGTCTTTATATTTTCCTCAGTAATGGGCTGTTTTGCGGCAGGCTGTACCAAATCTCCCGTAACGGTAATTTCTGTATCACCGCTTTTTAATGTCAGCAAGGCCTCTTTTCCTATCGCAAACTCTGCCTTTATCTGTATTTCCTTCTTGATAGGAGTTTCTATATACTGCCTGCGGATATTTTTTAGCAGTCCTTCATCACTTCCATTATAGGCAGGTGAGAAAAGCGTTACCATATCTGCACCGTTGTGTTTAAAGTAATAACCGTCCTGAATTCCGGAACGAATATACAAAGAAGACAGCATGTCTATATCCGACTGTGCCACCTTGTATCCCGATATTCCCTTTTCATAGTACAAGTCTATATATTTACGGTAAATAGCTGTTACACCTGCTGCATATTCAGGTTTCTTCATCCGCCCTTCAATTTTAAAGGAATCAATGCCGGCCTCAATCAGCTTGGGTAAAAAGGCAATACTGCACATATCCTTTAAGCTTAAAGGGTATTGTTCTTTTGTATCTTGTACCTGTCTCCTGTCATTTTGAAAAGGCGGTTTTTTTGTTTTTCCGCTTATATCTTCTGTCCGGTAAGGTAAACGGCAGGGTTGGGCACAACGTCCTCTGTTACCGCTCCGTCCTCCCAAAATACTGCTGAATAAGCACTGCCCTGAATAACAATAGCACATAGCACCATGAATAAAGGTTTCCAGCTCCAGTCCCGTTTCTTCCTTCATGGTTCTGATTTCTTCCAAGGATAACTCTCTGGCAGGCACAATACGTACTGCACCCATTTCCTTTAGCATATTTGCCCCATAAGCACCGGTTACCGTCATCTGGGTGCTGACATGCAGCTTCAAATCAGGAAAAGCCTCTCCGATTGCCAAAAATGCACCTATGTCCTGCACAATCACTCCATCCAGACCTGCCTGATAAAAAGGAGTAAGATACGGTATCAGCTCCGGAAATTCAGATTCCTTAATTAAAGTATTCACTGTCAGATATACTTTTCTTTTAAACAGATGTGCATGACGGATTGCCCTGCAGATTTCTTCCTCTGTAAAATTGTCGGCATAGGCTCTGGCACCAAATTTTTCTCCGCCCAGGTATACCGCATCCGCACCGGCATTTATGGCACCGATAAAGCTTTCATAATTTCCTGCCGGAGCCAAAAGCTCCACTCTTCTTTTTTCCATACAGCAAATAAACGCTGTCCGTTACCGGACAGCGCCCTTTCTACTTATTGTAATCTTTTAATTCTGTCTCCAGACGAACAATTTTCTTGCCGTTTTCGTTGATTTCCGATTGCATTTCTTTCACGCGTTTTTCTGTAGATTCCAGTTTAATCTGTGCCGCAATCAACTCGTGCTTTAAATCATATAGTTCTTTTTCCTTTGCCTGCAGTTCCTCTTCCAGAAGACTAATCTGCTTTTTTGCTTTGAAATAGTCGTCCGCTATATTAAGCTGCATAAGCACTGACTGCGTATCCATCGGTTGTCTGCGAAAACTGTCTATTTTTCCGTACTCTTCCAGTTTGTTGTTGATATAAGAGGCTACCTTCTGCAAATATTCTTCGCTTTCATATCCGCTTAAAGTAAAAATCTTTCCTCCAATAATAACTTCGGTATCCGTTTTAGAAGACATATGCCTCTCCTCTCTCACCGTAAATGCCGGCATATACCGGGTGCAGCAATAAGGTATCTATCATCCCCCTATTATCACCCTGCCGGAATATACAAAATATGCTATGCTTCACAACAATACAATACTAGATATATTATATCCTAACATTGCATTACAGGCAAGAGATTTTTAAGGAATATTTCGTTTATTCTGCTAAAGGCTCAAGCCCCATATGCTTATAGGCCAGTTCGGTCACCATACGCCCTCTGGGAGTACGGTTCAATAATCCGTTCTGTATCAAATATGGTTCATATACATCTTCTATGGTACCGGCATCCTCACCGATGGCTGCCGCCAAAGTATCCAGTCCCACGGGACCACCCTTAAATTTTAAAATCATGGTGGATAACATGTTGCGGTCTATATGGTCCAGCCCCAGCTTGTCCACATCCATCAAATCCAGTGCTATGCGGGCAATTTCTTCGGTAATGCTGCCATCGTATTTCACCTGTGCGAAGTCCCTGACTCTCTTTAAAATACGGTTTGCCAGACGAGGCGTGCCACGGCTTCTGCGGGCAAGCTCCAGTGCTCCCCCATCATCAATTTTTACATCCAGCACTTTTGCTGAATGCTTAATAATCAGTTTGAGCTCTGCAACAGTATAAAATTCCAAGCGGTGTATCATGCCAAAGCGGTCACGTAACGGTGCCGTCAGCATACCGGCTCTGGTAGTGGCACCTACTAAGGTAAACTTAGGCAGGTCCAGACGGATGGAACGGGCTGATGCCCCTTTGCCAATCATAATATCAATGGCAAAATCCTCCATAGCGGGATAAAGCACTTCCTCTACCTGTCTGTTCAGACGGTGAATCTCATCTACAAAAAGAATATCTCCTTCCTGTAAATTGTTCAATATTGCCGCAATTTCTCCCGGTTTTTCAATGGCTGGACCACTGGTTATCTTCATGTTGACACCCATTTCATTAGCTATAATACCTGCTAACGTTGTCTTGCCAAGACCGGGCGGTCCGTAAAACAGGGCATGATCCAACGCATCGCCTCTCTTCTTTGCCGCCTCTATATATATTTTCAGATTCTCCTTGACCTTCTCCTGACCAATATAATCTGTCAGGTACTGAGGCCGCAGAGAGCCTTCGATTTTAATATCTTCTTCTGTAATATTGGTTTCTATTGTTCTCGCCATTTTTCTCTCATTCCGCCGTTTTTTCAATCTTACCTAAAATAAATGCTTCAAGGCTGCCTTTAACAGTGCACTGCTGTCCATATCGGCTGCATTGGGTACCTGGCCTACAGCCTTTAAGCTCTCGGTCTGTCCATATCCCAATGCCACCAATGCTTCTACCGCCTCTTTCATTGCCCCTTCTGCTACTGTATTCACTGTAGTGTTCCGGCCTGAAATCTCCATGTTTATCATCGTATCATCAAAGGAAACCTTGTCTTTCAAATCCAGAATCAGACGTTCTGCAGTCTTACCTCCGATACCCGGTGCTTTAGCAATCGCTTTGGCATCTCCTGAAAGAATGGCATAACGAAGTGCATCCGCATCCATTACCGACAAGATAGCCAGTGCACCTTTAGGTCCTATCCCATTTACGGTAATACATTTCTTGAATATGTCCAAATCTCCACGGGTCAGGAACCCATATAAGGAAAAGGCATCCTCCCGAACCAGCGTATAGGTATGCAACTTGATTTCACAACCGACCGAAGGCAGGCTCTCCGCCACCCTGCCGGATATATGAATATTGTAGCCAATGCCTCCTACATCCAAAACCACGTAATCTTCTGCAATTTCTGCGATTTCACCTTTTACATATGCGATCATATTTTATATCCTTCCCTGTGCAGTTATTCAACGTTACATTAAGTATATCATAATCGAACATATGTTTCAAGCATTCTTTTTACATTTATGATAGATAATTAGCAGACAGCCTAAATGCACCAGTGAGGTAATGGTCCAGGATATCGGGTATGAAACATACAGTATATCCAATGTCCTGTTCTCAGCAAATACCGTATAAATCCACACTACCCTGAAAAGGCACGCTCCGCTTAAGGATACAATCATAGGCAGTACAGAACGTCCCATTCCTCTTATGCACCCCACCAGAGTATCCATAACGCCACATAAAAAATAGGGACAGCTTATATAAAGAAGTCTGCGTATGCCGTAATCAATTACCGGTTTCTCTGTTGCATATAACCGCAAAAGCACAGGACTTATATAATAAAGTCCGAGCCCCATTACAAGACCTACAACCGTAACAATTGCAAGGCACAACACTGCAATTTTACCGATTCGTTTATATTTCTTCGCACCATAATTTTGTCCCACAAAACTGATTGCAGTCTGATGTAAGGAGTTCATAGCCGTATAGACAAATCCCTCCAGATTACCTGCTGCTGAATTGCCGGCCATGGCAATTGCCCCAAAGGAATTGACTGAGGACTGTATTAAAACATTGGAAACAGAAAAAATTGCTCCCTGCAGGCCTGCCGGAAGGCCGATTCGTGTCATCATGCCTAATTTATGCGGCGTTATACGAAGCTCCTTTAATCGTAACTGATACGGGCCTTCTGAACGCATCAGACACAGAACCACCAAAACTGCCGAAATCACCTGAGATATAGCGGTTGCTAACGCCACTCCCGCCACATCCATGGATAATCCGATAACGAAAATGAGATTGAGAACTACATTGATAACACCTGCTGCACTGAGAAAATACAGGGGTCTTCTGGTATCTCCCACTGCACGCAGAATTGCTGAGCCGAAATTGTACACCATCATGGCGGGCATTGCCGCAAAATAAATACGGATATAGAGTACCGACTGCTCCAATACCTCTGCGGGAGTTCCCATGGCAGTTAAGGCCAGTGGTGCCACAAAGAAACCGATAAAAATAAGCAGCACACCACAAATCAGGGATGTCAGCATCGCTGTGTGCACCATATCAGACAACTCTTTCTCCTGATTTGCACCATAATATCTTGCTACTAATACATTGGCACCTACGGAGAGCCCGATAAATACGTTTACAAGTAAATTGATAAGCGGACCGGTCGAGCCAACTGCCGCCAGGGCATTGCTTCCCGCAAAACGTCCCACTACAATCATATCTGCCGCATTGAACAAAAGCTGTAGAATGCCGGAAAGCATAAGCGGCAGGGTAAACAGCAGAATCTTACCCAGTAAGGGTCCGTTGCACATATCTATTTCATATTTTTTATCTTTCTGCAATGCTGCCATTTCACAATTCCTCTTTGGTGTCCAATGTCAATTTTGTCAAAACTGCTGTCTCTCATTGGTATTCAAATCTTTTCATACCCTTCACTTTCGTTATTATACACCTATTCTTTTCAAATGTTAAGAGCTTGGAACTTTATATGTGCCCTGACTGCCTATTAAAAAAAGGACGGCAGAACCGTCCTTTTACTTATATTCCCCTACTTATTATTGATGTAGTTAACCAGCCCTTCTGCTGCAATAATCTTCTGCATAAAGGGAGGGAACGCCTGGCCTTTAAAAGAAGTTCCTTTTGTTATATTGGTAATGATACCGGAATCAAAGTCTACTTCTACTTCATCCCCTGCCGTAATGCCTGCAGCCGCCTCCGGACACTCGATAATGGGAAGTCCGATATTAATGGAATTGCGGTAAAAAATACGTGCAAAGGTATCTGCAATAACACAACTCACGCCGGCAGCCTTAATTGCGATAGGTGCATGCTCTCTTGATGAGCCGCAGCCGAAATTTTTGTCAGCTACAATAATGTCACCCTTCTTCACATTCTTTACAAAATCCTTATCAATATCCTCCATACAGTGCATTGCCAGCTCCGCAGGGTCTGAAGAATTTAAGTATCTCGCGGGAATAATAACGTCTGTATCTACATTGTCTCCATATTTAAAAACGAATCCTTTTGCTTTCATCTTGCTAACTCCTTTATTAAAGTTCTTCGGGTCCGGAAATCTTACCGGTAATGGCACTTGCTGCCGCTACTGCAGGGCTTGCTAAATAAATCTCGGATTTTACATGTCCCATACGTCCTACAAAGTTACGGTTCGTGGTAGATACGCAACGTTCTCCCTCCGCAAGGATACCCATATAACCACCGAGGCAGGGTCCACAGGTCGGGGTACTTACCACTGCACCGGCTTCGATAAATATCTTTAACAATCCTTCCTCCATAGCGTCCATATAAATCTTCTGGGTGGCAGGAATGATAATACAACGCATACCCTTTGCCACATGGCGGTCCTTTAAAACTTTTGCTGCAATACGCAGATCATCCAGTCTGCCGTTGGTACAGGAGCCGATTACTACCTGGTCGATGGCAATGTCATCAATTTCATCCAGCGTGTGGGTGTTTTCAGGTAAATGAGGAAATGCCACAGTAGATTTTAAGGTTGATAAATCAATGGTGTACTCTGCGTCATATACGGCATCTTCATCTGCTTCATAAATCTTGTAGGCACGCTTGGAATGTTCCTTCATATAACTTTCTGCCAGCTCATCCACAGGGAAGATACCGTTCTTGGCACCGGCTTCAATAGCCATGTTTGCAATGGTGAAGCGGTCATCCATAGTCAGGTTCTTAATACCGTCACCGGTAAACTCTAAAGACTTGTAAAGAGCTCCGTCTACGCCAATCATACCGATAATATGTAAAATTACATCCTTACCGGATACCCATTCGGAAGGCTTTCCTGTCAGATTAAACTTTAATGCGGAGGGCACCTTAAACCACGCCTTGCCGGTAGCCATGCCTGCAGCCATATCCGTACTTCCCACGCCGGTAGAGAATGCACCCAGTGCACCGTAGGTACAGGTGTGTGAGTCTGCACCGATAATCACATCCCCTGCAACGGTAAGACCTTTTTCAGGCAACAAAGCATGCTCAATACCCATCTCTCCGACTTCAAAGTAGTTGGTAATTTCGTTCTTACGTGCAAACTCTCTTACACATTTGCAGTGCTCTGCGGATTTAATATCTTTGTTGGGTACAAAGTGATCCGGTACAAGAGCAATTTTATCCTTGTGGAATACACCGTCCACCTTCATCTTTTCCATTTCTTTAATAGCAACCGGGCTGGTAATATCGTTTCCCAGTACTAAGTCCAAATCAGCTTCGATAAGCTGGCCTGCTTCTACGCTTTCCAGTCCTGCATGGGCAGCCAGTATCTTCTGTGTCATTGTCATTCCCATAACTACGTCCTCCAATGTTACGTTTCTTTTGTGCTTATTCTAACATAAGTTTATATATTCTTCAAATATATATAATTCATATTTACTATTATTTGAAGTTATGGTATGGTTGGTATAAAAGGAGTAGTACAAATGAATCAGCAAAATTTAAATTTATATCATATTTTTTACGAAGTTGCTTCCTGTGGAAACATTTCCGGGGCGGCAAGGAATCTGTTTATTTCCCAGCCGGCTATTTCCAAGGCTATTTCAAAGTTAGAAAACAATCTGTCTGCCACATTATTTTTAAGGAGCTCCAGAGGCGTGAAATTGACCCCGGAAGGGGAACTGCTTTTTAAACAGGTTGACACTGCTTTTCATGCCATTTGGCAGGGCGAAACACAGCTTTTAAAAAACCAGCAGTTAGGTGTGGGACAGCTTTCCATCGGCGTCAGCACCACCCTGTGCAAATACATGCTTCTGCCCTATTTGCAGACTTATATCAGGGAAAATCCCCATGTAAAGCTTTCTATCTACTGCCAGTCTTCTTTAGAAACCATTGCCGGTCTGGAAAGCGGTAAATTAGACATTGGCCTGATTGGGGAAAGTGACCGTATGGGTGAGCTTATGTTTTATCCCGTGGAAGAGATTCAGGATATGTTTGTTACCACAAAGAATTATATGGAACACTTAAAGGAGCGTGCTCAGGGTGATGAACATGATCTGCTCTCCCATGCTACCTTACTTTTACTGGACAAAAAAAACATTACCAGACAATATGTGGAGAAATATCTTCTGTTAAGAGATATCACTCCGGAGCAGCAGTTAGAAGTTACCACCATGGATTTATTAATCGAGTTTGCCAAAATCGGTATGGGTGTTGCCTGCGTCATCAGTAATTTTGTAGAAAAAGAACTTGCTGACGGTACATTAATTCCTTTCCCCATGTCCGAACCCATTCCCAAAAGGAAAATAGGATTTGCCTGCAAAAAGCAGACAAACCCTACTCATGCCATGGAAAAGTTTTTGGCACTTACCGGAGAATAATCGGGAAACTCGTGGTTACTTTAAATAAGTCCCCATCACTTTCCAGAATAAACTTACCGCCCTGCAATTCTACAAAACTCTTGGCAATGGCAAGCCCCAACCCGCTTCCTTCTGTGTTTCGGGAAGCATCACCTCTCACAAAACGCTCTGCCAGTTCAGAAACATTAACAGTGATTTCCTGTGATGAGATATTCTTTAAGGAAATCACAATCTCCCTTTCTGTCAATGTTCCCTGTATATACACCCTGGTACCGGGCAGAGAATACTTGGCAATATTTAAAAAGAGATTTTCATAAACGCGGTAGGTTTTCTGGCTGTCTAATGACACCATAACCTTTTTATCCGGCAGTTCCATCCGCACATCCAGATTGGCCTGTTCTAATTTATCTGCCAGTTCACACCGTACCTGCTTTATCAGATTACAAATATCCACCTCCATATAATGTAAGGAGACATTTCCGCTGTTGGCCTTGCTTATTTCAAACAAATCCTCAATCAGTACCTTTAAACGCAGGGCTTTTCTCTCTAGAGTGTCCAGATACTCCCTCCGTTTTTCCAAAGAAAGATTTTCCTCCTTTAATAAATCCACATAGGTAATAATCGCAGTCAGCGGCGTCTTTAAATCGTGGGATACATTGGTAATCAGCTCCGTTTTCATTTTCTGACTCTGCACTTCTTTTTCCACGGCGTTGCGGAAGCCGGTCTGGATGAGTGACAGCTTCTCCTTCATGGGATTAAATATTCCCAAATCCTCCGTCATCTCTACTGACAGATTACCTGCGGAAATTTCCTGTATCTTACTTAAGAGAATTTCATACCTTTTTTGCAGCCTGCTTACATACAGCTTAATGCCAAAGTATAGCAGCACGGAATACACTACTACAACCCCCCAGCCGCCTACCCACATGCTGCTGATAATCATTAAAATTAAGGCATTGGCAATTACCAGCTTTAAAATAGTGCTTTGGGTCTTTTTGGTTACATCTATATGCTCCAATGCATCAAACAGCTTTTTGATTTGCTTTTTGCAAAAAGCAAGCAGCCGGTAACACAACCAGTTTTCTTTCAGATAATTCTTTAATCCTTTTTCTCTGATTACCCGTAAGCATAAGCCTGCAATCCATGCAGTATAAAAAATGGCTGCCAAAAGGAAAAAATGCATTGTCCAGGATAAAAAAAACGCCATGCTTTTATCCGGGAATCCGAAGCTTGTATAAACAGCCTTCTCTGTATACCCTTCTAAAAGCTTTACAATGGCAAATCTGAACTCTGATACACCTGCCATCAGACACAATATCGCCGTTACCAGTATTTCTAACGGTATCTTACCGTAAAAGCTTTCACTGAAGGTTTTTCTGCAGAGTCTGTCAATAGGTAAAAGCCATGCCAGAAGTACGATTACCAGATATGCCCATATAATATAATTCATTGCAATGGTATTCATATAGTCCCGATAGACTGTAGAATACAATCCGCCATAGCTGTAAACAGTCAGTCCTTTATTCAGATATTCCTGCCAGTTTTGTAAGGTTATACCGTAGATAATGCGACAGTTTTCGGGACCTTCTCCGTATTGTCTGAAGTTCTGCACCCCTCCGGTATCCGGTTCAGGATACGCAGTCTCACTTAACAAATCAATGAGCAGAGCATTTTTTTCAAGTGTTAAATCCGTAGCATACTTCCGTACTTTTTCTGTATTGTCCGATTTTACGGCTGCGATTGCTGCATTTCCGTTTTCATCATAAAGTACCTCCAGATAAAATACATAGGAATCCATTTCATCGGACATATCTCTTTCCGTATTGCTGATGGAAATCCCACTGACCGTATCTTCAATGTAATAATCCAGCAAAGGACTGTATTCGGCAAATTTTCTTTCACACTCTTTCATAAAAGTGTCAAAGCAGCTTCGAAACTCCTCCAGATACGCTTCATTATGCTTTACATAATATTCATATTCCGTACCCAGAATATTTTCCAGATCCGCAAAATACAGATCCGTATAGCAGATGCTTCTACCGCTTACTTTTTCACACAAACTTTTGTATAAAATGTAATTCTCCTTAAAGATATCGCTGATATAATATTCAGTCTCCAATGGGTTTTCATAATGTGCTGCCGCTTCTTTTTTAACCGTTCCATAGGTACTCATAACAATTCCGGCCGCCAAAAGCGGAATTATAAGAGTAATCACCCAGTACAGGGTACTTTTATGTAAGCTCTTTTTCATACAATCTCCTTCTTTTTTACTGATTTTCAATCTTATACCCGACTCCCCATACCACTTTTAAATATTTGGGATTTTTAGGGTCTATTTCAATTTTTTCCCTGATATTTCTCACATGTACCATAATCGTATCCGTATTCACCGCTTTTTCGTTCCAGATTCTTTCATAGATTTCATCTGCTGAAAATACACGTCCCGGATTCTTTATCAACAGGTGCACTATCTTAAATTCCATGGGAGTCAGTCTGACCGGACTTCCATCCACACTGACCTCAACGTTTTCTTCATTCAGTTCCAGTCCGCCGATGGTATAGATATGGGAGTTTGCTGCCTCTCCCGTCACATTCAGGTATCTGGTGTATCTGCGGAGCTGGGAATTAACTCTTGCCAACAGCTCCATAGGCGTAAAGGGCTTGGTTACATAATCATCTGCTCCCATATTGAGTCCCAATATTTTATCTACTTCTTCAGATTTGGCAGAAAGCATAATCACAGGGAATTCATTCCCCTGTGTACGAAGCTTCATCAGCATGGTGACACCATCCATAACCGGCATCATAACATCTACAATGGCAAGATGAATTTCATTTTCCTCTACTGCCAGAAGCCCTTCTTTTCCGTTTGCTGCCTGGACTACCTCATAGCCCTGATTCTTTAGGTAAATCTCAATCCCTTCCCTGATTTCTTTATCATCCTCTACAATTAAAATCCGATATTTATTTTCCAATTTTCCACGTTCCTTTTTCTATTTATAGTCGTATTCTGCTACCACTTTATTATATTGTTTAACCATCTCCTTCGCAATATTGTTTTCAACCTTAAGATGCTCTTAGTATAAAAAACAAATCAAAATTTCCTCCATAGAAAAAACCAAAGAATTTCTAAAGAAACCCTTTGGTTTTTTTCATGTTACCCTTTTTATGTCAACTCTGAATCACTTTCATCTTGTAAAACTCACCTTCAAGCTCCATCAGTTCCTCAAAGGTACCGTATTCTACACAATGTCCGTCTGCAATGACCGCAATCTTGTCTGCATCCCGGATTGTGGACAGCCTGTGAGCCACTATAAAGGTAGTTCTGCCTCTGGTGAGATTTGTAAGTGCCTGCTGAATCAGCTTTTCTGAAATACTGTCTAATGCTGAGGTAGCCTCATCCAACACAATAACCTTTGGATTCCGTATCAGGGCACGTGCAATGGATATACGCTGTCTCTGGCCGCCTGACAGTTTACCACCGTGCTCACCCACCGTAGTGTCCAATCCTTTGGGTAAAGAATCTATCAAATCCTTTAAATTGGCAGCTTCAATGACTGCTTCCAATTCTTCCTCCGATACATTGTCACAACCGTAGGTAATATTGTCCCTGATAGTACCGGAAAACAGGATGGAGGTCTGTGGTACTACTGCCAGATGGCGTCTGTAGCTGCGTAAGTCAATCTCATTCATATCGTATCCGTCAATTAAAACTTTTCCTTCTTCTGCCAGATTAAAACCAATTACCAGATTCAGTATGGTGGATTTACCGGCACCGGATTCTCCCACCAACGCAATGGTTTCTCCCTGTTTCACATTCAGATTCAGATTCTTTAACACATTGTGTTCTGTATTATTATAGTGGAAGGAAACATTCTGAAAAATAAAGTCTCCCTTCACATCCGGCATCTGCTCCTTACCTTCATTCTGCTCCACATCCTCAGACAACAGTACTTCCCCGATAGAGTTTACCGATTCAATTCCCTTTGTAATGGTGGGCAATAATGCAATAATGGCAGAAACCTGATTTACTACTGTTGCAAAATAGCTTTGATACAGGGTAATATCACCTGCCAGAATATCGCCCTTAAATGCCAGATAACCGGTGAAAGCCAGACACACCACCTGGAATATCTGGAATACCGCCCAGCCGACTGAGCCAAACAGTGCCTGCACCAAATCCAGCTTATAGCCCTTCTCGGCTACCGCAAAAAGCTGTCCGCTCATTTTCTCCACTTCTTCATCTTCTAACGCATGGGCTCTGGTAACCGGTACCAGTTCTACCATTTCCATAACTCTGGCAGAGGTTTCTTCCATCTCCTTGCGGAATTCATTGTTACGTTTTTTCATTGCCGTACGGAAGGTTACCATGGTAACCGCTGCAATAGGTGCCGTTAAGAGAAAAAAGACAAACACCATTCTGCTTTTGGAAACTGTTACCACCAAAGCTACACCGATATTCAAAACGATGTTCAGAATACTTAAAAACATCTGGGTTGAAAGCGTTTCTACCGCTTCTACATCCCTCATGATTTTAGACTGCAGCCTTCCCGACTGGGTTTCCACATGATAAGATATGGAAAGCTGCTGCAATTTTCGTATCAGGGCTTTCCGCAGGCCGGTTTCCGCATAGCGGGTTGCCAGGCTCTTGTAGGAGGTATATAAATAGTTCATCGGCACATTGATGGCAATCAGTCCCACCATCAATATCATATAAAGTATAATATTACGCGTTGTATCAGGGTTCTTCGTTGTTACGTCATTGATAATATTTGCCGTAACGATGGGCAATACCCATACACAGGCATGCTTGATAAAAAAGCAGACCACCGCCATTATAAACTTATAATAATTGCCTTTGTACAAAGACATCAGTATTTTTATCGGATGTCCCTTATGTCTTCTATAGCATTCTATAAACCAATTTTCCGTATCAATTTTTTTGCGAGGTGCTGTTTTCTCCTGAAAATCTTTCATATAAAATTTTGATGTCTCCCATTTACATAATTATCGTTAGTTGTACTATAAATGACTATATTCTTATTAGTCGTTTCTCATCTTACCACAACCGCTCTTATGTAACTAGCACAAATTTGCCTCATTCGGTGAGAAAATACGGTTCATTTGCAAAAAATCAGCCCACTTCAGAGTTTTCTGAAATGGGCTGAATATTTTATGTCTTATTTTAACCTTTAACCGGGTTCCCGATTAGTTATTGATTAACTTATCTTCTTCATTGTTCCAGCTGTACAGCTTACGGATATCTGCACCAACCTTCTCTGAAGGATGCTCAGATGCAAGCTTTCTCAATGCACGGAAATGTGCCTGACCGCCTGCGGAAGACATATCCAGAAGGAAGTCTTTTGCAAAAGTACCGTCCTGAATGTCGGATAATACTTTCTTCATAGCCTTCTTGGTATCCTCGGTAATAATCTTGGGTCCTGTAATGTAATCGCCGTATTCAGCAGTGTTTGAGATAGAATATCTCATGCCGGCAAAACCACTCTGGTAAATCAGATCTACAATCAGCTTCATTTCATGGATACATTCAAAGTATGCATTTCTCTCATCATAACCTGCTTCAACCAGTGTTTCAAAGCCAGCCTGCATAAGTGCACAAACGCCACCGCAAAGAACTGCCTGCTCACCGAAGAGGTCTGTTTCGGTTTCGGTTCTGAAGGTAGTTTCCAGAACACCTGCTCTTGCACCACCGATAGCCAGTGCATAAGCTAATGCCATATCCTGAGCCTTACCGGTAGCATCCTGATGAACAGCAATCAGACAAGGAACACCTTTTCCGGCCTGATACTCACTTCTTACGGTATGTCCGGGACCCTTAGGTGCAATCATGGTAACATCAACATCTGCAGGAGGTACAATCTGACCGAAGTGGATATTGAAACCGTGTGCAAACATTAACATGTTGCCCGGCTCTAAGTTGGGCTCGATGTCCTTCTTGTACATAGCTGCCTGTAATTCATCATTGATAAGAATCATAATGATGTCTGCTTTCTTTGCTGCCTCTGCTGCGGTATATACTTCAAAGCCCTGTGCTTCTGCTTTTGCCCAAGACTTGGAGCCTTCATATAAACCAATGATTACATGGCATCCGGATTCCTTTGCATTTAATGCATGAGCATGTCCCTGGCTGCCGTAGCCGATAACTGCAATTGTTTTTCCTTCCAGTAAAGAAAGGTTACAATCTTCCTGGTAAAATATTTTTGCCATTTTCTTTTCCTCCGTTTTATTGCATTTGCATTTTTTAACTTTTATAACTGTCAGGAGGTTGCCCTCCGGGTTATCTATTCCGTAATATGAATTACATTTTCAGAACCCCTGCAAAGTCCCGCTATCCCGGTTCTTGCCAGTTCCAATATCTCGTAACCCTCCAAAAGACTGATAAATGCATCAATCTTGGTCTGGTCACCGGTCATCTCCACAATCAGGCTCTCTGCCGCCACATCAATAATATTGGCACGGAAAATGCCTGCCAGGGAAATTACACCCTGTCTCTCGTTTGCAGCCGCTTTTACCTTAATCAGTGCAAGTTCTCTGTATACGCTCTCATCAGGCTTTAATTCCCTGATATTACGGATATCCACAAGCTTTGCCACCTGCTTTTCAATCTGCTCCAGAATCTGCTGGTCACCGCTTGTTACAATCGTAATGCGGGTAAATCTGGGATCCGCCGTCACACCTGCGGTAATGCTTTCAATGTTATAACCACGTCTGGAAAATAATCCCGAAATCCGGCTCAAAACACCGGAGGTATTATCTACCAGAAGCTGAAATACTTTCTTCTGCAAATCTTTATCCTCCCAAAAATTGTTTCCCTTAGTTTCTAATCATAGCAATACTTTAGCCCCTTGTCAACGTATGACCTTTCGGAATATATCCTATAACCTAAAGTTATTGTATTCTTTTTCTAAAGGCTTTTTTATTCCTCTGAGTTATCTCTTTTACGGTATTAATTATCACTCTCAGAACACTTGGAAAGTGCCAGAGTTCCGGTCCTTGCGACCTCCACAATACTGATGGAGGCTAACATCTGAAGGAAAATTTTAATTTTCTCCGGAACATCACAAACCTGAATCATCATCTGGTTTTTGGACATATCCACAATATCTGCCTTCATCATCTCGCAGATTTCCATGATTTCACGTCGGGTGCTCTTGTTGTATTTTACCTTTACCAGCATCAGCTCCCTGCTGATACTTGCGGTTTCCGCAAAGGTTTTTACCTTGATAACATCCAGCTTTTTATTTAACTGCTTTTCTATCTGCTCAATAGTGCGTTCATCACCGCTTGACACAATAGTCATACGGGATACATCCGGATCATCGGTTTCTCCAACTGCCAGACTGTCAATATTAAAGCATCTTCTGGAAAAAAGTCCAGCCACCTTGCAAAGTACACCGGAACGGTTTTCTACCAATACAGAATATATCTTTTTCATATCAATTTTCATACCTTTCCGTAACCTGCACCTACAAATGTTCCCATCCTGTGCAGGCACTATATTCCTGTTATACCAAATCCATAGGGTCAATCAGACACTCTAACAGTACGCTTTCATCCTCTTTTAAGAACGCATCCAGCACTTCTTCCATCTTATCCATATTTTCCAGTCTATAGAAGGGCAAATCATATGCTGATGCAAGCTTCTCCAGATCGGGACTTCCGGATAAATCTACAACAGAATAATTGTCTTTATAGGTAAAGTGCTGGTACTGCCTTACCATACCCAGGTAATTGTTTTTCAGCACAATGATTTTGACCGGAATATTGTGCTGTCTGATGGTTGCAAGCTCCATCATGGACATCTGGAAGGAGCCGTCGCCACAGACTGCAATAACCTGTCTGGACATATCTCCCAGCTTAGCCCCCATTGCTGCGGGTATGGAATACCCCATTGTTCCCATTCCGCCGGAGGTTAAGAATTTACCTGCCTTTACGATATGATATCCGCAGGACCATATCTGGTTCTGTCCTACGTCTGCCACATACACACCGTTGTCCTGCATCTTCTCAGAAAGTCTGGTAATAAACGCTGCCGGATCCACATAAGCAGGGTTGGGCGTACGTTTCTTTTCCATCGTCAGTCTGTACTCATCCAGAGTCTTAATCCACTCTTCATGTTCGCAGTCACATTCCTGTGCGGATAAATCTTCAAATATGTGTCTGGCATCTCCAACCAGAGGAATAGTTGGTCCTGCATTCTTACCGATTTCTGCCGGGTCTACGTCAATATGTACCAATACCTTGTTCTGGGTAATCAGATCGGGCTGGCTGATGGCACGGTCTGCCACACGGGCACCTACCATAATCAGTAAATCCGATTCATTCATGGCTCTGTTAGCATAGGCTTTGCCATTATTACCTACCATACCGTAGTACAGAGGATGCTTTGTAGGCATGACCCCAATCCCCATCATGGTAGAAACCACCGGAATTTTGTGTGTCTGGGCAAAAGCACGCAGTTCCTTTTCTGCTTCACTTAAAAGCACACCGCCGCCGGCACAGATAATAGGACGTTTTGCTTTCTCTAACTCCTTTATTACCTTCTTAATCTGTACCATGTTTCCCTTTACGGTAGGCTTGTAGGTACGCAGGGAAACCTCCTTCGGATAGTTAAAATGACTGATTGCCGCATTCTGGATATCTATAGGTATATCAATCAGTACCGGTCCCTTTCGCCCGGAATTGGCTATGTAAAAGGCTTCCTTGAATATTCTGGGAATATCCTGTACCTTCTTTACCAGATAACTGTATTTAACAAAGGATTCCACCGCACCGGTGATATCCGCTTCCTGAAACACATCGCTGCCCAGAAGTTCACTGTTTACCTGTCCGGTAATACATATTAAAGGAATACTGTCCGCAAATGCAGTTGCGATACCGGTAATCACATTGGTGGCACCGGGACCGGAGGTAACTGCACACACACCGGGCTTACCCGTCATACGTGCCATACCGCTGGCTGCATGTGCTGCATTCTGCTCTGTACGGATCAATACTGTCTTAATATCGGACTCCAAAATACTATTATAAAAAGGACAGATCGCAACACCGGGATACCCGAAGACCACTTCTACACCTTCTGCCTCCAGACATTTAATAATGGCATCTGCTCCTATCATATGATTTCCTCCCTTTGTCGTACAAATGTATTTAATATTTTAACACAGTAAAGTATTGCAATTCAACAGTAAATTTCTACTTTATTGTAGCCTGTCAAAATTCTGCGTTTTTTATTGTAACTGTTTCAGCAGTCTGCCTGCCAGTCTTACCGCCTCTGCCGCATCCTTGGAATAACCATCCGCACCGATTTCATCCGCATACTCCTGGGTAATAACTGCACCGCCTATCATAATCTTGGCTTTCACGCCCTGTTTTCGTGCGTACACAATCACTTCTTTCATCTGTTTCATAGTGGTTGTCATCAACGCGGAAAGTGCAATAATATCGGCATTATATTCTTTTGCTGCTTCCACAATGACTTCCTTGGATACATCCTTGCCTAAATCTATTACTTGAAAGCCGTAGTTTTTCAGCATTAACGCTACCAGATTTTTACCGATATCATGAATATCACCTTCCACGGTAGCAATTACCACAACAGGCATATTTTCCCCACTCTGTTCAGAAAGCATAAGGGGCTCCAAAACCTCTATGGAAAGCTTCATGGCCTCTGCTCCGGCAATAAGCTGGGGCAGAAAATATTTGCCGCTGTCAAAATAATCGCCTACGGTATTAATGGCCGGTAACAATACATCATCTAAAAGTGCCTTAGGTTCTGCACCTTCAGCCAGTGCATCCTTCGTAATCTGAACAATGCCGTTTTTGTTTCCTTTTAATACAGCCTCGCGAAGCTTCTGTCCGATAGGGGAAAGCTCTGTTCCTCCTGCCGCATTTGCAGAAGTATCCGTTACGGATTCCCGCACAGCCTGCTCCTTTGCTTCTCTTTTTTCTTTTATTACCTCCGCATAGGAAATATAACGCATATCTGACTCTTCTTTGTTCAGAAGCAAATCGGAAGCAAAGGCACAGCCCATCAAAAGCTCCTGGGAAGGATTTGCAATTGCCATGGTCAGTCCGGACTGGATTGCCATGGTTAAAAAGGCTGTATTGACAAAGCTGCGTTCCGGCATACCAAAAGAAATATTGGACAGACCGCAGACTGTCGCCAGTCCGTTTTCCTTACAGTAGCGGATTGTTTCCAGGGTTTCCAACGCTGCCTTTTTATTGGCTCCCACTGTTGCCACCAAACCGTCCACCACAATATCCTCTTTGGTAAAACCAAGGGATATGGCTCTTTCTAAAATTTTATTGATAATATCTTTCTTTTCTTCCAAATCAGCAGGCAGTCCCGCATCGGAAAGAGGCAATAAAATAAACATGGCACCATATTTTTTTACAATGGGCAATAATTTTTCAAACTTTTCTGTTTCATAGGACACGGAATTTACCAAAGCTCTTCCGGGGTATCTTCGCAGTGCGGCCTCCAGTACATCAATATGACTGGAATCCAAAGATAAAGGCAGATTGGTTACTGTACTGATTGCTTCCAGGGCCCGTAACATCATTTCCTTTTCATCGATGCCGGACATCCCCATGTTAACATCTAAAATACGGGCTCCGCACTCCTCCTGCTCCTCTGCAAAGTCCTTTACCATATCCAGAGAGCCTTCTCTTAATACTGCCTGCAGTTTCTTTTTACCGGTGGGATTGATACGTTCTCCAATTACAAAGAAATTATCATCTAAAGAAAATGCTGCGGTCTGCCTTTCGGAAGAAAGATAACGGATACCTGCTCCGGGCAGGGTGCTTTGCTCTCTTTTGTTTCCAAAGGTATTCACCAATGCTTCTATATATGCCGGGTCTGTACCGCAGCAGCCGCCTAAAACGGAAGCTCCTGCTTTTACCAGACACTTCATTTCCTCTACAAATTCCGCTGCCTGCATATCATAACAGGTATTACCGGCTTCGTCCACAAAAGGCAGACCTGCATTGGGCTTAGCTATAATGGGCAGCTTTGTTACTTCTGCCATATTGCGGATGGTTTCTGTCATGGCTGCCGGTCCCGTAGAACAGTTTGCACCAATGGCATCTGCTCCCAGCGAAGAAAGCACCACTGCAGCAGTAACAGCATCCGTTCCGTAAAGAGTGCGACCGTCTTTTTCAAAGGTCAGCGTTACCATAATGGGTAAATCACAGGTTTCTTTGGCAGCTATCAGTGCCGCTCTTGATTCCTGCAGACTCATCATGGTTTCCACTACCAGTATATCTGCACCGGCCTCCTTCAATGCCGCAATCTGCTCCTTATAAATCTCCACCAGCTCTTCAAAATCCAATTTTCCCATAGGGGATAACTGTTCACCGGTCATGGTGATGTCTCCGGCTATCAATGCTTTATTACCTGCAGCACGTTTAGAAAGTGCCACCAGCTTCCTTGTCAGTTCAACAACTTCGTTTTCCAGACCATATTCTTTTAATTTAATCCGGTTGGCAGTGAAGGTAGGTGCATATAAAATATTGCTGCCCGCCTTTACATAAGCTTCCTGCAGGGCAACAAATATATCCTCATGCTCTAAAATCCACTTTTCCGGACATACTCCCGCAGGCATACCTGCTTTCATCAAGTTGGAGCCGGTTGCTCCATCCAAATATACTATATTTTCTTTGGTCCATGCCGCAAACTCTTTTTTTGTCATAGTTCCTCTTTCTGCCGTGTCTAAGGCTTTCTATATACCAACTCTTCTCTTTTACATCAAACCGTTATACCTTTCCTATTATAAAGAGAAGTCCTTAAAAAGACAAGTGTCGTATTGCTTTCAACTATAAAATATGATAAATTTTATATGTCAAAGTTATGTTTGGCAGGATTTTGCATGGAGGATATGCACTTGAAAAAGAAAATTATATTATTCCTATCCGCTTTTACTATGGCTGTTTTATTAAGTGGATGTGGAGAAGACCCGGAAATAGCTAAATTTGAAAATGACATTCAGGCTTTTTGCGATGAGGTTACTGCTATTGATGCCAATATTAACAACATTGATGCCGACTCAGAAAATGCAACAGACGAGCTTTTAGGTTATTTAGACCAACTGGAGCAAAGCTTCAAAGTGCTTTCCCAGCTATCCATTCCGGAGGAGTATGCCTATCTGGAAGAATTAACTGCCGATGCCAGCAGTTATATGACTACAGCTGTAAGCTCCTACCACGATGCCTTTGAGGGCGATTCCTATGATGCTGCTACTGCTGAGTACGCCCGGGAAAATTATGAACGGGCATATAAGCGTATCACCGTTATGCTAAAGCTGTTAAGGGGTGATGAAATTACCGAAGAAGGTGTTGTAATTACCCATGGAGACCAATAGACAGAAAACAAAGACAGAGGAGTCCCTGCACTTGAAATAATCGGGGGACTCCTCTTTATTTTTCTATTGCACCAATTCTGACAACGGTCTCACCACATAGCCCATCTCTTCCCATTTTGTTAAAAGTTCATCCAGAATTTCACCGTTGGTCTGTGAAGTACTATGAAGCAGCACGATGGCTCCCGGATGAATTCTTCCCAAAAGCTTTTCAAAGGCTTCCTCATGAGTCGGCTGTTTATCCTGATACCAGTCCACATAAGCTAAGCTCCAGAAAAATGTATTGTATCCCAGTTCCTTTGCCATCTCTAAGTTTGCAGTACTGTATTTCCCCTGCGGGGGTCTGTAGTATTTCACCATCGATTCCCCTGTAATTTTATAATACAGTTTCTCCACATCCTCAATTTCCTTCTGAAAAGAAGTCATATCCGAAATTTTAGACATATCCGGATGACTGTAGGTATGGTTTCCTACCGTATGCCCCTCTTCTGCCATTCTCTTTACCAAATCAGGTGCTGTTTCCAGAAAATGTCCGACCACAAAAAAAGTTGCCTGCACATTATGCTTTTTTAAAGCATCCAATATCGGCTCTGTATTACCATTCTCATAACCGCAGTCAAAGGTTAGGTATATTACTTTTTCCGCACTGTCTCCTACATAATAGGCATTGTACTCCGCCAGCTTCTCAGCGGATACATTTCCTGTAGGCTGTGTCCCCTCTGCTCCAAATCCCAGTCCCCAGTTCTCTGTTTCTTCCAATACGGAATTCTCTGCCATAATATGATTTTGTGTCATGATATCTTCCGTATCTTCTACGGCAGCCGACTTGGTTTCTATGTACTGCACTACATATCCAATAGTTCTCCCTACGAAAAACATAGCTGTCAAAAATACTACTGTCATCACTTTTTTCATAAAAAAAGCCCTTAATATCTCTTTAATAGAGTATATTAAGGACCTTTTTCATTCATGCATTTGTTTTAACCCAGAAGATACGTTCCGCTTATAAGTATAGCTGCATCCTTTACAATCCACTGTATCAATATGATAGCAATCAGAATGTAAAAATATATCGGTCTGAAAAGCATAGCCTTTACCTTTCCCTTTGTGAAAATATTCAACGTATGAGAAAGTACATAACAGGCCACCAGCACTGCCGTGTACGGTACTGCGGGGTGATAAAGAAAACTCTTTATAAAATGTCCCTGCAACAGATATGCAATTGACCTGGTTCCACCGCATCCCGGACAATATAATCCAACTGCGGTATATAGGGAACATGGATAAGGATTTACTTCCGTAATGGGTATATCCAGTATCCTAAGTACCAGATAAGCAACTCCTAAAACTGCACACACTGCCAGACAAATATAATAACAGTTTCTGGCTAAGCGAAAATCATATGTATCATCCATGTTTCAAATTACAGACCTAAAGCACTGGTAAAGCTTAATGCACCTACAATTAATAATACTGCAGGAACTAAACCGATGATACCACAAACAAGACCTGCAATAGCCATTCCCTTGCCACCTTTTTTCTTAGCCAGGGAAACGCCGCCTAAAACAACAGCAAGCAGTGCTAAAACGATGGGAAGGTAAGGTACACAGCAAGATAATACCAGTGCAACAATACCCAGTACCATAGAAGCGATTGCTAATCCCTTACCACCCTGAGGTGCTGCAGGAGCTGCGTATACAGGCTGCTGATTCATTCCATTCATATCCATTTTTATTTCCTCCTAATAAGTAAAATTTAATTTATACAAAATATAAACCATTGTTTATATCAGTATACTGCATTTTATGACGCTTTTGTCATTTTAATACATCTCTCTCATTAATTCTTCCATCAGTTCATTTGTAAGTGCATTGGTAGTTTCTGCGATAACAGCAGTGAGAATTAAACCAATTACGCCAAATACAGTCGCAATGACGGACAAAACAATACCGGCTGTGGCCATACCGTTCTTGCCTTTCTTGCTTCCTACAATAGAAAGTGCCAGACCTACGATACCGCAAATCAGACCTACAAACCACCAGCAACATCCCAACACAAGACCAACAATACCAAGCACCATACCTGCTATAGAGAAGCCGTTTGTCTTATTAGGCTGTTGTACAGGTGCTCCATACACAGGCTGCTGATACATTGGCTGCTGATACTGTGTCTGGTATACCGGCTGCTGATACTGTGCCTGATACACCGGCTGGCTGTACACAGGCTGCTCCTGCACGGGCTGACCATATGCAGGCTGCTGTCCCGGCTGCTGTTCATATCCATTATTAAAATTCTGACCGTCCATGAATAAATCCTCCTTGTCGAATGCTTGTATTTATAAATCAAAATAAATCAGCAACGTATATATAATAAACAATATAATACCTAATGAACTGCAAATCACGCCGGCAACAGCCATTCCTTTTCCCTTACAATTTTTGGCTAATGCCACAATACTCAAAATCAGTCCGGGAATTGCCACGAGAAGAGAAACGCCCCAAATACAGCAAATAACTATTGATACAATACCACACACCATACCTGCAATTGCCAAGCCTGCATTCCCTGTTTTCTCAGGCTGCGGCATATTAAAGTTCCCCGGCACATAATAATAGCCTGTACCCATCTGGGGAGTAAGCGGCTGCTGTCCCGCTGCCTGCTGATACGGATTTACATTTTGTGTCTGATACGACTGCTGATACGGATTCTGTGTCTGACAATAATCCTGCTGATATGGATTCTGAACAACCTTATCCTGAGGCATCTCATATGGATTCTGGAAAACCTTATCCTGCGGTACCTCATATGGATTCTGGAAAGCCTTATCCTGCGGTACCTCATATGGATTCTGAACAGGCTGCTCTGAATATGTATTTACGTCTGTATTGTTAATACCATTAAATTGATTATTATCCATATCATTCCCTTTATAGTTTTAACTTCAAACTAATTACGCAAACTTAATTATGCATTATGAAATGACTTTTGTCAATAATTGTTGACTATCTTGTTTATTCTTTTTTAATATTTTTTTTATAATTAAAAAGGCGGTTTCTGAAATGAGTGCCATTCGTAGTGTGGCAACCGTCTCCAGAAACCGCTTTTCAGTTGTGTATTACTTGCTCTCATCAATTGCTGTATGCAGCTTTTCAAACAAATCCCGATACTTAAGTGTGCCGTTTCCGAATTTGACTACGGCTGTATGGAGCGTCAGGGGAATTTCCCTGCCTTCAAAGTCAAATGGGGTTCCATTACAGCTTTTAATCCGTGCACAGATACCTTCCGCATAAGAAATATCTTCACTATTGGTTAAAATAGCAAACTCATCGCCACCGATTCTGAATACAAAATCCTCTTCCCCGGCCTCTTTTTCCATTCTGTTTAACGTCTCCAGAATAGCCAAATCCCCTGCCTTTCTGGAAATATCATTAATAGGAATCAAATTCTTAATGTCTCCGCATACAAAGTAACAATTTTTTCTGCTTTGAAACAACTCATAAAGTTCGCTGATATCTACATTCTTTTTGTTTTCATGATATGCATTATGCATGTAAGCACCTCCTCTTTTTACCGGGGGATACTGGCGTGGAAACAATTCTGAAAACCGGTGATTACTTCTGAATTCTGATGGATTGCAGTTCCAGACACTTTTAAATGCTCTGGAAAAAGACTCATTGGTGCTGTATCCGCAGCTTAATGCAATCTCCATCAGCCCCAGTTCCGGCTCTGAAAGAATGGCTTTTGCTGCAAGCGTCATCCTCCTCCGTATCAGATAATCCCTGACTGAAATATTATTGACATAGCGGAAAATCTTCTCCAAAGTAGATTTTGAGCAATAACATGCTAACGCCACATCCTCTGTCCGGATGCTGCTTTGCAGATGTTCCTCTATATACGCAAGTGCATTCGCCAATATTTCAATATTGTCCACAGTCCGCTCCCCTTTTATTATGATTGCTCTTTAAAGAAGTACTTCTTATATATACTATATCAGATATTATAGGATATGGCTTGACTTTTTGAGTAAAAATACAGGAGTGACCTCATTTTCATGAAGAGTCACTCCTGTCATTTTAAGCTGCAATTTATACTATAAATAGAATTATTTACAAATCAGCCAAAATTAAAACTTTCCGTTGTCAGCAGCTTCCTGAACAGATACTGCCACTGCTACAGTCATACCAACCATAGGGTTGTTACCTGCACCGATTAAGCCCATCATTTCTACGTGGGCAGGTACGGAAGAAGATCCTGCAAACTGTGCATCAGAGTGCATACGACCCATGGTATCGGTCATACCGTAGGAAGCAGGACCTGCAGCCATATTGTCGGGATGCAAGGTACGTCCTGTACCACCGCCGGATGCTACGGAGAAATACTTCTTACCCTGTTCGATACATTCCTTCTTGTAAGTACCTGCAACGGGATGCTGGAATCTGGTAGGGTTGGTGGAGTTACCGGTAATGGAAACATCTACGCCTTCCTTATGCATAATTGCAACACCTTCGCAAACATCGTTTGCACCATAGCAGTTAACCTTTGCACGAAGTCCTTCAGAGTAAGACTTACGATACACTTCCTTTACAGTATTGGTGTAAGGATCGTATTCGGTCTCTACGAAGGTAAAGCCGTTAATACGGGAAATAATCTGTGCAGCGTCTTTTCCAAGACCATTTAAGATTACACGTAAGGGTTTCTGACGAACCTTGTTAGCTTTTTCTGCGATACCGATAGCGCCTTCAGCGGCTGCGAAGGATTCATGACCTGCTAAGAAACAGAAACACTCGGTATCCTCTTCCAGAAGCATCTTACCTAAGTTACCATGTCCTAAACCTACCTTACGGGTATCAGCAACAGAACCGGGAATACAGAAAGCCTGAAGCCCTTCACCGATTGCTGCAGCAGCGTCAGCTGCTTTTCTGCAGTTTTTCTTGATTGCAATTGCTGCACCTACAATGTATGCCCAGCAAGCATTTTCAAAACAGATAGGCTGAATGCCTTTGATCTGGTTGTAAACATCAAGACCAGCGTCTTTGGTAATTTTTTCAGCTTCCTCGAGAGAAGCAATACCATAGCTGTTTAATACGGAATTGATTTTGTCAATTCGTCTTTCATATGATTCAAATAATGCCATCTACTTGTCCTCCTAATGAAGTTTACTTCTATATTATTCGTGTCTGGGGTCAATAATCTTCACTGCATCGGCAACACGGCCATACTGACCTTTTGCCTTTTCCCATGCGGTATTAGGATCATCACCCTTCTTGATGAAGTCAGTCATCTTGCCAAGGCTTACGAACTGATAACCGATAATCTGGTCTTCTGCATCCAGTGCAATACCGGTTACATAGCCTTCAGCCATTTCAAGGTAACGAGGACCTTTTGCCAAAGTACCGTACATGGTACCAACCTGGCTTCTTAAACCTTTTCCAAGGTCTTCCAGACCTGCGCCTACAGGCAGACCATCTTCAGAGAACGCACTCTGGGTACGGCCGTAAACAATCTGTAAGAACAGCTCTCTCATTGCGGTATTGATTGCATCACAAACAAGGTCGGTATTTAATGCTTCCATAACGGTTCTGCCGGGTAAGATTTCAGCAGCCATTGCTGCGGAGTGGGTCATACCGGAGCAGCCGATAGTCTCAACCAGTGCTTCCTGAATGATACCTTCTTTTACGTTCAGAGTCAGCTTACATGCACCCTGCTGAGGAGCACACCAGCCAACACCATGTGTTAAACCGGAAATATCTTTTACATCTTTTGCTTTTACCCATTTTGCTTCTTCTGGGATAGGTGCACAGCCGTGATTCACACCCTGTGCTACGGGACACATTTCTTCAACTTCTTTTGAATAAATCATGTGAAAACTCCTTTCAACTGTTTAATATCTGAAATGACAAAACAGATTGATACTATTTTATCATTTATCATCTTGTACATTCTCTCACATTTACAGCGAAAAATCCAGTCCTTTTTCCAAAAATCGACGGCTAAGTCAAAATTGCCCTGTCATTTGCAAATTCACTTCCGCTGACCTCTTCAAATTTCTTCAACAAATCTGCTACCGTCAGCTTCTGCTTTTCTTCTCCGGCCACATCATAAATCACATTGCCCTCATACATCATAACCAGTCTGTTTCCGTGGACGATGGCATCCTTCATGTTATGGGTAATCATAATGGTTGTCAGATTATCCTTCGCCACAATCTTATCCGTTGCTTCCAAAACCTTGGCCGCTGTTTTCGGATCTAAAGCTGCCGTATGTTCATCTAAAAGCAACAGCTTCGGCTTCTGTAAGGTAGCCATCAGAAGAGTTAAGGCCTGTCTCTGTCCTCCCGACAGTAAGCCCACCTTGGATGTCATACGGTTTTCCAATCCCAGATCCAGAATCTTTAACTGCTCTTTATAATACTCCCTCTCTTTAGAGGTGATGCCGCTTTTTAAGGTTCTTTTCTTTCCGCGGCGGGCTGCAAGTGCCAGATTCTCTTCTATCTGCATATTGGCAGCGGTACCTGTCATAGGGTCCTGAAATACACGTCCCAGATAGCGGGCTCTCTTATGCTCGGACAGTCTTGTTACATCCACACCATCGATAAGAATACTTCCTTCATCTACAAACCAGGTTCCTGCTATGGCATTGAGCATGGTAGATTTTCCCGCACCATTGCCGCCGATAACGGTAACAAAATCTCCTTCATTGAGATGTAGGTTCAAACCGTTTAATGCTGTCTTCTCATTTACGGTTCCTGCATTAAAAGTCTTTTTTATTCCATTGATACTAAGCACGCTTTGCACCGCCTTTCTTTATGGATGCTGTAAAATATTTCTCCCTGATATGAGGAACTGCCAAAAAGACTGCCACAACTATAGCAGAAAGCAGCTTTAAATCATTGGAGTTAAGTCCCAGCCACATAACAACCTGCAGCACCAGATAGTAAATAATGGCACCGAATGCTACCGAAAGCAGCTTAAAAGCAAAATTTCCATTGATTTTTCCAAAGACCACTTCTCCGATAATCACAGCCGCCAGACCGATAACAATTGCACCACGCCCTGCGTTGATATCGGCAAAGCCCTGGTACTGTGCATACAGGCCGCTTGCTAAAGCAACAATGCCGTTGGAAATCATCAAGCCTAAAATTTTGGTAAAATCAGTATTGATACCCTGTGCCCTTGACATATTGGCATTGGCACCGGTGGCACGAATGGATGCTCCCAGCTCCGTACCGAAGAACCAGTACAGAAGAGCAACTAAAACTACAATAATAACCGCTACAATCAAAATCGTATTCTGATAAATGGGCACATTTTTTATGTAACGTAAGGAAACCAGTAAATCATATTTATCTACATTGATTGCCTGATTTGCCTTGCTGTCCATAATTCTCAAGTTAACAGAATACAATCCTAACTGCGTCAGAATTCCGGCAAGGATTGCCGGTATCCCCAGCTTGGTATGCAAAATGCCTGTAACCAGTCCTGCCAGCATACCTGCTAAGAAAGAGATAATCAGGGCAGCCCATACCGGCCATCCGTTTAACATTAACATGATGCAGACCGCCCCGCCGGTACACATCGTACCATCCACGGTCAAATCCGCCAAATCCAGAATCTTATATGTAATATAGACTCCGATTGCCATAATTCCCCAAATCAGGCCCTGTGCAAAGGCTCCGGGCATGGCATTAAAAAGTGATATAATATTCACATTAGTATCCTCCTGCTATTCAGTCATTACACCTGTCCAGTATTATAACAAAAAGCGGCAAAAAAGAGAAGTTTTTTTTGCCGCTTTACCATATTTTTCGTTCAACTGTTTACTGCCGTAGAAAGCTATGCATTTTGCTATTTTCCGGCGATAAACCCTCAATATTTACTGATTCTCAATTGCCACATAGTCATCAGGCACGGTAATATTCAGGGTCTGGCAGTTTTCTGCATTGTATTTCTTTGTTGTGGTTTCTGCAAATTCAACAGGCATTGTAGAAACATCCGCACCGTTTACCAGAATTTCATATGCCATTTCACCGGCCTTGTAACCGATGTCATAGTAATCGATGGATAAGGTTGCAACACCGCATCCGGAGCAGATACCTTCTTCTCCTGCAATAACAGGTACTCCTGCGGGAAGGCATACATTGTTAATAACTTCTGTTGCGGAAGCTGCTGTATTGTCTGTCGGAATATAGATAACATCACATTCAGCCGCTGCATTGGTTGCTACTGTTGCAATATCATTGGTATCGGCAAAGGTATAATCCTTGCAGGAATATCCCATTTTTTCCAGCTCTGCTCTTACAATATTTGCCTGATATGCAGAGTTGGGTTCTGCGGAACAGTATAATAATCCAACGGTTTTTGCATCAGGAAACAGCTCATTTAACATAGCTGCCTGTTCTGCTAAAGGTGCCAGGTCGGAAGTACCGGAAATGTTCACACCGGTGGTTCCTGTCCAGTTTTCAATTTCCAGAGCAGTTGCATAGTCGGTAATGGATGTTCCTAAAATCGGAATAGAATCGGTTGCTGCTGCAGATGCCTGTAAAGATGCAGTCGCATTTGCCAGAATCAAGTCCACATCCTCAGATACAAACTGGTTTGCGATAGTTGCACAGGTTGCCGAGTCACCGGAAGCGTTCTGAACATCAAAGGTAACCTTATCTCCCAGTTTTTCCGTCAGGGCATCCTGAAATCCCTGTGTTGCGGCATCCAGTGCAGGATGCTGTACTAACTGGCAGATACCAATGTGATATTCTCCGCTTTTGGAGCCACACCCGGTAAGTGTCATTGCCAGCAAAATAGCCGTCATAATCAATGCTGTTAACTTTTTCATAGTATTATCCTCCTTGTTTCGTTTCACTTTGTCGCTTTAAAGCGTTTAAGCGTCACTGTACAAAAAGAAATATACACTCTTTATTACTGTTCGTCAAGTTTTTTTACAATTTCACCGCAATTTTTATAAATGGAATTTTCTGCAATCCATCCTCTGACAGAGGACGTCGGATAAACATTGCTGTTTCGTCCGATGATTGTACCGGGATTTAATACGGAATTACAGCCGACCTCCACATTGTCCCCCAGCATGGCTCCCATCTTCTTTAAACCGGTGGGAAGCTTTTCTCCCTCCGCGTTTATTACTACCGGCGTTTTATCGCTCTTTACATTGGAGGTAATGGAACCTGCACCCATATGAGCCTTATATCCCAATACGCTGTCTCCCACATAGTTATAATGAGGCACCTGTACCTTATTAAACAAAATAACATTCTTTAATTCTGTGGAATTTCCTACTACCGCACCTTTTCCTACAATGGCATTGCCTCTGATATAAGCACAATGGCGGATTTCCGCTTCTTCATCCACAATCAGCGGACCGTTTAAACACGCCGTGGGTGCTATGGATGCTGATTTTGCAATCCAGATATTTTCGCCTCTCTTTTCAAATTTATCTAAAGGCAGACTATTTCCCAGCTCCACGATAAAAGCACTGATTTTGGGCAGCACCTCCCACGGATACTCTGCTTTTTCTAAAAGCGGTGCTGCAATGGTCTCCTCCAGATTATACAGATTCCTGATTTTTATTGCTTCCATTTTCTTCACTCCGTTCCGCCGGATTTCCGGCTTCAATATTATGCAGGGCATTAGGCTCTGTTACTCTGTCAAAATCAAACTGAATACCTTCTTCTGTATATTTTAAATATGCATCAAATATATTGCCCGTCTTAGATGTAAAACCGGTTATTTTTTCTTTTGTCCTTCCGTCCGTAAAAAGCTCCTCCAGGATTTCTTCGGAAAGCTCTACCTTGGCAACCGTATGAAACACCTTAAACCCACATTCACACTCATACTGCCGCTCACTCCTTAATAACAGCTTTCCACACTTAGGACATTTTACCTTTGTTTCTACCGGCTTGGGTTTCTCGGGAAAGTCAAATACTACCTTTCCTTCCTCCGAAAGCTTTAGGGCCGCTGCAAACATCATACCTGTCTTGGCGATAAAGCCCTCGATAATACCGGTCTTTTTATTCTGCAGCAATTCCTTTAAAGAGGCTTCCTTGATTTTTACACCGGCAATCTTTCCTACGGAAAATCTGCAGCTTTCCGGATTGTCCTTATTATAATTGGCACAACCGTATCCAAACTTTGTCTGGACAATATCACCGCCACAGACAGGGCACACTACATCCTTTATCTTTTTTGCTTCCACATTTTCAAAGTCAAATTCAATACTGACGTTACCGTCCTGTGCCTTCTTCAATATCAGGCAGGCATCAAACTTACTTCCCTTCTTTGACTTGAAACCGCGGATGGTCGAGGTCTGCCCTTTGGTTAAAAGCTCTCTTACCTGTGTCTCGTTCAGCTCCTTTTCCGCAATTTTTCCGATTACAAAATCACAGCTTCCCTCCACACTTCTGTCTCTTTTGGCACAGGCATACCCAAAAGGCGTTACGATAATCTCTCCTCCGCATTTAGGACATACTACATCCTTTACCTTTTTGGCTTCTACATTTTCAAAGTCAAATTTTAAGCTTACCCTGCCTTCCTCATCCTTTTCTAAAAGCAGACAGGCATCGAATTTTTTACCCGCTTTGGATTTAAATCCCCGCAGTGTCCCGGTACGGCCATTGGTAATCAGTTCTGTAATATCATCCACACTTAAGGCTTTTCCCGCAAGCTTTCCGATAGAGAAGTAACACCCGTTCCCTTCTCTGGTATGATTTTCACAGCTATAACCATAGGGTACGATTTCCAATGCCCCGCCACAGGCCGGACAAGACAAGCCTTCTATTTTTTTGGGTTCGTTTCTGGAAAAATCAAAGTTTATATTTACCTGTCCCTCTTCATTCTTTTCCAATACCAGACAGGCATCAAACTTCTTTCTGCTCTTGGACACAAAACCGCTTAACACAGGAGTGCTGCCCTTCGTAAGCAGCTCCTTCACTTCCTCCTCATTTAAGTCTCTTCCGGCAATGGAGCCTACCGAAAAGCGGCAGCCGCTTCCTCCTTTATAATTGCTGCAGCCGTAGCCGAAGGGTGTGGTTTCCATTTCTCCTTTGCACACAGGACAGGGAACCCCTATTTTTTTTCTGGCAGCAATGCCTCTGGCTCCCTTCCCCGCAAGGGGCTGAATCCGCTCAAGCAGCTCTCCCCTTAAATCCTTTTCTACCATGGAGAGCGTTTCCCTTCGGATAAAATCCTCCAGTTTCTCCCGGTATTCCTCCATAACCACACTGCCCCGCGTAATGCCATCCAGTCCTTTTTCCCAGGAAGCTGTCATTCTGGGATTTAAAAGCTCAGGTACGGTCATATTGACGGTCTCGTAAATCATCTCTCCCAAGGTCATGGGCGTCAGTATCTGGGTCTTCTGATTTAAATTAAGATACCCGATACGAATCAGCTTTTTGATAATTTCTGCTCTGGTCGCAGAGGTACCGATACCGGAACCCTTTATCTGTGCACGCAGTTCTTCCTCTTCAATGAGCTGTCCCGCATTTTCCATTGCAAGCACCATGGAACCGGAGGTATATCTCTTAGGAGGCGAGGTCTTTCCTTCTTTGATTGCAAAGCCCTTTACAAGAATTTCTTCCCCCTCCTTTAAGGTATCTAACACCTTTAACAGCCCTGCAGAATTGTCTTCCTTTTCCTCATCCTCATTATCGTCCTGTGCTTTTGTGCAAACCTCTAAATAACCGGGGCTCTCTAATACCTTGGCACCACAGGAAAATTCTTCCTTATCAATGTCGATAACCAGCTTTAATGTCTGATATTGTGCAGGAGGATAAAATATACTTAAAAATCTGCGTACAATCAGATCAAAAACCTGCCTCTGTAAGCCTGTCAAACTGCCAAGCTCGGTAAGCTGTCCGGTGGGGATAATGGCATAGTGGTCTGTTACCTTGCTGTCATCGGTATAAGCGGTTCTTGCAATATTGCGGTAGCTTCCTTCTTTCATAATCCGCTCCACGTATGCCTGCGTGGGTTCATATCCCTTTAAGCGGCTTACATTTTTGCCGATTTCCTTTGCCACTGCCGTGGACAGTACTCTGGCATCGGTTCTCGGATAAGTGGTCAGTTTCTTTTCATACAAATCCTGTGCCACCTGCAGGGTCTGATCCGGACTTATTTTAAACCGCTTAGAGCATTCCGCCTGCAGCTCTGCCAGGTTAAATAATAAAGGAGCTTTTTTCTTGGAAATACCTTTTTCTACTGTCTTTATCACTGCCCGGCTGCCGGTGATTTCTTCTATGAGCTGCCTTGCACTTTCTTCTTTTTTGAATCCGTTTTCTTTATAAAGCAGAGGTGATTCAAAATATTTAGAGCCCTCTACCGCCTTCCACTCTGCTTCAATTTCCGCGTCGGAAAATTTTCCGGACACACGGAAAAAAGGGGTCTCCACAAAATTACGGATTTCCCTCTCTCTGATAACCACCATACCGAGTACACAGGTCATAACCCTGCCTACAGCGATGGCTGTATAGCTTTGTGTTCCTGCCGCATCATTTAAAAGATTACCATACTTCACAGACATAGCACGGGAAAAATTGATACCCATGGCATAATCCTCAATCGTACGCATAATACCGGATTTTCCTAAGTTGGCATAGTCAGACATAGGCCTTGCTTCTCTGATACCACGCAGGATTTCTTCTTCGGTCTGGGAATCAATCCATACACGAAGCTCCTTCATGCCTTCCCTGACGCCACCGAAATTCCTGATATTTTCTTCGATAGTCTGTCCTTCTTTTCCGGCGTCTCCTGCCCAGTATACGGTATCGATATCTTCTCTGTACAGCATCTTATGTACAATATCGTATTGCTTCTTTACAGAAGGAATCACATTGTATTTGTATTCTTTCGGCAGAAACGGTAAATCTTCCAGTTTCCACTTTTTGTACTTTTCATCATATTCCTCGGGATATACCATCTCGACCAGATGGCCCACACACCAGGTAATCACATAGGAATCATTCTCCAGATAGCCATCCTGCCTGCCGGACACATGTAAAATATTTGCAAACTCATGGGCTACAGAAGGCTTTTCCGTAATAATCAGACTCTTTCCCACACTCTCTCCTACAATTCCTCTAAGGATACTAAGGTCAGATTCTTTTTAACCTTGGCCTCCAGATTCAATTTTTCGTCAAAACGTCCTATAGAATATAAATAGACATATTCTGCATTAAGCTTTGCCTTGCCGGCACAATAAAGCAGCTTTTCATATTCTTCATAAGGCATTACCGGTTTATCATAGTTACACTGTACAAGAAGAGTGTCTGCTTTTTCATCCTGCACAATCATATCTATATTACCAACCTTGCCGACCCATTCTCCGGCTCTGTCATATGTAAAAGGAAGTAACCCCTTTTCATTCAATTCTTCGAGATGCTCTTTGCAGACCTCTTTAAAATACTCCGCAACATACTCCTTGAGTCCATGTGCGATAAAGGCCTCATAAAATGCTTCCGGAGTCTCTGACAGCAGACTGCTCATATGAGGATACATAAACCTGTAATAAAAATGTACAAATCTGTTGGAAATACGATAAATGCCTTTTTGTACATTATCATAGCCTTCCGTATCATAGGAAAAAACCTTTTCTACAATTTCCAGTTCCATCAGATTCTTTAAGTAAACACTGATTTTCGCTCTGGAAAATCCGGTATGCAGATGTAAATCGTTTAGTTTATGTCTGCCTTCTGCTATCGATGCCAAAATGGTATTATACACTGCCGGCTCTCTCAATTCTTCCGTCAGCATTCTGAAACCTTCATACCGCAAAAGTGCTGTCTTATGCAGCATATTACTGATTATATTATCCTTTACCGACAACCGGGGATTAAAACAACTCCACAGGCCGGGCATTCCTCCCAGAATGGCATATATTTCTATACATTGTTCCCTGGAATAACCGGGGAAAAATTCCTTACAGTCTTTAAACCTGAGTTCCTTTATCTTTAAAAGACCCGATAACGCATAAGCCGCCTCACCGATTTTTTTAATCATGCTGTTTTCCACAAAGCCTACCGATGAAGTGCAAAGGAGCACCAGTACTTCCTGCCTGTCCTGTTCCCTTCTTATAAAAGCAACCAGTTCCCGCATAAAAGAAGGGCCGGCTTTTATCATATTCTGGAATTCCTCCACAACTATGATTTTTTTACCGGTCGTTTCTTTGGTAAGCACCCTGAAAATTGCCTCAAAGGAATCCGGTCTCACAGAGTTCTCCCCTGCTTTATCAAGCTCACAGCTCCATTGATAAACCTGTTCTTTTTCAGAGCAGGCTCTGGATACATAAAAGCTCACCGGCTTATCCTTGGCAAATTCCTTTACAAGTGCTGTTTTTCCAATATACTTTTGTCCATATACTACTACAATCTGACTGCCCTCTCTGTCATAGTAGTGATTCAGTTGTTCTAATTCCGCACTGCGTCCCAACAATATTTTCATTCCCCCATACTACAACAATGTAATCAGTAACTTCTCCATTTCCTCCGGCGGCATGGGTTTACCCAATAAGTATCCCTGAATAACATTGCAGCCTATTTTCTGCATATAGTCAAACTGTTCTTTTGTCTCCACACCTTCCGCCACGGACTCATATCCTAATCTGCTCACCATGGATACAATGGACTCGGTAATAATTCTGGTAGATTCATCCGTGCCGACTCTGTCTACAAAGCTTTTATCTATTTTAAGCGTATCTATGGGCAGACCGTTTAAGTACGACAAAGAAGAAAAGCCCGTACCGAAGTCATCTAAAGAAATACGGATACCGTAATCCCTTAATATCATCAGCTTTTCCTTTACTTCCGCAAAGTCTTCTATCAGAATACTCTCTGTAATCTCTAATTCTATTTCAGAGGGCTCCACATGATACTTTTGTATCACATCCAACAGCTGCCCTACAAAATCTTTCCGCTTGTACTGAATGGCAGAAATATTGATGGACATGATAAGAGGATAGTCATACTTTCTTTTCCATTCCGCATAGCAACGGATACTTTCCTCCATTACCCAGTTACCGATAGGAATAATGGCACCATTCTTTTCTGCAATAGGAATAAAAACCGCAGGACTTATCATCTTGTTTTCTTCATCACGCCAACGGATTAAGGCTTCCACACCCCTCAGTTTCCTGTTTTCAGTATAATACTGGGGTTGGAAATGCAGACAGAAATTCTTGTTGAATACTGCTTCTTTTAATTTATTCTCAATAGCTACCGTATCCAGAAACTCCTGTAAAATCGGGGTGTCAAAATACTGAATCGAATTCTTTCCCGCTGATTTTGCTTTAAACATAACAATTTCTGCACAGTTGATCAGCTCCAGCGTAGATTTGGAAGCCTCCGGATATTCTGCCACACCGATGCTTACCGTAAGATGCAGCTCCAGCCCGTTACTTAATACAAAGCCTTTTTGAATCCGTTCCTGAATACTCTTATGAATATACTCTACGGTACGGCTGCCGCAAGGATCATAAATCGCCATACAGAACACATCGGTATTCATATGGCAGGCAATCACATTATCACTTAAAAAGGTACACAGAAACTGACCGTACTGCTGTACAACCTCATCACCGATAGCAAGGCCCATACCATCATTGATTTTCCTAAAATCATCAATGTCAATAAACAATACACTTACGATGCACTGTTCCTCTTCTGCTTTTCTGATGAATTCTCCCAGTCTCATAACAAAATAATTGCGGTTAAAAAGACCGGTCAGAGTGTCGTAATAGGCCATGTATCTCAATTCATCATTCTGGGTTTTAAATTTTGTAATATCCCTGATGCAGATAATTTTATCGGTGGGAATACCTTCCCCATTATAAGAAACCCTTGTTTCAAATTCCAGCCATTTCCGTGCATTCTTCAAATGACACTCAACCGAACTTCTCTCCAGCCCACTCTTTTCCAGATAAAGCACATCCTTAAGCATCTGGGAATTATTCTCTTCAAACTCTTCACAGATGGCAGCCAGTTCTTTACATTCTTTTATTCTGAATGAAAAATGGTCATCCCAGTTTCCCAGAGTTACAACTTCATCCTTCTCAAAGCTGTAATACAGAAAGGCATTGTTAGTGGTATCACAAACAAGACGAAACATTTTATCCCGTCCGCTCAGTTTCTGATTCATTGCTTTTAACAAATTTACTTGATAATGCAATTCGTCCATTTTAATGTCTCCCTTACATAACCCTTATACTTGGAAAACGTCTCCCCCGATTTTCCAAAGCTATTTTTTCGTAATATACCCCTGTGCCTTTAATAATTCCGCACAAAGTACCGCACCGCCTGCTGCGCCTCGTACGGTATTGTGTGACAGCCCTACAAACTTCCAATCATATACGGAATCCTCGCGAATACGTCCTACACTGATACCCATACCGTTTTCATAGTCCACATCCAGCTTTACCTGAGGACGGTTGTCCTCTTCCAGATACTGGATAAACTGCTTCGGTGCAGAAGGAAGATTCAGTTCCTGAGGAACTCCCTTGAAATTAACCAGTTTTTCAATCAGCTGCTCTTTGGTAACTTTCTTCTTGAACTTTACAAATACAGCTGCGGTATGTCCGTTTAATACAGGAACACGGATACACTGGCAGGTAATGATGGGAGAGGTTGCCGGCTCTATAACACCGTTCTTAATCTCACCCCAGATACGAAGAGGCTCTTTTTCAGACTTCTCTTCCTCGCCGCCAATGTAAGGAATAATATTTTCCACCATTTCGGGCCAGTCCTTAAAGGTCTTGCCTGCACCGGAAATTGCCTGATAGGTAGTTGCTACTACCTCGTAGGGTTCAAATTCCTTCCATGCAGTCAGGACAGGTGCATAACTCTGAATGGAACAGTTAGGTTTTACAGCCACGAAACCTCTGGTGGTTCCTAAACGTTTCTTCTGGAAGTCGATAACCTTCATGTGCTCCGGGTTGATTTCCGGTACTACCATCGGAACATCCGGTGTCCATCTGTGTGCACTGTTATTGGACACTACAGGTGTTTCCGTCTTTGCATACGCTTCTTCGATAGCTTTGATTTCTTCTTTGGTCATATCAACCGCACTGAATACGAAATCTACCTCTGAAGCGACCTTTTCCACTTCATTTACGTTCATAACAACGATATCTTTTACTGCTTCAGGCATAGGTGTTGTCATTTTCCATCTGTCTCCCACTGCCTCTGCATAGGTTTTGCCGGCTGAACGGGGACTTGCTGCAATCGTAGTCACCTCAAACCACGGATGATTCTCTAACAGAGAAATAAATCTCTGACCTACCATGCCTGTACCGCCTAAAATACCAACTTTTAATTTGTCACTCATAACATTCTCGTATAATCCAATTATCTTAGATGGTAATTGGATTTTTCCTTTCTCCCAGT
>JBJEMX010000032.1:0-11133 GCA_051879895.1 Lachnospiraceae bacterium
TAGAAGCTCCAGCCCAATACAGTGGAAAAGGCAAACAATGTAACCGCAATGGCAATGAACACGCCGCCAAAGGAACCAAAGCTCTGGGTAAAGGCTTCTGTAGCCAGACCCAGTTTGGTGGCACCGCTTAAGGATTCACCGGTCTCCAGATTTACAATACCGGTAGTCAGAATTACCAAAGCTGTCATGGTACATACAATAATGGTATCAAAGAATACTTCAAAGATACCCCACAGTCCCTGGGTAACCGGCTCTTTTACGTTAGAAGCGGAATGTACCATAACAGAGGAGCCCAGACCTGCTTCGTTGGAGAATACACCACGCTTAAAGCCCCATGTGATGGCCAGCTTAATCCCGGCACCGCCGATACCGCCTGCTGCCGCCTTAACAGAAAAGGCATTTTCAAAAATGGATGCAAAGGCGGGAATAATCATATCAGCATGCATTATTATTATAATCAGGCTGCCCACAATATAGAACAATGCCATAAAAGGCACAATCTTCTCATTTGCTCTTGCAATACGGTTCAAACCGCCAATGATAACCAGAGATGCTACTACTGCAATTACACAGCCGATAATCAGGCCGTCCACCTTTGCATCACCTGTAAAAGAAAAGACATTCAGTACACTTTCTTTGATAGAAGCAACCTGTCCCATATTGCCGATACCGAAGGAAGCAAATACGGCAAAGATGGAGAACAGTACTGCCAGCACCTTACCGATCTGCTTGCAATGTTTTTTGCTGCCAAGACCGTCTTTAAGATAGTACATGGCACCGCCGCTCCATTCACCCTTTTCATTTCTTCTGCGGAAAAAGATACCTAAAACGTTCTCGGAATAGTTGGTCATCATGCCAAAGATAGCTGCAATCCACATCCAGAATATTGCACCTGTACCGCCCATGGTAATCGCATAGGCAATACCGGCGATATTACCTGTACCGATAGTAGCAGATAATGCGGTACACAGAGCCTGAAACTGTGAAATAGACCGCTTATCATCACTTTTCAGGATGTCTTTTTTCCTGAAAAGTCCGCCTATGGTTTCTTTTATCATATGACCAAAATGGGTAAACTGGAATCCTTTGGTCAGTACGGTCATCAGAACACCCGTACCAATCAGCAGGACCAGGGCAGGAACGCCCCAGACGAGGTTGTTGACAATGTTGTTAATATTTGTGATTTGTTCGACCATAATCAGTCCTCCTTGTAAAAATAGAATGACGCGCTATGGCCCTCTTTCCTTGCTCCGTCCTTTTGCCTGAGAGAATCAGCGGGCATACGCTGCCCTCTGCGGGCATCGTTGCCACCTTACACCTTCGGCACCTTATTCTGATACTTATAAGGCTTCTCCGGAGAGCCATCCGCCGACTGTCGTTCAATATCTTCAACCGGCTTCACCTAGCACTTGTACTTATATTATCCCTGTATACAGGTATACGTCAAGTGTTTTTAAAAAAATATTGTTACTAAAAGGCGAAATGCATGGTAATATGAAAGGTATAAAGCAATATGTTGTTCTGTCATATAATAGGACTTTTCAGGAAAGGAAACAGCAGATACTTGAACGGACAAAAGAAAAAGCGAAAAAGAATTCTATATGTAAGCATACTGGGATTAGTAGCTGTATTGAACATACTGGCATGGATTTCTACACCCTTTTGCGATTGGTATATTACAAGTATATTTCCGGTATGGGTCAACACTTATGGCAGATTTACAGGGCTGTTTTCTTTTTCGGTGGGAGAGATTTTACTGGCAGCCGGAGTACTCTTGACCTTGGCAGCCCTGGTTTTGGGAATAATGTTTGTAATTTGTATCACGGTGCCTGCATACCGCCGGAAAAAGGACAGAGAATTTACCGCTTTTATAAAGGGATTTTATAAAGTGTATGCGTGGATTGCGTTAGGAGTGAGTCTGGTGATGACACTGAATTGTACGTTACTGTACCATGGTTCCACCTTTTCGGAAAAGTACTTGTGGGCTTCGGGGGAAGAGGATTATGACCTTGAGACACTGGTAGCGGTACGCAATTTTGTGGTGAGGCAGTGTAATGAGCTCAGTGCAAAAGTGGAGCGGGATGAAAGCGGTGACATTATTTATGAGGGTGATATGAAACAGGAGGCCATTGAAGCAATGCAGGCATTGGGAGAAACCTATGAAGGCTTGCGGGGGTTTTATCCCAAACCCAAAGCATTGCGGTTTTCAGACTTTATGTGCCAGCAGTATATGCAGGGATATTACTTTCCGTTTTCCATGGAAGCCAACTACAATGATGTGATGTACATTATGAATAAGCCGGCTGCGTTTTGTCATGAACTGGCACATTTAAAGGGCTACATATATGAGGACGAGGCTAACTTTATCGGTTTTCTTGCGTGCATTTTGTCGGATGATATTGTTTTTCAGTATAGTGGATATTTAAGCGTACTGTATTATCTGGACAATGATTTCTATGAGGCAGTAGGCGGAGATTTGGACAGATATTATGCACAGGAGCGGATTTTGCCCCAGGTACATACGGATAATATTTTTGTAAAACAGGAAGAGTGGGACAGGATTAACGGAGAGGCATTGCTTGATACGGAGATAGTAGAAGCAGCCTCGGACAGCTTTACGGAGGCTACTTTAAAGTTAAACGGGGTAGAAGACGGTATGATAAGCTATAGCCGGGTAGTAGAGCTGCTGTTACGGTATTATCAGCAGTAAATAAATTGTACAAAAAGGGGCTGTTTCAAAATATCTGGCTGTCTGCTGTAAAAAGTTTCCACACAAACACGCTTTCGCTCCGTGAAAAACGTAGCAGTACTAAGAATTTTTCGGCGTAAAACTTGAAAAATTCAAGTGCTGACGTTTTTCAAGGGTCTTGTTTAGGAAAGCTTTTTACAGCAGACAGCCGCTTATTTTGAAACAGCCTTTTTATACACTAGATGTTTTTATTCTTTACCGTTCCAGCAGTAAGTGCATAATTTACATTTATCGATACCTACTGCGTCCAGCATATCGTCCAGACGGTTGAAGCGTAGGGTAGTGAAATGTAATTCCTTGCGGATTTCTTCTACCATCTGTTCGTACTTCTCGGAATCCGGGTCGGCATACTCCTGAAGAATTTCGTCGGTAATGTTGCCGTTTTCCAGTCTGGCAATGACACGTCTGGTAATCAAATCCATTTCGGAGGAAGAACGGGAGAAGTTCAAATACTTGCAGCCGTACAAAAGAGGAGGGCATGCAGGACGAATGTGTACTTCCTTTGCACCACTTTCATATAAAAATTCGGTGGTTTCCCTAAGCTGAGTACCTCTTACAATAGAATCATCGATTAAAAGCAGGCTCTTATCTCTGATAAGGTCGTCCACTGCCAGAAGCTTCATTTTAGCAATCAGATTACGTTTGCTCTGGATAGTGGGCATAAAAGAGCGGGGCCACGTCGGGGTATACTTGATAAAAGGTCTGGAGAACGGAATACCGGACTCATTGGCATAACCGATGGCATGTGCGGTACCGGAGTCGGGAACGCCTGCTACAATATCGGGCTTTACGTTATCACGCTGTGCCATTTTCTGACCGCAGTTGTAACGCATCTTCTCTACACTGATGCCCTCGTAGGAGCTGGAAGGATATCCGTAGTAAATCCAGAGGAAGGTACAAATTTTCATATCGGTACCGGGATTCACCAACGTAATACAGTTTTTGTCAGTCAGTACTACGACTTCACCGGGCCCCAGTTCCTTATAATCTTTATATCCTAAATTTTTGTAAGCATAGTTTTCAAAAGAAACACAGAAGGCATTTTCCTTGCGACCGATAACTACGGGGGTACGTCCCAGTCTGTCACGGGCGGCATAGATGCCGGCTTCATTCATTAAAAGAAGAGAAAGGGAGCCTTCAACCTGCTCCAGAGCGTAGGTGATACCGTCGATTAAATTGTCTTTCTGGTTAATCAGGGAAGCAACCAGCTCGGTAGGGTTGATATCGCCACCGCTCATTTCCAGAAAGTGGGAATGACCGTTATCGAACAACATACGGGCCAGCTCTTCTGCATTGTTGATTTTACTTACCGTGGTAATTGCATAGGTACCATGGTGGGAACGGACGATAAGGGGCTGGGGTTCATAGTCGGAAATGCATCCGATACCATAATAGCCCTTCATCTGCTGCATATCTTTGTCAAATTTTGTACGGAAAGGAGCGTTTTCAATATTGTGAATAGAACGATCAAAGCCGTTTTCACCATATACGGCCATACCGCCACGTCTGGTTCCTAAGTGGCAATGATAGTCGATGCCGAAAAACATATCAAATACGCAATCCTGATGTGAAGCTACACCAAAAAATCCACCCATAATAATTCCTCGTTTCTACAAAAAATTTGTTTCAACTTAATTATAATAACGTGTTTTCTAATTCTTCACAAGAGGAAAATTGTGAAATAAAAGGGTATATGAACAAATATTTTTTTGTTTAAAACGGAGAATATTAAGAAACTATGTGATTTAGTTAAAAAGTATGATATGATAAAAAATACATGATTATATGCTATAGATAAAATATATAGTGAAAAATGAAATCGAAAGGAAAAGAATAACATGAATATTGCGGTAGCCCAGTCCGGTGGCCCCACTTGTGCCATCAATGCTTCGTTAGTAGGCGTCTATAAGGAGGCACTGAAAACTCCACAGATTGATGCCATTTTTGGTTCCATTAACGGAATTGAAGGAGTTATCAATGATGCTTTGATTGATTTAAAGACAGTCATAAAAACGAATGATGATATGGAGCTTTTGCGTCAGACACCTTCTACGGTTCTGGGGTCCTGCCGCTATAAGATTCCTGACAATGATGAAGGAATCTATCAGAAAATCAAGGAATGTTTTGACAGACACAATATTGAAGCATTTTTCTATATCGGTGGAAATGATTCCATGGACACGGTAGAAAAGCTATCCGGATATTTAAAGAAAATCGGTTCTGATATTAAGGTAATCGGTATTCCCAAGACGATTGACAATGATTTGTGCATAACCGACCATACACCCGGGTTTGGTTCCGCTGCCAAGTATGTGGCAACTACAGTACAGGAAATTATCAGGGACAGTTCGGTATACAGTATTCCTTCTGTTACCATTGTAGAGATTATGGGACGACATGCGGGATGGCTGGCAGCTTCCACCTGTGTGCTTCGTGCAAACGATGAAATCGCTCCCCATCTTATTTACCTGCCTGAGTGTGATTTCTCCGTAAAGCAGTTTCTGGCTGATGTAAAAGCACAGATGGCCAAACATAAAGCAGTTATTGTAGTAGTATCGGAAGGCGTTGAGATTCCCGAGGATGAAACACAAGGCTCCTATCAGTCCGGAGCAGTGGACAACTTCGGACACAAGTATCTTTCCGGTGTAGGAAAACATTTAGAGCAGATTCTTTCCAGGGAAATCGGCTGTAAGGTGCGTTCTATTGAGTTAAATGTAATGCAGCGTTGTTCTGCCCATATCTGTTCCAAAACAGATATTGATGAATCGGAAAGTATCGGAGCAGCGGGGGTTGCGGCAGCACTTTCCGGTGAAAGCGGTAAGGTTATGGTGTTTAACCGTATCAGTGATATTCCTTATGTAGTGGATATCGGCTGCGTGGATGCTGCAGAAATTGCCAACAAGGAAAAGAAGTTTCCAAGAGAGTGGATTACCGCCTTGGAAAATGATGTCAATGAAAGTGCATTCCGGTATTTTCTGCCGCTGATTCAGGGTGAAGTCAAAATCCGTATGAAAAACGGTATGCCGGTACACTTCAAGTTGAATAAATAAAAATGAGCTGTTATATAACAGCATTTTCAAAATAAGAGAAAGAGGAACATACCTATGGAGTATATTCGGATTTATGAGAACGGGATTCATATTGTATTTGGGATAACTGCAAAGAAGCAGTTAAAACTGCTGCATTTTTCGTCAGTAGAATTTAACGAAGAGGATTTGTGCAAATTCGGACCGGAATGTAAGTCTGAGGATGTAGTGCGTAAGGAGCAGTTTCTGGACGAGGGCTTCCAGCTTGTGCAGGTCAGTCTTTCGGGATATAACCGTCCTTATGAAAAGCATGGTAACAAGCATATTGTAACCGCACCGGGCTATCTTCTGACCTATGCAGGCATGGAGGATACGGTGAATGAAATCGGCAGAAAACTGGTGATTTTTCAGGAAGATAAAGAAGTGACCCATACCCGCGTGACTACAACCATGCAGTTTTACAAGGGTACCGGCGTGATTCGTATGTGGAGTGAAATAAAGAATGAAGGCAGTGAAATGCAGACACTGGAGTACATTTCTTCTTTTTGCTACCAAGGGCTTGAAAAGGAAGGAAGGAGCAATTCCGATGCCAAGATGAGGGTGCGGATTCCTTACAACGGCTGGCAGAAGGAAATGAGTATCAGGGATTTCTCCTTTGCAGAAATGGGTCTGGCACAGACCCAGCCCGGCGTGTACCAGAGAACCTCCCAGGTGCTGGAGGTAACCAATACCGGTAACTGGTCCTCCAAGAAATATCTGCCCTTAGGGTATGTAGAAAATACCGAAGCACATACCGGTCTGTTCTGGCAGATTGAGCACAATGGTTCCTGGCACTATGAAATCAGCGACCAGAACTGCAATTTCTATGTTTGTGTCAGCGGACCGACTGAGGTACAGTCCCACTGGTTTAAAAACTTAGAGCCGGGTGATTCTTTTGTGTCGGTGCCGGTTGCGGTAGGCGTGTGCGGGGACAGCTTTGAAAAAGCCATGGGTGAACTGACAAAGTATCGCCGTATGATTCGCAGACCTAATAAGGATGATGAAAATTTACCTGTAATATTTAACGATTATATGAACTGTCTGTTTGGTGACCCGACCACTGCAAAAGAAATTCCGCTGATTGATGCGGCTGCGGAATGTGGCTGCGAATATTATGTCATTGATGCCGGCTGGTATGCACCCGGCGAGTGGTGGGACAGTGTAGGCGAGTGGCAGGAATGTAAGGAACGTTTCCCCAACGGCATTAAGGAAGTCACCGATTATATCCGCAGCAAGGGCATGGTTCCCGGTGTGTGGCTGGAGCTGGAGGTTATGGGGATTTATTGTGAAAAGGCAAAGCGGGTACCGGATGACTGGTTCTTTATCCGCCATGGCAAGAGAGTATACGACAGAAGCCGTTATCAGTTGGATTTCCGTAATCCCGCCGTCATTGACCATGTGAATGAGGTCATAGACAGGGTGGTGAATCAGTACGGTGTGGGCTATATTAAGATGGACTACAATATTGAACCCGGTATCGGTACTGAGCTGTACGCAGAAAGTGCAGGCCAGGGCATGTTAGAGCACGAAAAGGCATATCTGGCATGGTTAGACGATGTATTTAAGAGATATCCGGATTTAGTAATTGAAAACTGCTCCAGCGGTGGGCTACGGATTGATTATGCACTGCTCTCCCGCTATAGTATCCAGTCCACCTCCGATCAGGAAGACTACCGCAATTACGCCACTATCGCAGCCAATGCGGCAGCAGGGGTAACGCCTGAGCAGGCAGCGGTATGGTCCTACCCTATGCGAGTATCCTTGGAAGGCAGGAGCGAAGAAGAGCAGAAGGTGCTGCGTGATAAGGGCAAAGAAGAAGTTATTTACAATATGATAAATGCCATGCTTCTGCGTATCCACCAAAGCGGTCATCTGGCTGAGCTTTCTGCCGAGCGTGCAGATTTGGTAAAAGAGGGTATTCGCGTTTACAAAGAAATCCGCAGTGATATTAAGCAGGCAGTACCTTTCTGGCCCCTTGATCTGGCAGAGAATGAAGACAAGTGGGTATGTGCAGGTCTGCAGACAGAAGAAAAGGCTTATCTGGCAGTCTGGAAACGGGAGATGGAAGGCAAGAAAGACAATCGCAGGAAGGCGTCCGGACGTATGGGCAGCGTGCAGGAAGCTTGTGACAGCAAGCAGTCTGTTGACGGTAGTATACAGGGAGCTTGTGACTGTCAGGATAACTGGTTTGAAATTCCTTTATATGGTCTGGCTTTTGCAACAGAGGGCTTAAAAGTAAAGCTTTTATATCCTCAGGCTGAGCCGGTGCCCTTTGAGGTTAAGGGCGATACTTTGAGAGTGGAACTAAAGAAGCCCGTTATGGCAAGGCTCTTTACAATTGAAAAATAGAAGAAATACTACAAAAATGACAAGGGCGTCGCATTTTGCGACGCCCTTTTAAGTAAGTTCTATTCATTTTCACAGACATCTGCCATTAACCTAAAATCTCCTTTTTAGCGTTTTCCAATGCGGCAATGACTGTGTCGCACCATCCATCAAACTCGGGGTCTTCTACCTGACATTCCTTGTGGGATAAAACATATGCAACAGTCTGCCGCATCCCCATATCCAATCGGACGGTAGCGGTAAAGCCGGGGACGGCACGCTTCAATTTGGTATTGTCAAATACAACTGAGTTTGCCTTGTCACCAAGTAAACCGCCCTTAAAATCATATTTACCAACCTCATGCAGAAAATCAGAAGGAACATAATAGGGTTTAAATTCTACACCCAGACAGTCTGCGATAATTTTGTAAATCTGGTTCCAGGTCAGGCTTTCGTCAGAAGTAATCTGATAAGCTTCGCCAAGGGCGTGAACATTTCCCATCAGCCCCACAAAGGCTTTGGCAAAATCACTGTTGTGGGTCATGGTCCAGAGAGAAGTGCCGTCACCGTGAACGATAACGGGTTTGCCTTCCAGCATTCTTTTTATTACCTGAAAGCTGCCCTTGTTACCATGTACTCCTACGGGAACAGAACGCTCATCGTAGGTGTGGCTGGGGCGGATAATGGTGATAGGGAAGCCATTCTCGCGATACATCTTCATCAGGTATTCCTCACAGGCGATTTTGTTTCGGGAATATTCCCAGTAAGGGTTTGCCAGAGGCGTGCTTTCCGTGATTTTGTAATCGGAGAGAGGCTTCTGATAAGCGGAGGCAGAGCTGATGAACATAAATTGTCCGGTTTTGCCGTTAAAAAGCCTGTAATCTCTTTCCAACTGTGCCGGAACAAATGCAATGAAGTCACAAACCACATCGAATTCCAGGTCTTTGATTTTTTCCGCAACAGCAGCCTCATCATTGACATCCACAGTCAGGGCGTGTGCACCTGCCGGCAGAACATCATTTCTGTTACCTCTGTTTAAAAGATATAAATCCCAGCCTTCCTCGAGAAGTTTTTTGGAAATGGCTGTGCTGATAGTGCCCGTACCACCTATAAATAAAGCTTTCATATTAAAAATCCTCCTAAGACTTACTACCTTTCATCCCCGTAAATTTCACGTTCAATCGCCATCATAGCCTCCTGACGCTCCATTTCGGCGGAGTATTCCGATGTGTAGATAGTCCGGTTGTAGGCAGCCATATCCTGTTCGGCAAGCTCGGGAGAGATATGCCAGTATTCTTTTGGAGCACCGAAAACACCCTGTGTTTCAAGGTAAGCTTCAATAGTTGTATAACGCTCGTCAAAGCTGTCATTGTCTCTTGCAGGTTCTGCTGTCCAGCCACATTCTGCCATAGCGGGAATACGGGGGAGCATCTGGTAAAAGGTTCTGTCAAGATCTAAAACACGTTCCGACCACAGAGGACATTCCAGACCGATAATGGCTTCCTTACCCGCGAGGAAGTCGGGGCAAAGCTCAAAATTAAGCAGTTTATGAACATCCCACATGGCATAAGGATAGTCTAAGTAAAAGGATTCGGTGGAAGACTGTATGATTTTTCCACCTCTGTCCGCAAATTCCTCAATTAAATCCCTGTCACCCATCCACATCTGCACAACACAGTCAGAAGGAAGCTTGTCCCCGCGTAAGGAATCATTCCATACAATTGCGGTTCGACCCTTTTCCTTTAAGTAGTTCTGTACCTTTATTACAAACCACTGCTGCAGGGCATTTTCATCCTTTAAGCCCAGTTCCTTTATTTTTCTCTGGCAGTCGGGGCAGGCTCTCCACTTACGTTTGCAGGCCTCATCTCCGCCGATGTGTATCATTTCATAAGGGAACATCTCTATGAGCTCATCGAGAATCCGGGTAATAAATCTAAAGCTTTCCTCTTTTCCGGCACAAATCAGATTGTCGAAGATGCCACCGGTGGTCACTACCTGTACCGGTGCACTCTGGCAGCCGAATTCGGGATAAGCGGCAAGCATGGCACTTTCGTGTCCCGGAATTTCAATTTCAGGAATAATATCAATCATTCTTTCTTTTGCATAGGCAACAATTTCCTGCACATCCGCTTTAGTAAAATAGCCACAGTTATTTTTGTATTCATCCACAAGACCAAAATGGGAGCGTCCCCTGACGGAACCGATTTCCGTGAGCTTGGGAAAAACGGAAATTTCCACGCGGAAGCCCTGGTCATCAATCAGGTGCCAGTGCAGTTTGTTGACCTTAAACAAAGCCAGTACATCTATAATGCGGAGAACATCTTCCTTAGGAAGAAAATGGCGGCTGGAATCCAGCATGAATCCGCGGTATGCAAAGCGGGGAGCGTCCTTTATCTCCATACAGGGAATGGAATTGCCAAACTGCAACCGTAGCTGCTTCAAAGTGCAGTGGGCATAAAAAATTCCTGCCCTGTCACCCTCTATATGAATTTCATTTTCACTGATTTTTAAGAAGTATGCCTCCTTTTTTTCCGTATCAGTTTCTTTTTCTGTTATCTTCGCATTGGGGGCGGTATAACCATCCATAACCGTAATTTGTTCGGGATAGGGTACAAGGTGAAATTTCTCCATAAAGACCTCCTGTTTTAAGAAAATATATGTTATCTACAGTATACCATAAACTACGCAAAAAAACCTCTTGATTTTTCAAGAGGTTTTTGAAGCGCGAGACGGTGCACGAGGTCCGGTGGACCTCGGCTTTGCACGGACCGAAGCGGAGCGTAGACATCGAACCTTTGAGTCCGGGAACGGACTCAAAAAAACGGCGATACCGAAAGGTATCACCGTTTTTTGAAGCGCGAGACGGGGATCGAACCCGCGACCCCCTCCTTGGCAAGGAGGTGCTCCACCGCTGAGCCACTCGCGCATATATTATTGAGTTAAAAGCGGGTGATGGGAATCGAACCCACGTATCCAGCTTGGAAGGCTGGTGTT
>JBJEMX010000033.1:0-11083 GCA_051879895.1 Lachnospiraceae bacterium
AAAAGGCTTCCGGAGTAGCAAGAACAACGTTTTATAGAGCATTTGATAATATTTCGGATGTGCTGTATTGGAAATGTGACACCTGCTTTAATGAGGTTTTAGGGAACTATCGTCCAAAACCGTTTCAAGGTGAACTAGATCTTGCTCGACACTATTTTGACTATTGGATAAATCACAGTGACATTTTAGAACTGCTGATGCAAATAGGCAGGCAGGACATTATCTACTCCTGTCATATGAAAAATGCTGATATTTTGCAACAGTGCTTTGGAAAACTTCCCGGTATCAATATGAAACACGGCAATTATTTTATTGCCATCCGTACTGGATTTACAATCAGCATATTGACAGTCTGGCTCAATGATGGAAGAAAAGAAAGTGCTGACGAATTGGTGCAGATTATCGAAGAACAACTCGCCGTACTGACAAAGAACATGCTTGGCGAAACAATAGTACCTAGTAACCCTTAGGAATGATATCACCAGCACCTGCTCGCAGAGTCGCCATCTCGCAAAGCTGCTTCGCAGCTTCACTCGCCGTCGGTGCTGTCGCACAATAAAAAGCACGTCATTCATGCTCATGGAAGTAAACTTCCATCGCATCTTCCTCCACGCGCAGACCGACCGCTCCGTGCTTCGCACTCCCGCGGTCGCGGCTATTCATAACCCCGTTCTGCGAGCTCCGTTATTTCATATCCGTACGTTCGTAAAATAAATGCGACCTCGCAAATAAATTTGCAGGTCGGTATGTTTACTCGCAGAGCCGCCATCTCGCAAAGCTGCGAAGCAGCTTTGCTCGCCGTCGGTGCTGTCGCACAATAAAAAAGCCGTCACAAGCACTCACGAGAATAAATTCTCATCGTGCTTCTGCCGACTTTTTTTGCTCTGCTCGTAGCTAAACCTCCAATTTATACCCCATGCCCCAAATAGTCTTTATCAGTTCTCCTTTTTCGCCCATCTTGCTCCGTAACTTCTTCACATGGGTATCAATGGTTCTGGCATCGCCAAAATAGTCATAGTTCCAGACATTGTTCAGAATCTTCTCACGGGAAAGGGCAATGCCGATATTCTCCATAAAATACACAAGGAGTTCAAACTCCTTGAAGCTTAAGTCTATGTCACGGCCGTCGATTTTGACCATGTGGGCGGATTTGTTGATTTCGATACCGCCTGCGGAGAGAATTTCTTCGCTGTCGGACTGGCAGGTGCGGCGGAGGATGGCTTCTACGCGGGCTACCAGAATTTTGGGGCTGAAGGGTTTACTTATATACTCGTCCACACCCAGCTCAAAGCCCTGCAATTCGTCACGTTCATCACCTCTGGCAGTGAGCATAATGATAGGGACCTTGGAATGTGCCCTGATTTCCCGGCACACGGCAAAACCGTCCATTTTGGGCATCATCACATCTAAAATGACCAATGCAATATCTTTATTTGCAAAGAAGATGTCCACTGCCTGAGCACCGTCCTCGGCTTCTATGACTTCATATTCTTTTTTGGCAAGGAAATCCTTAACCAGCTTTCGCATTCTGCTTTCATCATCTACAACCAATATTTTTAATCTGTCCATAAATACCTCCGGCACGATTTTGGTTTTATTATATACCGAAAATATGTACAATCTGTGAAATCTTAATCGATTGTGATATTTAATTCTCTCTCTTTCTCCCGTATGACACTTTCCCGCTCGCTCAGTTCCTGCTCCCACTTGGCATATTTGTTTATCAAGTTCTGCTCGTAATTTAAAATATTGGGATTGTTGCTTTTCATGGTTATCATAAACATTACAACTACCGCAAGCACAAGTATGATATTGCATATCAGTGAAATAACCGGCCATTGTGCTTTCTTTTTCTCGGATACCTTGATGTGCTCTCTGGCAGGGGTATAGTTCTTACGCATGTTCATACTGTAATAGTTCTGCAGTTGTACCGGAGGCACCTGCTCTGCATTAATTTCTTTTCTTCCCAGCAAATACTCTCTCAGCTCCTGCAGATAAGCATAACCTACCGGAGTCATAAAAACTCTCTCACGCAACAATTTCTGATAAATTTGCAGCACGTTCTCCGCACTATGATAATTCATATGCATTCTCAGATACTTGATTTTCTTTTTTTCCTGTTCTGCCAGTCTTGCATCCTCTTCACTTCTGAAAAGATATCCTTCCACAATCCATTCTGTCTGCATTATACTCACCTTTTCTTCTTTTCTGTCATCTGTAGGGCTCTACTGCCCGCTTTACTGAGGACGGCTCAATACAATCCTTCCGTCTGTCAGTTCCACCTGTACCTTATTATCTGATAATCCCAGCTCTGTTAATAGCTCTGCGGGTATCTGCACCCTCCCGGCCTTATCTATAATAGCATATTCTTCCTGGGTTTCTTCATTGTGCCAGTCTATGCTGCTTTCCTGTACCTTATCTTCGTACTGCTCCTTTAATATTCTTTCACTGCTGATTTTACCGTCACGAATAGCAACCACACGCTTTACCTTCTTGGAAAGTGCTATATCATGGGTAACTATCAATATGGTCTGACCTCCTGCATTCAGCTCTTTGAAAATATCAAAAATATAGTTTGCAGTTTTGGTATCTACGCTTCCGGTAGGCTCATCCGCCAATAACAACTTAGGGGAATTAGCCAATGCAATGGCAATGGCAATACGCTGCTGTTCACCTCCGGAAAGGGCATGGAGACGGCTGTTTTTCTTTCCGGACAACCCAACCTTTTCCAGTAACATCAGTGCTTTTTCTTTTTTCTGCTTTACATTTGCCTGGCCGGTGTCAGCCTGGCTCGTACGAGTCCGGACGGTGCCGGCCATATACATGGGAAGCATAATATTTTCCAGTGCCGTCAGATAAGGCAAAAGATTTCTGCTGTTATTCTGCCACACAAACCCTACGATATCGCGTTTATACAATACCAGTTCCTTTTCCGTCATGGTAAAAAGATTTTTTTCACCTACTAAAAGAGAGCCTGCACTGGGGCGGTCCAATCCGCCTATCATATTTAAGAAGGTAGATTTACCGCTGCCGCTGTTTCCGATAATTGCGGTGAGTTCTCCCGTTTCCACCGTCAAATCCAACCCTTGCAGGGCGAGCACCTCTGTCTGTTTACTTTTATAGATTTTCACCAGACCGTCGGCCTGAATCATAGCTTCTGCCATAGTTACCTCTTTTCTGTTACCAGTTGTCCGTTCTCCAATTCTATGATAGTATCCCCCACTGTCATCAGTCCGGTATCATGGGTTGTCATCAACACTGTTATGTGTTCTTTTTCTGTCAGGGTACGGAACAGCTTTGCCACTTCTGCTGCCATGGCACTGTCAAGCTCTGCTGTAGGCTCATCTGCCAGCAAAATTCGGGGCCTGTGTGCCATAGCTCTGGCGATTGCCACTCTCTGCTGCTCACCGCCGGACATTTCCGCAGGCATATGGTTCATACGCTTTTCCAGACCTACCATCTGTAAACACTCTTCTGCCCGTTCTCTGCGTTTTTCCCTGATACCCGCAAGACGCATGGAAAATTCTACATTCTGGAAAGCGTTCATGGTAGGAATCAGGGAAACGGACTGGAACACAAAGCCAATCTGTGTCCTCCGCAGTTTCTCTCTCTCTTTCTCCGGCATCTTTTCTATGCTTCTTCCTGCAATACTGACGGTGCCCGAGGTAGGTCTGTCCAATGCACCGATAATATTTAAAAGAGTGGTCTTTCCCGAACCGGAACGCCCTCTTAATATTGTCAGACTGCCTTCCTTTACGGAAGCCGTGATATCCGATAACGCCTGAAAGGTACCGCCTGCTACAGAAAAGATACGATTTACATTTTTTACTTCGATAATATGACTCATTATTCCTCTCCCAGTTTTAATGCCTTTGTGATATTCAGCTTAAATACCAGTAACAGCAGTATTGCAAGGCAGATTACCATAACGCCGCAGATGACGCCGTACAATCGTATCATATCTGTACTGTCTGTTATCAGATACATGGGTAGTGCCTGATTTGCCGCCGCATAAGCGGTCTGCAGCACCGGCACAAACATCTGCGATGCCAGTTTACCGATACCGATGCCCGCAAGAATGGCAAACCCACCGGAAAATATCTGCTCGTTAATAAGTATATGGAACAGTTCTCCTCTGTACATACCGCAGGCACGCAGTACGCCGAAAAGCATTTCCCTGGACTTAATAGACATAATCCAGTAAATCAGATATCCCACCGCACAAAGAAGAAGGGTTACAATAAAGCCCATTGTCAAAACGCCGTTTGTCCCTTGCAGAAGCGGGTCTTCTATTGTCTTTTTCAAGTTTTCCGCTTTGTCCGTATACTTGGTAAAGCTGACATTATTCTCCTCTATCCATTGATACAGTTCTTCTTTATCACAGTCCTCCTCCAAGGTAATCCAGACCTCATATGGTACCACACCCCACGCCTGCATCAGCGGTTCAAAATGGGTAACCACCAGATAATTGTTCTGGGTTGCCACGCTGCCATCAGAGTTTACAACTGTCGTATAAGGCTCATAACCGGGCCAGTAATCCACAAAGTCCACTATATTTCCCTGAACGCGGTTACCTCCGTTGTCATAACAGGTAAGAGTATCGCCGATACGGTATCCTGCCACATCCCGGAAATTAGCGGAAACCAGCATACCGCCTTCTGCCACTGCAAGCTCATTCAAATATTCATAATAGGGCTTCTCCAAAAGGTCGGTGTCCACCCATGTATTTTCACCAAACTCTCTGGTATGGATACCCATCAGTGTAATAACCTGCCGTTCCCTGCCTCCCTGCCAGATATAGGCCTGCTTATCGTACAGCACTTTCGTATAGGACTCGGCACAGGAAAGGGCGGCATATTTGCTGAAATCCGGTTCAAACCATGCAAATTTCAAATCCGGATTCATCTCCATAAAGGAAGTGTTGTCACGCCAGACCTCTTTTACCATCAAATCTGCACCATACACATATTCGGCATTATCTATAGAGTTCTGCATAATAGTACGTGCCACCGTTGCATGATACATCCCTAAAGAAATGGTCAATATCATAAACAGCATAATAAACTGCTGTTTTCTTCCATTCTTTAAATTTTCCAGAAAGAAGGCATAATTTGCCGGTTTCCACCGCTTCCTGCCAATCCAGAACAAAAGTCTTACAAACAGCGGCTGCAGACGCAGTACCAAAAGTCCCAGCCCCACAATAAAAAGTGAGGAGCTTACATACAAAAGCGGATCCAGGGATTCCTTCATCAATACCTTTTGTGCCAGTTGTTCCCGATTACCCGCAAAGGTATAATATCCATACAAAGAAACGACCAGACAGATCATATCCATGCAGCATTTTTCCCACCATGACAGTTTCTTTGCCACTTTTTTCTGCTTTAAGTTGACAATCGTTACTTTACTATGTTTCCATGCGGGCAGTGCCATAACCAGTATCGAACAGCATACTGCTGCCAATGCAAAAACAATGGCTTCGGCATCAAAAGCAATCTGCAGATTTCTATGGAGGTTAAACTCCAAAAAGTTTCTGGTTGAACCTAAAAGCTTACAGAAGAATACGCCCAGGGGTATTCCCAACACTGTTCCCAGAAAGGTAATAAATACGCTCTGATACAGATACAGACAAAATATCTGTCCCGCGAAACTGCCACGGCTTTTCATAACGGATATTTCATTCCGCTCCATATCATACATCTGGGCTGAAATCATAAACAAAAAGGCACACAACAAAACCAGCACAGGCACCTGCATAATAAAGAGGGTGGCTTCAATGCGGGCTTCCTTTTCCTGAAAGGTCTCTAACACCCCTACATAATCCGGTTCGGTAAACATCTCTTTATATGGGCTGTCCTTTAGCAGAAACTCTGTCTTCTTAAGCAGATTTCCTGCCTGTACTGCCTGCAAATCCTCATACTCAAAAAGCTGATAATAGTAAGCTGTCACGGTATAATTGTTTACATACTCACCTAAAAACAGTTCTCTAAACAGCTCCTCCTGCATCAGACAGACATTTTCCAACCGGCTGGCTGATACCTGCCAGTAAAAATCTTCGTTGTCATCACGCTCGTATACACCTACAATTTTCATACGAACAGGTTCTCCGCTGCCATCGGTCAGATCTGCAAACTCTAAGGTTTCTCCAATCAGCAGGTTTGCAGCCACCAGTCCCTCCTGACTGATTATCACTTCAATGCTGCCATCCTCAGCCCGTCCGTCCTCTGAATACATTTCACCGCTATAGAGTACGCAATGCTCCTCCAGATTGGATAAATACCCTAACCGCAGGGATATCGTTTTTAAATCATCACGTAACATCATTGACTTCACTTCTGTACCGGGCAGGGCATAATAAAACACCGTGTCTTTTCCCGTAACTCCCAGTTCTGTGTTCAGACTGTTTACAAAAGCTTCAGTTTCCGGAAAGGATACCTCCCCCGAGCCTTTCTTTGCCGTGACCGTCAATTCATTTAGTGCCGGCCATTTCCCTTCCTCCACCAGAAAGCTTCTAAAGCCCTCCTTTAACATGTCGTCAAAAGCCGCCTTTTTGTACAAGGGAAAGCTGACAACCGTGGCAATCAGTAATACACTGCCTAAGAGAAGACAGAGCATCATCCACTTTTTATGCCATAATTTTATCAGTGTTATTCGTAGCATATTGTCATTCCTTCCTCAAGACCGTCTATTACCCAGTAATGAAACATATCATTACCACCGGCAATAAAGCTTGTAGTAACTATGCTCCCATCCTCCTGCAGAACATTGACATACAAATGCCCGTTTACATCCGTAACCGCATCCTTAGGTACTAAAAGCACATTTTCCATTTCGCTTACAGTGGCGGTAACCTTCAGCTCTCTGCGTCTCCATTCCCCACGCTCATCTGTATAGGTTGTTACCAGATCACCTACCGGTTCTGTAATCCGGATAATGGCATAGTCGGACTGCAACGTGCTGCTAAGACCCGGATTTGCCAGATTTACTACCGTACCGCTTGTATGTATGGTATTTTCTTCATCATCCAGATCCAGATAAGATACATTCACGTCCATACCGTAACTCAGTGCCTGATTTTTATTTTCTACCATCATATAGACCGTATCCATCTCTGCAATACTTGCAATTTTACAATCCTTGGGAAGCACCTCTTCCTTCTCATAATCACAGACCCATGTAACAATACCGCTTTGTCCGGCTACAATCCGGCAGGTTGCATAATCCGTCTGCATGTCTTCTATCATTGTCCGAAGTTCTTCCATTTTCTCCATGCGGTCTGCCACTTCTTTATCATATGTCTTCTGCCGGTCTGCCCATGCTTCCTTTTCTGCCTTTGTCTCATTGGTATAATCCCGGCTTTGATTTTCTTCTGCCCATTGAAGCTGATAATCTGAAAGCCTCTCTTCCATTCTGGCAAGCTGTGTCTGCAGCTTTATGAGTTGTGCATTCTCTCCTTCCACCCGTACGGTAGCAAGCACATCTCCCGCCTGTACCATTTGATACCGGCTGACCATGCACTCCTGCATATATACGGTTCCATACTCAATTTCATTTATGACATAATATTCCTTGGGATAATAAAGATATCCTCTGGCACCGAAGGCCGCCGAAAAAGTGCCCGGTTCCAGTTCTGCAGTCCGGCTTCCGTATTGCTGCTTACTTTCCACCATGACCTTATCTCCGGCGGATAAACCGGATACCACCTCAATGTATGTACCATCGCTCAGGCCGGTCTTTACCGGTGTATACACCTTTTCTCCATTGCTGTACAAATATACATAATTACCTGTTTCATCCTTATGTACCGCCGAGCGGCTTACACTGACTACATCCTCCCTGCTGTTCATTACCAGCACCACTGCTGCATAATCTCCGATTTCAACGTCTGTGGTATCATCTACAAACAGAAAAGTAGAATATAATTGTTCTCCGGCCGCCGTTAATGCGGCATACTCATCAGAATCCATTTTCTGATATAATACTTCATATTTCCTGCCATCTATCACCGCATATACTTCACCGGCTTTAGCAATCTGTGACGGACTGATATATTCACACTTAAGCAGCTTTTCCTCCAGGTCGGCAACCGCTATGACAGAAGCATTTTCCTGCATGGTATCTCCCTGGGCATAAAATCCGGCTGCTACTACGGTGCCGTTTTGTGCAGCTCTCAGAATTGCTCTTTCTCTCTCGGCAATCAGTTGTGCCAGGTGTTCACTTTCATAGGCATACTCCAGTTCAAAGAGTTGTGTATTCTGTTCCAGCTCTTTTCGCAGCATTTCCTCATTATAAACTGCCATTCTGTAATTCCCCTGGATTCTGACATAAAGTGCATCCTGATTTTCTTCGGAAAGACAATCCAGAAACTCTTTACGATATTGGGTTTCTTCTGTTGCCTTCTCAATGTCCTCCTGCAGTTCCTCTACATATTCCAAATGTGCCGCCTGCTTTTTCTCCAAGCTCTCCTGCATATCTGCAATGCTTTCATCCATTGCCTGCAAATCTGCTGCCAGCAAAATCTCTCCTGCACTGACTTCTTCGCCCGGCAGTACATCATAGCCTGCAAATTTTTGTGTGGTATCATAGGCATACTCCGTCACAACAGGATACACGCCCCCGGAATAGGTTACGGCATCATAGATATTTCTGTAAGCTGCCGTCTCATAGCTGCCGACTGCTCCCACCGGCTCAAGCAGGACAATATCTGCACCTGAATCTACAGACTTCCCGCTGCCTGTGCAGCCGCTCAGAACCAGGAGGACGCTCAATTGTATCAATAACCCTTTACGCAATTGCTTTCTCATTTTAAGATTACTTTTTCTCCTTCTGAAAGGCCTGACAGAACCTCTACGGTACTGTCACCGTACATTCCTGTTTCTATCCACTTCACTTCACGCATATTGTCTTCTCCAACCACATACACATAAGACTTACCGTCCGCTATGTGCACTGCTCGTACAGGTATGGTCAGAACCTGCGTCTTCTGCTGTGTAATAACCTTAAGAGTTCCTGCATTTCCTACGTCTACATTCAGTTCCATGCTTTCGTCTGCCGGTACGAAATAAAGCCTCTCTCCCCAGTTTTCCATATTGTAAGGCTCTAATTTACACTGTACGGCACCACTTGTTGTTACAATCAGGAATTCCGCCTGTGTACCTTCTGAAAAACAGTCCGCATATTCCACGCTTTCCGACTCAAAGACACATTCTGTTCCATCTATAATCTTAATTACTGTTTCATCCTTTACGGAAGTACTCCCCTCCAAATCCTGCTTTACATAAGAGACCGTGCCGTCCATACCTGCATAAATACGGCCTTCTGCAACCTCTTTGTTCAATTCCTCCAGACGAAGCTGTGCCACATAGATGGCATCCTGATAATCCTCCCTGAGATATTTGTAATTCTGCCGAATGGTTTCACAATCCTTTTCCCATGCTTCCACATCCGCTTCCGTCAGCCCCGACTGGTACTGAAATCTAAGCCACCTGCCATACAGATCATCTTCCTCGTTGGTAAGACTCTGCTCATAAAGAAGCTGGTTGCGTTGAATGGTATATTCCAGTTCCTTTATCTCTTCTTCTATTCCTTTACCGGTAATTTCTGCCAGCAATTGTCCTTTTTTTACCTCGTCACCGCTTTCCACATAAACCGTGGAGACAATTTTACCGCTTACCGGAAAACTGATTTCTTCGTCATTTACCTGCACATAGGTACAGCGGATGCTGTCGGTATCCGTCACATCACCGATAACCGCTACCGCCAGACTGTATACTGTCTCCTCCGGCCCGTTTTCTGCTATAATCAGCTTATCTTCTTCCTCTGATGCTCCACAGGCAGACTGCAGCAAAAATAAGCATGACAGCAATATGACAGAAATCCGTTTCCTTCCCCTGTCTTTTTTTAACATTTGGTAACCACTCCCATAGTGTTGCATTTTTACAATTATTTATATTATACAGATTAACAAGAAAACCGCCATTATTGGCGGCTCTCTTGTTAATCCCAATTTATATCATCGTGGGAAACTGTTTCCCCGTTTTCGATTTCCTTTCTTGCTTCTTCCAGTTCCGCTCGTTCTACTGGTGTCAATTTCGTAAAATCAGGATCCCATGCAAGCACCAACTTTTTGATAAATTCCAGAGCAAAATTTTGCTCACTTTCCGGTAAAATCTCCATCAAGTCAATAACTTCTTTTGTTGCTGTACTCATGTTATCGCTCCTTTCCTTTTCGGGATTATTTATATATATCTCCTCTTGAATCAATATTTATAATGTATAATACTACTATTTCGCCATTTGGAAGATAATTATATATAATCCTATATTTTCCAACCCGCAGTCGCTTTCTGCCGTCGGTGAATCCCTGCATGGTCTTTATATCTCCCTTGGGCGGTTCTTCCGTCAATCCCTCAATGGCAGCTTTGATTCGCTGCTTTGTTGGTCTATCCAAAGCGTTAATATATTTTGCTGCTTTCTTGCTGTATTCTATCTGCACTTTATCCACTCCTCTTCGTCTAATTCATAAACGGCACATCTGAAACGGCTCGCTGTTTTGTGCCTTTAGGAAAACGACAGTTCACGTGGTCGACTTTTTCCTGATAATTCGCAACGGCTCCTCGCTGTACTTCGCTTGTTTTGCAAAAAAATAAACCGATTTGTGGTCGATTTCTCTTTAGTAAGCACTTGCACAAGCCTCTCCTTTCCTGTGTATTTCTGATTTTGAGTACCGTTGAATATCTGCTCCTTGGAACCCGCGTAAAATGCGGGTCCCAGAGTGGACTAGACGGGAGTCGAACCCGTGTCCAAAAGCCCATTCCCTGTCCTTCTACTATCATAGTCAATTATCTTGGATTGCTCCCATTCCCTCCTATATCAGGAAATTGACACCCTGATATATTTGGTAGCTTCATCATACGCCCATAGCCGCAAAGCTTAAGCTATGTCGTTTCTCACATAGTCGATGCCCGGATTCTAAAGTGTGAGTGCCTTAGAGCGGACAGCTGCCATTAGGCAGCGTAAGCTAAATTATCTTCAGCGTTTATATTTAAGTTTGCGATTTGACGCATCGCCTGCGGATAGCTTCTCC
>JBJEMX010000034.1:0-46784 GCA_051879895.1 Lachnospiraceae bacterium
CGGTGATACTTGTCAGGTTACCTTCTAAGTCGTAGGTATAAGTCGTACCGCGTCCCAGATAGTCCGTCACACCGGTTAAGTTTCCCATGACATCCCAGCTATAGTATGCCACACTGCCCTGAGGGTCTGTGACACTGGTAAGACGGTCTTTTGCATCATAGGTATAGGCAGTTACCAGTCCGTCTGTGGCGGTATGGGTCACTGCCCTGCCACCGGCATCGTAGGTATAGCCCTCTGTCAGTCCCATCTTATCGGTGTAGAATACCAGTCTGTCTGCGGCATCATATACATAGCCTGTAGTCTGGGACAGGGGGTCTATGGTGCCTACAAGGCGGTCATTTTTATCGTAACTATAACCGTAGACGTAGCCCATGGGGTCCGTAACAGTGGTTATGTTATAGTTTCCGTCATAGGTGTATCCTGTGGTGCGGTTTCCGGGGGTGGTGAGGCTCTGGATATTGCCCACCGCATCATAGACGATGGAAGCTGCCTTTTCTTCCGGGTCGGTTACCGTTACCATACGGTCTGCCCTGTCGTAGGTGTAGGCATAGGTGTTGCCTAAGGCATTAGTCATGGTAACCACGTTACTGCGGCTGTCGTAGGTGTAGCTTGTCACCCCGCCTTCCGCATCCGTTACGGTGGTTAAGTTATGTAACACATCATAAGCATAGGTTGTGGTACGGTCTAAGTTATCCGTCTCCTCAATAATATCATTTCCCACACTGTAGGTAAAGGTCTTTTCATAGCCTAAGGGCGTGGTAATGCCCGTCATTCTTTCTGCGGCATCATAGGTATAACTGTACACACCTCCGTTGGGCTGGGTAATGGAAGTCACCAGTCCTGCGGCATTTACCTTATAGGCGGTCACTGTACCCAACGGGTCTGTTACATTTGTCACGATATCGTGGGCATCGTAGGTATAGCTTTCCACTGCACCTAAAGGAGATGTCTGTTTTACCAGACGGTAGAGGTTGTCGTAGGCGTAATGAGTGGTCTCACCCATACCGTTTGTAATGGTTAGGATATTGCCCACTGCATCATAACCGTAACGCTCGGTAATTCCCTCCGGTGTGGTTAAGGCAGTCAGGTTATTTCTTTCATCGTAGGTATAGGTTGTCTTTCCACCGTTACCGTCAGTAAAACTTACAAGACGGCTTAAGGCGTCATAGGCATAGATATTTGCAATACCGTTTCCGTCTGTGGCGGTTGTTAAGTTACTATCTTTATCGTAGGCATAGGTAGTCACTGCCCCTTCAGGGTCTGTCACAGTGGTAAGGCGGTTTAAGGCATCATAAGTGTAGGTAGTCACTGCCTCTCCCGGCTCTGTTACGGTTAAGAGGTTGCCTGCCTTGTCGTAAGTATAGGTAGTTACATTTCCTGCTGCGTCCGTGCTTGCCACCAGTCTGTCCAGTGCATCGTAGGTATAGGTGGTCACTGCACCGTCTGCTTCGGTTACCGCAGTCAGTCTGCCAAAAGCATCATAGGTATACAGGGTACTTCTGCCCAGTACGTCTGTCTGTTTTACCAGATTTCCTGCTGCGTCATACTCATAAGCCATAAATCTGCCCGTGGTATCACTGACCTCGGTCACACGGCCCAGAATATCGTAAGAATAATTACTGCTTACACCATAGCGGTCGGTGAAAGCTGCCACTTCTCCGGTTGCCAGATAGGTATAGGTTTCCTTTTCCCCATTGGGGTAGGTATCGGAAGTCAGGTTGCCTACTGCATCTGTCTGATAGCTATGGATATTGCCCAGTGCGTCAGTCATGGTGGTCAGGTTACCTACCTTGTCGTAGGTATAGGTCGCCAGAGTGCCTGCACTGTCTGCAACACCGGTCAGGCGGCTTAAACCGTCATAGGTGTAGGTGGTAACAGTGCCCGTGGTGTTGTCCCCGTTAATGCCTGCCATCCTTTCCACCAGCTGTCCGATAGCATCATAGGTATAAAGCGTCTTTCTGCCCTCAGGGGTGGTCTCGGAAACTAATCTCCCCTCTTTGTCGTAGGTATAAAGGGCACTGCCCCCTTCTGCATCTGTAATGGCAGTTACCCTGCCTGCACCATCATAGGTGTAAGAGGTGGTATTGCCGTTTTCATCCGTGGTACGAAGGAGGTTTCCTGCACCATCATAGGTATATGCCACCGTACCGCCCAGAGGATCTGTGGTTTTTACCAGTCTGTTACATGAATCATACGTATAGGTGTAGACCCTTGTTTCATCGTCAGAAAGACTGATGAGGTTGCCCACCTTATCATAGGTAAGCTTTGTGGTAGTACCCAGCTTGTCAGTCACAGATACCATTCTGCCCAGTCCGTCATAGGTGTAGGAAATGGTACTGCCGTCCGGACAAATCACTTTGGTAGTCCGTCCGCAGATATCGGTTTCGTAAACGGTCTTTCCGCCTCTTTCATTAGTTTCAGAAATAAGGCATCCCTTTATGGCATCGTAACTGTAAAGGATCGTATTGCCCCTGCCGTTTGTGATACTTGCCACTCTGTCCGCCCTATCGTAGGTGTAGGTAGTGGTGTATCCTTCTGCATCGGTTTCTTTCACCAGACGATTCATGGCATCATACACATAAGTGGTAACAGAACCCTCCGCGTCAGTTTCCGTCAGCTTATTTCCGTTACCGTCATAGATATAGGTCAGGGTATTGCCCAGAGGGTCCTTACCGGAAAGCATACGGTTTAACTTATCGTAGGTAAAGGTACTGGTCTGTCCTTCCTTGTCAGTAATAGCCACTACGCATCCCACATCATCAAAGGTATAATATGTGGTATTCCCTTCCCCGTCCGTTTCTCTGATGCATCTCCCCTTTAAATCATAGGTATTTTCAGTAGTATTGCCCAAAGGGTCTGTGGCAGTCAGCTCCCTGTTCATTTCATCATAGGTATACTTCCATACATTGCCTTCCGCGTCGGTGGCACTTACCACACAGGCACCCTCGTAAGTGTAGGTGGTGGTATTGCCGTTCGCATCCGTCATGGAAACCAGACGGTTACAGGTATCGTAAGTATAGTCTGTGGTGGCACTTATGCCGTCCCCTTCTTCTTTAACAGAAATTAGTCTGTTCTTTTCATCATAGGTGTAGGTAGTCACCATACCGTCAAAGCCGGTGACCGTGCTTACCTGTCCTGCACTTGTATAGGTAAAGCTTCTCTTGGCACCGTCTGCTCTGGTTTCGCTTAATACCCTGCCTACGTCGTCGTAGGTATAGGTAGTGGTCACACCCAGTCTGTCAGTGGTGCTCTCCAGATACCCTGCCCCGTTATAGCTTCTGCTTTCCGTACTGCCGTCAGGGTATTCGATTTTGGTAGTTCTAAATTGACTGTCATAATAATATACAGTTTCGTTACCATTTGCGTCGGTGGTAACGGTTTTTCCCTCACCGTAGGACAGGGTAATCCTGCCGCCCTCTGCGTCCACCTGTTCTGTCACACGGTCTTCCACATCGTAAGTGTTTGTAATTACCACGTGATTGTTTTCATCCGTCCAGCTAAGCATTCTATGGTCAGAATCATAAGCAAAGGTCAGGGTATCCCCTGCTTCGTCAGTAACTTTCACAAGGTTACCTGCACTGTCATATCTATAGGTAATCACGCTGCCGCCGGGCAGTCCGATGGCACTGATACGGTTTTCACCGTCAAGACTTACAGTGTACTTCTTACCGGAAGGGGAAATAATGGAAGCCAGACGATACTCCATGTCATAGGAGAGGGTGGTTCTGTTTCCGTAAATATCCTCCAAGGCGATTAACATACCATATCCGTTAAAGATATGCTTTTCATTGGTATCTGCATCAAATACGACATAACTGTCACCATTATCAGTCAAAGTATAATCATATCCCGCAGGAGCTTCATACCCCCCTACAGTCTTTGTAAAGGTAACAATGCTGCCTGTACCGGAAATCCAGAGCACACTGCCGTCTGCCATTTCTCCCAGTCTCTCATCAAAGGGCGTACTCCAGCCATAACCTAAAATCCCCTTATATGCGGCTCCCTTGGCATTGTACTGTCTGGTAAAGGCAAACTCTCCACCGATATCCGTTAAGGTGGCGTCAGTCTGCTCCATGTAGAAGTTACCGGTATTTAAGTTTATGGGTTCAAACCCAAACTCACAGTGTTCCGCACGCCCCATCAAAAGCCCGTCTATCATGGCTTTCATATAGTCACTCATCTCTCCTGCTACATAGGCAGAAGTGTTCTGCGGATTACGGATAAAGAGGCGGTTGCCTTCCTTGGTCAGGGCATCCTGCATCTGCATATCAGCCATAATGGTATTCACATCCACACCGTAATGCAGGGCAATACGGGGAATCAAGTCAAAGGCACCTTCTTCGTAGATGATAAAAGGCTCACTGGTAACGGTTTTTCCCACACCGTATACGGGCTCTGCCTCAGGATCCGTGATGTCATTCACCACACCCTCTGCATAAGCACTGATATAGTACACCCGACCGGGTGTCAGGTTTACAAACACTTCACTCTGCCAGTTGGAGAGTCTGCGGTTATAGGCTAATGCGGTAGGGAAACTGCCTTCATAAGCGGCGGAATCCGGGTAGACTAAAGTCTCTTCTGCCACGGTCTCCCCGGTCTGTGCGTCAATCAGGCTGTAGTGCACAGTACTGCCGGCTTTTGCCAGACCATGTGCCACCACACCTAATGTATTGGTGGATTTGTCACCATTTCTTTCCACTACCGGATAAATTGCAATAGTCGTATCATCCAAAGTCAGACTTTCTAAGTCTGTCAGTTCCCCTGTCCATGACAGTACCAATTTCGGTGCGTAAGATGCGGAGGAATTGTTATAAAATACCTCACACTGCATTTTTACACCGTCTGCTGCGGCTTCCGCGTTAGGTGCCTCCGTCATGGCTTTCATAACAAAACCATGGTTATCCGCAGTGCCGTTTATCCATGCACTGACCTCTTCTGTGACATCAAAATTTAATGCCTCCCCACGGGTAGTGGAAGTATAGGCGGAATCTAAAAAATAGTGATTATATGCTACCTGATTATTCCATGTAAGGGCGTTTACCTGCCAGTCTTCTTCTACCCCGAACAGACCAAACTCACTTGTTCCCTTACTCCATCTGGTACGCTGGGTCACCAGAAACGTAGCAGATACGATTTCTGCATCTGCTCCCAGGGAAGCAAAATCATAATCAATGGCAAAATAGGAACGGCAGTTTAAATGTCTGCTTCCAAAGCCTGCATAATTGCCGGAGGTTACACCATCGTCATATCCTACATACGGATACTGGTTATCTCCTATAACCATGTTAGGGCTTCCTTCTTCCGCACAGGCTATTCGGATGGCAGAGCCTGTTACCTGTACCGCCGTAGGGTCAATACGCACAGGGTATACTCTCTCCTCTGCATCCAACCATGTTTTATCTGCGGTTACAGTCACAAGGTACATACCGTCAGCTTCCGTGACACTAAGTTTCACCCCGAAGCTGACGTCCCCTGCGGCATCCTCCATTTCCGGGGCTTCTAAAACGAAGATGGCATTATCCCCTTCGCAGAGATGAAGAACATTGTTCTCCAGTACCGCAGTCAGGCCATAGGTATCCAGATAGTAGGAAAAGCTGTTTTTGTCGGCTTTCTCCAGTAATATGATATCTTCTTTGATACTGTTTCCCAGCACAGTGTACTGGTAATCAATACCTGCAAATACGTTAGAGTAACGGATGGCATTGTCTTTTATCACACCCTCTGCGAAGGTTCCTTCTGCAGGGTACAAGGTCATAAAGTAATCACCGTTTATAATGGTAATACCACTACCCTCCGCAGGAGTGTCTGCAGTTTCATCAGTGCCGTCACCTGCTGCTCCGGTTCCAACTCCGCTTAACCATCCGGGTATGGCAAGGCTTTCCGGCAACATAACCGTATAATCATTTGCAGTATTGATATAAGTGGTGGGCATTGTTCCAACCCGGCTGAAGGTTGCAGCCGGGTTTTCCACTAAGGTATTGTCCACTTCCTGCAAGGCACCTGTTTCGTCAATATAAGTAGCACCGTCGTTACCTATGACAGTCACATACTTATCCCCTTCTACGTGATAGGTGCGGCTGTAGGTATCATAAGTCACCAATGTACCGTAGTTTTCAGGCTTTTCTTCCTCATAAAAGTGTTCCGGCTCCCTGCGGGTCAGGGCATCGCCATCGGATACGTCGCCTGCGTTCCCACCGGACACATCCCCCGCATCACCACCGGATACAGTGGAAGCATCACTACCTGACACATCTTCTGCGTCCTCGCCGGATATATCCTCTGTATCGCCACCGGATACATCTCCTTCCACGTTTCCGTCGGATGCAGTAATATTCTCCCCATCAGAAATTTTCCCTGTTTCATCGCCGATATTTTCAGATGCGTCACCGTCTGAAACATCTCCTGCGTCCCCAAAGGAAACGGTATCCTCTTCTGTTTGCGTTCCCACTGTATTTTCCAGGACTGCATTCCCACCGGATACGCTTCCGCTCATGGCATATGCTATGGTACTGTCCGAAAGCAGTAATGCCATAGATAAAATAATTCCCAAAACTCTTTTTATTCCGAGTGTCTTTTGTTTCTTGTTGCTTTTTTCTCGTTTGTGCATAATTTGCTCCCCTGTAAAAATATTTTACTTCCAGTGTTACACAACAAAAAAGAAAGCACCATAGCGTTTCACGAAAATTTTTCTTTTCGCGAAACGCTATGGTGCTTTCTTGTTACTCCCTTTACCTTGATGCTGTAACCATTAATCAAACTAACTCGACAGGGGGTAATCACTATGAAAAAAATTATTATTGTTGCAATCGGACTTATCACGCTGACAGGACAGCTTGTCCTTTTCGCACCCAAAACAACAGGAGACAACTCTGATGCAGAATGGTGTGCTGCACGCCGCGGTTTTACTACTAAAACTATTGATTTTGATTATGGCTATAATTGCATTTAAATAATTCTGCATATTCTTGCTGAATCTGCATAGCCAGCTGTCGTCGTTCTGTAATTTTACATAGGCAGATTGCATGCTCATAACTTTCTTTTGCTTCTTCCTGACGGTTAAGTTCTTGACATGCAACTGCCTTGTAATAAAAGAACTCTGCTAAATACGCTAGCCTCGCATATTTCTTACCAAAAGATATCCCTCTTTCACATAGTTTCAACAGTTCTTCGCCATCCGCATACTCTACTTCCATTTTTATCAGATTGTAAAGTAACATAGGATATTTCTTTCCCATAGTATCCGTACTCAAATCACGCTTTTCCAAATACTCTACCAGAAAGTTCATTATCTTTACTGCTTTTCCGATATTTTTTTGTTTATGCAAAACTATCGCTATATTATTCAATATTATAATCTCTGTCAAAGTCAGTAACTTAATGGTTATCAATTCCCGCTCTTCATAATCCGGCATCGTTAAAAGCAGTGCTTCCTCCAGTTGTGCCAGCACCCGCGAAAGTTCCCAGTTTCCCGAATACAGTGCCCCAATTGCTTCACTCATCAACGCAAACTGCTTTTCCATATGGCTGCCGTTTTTATTCTCTATCAGCCTTTTGTACTCCGCCAGCTTGTCTCCCAATGGTTGTCTGTGCATGGTTAATACAGTCAATTCTGTTTCCAGATTGTGTTTTTCAATTTCCTCCTCGCTGGCATAGAATACCAGATTTTCAGTGCTGCAGCCCAATTTTTCCAGTAAGGCCTCTTCTATTTTCAAGGTGGGCTTCTGTGTATCATTTTCTATGCGGGACAATGTAGATACTGAACATAAACCATAGCACAATTCTTCCTGCGAAATTTTCTTCCTGATACGTTCTTCCTTAATTTTTCTTCCTACCTTGTAAAGTTCCATTCTGCTATCCCCCGTCTGAAACGGCCTTCTCTTATGTTTTATTATTTCTTCTTTACTATAACGTATTTTACCTGTTACTGGCAACTGTAACTTGCACTGTATGCCCCATAATTTCAGTATTTTTGGGGTTTTGGGCACAGCGTATCCGGTGTACCGGTTACCATTTAACCGGTTTTGAATTTATATAATACCGCACCACTTTAGGGAAGATGCTTTCGCCGCCACTCTACATAGTGTAAAAGTGATAAAAGGCATAAAAGGAAACTGCTACTCCTTCTATGCCTCTTCATCCAAAGCCTATTCTATATTACAGATTTCATAGTCCCAGTCTTTACCGTCTACTGCCTGCAGGGTAAACAGATACCTTTCTCCTACCTGTAATCCGATAGTTTCTTCAGGTGCAATACCGTTCTCATCTGCTCCACCTTCTGCCAAGACTGCAAAGGCCACACTGTATATCTGACCGTTCCCATCACGCAGGTAATAAACGGTCTGCCTGTTTGCGGAAATGATTTCCTCCACTGTCATGTCGGCAGTTATTTCTGATACAGAATTCACAGGCAATTCTTCCGATACTGCCATATCTATCAAGGCATCGCTATCGTCTGCCGTGTCCTTTGCTGTTTCACTGTTTCCTGCCACATCCATTGCTGCTTCACTGTTTCCTGCCATATCCATTGCTGCTTCACTGTTTCCTGCCATATCCATTGCTGCTTCACTGTTTCCCGCCATGTCCATTGCTGCTTCGTTGTTTGCCGCCATGTCCGCCTCGGACTCACAGTTTCCGGTCGTATCCATTACTATACTTTCACTTTTTGCCAAATCTTTACCCCGGTTCATCAAAAACCACGCCCCCGGTATTACTGCTGCCATCACCAGTACTGCTGCCGCAATCCTTGTAAAACGGACAAATCCGATAATTTTCTTCTTAGGTATTTGAGCAGATTGTGCCACTTGGGGGAGTTGAGCAGGCTGAACCCCTTGAGATGATTGAGCCGGCTGTACTGCCTGAGGTGCCTTTTCAGGTAAAGCTGCTTCTATCCGGCTCCACAAATCAGGGACCTGTTCCTGCTGGGATTTCCTGTACTCAGTTTCCAGATTCTTCATACCCGCACCTCCTTAAAGTCTTAATTGCCTGCCTGTAACGCCAGGCAACCGTTCCTAACGGCTCTTCTAAAATATCCGCAATTTCCTGAAAGGTCATCTGTCCCATAATTTTCATGTGTATAACCCTTCGCTCAGATTCTTTTAATAATGCCAAGGCTGCCTGTATGGTAACCTCACCTATGGCTTCCTCTTCAACGCTCCTCTGATTTTCCGCTGCCTGTATCATATCCGCTTTTTTGCCCGCACTCATCCCTCCGGTATCTTCCTCTCTGTTTTCGGAAAAATCTACCGGTTCTTCCCGTTTACGCTTTCTGATATAATCGATTGCCATATTGCGGGCAATGGTTGCCATCCAGCCCTTATGACCGCTGCCGGGCTTATAGGTATCTGATTTTTCCCAAAGGCGGATAAAAAAATCACTGGTGATATCTTCTGCCTCTTCCTTACTTGCCAGAAGTCCACGCACAATACCGTATATGTAGGAAATGTATTCTTCATATACTTCCCTGAGCCCTTCCTTGTCACCGTTTTGCATGGCGGTGATACATGCTTCAAATTTCCCCTCCGTCACAGTTCTTCCTTTCCGAATCCTTATCACTCCCGGAGGCTTTCTTCTCCACTATAGATACGTATGTAAGAATTCTTTTTTATGGTATTAATCCAGATTATTTTCTGCTAATCCACTATGTATTCTTTTAATTCTTCTTCTACCAGTGCAAGTGATTCCGACAAAACACGCAGTTGTCTGGAAAGTTCTTCCTTGTTTGTCCGTTCTTTTTTATAACAGATACGGTGCTCCATACTGGACCAGAAATCCATGGAAAGAGTACGGAACTGTACCTCAACAGGATAATACTCCATAGCATCCAGTGTATGCAAGGGTACTCCAAACACGATATGATAGCTGCGGTATCCGCTCTCTTTTGGATTTTTAATATAATCTTTTTCTTTTATTACAATTAAATCACTCTGCCGTTTCAGTGCGTCCAGCATCTCATGGATTTCTGACTGAAAATAGCAGATGACACGAATTCCTCCAATATCCATCAGCCTGTCCTTGGCATTGATGAGGCTGTCTGTCACTCCCAGACGTTCCAGCTTTTGTTCTATGCTCCGCTTGGCTTTTATGCGGGACTGCATATGATGTATAGGCTTCTCTTCTTTCGTCCGGTCATATATACTGTGATTCAGCACCTCCAGTCTGCCTAAAAGCAGCTGGGTTGCATCCTCGTAAGGTCTTATCAGTTCATAGTACTGTTCATTTGTCATTTTCTTCTTCCTTTCAGTGCTGCTACAGACAGCATACGCCTCCACCACCGCAGCACAGATTGCAGAACATATTTACCAGGCATAGCTTCATGCACAAATGGTCATTGCCATATCCGCTTCCAAAAGGTGCACTTCTCTCCCTGTACCATGCAGCACCGGATTCCATTTGACTTAACATTTCACGGTACTCCCAGTTATCCGGCTCCATTCGTACCGCTGTATTGGCATGTTCTTTGGCAATCACATTATTTCCCATTGCCCAGTTAGCCATTGCACTATAATAATACCACTGTGCATTCCTCTCTGTCACCTGGTTTAGCACATTGATTGCTTCTTTATAATAACCTGCCCGTATATAAGCTGCGGCAGAACGCATGTAGTCCGGACTGCCTTCATTACTTCGTCCCCCATATGCATCTCCTCCAAAGCCGCCATAGGAATAGCCACCGTAGCCGCCATAACCGCTATATCCACTACGTTGCCGGTAGTCTGTTCTATCATCACCTCTCCCATTTTTTACTTTCATGATATCATCATAAGCACGCTGGACTTCTTTAAATTTTTCTTCAGCCTGTGCCTTATTGGGATTATTTATATTGGCATCCGGATGATATTTGCGGCTTAGGTTCCGATATGCCTTTTTTATTTCTTCATCCGTAGCATCCCTGGATATTCCCAGTACCTGATATGGATCTTTCATCCTTGCTCCTCCTGCCCTTCTGTTTCTAAATCCTTGGGGCTCTCTTTTGCAGCTCTTTTCGTCCTGATGTTATCAAATCTCACCCAGACACCGGAATAGAGGATATTACGCAAAATATCCACATTTTCCAAAATAGGCAGCTTTTCAAATTCTCTGGAACATTCTGCTATCATCATTGTCAGAATCTGTCTGCATTCTTCTTCAAAGTCTGCTCCTTCATACAATTTACAGAGCGGATTATAATGTCCTTTCTTTTTGTCCTCTTCAATGTCTTCATAAGCATCCAGAATATAAATAAACTTTCCCAGATAAAAACCCATTCTGGAAAGCACTGTTGCCCACTCATCCTCTTTGCAGACCAGAATTTCTGCCATAATTCTGCCAAAAATGCCGGCCATTTCATCTACGTTATCGCTTCCGGCTTTTTCTCCCCGTGACAACTGCTCCATTGCCTGTGCAATCCGTTTGGTCTTCTCGGGGTATTTTTCCACAATATATTTGTTTTTCTTCGTTAACATCTCCAGCATGCATTTTGCTGTCAGTTTCTTTTCATCATTCCAGTCATCCCTGCATTTGTAGCAGGTCATCAGCACCGACATATCTGCCACATAGTCTGCATATTCATTTTGCCGCATATAGCGTTTCTCCAAAGGATGCAAAACACATTTACAGGGACAATACACTGTCTTGGGTTCATAAAGTCCGGTCAGCAGCATGTATACAAAGGTCATATCATAGGTCAGTGCCAGTCGGGATACATTGCCGCCATTCTCTTTTAATTTTTTGCATAGGCCGCAATAAAAGGACTGATATATATCAAATTCCTTGAATTTTAATTCTGCCTTGTTGACTATTACATATCCAAACACCGTCTGTTTCCTCCATTATCAGGTTCTCTTTCTAAATACCGCCCCGCATTTTTTACAGCGTATTTCCACCATGCCGTGTCCTCTCGGAATCCGTATTTTCTGTCTGCAAGAGGGACATTTAAAAATCCTGTACTGTTTTCGTTGTGCTGCTTCCCTTTTCCATCTTGCCGGACCGCCCTTTATTTTTGCAAGAAATCTTTCATAGCTGCAAAGTTCCCGGTATCTCTTTGTGGTGTTTTTTGAAAAGACACGGAAGTAGCTGTAAATAAATGTCGCCAGAGAAAGCAGGTATAACAGATTTCCGCCAAAAAGCATGGATAACAGCCCCAGAATCAAACCTGCCCATACCAAATGCCGGGATAATTTGTCTACACCATACCTGCCATACATAAATCTGATAAATTTTTCTTTCATGATAATCTCCATTCCTTTCCAATTATCCTAATCTTACTCCCAAATTGTGAACGGGATATGAGCATTTTATAAAAGCAAAATAATTTTTTATTAAAAGGGCATAAAATAAACGTTAAAAATCTTCATGCAAGCAGAGTCCGACAAAAAAGCACCGGCAAAGAGCAGTTGCTGCGCTACGTCTCTTTATCCGGTACTTTATTATTTTGGCTCCTGTTTGTCCGCTTCCGCAGACATTCAAATCAGGAATATTTAAATTGCTTTCAACCTTATACTTCTATACTATACTCTGCCTCAAATACTTCGCCGCCGGACAATACATTTCCCCATTCGCGTTCTGCCAGAGTCCCCGAAAAATCCTCTTTATCACATCTGCCATACCATGGTTCAATGCAGATAAAGGGTGCATTCTTTCCGGGAGGAGTCCACACACCAAACAGAGGAGCCGTAAAGCTTACCGTCAGATAGGGCTTTTTATCTGCACCTAAAAGTGAAACCTTACCGGTCTGGTTGTTTTCAATAATCAAGGCATCGTCTGCAAATACTTCCTCGGTTACAGGCAAAACACCGCCTTCCTCCAAAGGAATTTCCACAACCGTATCCGTTGCCAGCCCCTTGGCCAGTTTGCGGGCTTTGATGGTGTCTGTGCCTGCAAAGCTGATGTAACAGGTGATTTTTTCCGCACTTCTTGCAGGTGCTAAAAATGCAGGATGTCCGCCAATGGAAAAGTACATGGTTTCTTTCGCCGGATTAGTCACACGCCACATTACTTTTACGCTGCGTCCTGCTACACAGTAGCCTATTTCCAGCAGGAATGCAAAGGGATACTTTTCTTTAGTTGCTTCGTTGTCTTTTAAGGAAAACCACAAGGTATCCTCTGTCTGTTCTCTTAAATCAAACTCCATGTCTCTTGCAAATCCATGCTGGGACATTTTATAGGTCTTTTCCCCATAGCGGCTTTCTCCGTCTTTGTAGCTGCCTACTACCGGAAACAGTACCGGCGATACTCTGCCCCAATACGCAGGGTCCGCACACCACATATATTCTTTACCGGTTTTCACATCGGTAATGGCACGAAGCTCCGCACCGTGGGAATTCACTTTAATCTCAATTTCCCCATTATTCAATGTATATTCAGCCATACGATACTCCATTCCTTTAGACAGTAGACAAAATCAGTTCCATGCTGCCTTCAAATACAGCTTCACCATAGCCTGCGGGCAGGATAAAGTGGTCACCCTTGTTTACGGGCGTGCCGTCTACGCTTCCTTTTCCTTCCAATACACTTGCCAGTAAGAAGGGATATTTCTGTTCTACGGCTACTTTATCTGTTACATTCATCTTCCATACGGTATAGAAATCGCAGGATATGAGCTTGTTCATGGTATTGTCAGCCAGCCCGTCGGTATGGCTTAATGCTTCCTTGTCCGCATGATCGGGCACATTGATGACATCAATACTCTGCTGCACATGCAACGGTCTTTCCTTCCCATTTACCAGACGTCCGTAATCGTATACCCTGTAAGTGATATCGCTGCTCTGCTGGGTTTCTAAAATAGTAAACCCGCCTTTAATGGCATGCACGGTACCGGGAGTAATCTGTAAAAAGTCACCCTTGTGCACAGGTACATTTTTTATCAGTTCTTCGTAGCGACCCTCCTGAATCATATTTTTCAGTTCTTCTCTGGTGGTTGCATTGTGACCGATTACCAGACTTGCATCTTCGGGGCAGTCCATTACATACCAGCACTCGGTCTTGCCGTAAGGACAGCTTTCATGCTCTTTTACATAAGCATCATCGGGATGCACCTGAATACTCAGGTTCTGCTTTGCATCAATAATCTTAACTAAAAGAGGAAATTCTTCTGCGGTAATATTGCCGAAGAGCTCTCTGTTTTCCGCATACAACTCAGATAATGTCCTGCCTGCATAGGTACCGTTTTTAATCTCACAGTCTCCGTTGGGATGTGCACTGATTCCCCAGCACTCACCGGTGGAATCACCTGCCCCCTCATAACCGAACTCATCACGCAGTTTGTTACCGCCCCACACTACATCCTTTAACTGGGGCTTTAAAAAAAGAATTTCTTTACTCATTCTGATACCATACCTTTCTTTATCGTCAGGGCAAGGCCTGCTTGTCTTTTATTATATACGGTTCACAGGGTAAAATCCAGTCCTTATTGCCATGAGCTGTAACTATCTTATTGCCATGAGCTGTAACTATCTTCTCATTACGCTTCCACAATATGCACCAGCCTGCCCTTGAAATCGCCCCAGAGGTTTTCTACCAGAATACCTGCCTGCATCAGCGTACTGCCTAAATAAGTGCGGTCTTCACCCTCAATACGGTACTTCTTTTCGGGGCATAAGCCCTTTAACAGAATACGTCTGGAGTGGGAATTGGGTCTGCCCATTACCTGAACAAAGGTTACCAGTGCTTCGGATTTATCCTTTGCCACTACCATGTAGCAGTCATACATACGGTTCTGCTGATAGGAGGCAATGCGGTAATAGTCACCGGTACGAACCAGATCGTTATACTTATGGTACATTGCTACCTGATCGGGAATCCTGTTTCTGTCCTCTTCGGGAATTCTGGTCACATCCAGCTCGTAGCCGAAGGTTCCTGCCAGGGCTACATAGCCTCTGGTTTCAAAAGGTGTTACGCGGCCTACTGCATGGTTGGGACAGTCACTGACATGTGCCCCCATTGCCGATAAGGGATAAATCAGTGCAGTACCTTCCTGAATGGTCAGTCTTTCGATGGCATCGGTATCATCGGAGCACCATATCTGAGGACTGTAGTAAAGCATACCTGCGTCAAATCTTGCACCGCCGCCGGAGCAGTTTTCCAAAAGCAGGTGCGGGAACTCCGTTACCAGTCTTTCCTGCAGACGATACATACCCAGTACATATCTGTGGTAAAGCTCACCCTGACACTCTGCGGAAAGTGCGAAGCTGCCGATATCAGAAAGAGGTCTGTTCATATCCCACTTCACATATTCAATATTGGCACTTCTTAAAATATTTGCCACTAAATCAAAAACATAATCCTGAATTTCCGTTCTGGACATATCCAGTACATACTGGTTTCTTGCCAGGCCTGCCTTTCTGCCGGGAATCTGGATTGCCCAGTCGGGATGTGCACGGTACAAATCGGAGTCCGGGCTGATCATTTCAGGCTCAAACCAGATACCGAATTTCATACCCAGCTTGTTTACTTCATCCACCAGATATTTTAATCCACCCTGCAGCTTTTCTTCGTTTACAAACCAGTCCCCCAGTGCACGGTTGTCATCGCAACGGTTGCCGAACCATCCGTCATCCATAACCAGCATTTCAATTCCCAGCTTGGAAGCCTCTCTTGCAATATCCAAAAGCTTTTCTGTGGTGAAATCAAAGTAAGTAGCTTCCCAGTTGTTAATCAGAATAGGACGCTTTTTGTCTCTGTATTCGCCGCGAATCAGGTGCTCTCTGTATAAATCATGGAATGCATGACTCATACCGTTTAAGCCTTCTGCGGAGTAAACCAATACTGCCTCAGGGGCCTGAAAGCTCTCGCCGGGATTTAATTTCCACAAAAAGCCTTCGGGATTGATACCTGTCATCAGACGTACACTGTCAAACTGCCCTCTGTCGGCTAATGTTAAGAAGTTGCCGGAGTAAACCAGATTGATACCGTATACTTCACCTGTATCTTCAGTTGCAGTCTTTTCAAGCAGTGCCATAAAAGGATGAGTCTGATGACCTTCCTCCCCTCTTAAGGAGGACATGCTCTGTACACCGTAGTTTACCGGAGTTCTGTCAATGTGGCGTTCTCTTGCCCATGAACCGTTTAACATAATTTTGTCATAGTCCTTGTTGTCCATATCCATGGAAGCTGACATAATACGCTCGAGAAATACCGATGAATTACCTTCATTGTATAATTTTATGCTTCTTACTACCGCATCAATGCCTTCAAACACGCTGTAAGAAAGTACTGCCTTGATATTTAATACCTTATCGGTCAGTACCAGCTCCAGAGTTTCCGTATCCTCCTCACTGCCCCATGTAGCCGGAAGACCCTCTAAAGGCTTTTTTCCCTTATAGATACAGTAGCTGTCCATGGTAAGCTGTAATGCTCTGTGCCCCCCGTTATCTCTTACTACAATGGCACTTTCACGATAATCCCCGATACCGCCTGTAGGATATTCCTGGGGGAAGCTGTCCAGAAAAGAAAGTCTGTCCCTTTCATTGGTCTGGGGAGTAAAAGGAGCCTCTCCGGTTCTCATTAAGTATGTCACATCATCCTCACCCAGTTTTTTGCCAAAATAGGCATGCCCTACAAAGCCCTCCGCATCCACAATGCCAATAACATAGGACGCACTCTTTGTGTCAAGTTTGAAACTTTTACTGTTTTCGTTGTAAATAATAGCCATAATCCCTCTCCTGTTTTGTTAGAATGTAAGTAATGTATGATTTCTGTTTACCGGAAATTTTATTACTTATATTTTAACCAAACAGGCTATGGTTTTCTATACTTTATAGTGACTTCTTTTAAATATATGGTTGTGATTTTTAACATTTCGTGCTACTCTTTTAGAAAAGGGGGAAACTGCCATGTTTATTGCAAAACTGCCCAACGAACCGCTTTATGTGGATCTGGCTTATTTAAACGGTAACTGGAAATATTACACCATGGATATTCATAGTCATGGTGTACTTGAGTGCAATTATATTGCCGAAGGCAGTTGTATCTATGAAATCGACGGCACTCCTTATCATTTAGACAAAAAAAATCTGATTCTTTTAGATTCCTCCATCCCTCACAAGATTACTTTTAACCATGAACACCCTTGCACCGTCATGGGCTTTTCCCTATCCTTTCAGCACGAAAAAAGCCCGGTTGCTTTTCCGGGCCTTTTAGATGTGTTAAATAATTCTCTGGATATCTGCCGTTTGCTGCTTTCTTTAGATAAGGCATTGGTTTTTCCCGATGCACGCAGCCTGCAGGGTGACATGCTTAAGCTGGTTCATGAATTTGAGGGACGTAAGGACTCTTTTTATCTAAACAGTCTCTGCTACCATCTGCTCAGCGAAATTGCAAGGCTCCCTCTTACAGAAAAATCTTCTGTACAATACTATGTGGAAAAAGCAGAAAATTATATCAAAGAAGCCTTTTATCTGATTAAAAACAATGACCAGATTGCAGACTATATCGGCTTAAACTCCACCTATCTGGAACGTATCTACAAGAAAACCACCGGCAAAACCCTCTGGGAAAGTGTGACCGAATGCCGTCTTGCCGCCGCAGAAGAGCTGCTGGCTCAGCCCCGGATTCCCATCAATGAGATTGACAATATGATTGGCTTTTTGAACCGCCAGACCTTTTATCTGCAATTTAAAAAGCGATATGGTATGTCCCCATCCGAGTTTCGGAAGAATAAAATGGTCTGACCTCATTATTATAGCTGATTGCCTCAGTTGATTTCCATAGCTGACTTTCTCAGTTGATTTCCATAGTTGATTTCCTCAATTGAGGAAATCGGCCTATTCACTTAAAGCAAACTGGCTGTTATACAATTCTGCATAGAAGCCGCCTTTTTGTAAAAGCTCCTTATGGTTACCCTGCTCGATAATATGGCCGTCCTTCATTACAAGAATGATATCTGCATCCACAATAGTGGAAAGCCTGTGTGCAATGATAAAGCTGGTACGGCCTTCCATCATCCTGGCAAATGCCTTCTGGATACGGATTTCCGTACGGGTATCGATAGAGGATGTTGCCTCATCCAAAATCAGCATAGGAGGCAGACACAGCATAACACGGGTAATACATAAAAGCTGCTTCTGCCCTTGGGAAAGTCCCTCTCCGTCCTCGGAAAGCACCGTATCATAGCCATTCGGCAGACGCTTGATAAAGCTGTGGGAATGTGCTGCTTTTGCTGCCGCAATCATTTCTTCCTCAGTAGCATCCGGCTTACCCATAATAATATTTTCTCTTACGGTTCCTGCCTTTAACCAGGTTTCCTGCAATACCATACCGTAATTTTCCCGAAGGCTCTCTCTGGTAATCTTCCGAATGTCCGTGCCGTCCACAGAAATACTTCCCTCATCCACATCATAAAAACGCATCAGCAGATTGATAATGGTAGTCTTTCCGCAGCCGGTGGGTCCTACAATCGCAACCCGTTTGCCTTCTTCAACCTTTAAATTCAGATTTTCTATGAGCTTTCTGTCAGGCACATAGGAAAATGCCACGTTATTCAGTTCCACATGTCCTTCGGCTTCTCCCAGTACCTTGGCATCTTCCGGTTCCGGTACCTGTGGCTCTTCTTCTATCAAAGCAAAGATTCTTGCCGCACATGCCAATGCATTCTGAAATTCCGTAAACACACCGGAAATCTCATTAAAGGGCTTGGTATACTGGTTTGCATAGCTTAAGAAGCAGGTCAGTGTACCTACGGAAATACCTCCCTTAATAACAGAGAGGGCTCCTGTAATGCAAACCCCGGTATACACCAGACTGTTGACAAAACGGGTGGAAGGATTCGTAATGGAGGAAAAGAAGATTGCCTTCAAGGAATACTCACCCAGCTTTTCGTTTATGGTATCAAAGCGTTTCATTGCCCTCTCTTCATAGCCGAAAGCCTGTACCACCTTCTGGTTGCCAATCATTTCATCTATCAATGCAGTCTGTTCTCCTCTTGTTTCCGACTGCATTTTAAACATCTTATAAGTACGTCTTGCAATAAAGCTTGCCACAAAAAGGCTCACAGGCGTAATGCAGACCACTACCAGAGTAATACCCACATTTTCTTTAAACATAAACAATAAGGTACCGAAAATGGTAATGACACCGGTAAACAACTGGGTAAAGCCCATAATCAGACCGTCCGAAAACTGGTCTACATCTGCAATGATACGGCTTACGATTTCACCGTAAGGGTGTGCGTCCAGATACTTTAAGGGCAGTATCTGCAATCTTTCAAAAGCATCCTTGCGGATATCCCTTACTACATAATAAGCAATCCTGTTGTTGCATACTCCCATTACCCACTGGGAAACGGCAGTCCCCGCGATAACAAGGGCCATCTTCTTCAAAATGACCGTAATGGAAGCAAAATCTACTTTGCCCGGCTCTAAAATACAGTCCACGGCTCTTCCGGTCAATACCGGAATATAGAGGGTCAGGGTCACGGTTATTGCTGCACACACAATGGAACAAAACAGGAAAAACCAGTAACGCCCGATGTAGCGGAATACTTTTTTTAAAGTTCCCTTATTCATTATGCCTGTGCCTCCTTTCTCTTATCCGGATACTGGGAGTAGTATATTTCCTGATATACTTCACAGTTTTCTAACAATTCATCATGCTTTCCCATACCTGCCACTTCGCCGTCATCCAGCACTATTATCCGGTCTGCGTGAAGAATGGAGGAAGCACGCTGGGATACAATAAAGACCACCGGTGCCTTCGGCATGGCATGAATGGCTCTTCGCAATTTCAAATCGGTTGCATAATCCAGTGCAGAAGCACTGTCATCCAGTATGAGAATCTCCGGTTCTTTCACCAGTGCTCTCGCAATGGTAAGTCTCTGTTTCTGCCCGCCGGAAAGATTTTTACCCCCCTGACTTATCTGGGTTTCCATGCCTTCCGGTTTATTGTCCACGAATTCTGCCGACTGGGAAATCTCCAGTGCCCGGCGTAACAGGTCATTCTCTGCTGCCCTTTCTTCTGCCGTCATTTCTTCTACAGGCTTTGTATCCGCCTTTCCCATTAACAGATTTTCTCTGATGGTTCCTTTAAACAATACTGCTTTCTGTGGTACTACTCCGATTTTCTTTCTTAAATCCTGTAAAGGATATTCCTCCACAGGTATACCGTCCACCTTAACACAGCCTTCTGTTGCTTCATAAAAACGGGGAATCAGATTGATAAGAGAGGATTTGCCCGAGCCTGTCCCTCCGATAATGCCGATGGTCTGTCCCCTCATTGCTTTAAAATCAACATCTGTGAGACTCTCTGCGCCTGCTCCCGGATAAGTAAGAGATACGTGGGAAAACTCTACCACCGGAGTATCAGGATATTGCTCCTGTGTTAATGCTTCTGTCTCCTTCAGTCCCGGCTCGATTTCCAGCACATCCCCGATACGGTTTGCACAGGCAAGAGCTTTGTTAATGGTAATAATCAGATTGGCCAGTTTGACAAGCTCCACTAAAATCTGGGACATATAGTTCACCAGTGCCATAACCGCACCCTGGGTCAGAATACCGCCGTCTACCTTAACGGCACCGGTCCACAAAAGTGCAATAGTAGCACCGTTTACAATCACATAGGTCACAGGATTCATCACTGCGGAAATCCTGCCTACAAAAAGCTGCATGGCCGTCAAACCTTCATTGGCAGCATGAAACTCTTCCACTTCCTCTTCTTCCTTATGAAAAGCACGCAGCACACGCACACCGGTAAGATTTCCTCTGGTAATACCTAACACCTTATCCAGACCGGTCTGCACCTTTTTATACAAAGGAATGGTAAGCAGCATAATACCGAATACTACAAGGGAAAGCAGGGGGATAACCACTACAAAAATAAGAGCTGCCTGTACATCAATGGTAAATGCCATTACCATGGCTCCCAACACAATAAACGGGGAGCGTAAGAAAAGACGCAGCACCATATTGACACCGTTCTGTACCTGATTCACATCACTGGTCATACGGGTAATCATGGTAGAGGTGCCCATTTTGTCCATCTGTGCAAAGGATAACTTCTGCATATGTTCAAACAGGGAGTGCCTCAGCTTCGTGGCAAATCCCACTGCCGCTTTTGCCGAATAGTACTGGGCTGTAATCGCACAAATAAGTCCAATAATACCGAGTGTAATCATAACCAGACACATCCGTCCCACATAACCGGTATCCTCATTTTCAATACCGACATCTACAATCAGCTTTACTACAATCGGTATCAACAGTTCAAAGGAAGCCTCCAGCATTTTAAACAAGGGAGCCAGTACTGTTTCCTTTTTATAGTCCTTTAGAAATACAAATAACCTTTTCATTCTTTCTCCAATTTTCTATTTTGTTACACAAATCTGTTCTGTACATCTTTCCCTGCTTTTCATGTACATTCAGCGATAGTCAAAAACCCTGCTGCCGTTCTGCTCCGTTCGCAGACTATCCACATCCACATAATATTTTTTCGGATTATTTCTGTCCACATAGACCCTCACGTTCTGTCCTATGTAAAGTGCGGGGTCTTTCCACACATTATAGCTGCTGTAAAGATAGGTCTCCCCGCTATAGATATCCTCATATTTACATTCCAGCTTCCACGGATGTTTACCATTGACAGTTATATTATAATTTTTCTGACCGCCTGTGACTACAGCATCTACTGCCTTGCCATTCTTCAGAAGCATCTGTTTTTTTCTTTTCTTGCTCTTAAGGATTATCAAAAATACTGCCCCCACTATCAAAATCGGCAGCCCCACTATGCAAAAAATAAGAGAAGGCAAGAACAGTAGCATTTCTGTTCTGACGTGTTCCGGATTATCCTGCGACACATACAGCTTAATGCTGTCGCCCTCACGCATACTGCTGCTATACTCCGATACCGGGATTTTGTAAAGTCTGTCATGATAAATATAAGATACCTCTATACTGTTACCATAGATTTCCGTGATTACACCGGTAACCTTTTGTGCCCCTCTTTGAAAGCGGACGGAAAAAATTGCAAATACCAGAGCAATGCCTACTAACAGTATACCTATTCCCAGAAATGCCATTCCAAGGATTTTCTCTACACGGTTCTCTTTCATATCTCCACCTCTCCCTCATATACATGGGTGGCCGGCCCTGTCATATAGACAAGATTCTCTTCTCTGTCCCAGTACACCTGAATTTCACCACCCAATACCTTTACCGTTACATTATTATCAGTCAATCCGTTTAATACACAGGCTACTACCGTCGCACAGGTTCCGGTTCCGCAGGCAAGCGTTTCTCCCGTTCCCCGTTCCCATACCCGCATCTGCACGGTATTTCTGTCAATTACACGCACAAATTCCGTATTCGTGCGATTTGGGAAGCATACATTGTTTTCAAACAGGGGGCCAATCTTCTCTATTTCCAGATTGTCCACATCTTCCATGAACACTACCGCATGGGGATTTCCCATGGATACGCAGGTCATGCGGTACTCTGTATCTCCTATCCGGATTGGTTCATTAATTACCTGCTCTTTGTCTGATTTTACAGGTATTCTTTCGGCACAAAGCTCCGGTGCTCCCATATTGACACGCACCTCTGCTGCCTTACCGTTTTCTACCGTCAACGTAATATACTTTTTCTTGCCGGCACTGACGATACAGATTTCCTTTTTATCAGTCAGCCCCTTGTCATACACATATTTTGCCACACAGCGGATACCGTTACCACACATTTCCGACCTGCTGCCGTCTGCATTGTACATCTCCATTTCAAAATCCGCATCCTCTGTGGGATTGATAAAGATGACGCCGTCACCGCCAATGCCGAAATGTCTGTCACTGAGTCTTTTCACAAGTTCCGGTTTCTTTTCCGGCTCTATTTTCTCCCTGCTGCCATCCACATACACATAATCATTGCCGCAGCCATGCATCTTGGTAAACTTCATATCACGCCATTCTCCTTTTATTTCTGTAATACAGGCTTTCTGACAGCCACTTTCTTGCGTCAGGCCTTCATTTTGTATTATATATCTAATTTAGCCGTTTGAATATAGAAATTTAAAACATTAAACCAAAATATTTTTTCATCTCACTGCATATGGTATATAAAAGAAAGTGCAGGAATATTTATGAGTGCAAAAACCAAAATTGTCGTACTTCATATGAAAGAATTGATATACACAGGAATTTTTGTGGCACTGGGCATTCTGTTCGTTGTCCTGTTGATTATAATGTTTTTTCCTAAAAGAGAAGAAAGTATGCCCTCCACCGGAACTGAAACCACAGAAGATACCGGCACGCCGGAAGTTTCTTACATACCCGGAGTTTACACCACCTCTTTGGTTTTAAGCGACCATACCGTTGATGTGGAGGTTGCCGTTGACAAAGACAGCATAAACTCCATAAGACTCGTCAATCTGGATGAGGCAGTTACCACAATGTATCCTCTGATTGAACCGGTATTTGATTCTCTGACACAGCAGATTTATGAAAAGCAGTCCCTGGAGGGAATTACTTATACGAATGAAAACAAATATACTTCTCTTGTTCTGTTAGAGGCCATCCAGAATTCTTTAAACAAAGCCACTACAGCCAGAACCGTTACCATCGACAATACTGCCAACAGTGAAGAAGGCACCCTGCCATAGGGTGCCCTCTTATCCTGCAAGAAATCTGCTATATGTCAATCTCTATAATGTCTCTAATTGGGACAGCCACAGTGCCGCACTTGCATCGGATGGCATACGCAAATCCCCTCTGGGCGAGAGGCCTACGCTTCCCACCTTGGGTCCGTCCGGAAGACAGGAACGCTTAAACTGCTGGCTGAAAAATCTGCGGTAGAACATCTTTAACCATTTTAGAATGACTTCATCGGTATACTGCCCTTTAAAAGCCAGCCTTGCCACACGGTATACCTTTAAAGGCTCATAACCGCAGCGAAGCATATAGTACAGGAAAAAATCATGCAACTCATAGGGGCCTACCAGTTCCTCCGTACGCTGTGCAATGACACCATCCTTAGGTGGTAGCAGTTCCGGACTTACCGGCGTATCCAGTACATCTGTCAGTACTTCTGACAGTTCTTTATTTCCACAGGTATCTGCATAGTAACGTACCAAATGCCGCACTAAAGTCTTGGGTACACCTGCATTGACACCATACATAGACATATGGTCGCCGTTGTAGGTAGCAAAGCCCAGTGCCAGCTCCGACATATCACCGGTTCCGATTACCAGAGCATTTTCCTTGTTGGCAATATCCATCAGTATCTGGGTTCTCTCCCTTGCCTGACTGTTTTCATAGGTTACATCATGATTATTGATATCCTGTCCGATATCCGAAAAATGTACCTTCACCGCTTCTTTGATATTGATTTCCGACAGGGAAGCCTTCAGTGTATTTGCCAGCCTGCATGCATTCTCATAGGTTCTGTCGGTAGTCCCAAAGCAGGGCATGGTAATTGCCAGTATATTCTCTCTGGGAATTTTAAGCATATCAAAGGTACGCACCGTTACTAAAAGTGCCAGTGTGGAATCCAGTCCTCCTGATACCCCTACAACTGCCTTTTTACAGCCGGTATGCTCATAACGCTTTTTCAGTCCGTATGCCTGAATGGACAAAATTTCCTCACAGCGTTTATCCCTTTCTTCCTGACCTGAAGGTACAAAGGGCATACAGGGAAAGGTTCTGTCAAGTCTGGTCTCCTCCTGCTTTAACACAAAGGGTACTATCAGATACTCTTTATCTGCCTTCTGTGAAAAGGTTGTCATCTTGCGGCGTTCCATCCGCAGCTTGCTTATATCAATATCAGAATATATGCTTTCATTTGCAAAACGTTTTGCCTGCACAAGCATGGTACCGTTTTCTGCAATCATGTTATGTCCGCCAAACACGACATCCTGTGTGGATTCCCCTTCCCCGGCTGCTGCATAAATATAGCCGGCTACCAGTCTGGCACTGGCGGACTTCACTAACATTTCCCGATAAACATCTTTTCCCACATTTTCACTGGAAGCAGAAATATTTACAATCAAAACAGCTCCGGCCATGGCATGTGTGGTGGAAGGCGGATTTGTCACCCATAAATCTTCACAGATTTCACAGCCTACAATCAATCCCTCTACACCATCTGCCTCAAACAACAGATTGCTGCCAAAGGGGATTTCCTCTTCCCCGATAAAAACTGTAGATACCGTTTCTTCTCCGGGTGCAAAATGTCTTCCTTCATAAAATTCCGCATAAGCCGGAATGTGCATCTTGGGCACCAGTCCCAGAATCATGCCGTCCTGTAATGCGGCTGCCACATTATAAAGGTTCCCATCCTTTTCAAAAGGCAGCCCCACAAAGACCAGACTGTCATGCCCGTCCGTAAAATCGGCCAGTTTCTGCAACTGTACCTTGGCTTCCGTAAGCAAAAGCTCCTGCAAAAACAGCTCTCCGCAGGTATATCCGGTCAGACAGAGTTCCGGAAATACTATGACCTTTGCACCCTTTTCATAGGCTTCATTCAGACACAGTTTTATCTGCTCTGCATTATAAACCGGGTCTGCGACCTTTATCCTTGGTGTAACAGCAGCTACCTTTACAAATCCATGCTTCATATTCAGCCTCCATTGCCGGTCTATCTGACGGCACGCTTTTTCATTGCTTTTAACTCTTCTACGGTAAACGTATAATTTTTATTGCAGAAATGACAATTTACATGGATATCCTCGCCGTCATCAATCATCTCCTGCAAATCCGTGCTGCCGATGCTGATTAATGCCTTTTCCACCCTTTCCTTACTGCAGTTACAGGAAAACTGCACCGGAGACTTATCAGTAAATTCCACATCCAGTCCTTCCAGTAAAATTTCCAGTATCTGCTCAGGTGTATTACCTGCATCCAAAAGAGTGGTTACGGACTGTACTTTGGACAGATTCGCTTCCAGCTTATCAATCACTTCCTCCTGTGCAAAAGGCATAAGCTGGACAATAAACCCGCCTGCCTGCTTTACGGTGTTGTCCTTTTCCATCAGGACACCCAGTCCCACGGAAGACGGCACCTGTTCAGAGGTCGCGAAATAATAAGTAATGTCGTCTGCAATTTCTCCCGTCTGTAGACTAATCTGCCCCACATAAGGCTCTTTTAATCCCATATCCTTAATTACATTCAAAAAACCTTTACCCACTGCACCGCCGACGTCCAGCTTTCCTGCTGCATTGGCAGGCAGAATCACTACCGGTTCATTGGCATAGCCCTTTACATTTCCTAAAGAGTCTGCCGTCACCGTCATACCACCCATAGGTCCGTCGCCGCTTACCTGTAAAGTCAGTAAATCCTTTTCTCCCTTGAGCATACTGCCCATCATACAGCCTGCGGACAATAATCTGCCCAGTGCCGCAGTCACAACCGGGCTGGTACCATGCAGTCCCCTTGCGGTTTCCGCTATCTCTTTTGTCGTGCAGGCAAACGCCCGTATCTGTGCATTTGCCGCTGTTGCTCTCACTAAATAATCTGCCATGACATCCTCTCATTCTACCGCTTTTCCCGCTACGATATACACCCTTTCACTCTCTGCCGTAGGAGGCTTATGGGTATCTGCATCCAGAATCTCTTTCAGGGAAAGTCCTGCAAGCTTCACCAGATCCGTCATTTCCTCTACCGTATATCCCCTCTGATAATGAGTTTCTGAAAATCTGCGGTAAAAATTGTCCTTTTCTTTTACAAATACGGTCACTTCATACTCGTTGACCGCTTCTTCTGGATAATAGTAATTTTCCCAGATAAAGCTGCATTCTTCTCTATTCTCTGCAATAGTGGTATCTCCGATAACCCGGGCATATTTATATATTGTGTTAAAATCAAAAATAAAAATACCGCCCGGAAACAGATAATTGTGTACCAGTCTGAATACCCCAAGCAATTCGTCTTTATCCAGAATGTAGTTAAGGGAATCACAGACACTGATTACCGTTCCCACGGTACTGTAAAGCTCTATTTCCCGCATGTCCTGCAAAAGGTACAGCGTTTCATGTCCCGCTTTCTCCCTCTTTTGCATTGCCAGCTCCAGCATCGATTCGGAATTGTCAATCCCAATCATATCGTATCCGGCTTTGGCCAAAAGCTCTGTAAGGGTTCCCGTACCACACCCCAGATCCAGCACCAGGTTACGCTCTGAGGTCAGTATGTCCGTACTCTTCTCAGGTTTGGAAACCCCGTACTTTTCTATTGTATTTTGAATAAACGCTGCCCACTCCTCATAGGGAGTCTCATCCATGAAGGTGTCATAGACATAGGCAAAATCTGTATATGCTTCCACTTTATTCTCCCAGCTTCATTGCAATGAAAAATCCAGTTACAAGAGTAACCATGCTTACAATAACATCCCATATGGTTATTCCTGCAAAGGCAGTAAGATTCATAAGGACAATGGCAAAGGGTGATGCCACAATCAGACCGATAATTGCCCAGAAGGCATATAGGGGAAACTTTGCAAAAATGATTTCGATTATCTTGGCAATAGCAAAAATACCAAATACCACACCAAGACCGAAGGGCACCAGTATTCCCAGCCCCTGAAGAATTCCCTGTCCGTCAAAAGCCGTCAGTGCCCGGAAAAAATCCGTAATGGCTTCCAGTACAGGATTATAATAGCCTATAAGTAAAAGTATCATGGAGCCGCTGACGCCGGGCACTACCATGGTGGCAGAAGCAATCACACCAACTCCGAACAATTTGATGACATTTAAAAATCCAAAGCTTAAATCCGCTGCATTCCCTTCGGTCTCTCCCAAGGCTGCCAGACCGGTAACCAATGCAAAAAACAAAATGAATGCCAGAAGATGTCCTGCCTTTACCTTACTGCCCTTTACTTTCTTTATGACTGCAGGAAGCCCTCCCAAAATCAGACCGATAAATAAAAGGTTGGTTGGAACAGGATAGGAAGCAAAAAGATATTCCAGTCCAAAGGAACAGGCTACCAGTGCCACTCCGGCACCCAGTATAATGGGAATCAAAAACCGGATACTCTTTTTCAGTTCCTTAAACAGGTGGGTAATACAGTGAATAAGCCTGTCATAGATACCCATGGAAACCGCCATGGTGCCGCCACTGACCCCCGGTATAATATTAGCTATGCCGATTACGGCACCTTTACACATATCCTTTAAAAACTGCATACTTACCTCCCATTTGCAAGAATTTCCCGCAATGCTTCCATAAGCTTATCCATCTGCTCATCAGTACCAATCGTAATACGCAGATAGTCCTCAATACGGGGCTTATTCCAGTGTCTTACATAAATATTTCTTTCCTTTAAGGCTGTAAAGATTGCCTCACCGCTCATCTTTTCATGTTTTGCAAATATAAAATTGGACTTGGAATCAGGAAACTGAAAGCCCAGCTTTGCCAACTGTTCCTTTGCCCGTTCCCTGGTAGCTATAATTTTGGCATTACATTCCATAAAATAGGCATTGTCCCTTACCGCCTCCGCTCCCAATACCTGTGAAGTCATATTCATGGTATAAGAGTTAAAGGAGAACTTGGCATCATTTAAATAGCCGATCAGTTTTTTACTGCCCATGGCAAAGCCAACACGCATCCCCGCCATGGAACGGGATTTGGAAAAGGTCTGTACCACTAACAGATTTTCATACTTTTCAATCAGGGGCAGGCAGCTCGTCCCGCCAAAATCTATATAGGCTTCATCTACAATCACGACTACATCCGGATTTGCCTTTACAATTTCCTCTACCATATCTACGGATTCTAATACTCCGGTAGGTGCATTGGGGTTGGGAAAGATAATACCGCCGTTTTCCTGCCTGTAATCCTCAAAGACCATTTTAAACTCTTCATCCAGCGGACACACCTTATAAGGAATCCGGTACAAATCAGCCCAGACGTCATAAAAGGAGTATGTAATATCCGGGAACAAAACCGGCTTGTCCGAATTGAAGAAAGTCAAAAATGCCATAGCCAGTACATCATCCGAACCTACTCCTACAAAAATATTGTCAGGTTCCACACCATAATGTGCCGCCAGTTCATTCACCAGCACCGTTGCATTGGTATCCGGATACAGACGCAATGCATCCCAATCAAAATCCTGTAACAGCTTTTGTACTCCGGGTGCGGGCGGATAAGGATTTTCATTGGTATTCAGCTTGATGATATCCTTTCTTCCCGGCTGCTCTCCCGGTACATATGGTACTACTTTTCTGATATTTTTTTCCCAGCTCATATCTCTCTCCAGTCTTCGTATATAGAAGTCTTTAATATAGAAATCTTTTAATAAAAATATGCCCGGATGGGGCCTTGACAATAACCGCTACTTGGCTATTTTATCATGTCTAAAGCACAAAGTCTATACATTCTTCCAATGCTTTTTGCAGTTGACCATCCTCACTGTATACCAACAAATCTCTTCCTTTGTTCCTTTTTACCAGTCCCTTTTTTAAGTGCAGCCTGTACCGTAAAAATTCTGTGGTTTCCGTCAGATACTCCGGCAGATACAATTCTATTCCCTGCTCCTTTTTGTGAAGGAAGAACAATCCCAGCCTGCGGTATTCGTCACCGCCGTCATAGCAGTAAAGAATGGCACTGTAGGTCCACAAAAATCTGCCTGTAACACCTATTATACCCACTGCCAGTGCGGCTGTCAGAAGCTTTCCGGCCGCTGCAAGCACTTCCGGCTGTATTTTCTGTCCCAAAAAGCCATCCCTCTGTCCATCACTATTTAAAGCTGCCCTTTCTGTTTCGCTCCCCGTTACGGAAGACGCCCCATTTGCAGGAACTGATGATAACGGTACTGCTACATCGGCAGCCTCTGCAGGCACCTCATTTTCTCCTGATACCGGAGTGCTTTCGGATGTTGCTGCCTCTCTCTGAGCAGAGTTTTCCGATGTGGGCAGATGCAAAAAAGAATTTCCGGATACAGTATCCAAAATGTTTGTCACTGTCTGACCCGGTGCGGATACAGGTCTTGTGGTTGTTAAAGACTGTGGCGTGGGTGTAGACCGCGGATTTAGCGTAGCCCGCGGGGTGGATATAGGTTTGGGCGTAGGCTTCAACATTACCGTTTGACTACTATCCGTCTCCGCTGTAGATATAGGTGCTGATGATGGTGCTGTGGATACAGTCGGTGCAGCAGTCGGTGTCGGTACCGGAGCAGGAGTAGGTACCGGGGCAGGGGTGGATACAGGCACCGGTGTCGGTGCCGGCGGATAAGGAAAGTCACTGCGTCGTATCGTTTTTTCCGTAACGTTTCCCGCTTTATCCCGTACCAGAACCCGCACCGCGGCTCCCTCCGATACGGAAAAGGAGTTCCGGCTGCTCCATGTAATGCCCCCGTCTACGGAATAGGCATTTTCGTGCAAGCCGCTTTCGCTGTCACGGGCAGTTACATAAACCGTGACACTGCTTTGGGTAACAGAATTTTCATCATGGAATACGCTCTCAATGACCGGTGGTGTTTTGTCTATACAGTTAATTGTAATGGAGGCTGTAACTGTGTTTCCTCTACTGTCTGCGGCAGTAACGGTATATGTTCCGTTTTCTGTTACAAACAAACTGTCTCCTCCCCAGTCATAGGTTATTGGCCCATTTGCCGGATCGGCACTTACTGTATTTTGTTTTACATGCAGCATTACCCCGCTGCCGGTGATGCTCCCGTCTGCCACAATCTGTATTCCTACGGTTTCACTTCCTTCCAGAATACCGCATACTATTCTTTCCACCTGACGATTGTGTGCAGCGGCCGGATATCCACCCCAGCCCTGCATATACAATGTCCCGCAAACCGTACAGTATGTTTTCCCATTATATGCCCATGTTGTATTCAGATAGGAGCAGAACCCCTGGTCATGTACCGCTAAATGATCCGTAAGAACACCACAGGTATTGCAGCGATGTGTTTCATGTGCTTCCACATTGTACCGGTATGTATGCTGTCCCTCACAGCTCTCCGTAACGGTTCCGTAACAGCCTGCTGTATGGGAATGGGTAAAATACACCGTTTCGCCTGCAATTTCCTCTGCCCGGATTCGTAACACGGAGGCACAGAAAACTGCCACTCCGGTTATAATTCCCAGCACACCATACCACCATATCGTTTTAAAAATTTGCATAAAAAAACCTCCTGAATAAAATAATGACTATGGCAGAGGAAATTCCTCTGCCCTTACTCGTCACATTCAATTCAACAGGTGTATTTATCTTATCACTCTTTTTTGATTTTGCCTATTGGGCAATTCTTACAAGTTTATACCCTGATTTTTCTATATCCGCGGAAGGTCAGCAGCCTCACTGCGATACCGCGCCGCTTCCTCCACAAGACCCATTTTTTCATAGCACAATGCCAGTTTTTCCAAGACTTCGGTACCCTGACTCTGCAAAGATAAAATCGCCTCGGTCTCATAACAGGCATTATAATACCAGATTGCTGCCTCCTGCCAGTCCTGTTCTGCCATATAAAAGTCTCCCAGTTCACAGCAGATTTCCGAGCAGCCGTTATCGGCAATTACCTTCATGGCATATTTAAAAAACTTTTTGACATTGCCGGACCGGACTGCAGCCGCAGCTGCCACCAGACACGCCTCTTTCACCTCTTCCGGCGTCCTGCCTTCATCAGCTGCCGACTCCTCGAAAAAGGCTCCCGCCCTGATAAAATCTTCCTTTTTGCCAGCAATAAAAAGTTCCTTGGCATACATATTATGAAGCCGTTTTGACAAGCGTTCCCCCTTTTGAATCAAACGCTCAAACGCAGCAAAATCCCTGCCTGCATGAGACTGCTCCGGCATATGGGTAATTACAATGTCACTATCATAAATAACAGGCGTTACTCTAACAGTTTCGTGAATAGCTTCCTGCCACTCGAAGGTACGAAGACGTTTAAAAAGCTTCGGTCTGTACTCCTCATCATAATTATAAACCGTACCAAACTGAAGCTGATTGCCATACTTCATCTGCACAATTTCCACTTCGGGGAGCAACGCCTGTTTTAAGATTCTGAACCGTTCACGGTTTTCTTCATCCAACACTTCATCTGCATCCGCCGAATAAATATACTCCTTGGTTGCTTTGGAAAATGCAAAATTTCTGGCTGCCGAAAAATCATTTATCCATGAAAATTCATATACCCTTGCTTTCGGATAGGAAGCAGCAATCTGCATGGTAGAATCTGTAGAACCGGTATCCACAATAATCAGTTCATCCATCAGGTCTGCTATAGAATCCAGACAACGTTTCAAAACTCTCTCTTCATTTTTTACTATCATGCAAAGACTTATTGTAATCACAGCTTCTCTCCCGTTTCCCACGATATATCCGTTGGTGCATATTTTATACCACTCTTATATAGATATATCGGCACAGAAAAGTATGGACTTTACCTTCTGCTATTCCATTTTACCGGCTATGACCTCTTCCACTTCCTTTTTACTCATCCCCAATACTACTGCCAGCTCACCGCACAGATTTTCTTCGGCTAATTTGTAATATCTGCTGTCCACCGCCGTTACCTTATGCCCCTTTTCCAGCCTGCACTTTCTCCGGAAGTGTAAGGTTTTTAGCAGTTTTGCCCATTCATCGCAACGATTGGACTGCATACATTCCCTGTATTGGGACTCTGCTGACTTTTCATCTTTGATTGTCAACATCTGTATCTGAGGTATAGCAGATAACAGGGTATCTGCCTCTTTTCTGGAAAGCACTCTGCGTATGGAAGCCTGCAGGGTATCCACCGGAACATATACCGTGGAACTCTCTGCATATACAGGCTTTAAAATATAGTACTTCCGCTTTTTATCCACACCACTCATATGCAATGTTGTAATATCCTTTATCAGACATACTCCGTTGTTTCCGCAAACCACATACTCGCCAATTTCAAACATACTGACAAATACCTCCTTATGTAATCATTTTAACAAATCCATTTTTGAAATGTCAGTTCTTTTTGAAACAGACGAAAAAGTTTGTGAATTCTGCCTACGGTCTTCGGCAGAGATTTTGTGCATTTTTATCCTTCTTACCCTATCTTTCCCCGCACTTTCTCCTAAAGATAGTTTTCCCCTAAAATACCTTTCCAAACAAACAGTGCAAAAAAATTCCGGTACTACGGTTTTCTCCGCAGAATCCGGAATTTTCTTCTTTATCTTTGTCTGATTAATCGTGCAAATTCTTCTGCCGGCATGGGTTTATAATAATAGAAACCCTGTGCCTTTTTGCAGCCACACTCCAGCAGGAAATCCTGCTGCTCTTTTTCTTCAACACCCTCTGCTATAATGTCCAAATCCAGTTCCTTTAGCATATGAATCGTATTTCTGACAATAATCTTACTCTTCTCATTGGACATGTCCATGATAAAGCCACGGTCTATCTTAATCTCATCCACCGGCTGGTTCTTTAACATTGTCATAGTGGAATATCCGATACCATAGTCATCCATAGCCAGATAGAAGCCATTCTCCTTTAAAAACGGAATATTCCGATACACGGTTTCTTCCATATTAATCCAGGCACTCTCCGTTAATTCAATGGGAACATACTGTGGTGACACATTGTATTTATTCTTTAATTCTATCAGATACTCTCCAAAGGACTCATCATAAGCATGCAGTCTGGAAATATTAATAGAAATCGGAACTGCCTTTTTCCCCTGTTCCAGCAATTCTCCCACAAACCGGAATACTTCTTCCCAGACGTACCTGTCCACATCAATAATAAAACCGTTCTTTTCCAGCACCGGCATAAATTGTGCCGGTCCGATAATTCCTTTTTCGGGATGCTGCCAACGAACCAGTGCTTCCCCACCGATAATTTCCCCTGTGGACATATCCACCTTAGGTTGTACAAACAGCCGGAACTGCCCTGATTCCAAAGCCTCCACCATATCATTTTCAATCTGTTTTTCCAGGAACATCTGGTCTCTCATCTTTTCATCAAAGAAAGCATAGTCGGCATAGAATTTACCTTTAATACTTTTTAATGCCATGGTTGCATAGTCCTGCATCAGGCTGATGGGCATCTCAGGGTCTGTTGCCACACATATGCCGAAAGCGGGTAACACCCTGCAGGGAATCGGACACTGACGGATTTTCGCTTTTATATTTTTTACAATGGCAACCAGCTCCTCCCTTTGCGTAAAAGGAGTCAGCATTGCGAAGATATCCGCACGAAAATGAGACAGAACAGCACGCTCACTACTGCTTTCACGAAATGCCTCCGCAATATATTTTAATAATTCATCTCCTGCATTGCGGCCGCAAAATTCATTGACTGATTTAAAATTGGATATATCCATTACAATAATTGCATAGGTATCAGCAGAATTTTGCCGCATTTCCTCTGCCGCCTTATATAAAAAAGCACGCAGATTGTATAAACCGGTCATAAAACTCCGGTTACTCTCCAAATTATTTTCTGCCATTTTGCGAAGAGAATATAAATAGAGCTCCATATTTCTCTCTTCCATACTCTCAGTTGCGGCAGTCTGTTGTCCGGCGGTATTCTTTTCTTCCATAAAACAATCCCTGTCTATTTTATATTTATAAATCCTGCAATTCACACATAAGTTATGTTTACTTTAGTACCCTTTATTATACCTCTAATTGGAATTATTTTCCACAACTTTTGCAAAATTATGCGTGTTTTTTAGTTATTTTCACTATTTTTCATATTTAAGTTGTTATTTTACCTAAAACAATTTATAATAATTATCATAACTATGTTGATTGCTACAAATTTATCTGCTGGAGGGCGGTTTTATGGAGCTTATTATATTAGGCGGCGGATTATTAATTATTCTGTTCGCGGTTATCGTTGCTGTTGTTTCTTCCGTTGTATCGGCAGTAGCAGCCAGTGAAGATATTGAGGATTAAATTTATCTGCCACATTTTCAGCCGGTCCTTGTACCGGCTGTTTTTCATACCCCAAATTTATCCTCCGGTAACCTATTTCTTCATATGCCAATCCTAATATAACCCAAACAGACGAAGGCATTTTTGCCAGAAATTCAAAGGTTCTTCCGTCCCACCTTCTATATCTGCAGCTTCTTCTACTTGGATTGCTTCCGTTTTTATTACAAACTGCACAGTCTTTACGTTTGTATTCTTCTCTGAAACAAAGGATACCGTAGCTGCATTCCGGCCTGACACAGAAGCTATCATAGCGTCTATTTCATCACTGACCTGTGAATCCATTCCTGATGTTTCTGCCACAAATTCACCGGTTCCGTCACTAAGCTCTTTGGCACCATCACTGAGTTCTTTGGCACCATCATTAAGCTCTTTCGCTCCGTTATGCAGTTCTTCCGTGCCTTCCTGCAATTCCAAAGCGGCATTATTCAACTCTCCTACAGCGGTTTTTAGGGTATCTGTATTTGTATATAATGTATCAAGTCCCTTTTGTAACGTATCTGCCCCTTTCGCAGCATCCGAAACCCCGGCAGTATAGGCAATAAGTCCCCCGTAAAACGCACCATAGCTGTCAAGCTGTCCTTTTAATCCTGCGACCTGTGCCGCAGTAGTGTTTACCTCTTCAACAGCCGCCGCTATTTCCCGGGTTACTTCCTCACTGGTCATCATCTGACTGATATAAGCATTGCGTATTTCCGTTTTCTCATCTTCGCTCAGATTGGAGAGTGCCTGCTGTAAAATCTGTTGCTTCTCTGCATCGGTAAGCTGTGCTGCTGCTCTGCGGATAATCTGCTCTTTATCAGCATCCGACAGGGATGCTGCTGTCCGAGCAATTTCTTCCTGTCCTTCTGTTCCCTGTAGATATTCCTGTGCCTGCTGTTCATCCAGACCGCCAGTACTGATAAGCCGCTCATACACAATCTCTGTAGCCGCCTGTACATAAAGACTTTCTGCCTGCGATTGCATATATTGCAGATAAACACTTTCCGCCTGTGACTGTATATATCCCCTGCACAAATCGTCTTCCTGTGACTCTACTTGTGCGGTAACCTCCCGCAATGCGGCATTATATGCCTGTTCATATACACCGTTCGCATCTAACCCGATTAAAATATCCGTTAAAACAACAGCATAATTTTCAGGTGTCAAGGTAACCGGCTCCATGCCATTTGCCGTAAGTTCAGCATTTAACTGTGTCTGTGCTGCAGTACAAAGTGCCGCATAAGCTGACCATGCAGCTGTGGTTAATTCACTGTTCTTTTCGGTAAGCGTAACAAGACCGCCATGCAGCGTGTCGGCACCACCTGTCAGCTCCCCAACACCTACATGCAGTTCACTTACCTTTTCATTAAGGGCTCCTGTCGCATCTGACAGACTTTCTGTACCTTCATATAAGGTTCCGGTTCCCTCATACAAACTGCTTACTCCGTCATATAAGTCGCTTGTACCTTCGTATAAGCTGTCTGCACCCTCATCAATCTCTTTTACCGCATCTGTGATATCGTCGATTTTGTCCTGCAGTTCTTCATCCTCTATCTCTATATCCAGATTAAGCTGCACCCCATTAATGGCAATACCGTCCATCTCAAAATCCGTTACATCTGCTGTAATATCTATATCTGTTTCTCTATTGGGCAATATGGTATATGTTAGCTGCTTATCACTTCCTACATTAGCAATCGTTGCCCCTTCCGCCATAATATTACTGCATCTTTCCGTATCCAGCAAAAAAGTAATCTGGAGTGTGTAGCCTTCAAAGAAAGAGCTGTCGCATACAGCGTTTTGCCGGACAGACATAGTAATTCGTAATTTACCGCTTTTCCCCGCTATCTCCTGTGCCGGATATTCATTGTCATCCATAAAATAATGTATTGCTATGTCCCATGGCATACTATTTGTACTCAGTCTGCCTTCATAATAGAGCTTTCCGGAGGATGTATTTATTGTAACCTTATCGTTTATATACCCTATTTCATCTGTAGTTGTCATATTCCGTATGCTTTCATACCGTCCATAATCAACAATCTGAACACTCTCATCTAAATCAAATATATTTACCACATAAATCTCGTTTACCGATCCATCCTGATTCATGTTGATGTAAACAACTTCTTCCTTGGGCGTATTTGCCTCTGACGCCAATGTCGGTACCGGCATTGTAACGATTCCCAATATCACAGTTAAAAATGCTGCTGTCACTCTTTTCCAATACTTCATTACTCTACAACCTCCTGTATTATTTTTTTCTTTTTGTTGCGGATAATTAACTTATCAAACAAAAGAAGCAGCCCCGGCAACACAAACAGAACAACTGTTAGTGAAAATACAGCCCCTCTGCCGATAAATATACCTAATTGTGCCAATAATCCGTTTGTGGACAGGCATCCCAACAGAAAACCAACCACGGTAAGTACACTGCCTGATGTCAATATCGATACCGTAACATCTGATATCGTTTGTACAACAGCCTGCTTCTTTTCAAGCTCTACTCTGTTTTCTTTATAACGGTCTGTCATTAATATTGCATAATCCACTGTTGCCCCCAGCTGTACTGAACTGATTATCAGATATGCAATATAAAAAATGGCAGAATCCGCAAAATAGGGAACCGAAAGATTCATCCATATTGCAGTTTCAATACTCAATACCAGGATGACAGGTGCCGGTAAAGATTTCATTGTCAGAAGCAATACAAGAAAAACTGCTCCGATAGCCAGCAGATTAACTTTTATCATATCTGCAGTAATTGTTTTCATAAGGTCATAGGTACTGACACCCTCACCAACAAGGTGTGTTTCACCCGGATAATATTTCTCCGCCATGGCTCTAATCTTTTCTACCAGCAAAAAAGTTTCCTCTCCTTCAAAATCTGCATCCACCGTTATTACAAACCGGCTGTAATTGTCTGACTGTAACAAAGCCAATGTATCCGGATTCAGATAACTGTCCGGTATCCGAATACCTACCGTATCTACATAAGAAAGAATATTTGTTATTTGCGGTAACTTGTGCAGTTCATTCGACAGCTCTGCTTCTGTGACTCTGTCTCCCTTCGGAACCAATAATACATAAGTATCATTTTTTCCAAAAACGCTTTCAATGGCATCTTTGTCTTTCCCATAAGATGTTCCTTCTCCGAATATAAAGGACGAACCATAATAATATGCATTGGCATTGGCGGCCAGATAAGCCGGCACAACCAGTATTATAAAAATACATACCAGCGGAATTGTTACTTTTAACACAAATTTTCCAAATCCTCTAAATTGGGGCATCAGGGATTTATGTTTCATTTTATCAAGCCATTTATATGTAGAGAGTATCAGTGCCGGCATAAATACAAATACAGTAAGAAGACTGATTGCAATACCCTTTGCCAGGGCAAGACCAAGATCCGGTCCCAGTCTAAACTGCATCAATACCAATGCCAAAAAGCCGATAACCGTTGTTAATCCACTGGATAAAATAGAAGCTGTGGACTTACAAAGAGCATTGACCATTGCCTTATTTATATCCGCAGTTTCTCCGCGGCACTCTTCAAACCTGTGAATCAGAAATACCGAATAGTCCAATGATACTGCCAGTTGTAAAATACTTCCGGCTGCGTTGGTTACAAAAGAAATTTCACCAAAAATCAAATTACTGCCATTATTAATAACGATTGCTACTCCCAGTCCCATCAAAACAATAACCGGTTCAAACCACGATGTTGTCGTAAGAAGCAATACCACTAACACAAATACAACTGCAATAGCAGCTATTTTCGCTATTTCAGATACCGTATTTGTGGTTGCAAGTGCAGTGGAAACAGCACTGCCGGTCATGGCATTTTCATTACCAATAATTTCTCTGATGGAACTGACCGCGGCTATACGGCTTTCTTCCTCTATGGCTACTGAAAACAAGGCTGTATTGTCTTTGTAATAGCTCTCCACTATATCCTTATCCAGCATAGCAAGCGGAATGGTAATATCTACACTATCATCCAGCCACATTACTTCCGTAACTCCCCGGAGTGCCTCTATCTTCTCTTTATATTCCAATGCTTCCGGTATGGTAACATCACTAATCATCACTCTGGCATTGGGAATTCCGCCTTCAAATTCCTCCTGCATCACCTCAAGAGCAACCGTTGATTTTGCGTCAGGAGGCAAGTAATCATTCATATCATAATTAACCGACACCAGACTCTGCAAAAACAGGCAGCAGATAAAACAGGACAAAAACACTACTACAATTCCCTTCCGATGCTTTACTACTCCTGTATAAAATTTTTTCATAACACATTAACCTCTCTTTCCGCACAGCCGTATAACCGATGATGCACATTAAAGTAACAATTCAAGAGTTCCATACCGCGTTAAACAATGAAACGGTCAATTATCCGACAGTGGGTAAAATACGGACAATAAGAAATATTTGATGGTCAAATGTCCAATATTGTCCGTTGTAAAATTGATGGACAAATGTATAATAAATATATACTTTATATGAAATATATAATTCTATTTGCTTAGAGGACCAGATATGAAATATCAGATTGCTTCATTGAATACAAAAAGAGCTCTTGCTGAAACGCTAAAAAGCATTATGCGTAAAAAAAGCTTTTCTAAAATTACTGTTAGCGAAATTATCTCTGAATGTGGGGTAAACCGAAAAACCTTTTACTATCATTTTTCAGATATATACGATTTATTGAAGTGGACATTTGAAAATGAAGCTATAGAAATAGTGAAACACTTTAATCTGGTTATCGACTATAAAGAGGCAATCCTTTTTGTCATGGATTATATTGAAGAAAATGACTATATTCTAAACTGTGCCTATGATTCTATCGGACGTGATGAAATGAAACGATTCTTTTTTCATGACTTTTTTGAATTAGTTTCTACTATCATTGACAGTGCCGAGCAAGAGCTTGATAAATACCTGGACGAAAAATACAAAGTATTTCTTTGCCATTTCTATACCGAAGCCCTTGCCGGCATACTGATAGATTGGATTAAAAACCGGGATGACCGCAATCGTGATGAAGTTGCTGACCATCTGGTAACAACAATCAGGAATTCTCTAAGAGGAATTTTGCAGTGATTGTTTTCCCTGTTTGCACCATTTCCAGGGGCGTCCCGGTGAAAACGACCTCACCGCCGGATGTCCCGCCATCCGGTCCGATATCAATGATATAATCCGCCATTTTCATGACATCTGTATTGTGTTCAATAACAATCACTGTATTGCCGTGCTGAATGATACGCTCAAGCAGGGCAATAATATTTTTTATATCAGAAGCGTGAAGCCCTGTGGTCGGCTCATCCAACACATAAATATTCCCTTTCCCACGCAGCTCCTTCGCCAGCTTCACCCTCTGGCGTTCCCCACCGCTTAGGGTTGAAAGCGGCTGTCCAAGCGACAGATAAGGAAGCCCTACCTCTAAAAGTGCGTCCAGATGCCTTTTTATCTTTGCATTATCCGCAAAGAATTCTGATGCCTCTTCCACACTCATGTCAAGCACCTCCACAATGCTTTTCCCTTTATATTTACAAGACAATGCAGCATCGCTGTAACGCTTTCCGCCACAGCCTTCACAAACTGTAGTGACAGGCTCCATGAAAACAAGCTCCGTGGTAATAGTACCTCTTCCCTTACAGATAGGGCATGCTCCCTTACTGTTAAAGGAAAAAAGTCCCACATCCTCCCGGCAGGTTTGTGCAAACACCTTGCGGATATCATCAAAGAACCCCAGATAGGTACAGGCAGTAGACCGTCCCGTTGCAGTTATGGCACTCTGATCCACAAGTACCACCCTGTCCTCGTACTGTCTGGCAAATACTTCTCTTATGAGGGACGATTTTCCCGAACCGGCAACCCCTGTCACAACAGTAAGTACACCAAGCGGAATGTCCACATCAATGTGCTTCAGATTATGGACGTGTGCATCTTTGACCGTAAGCCATCCCTTTGGCTTTTTAGGGTTTGTTTTAAGGGATACCCTCTCCTTCATGGCATTCCCCGTTAATGTCCCACTGAGCAGCAGTGCCTCATAGCTTCCCTGAAACAGAATCTGACCGCCGTTTTTGCCTGCAAGGGGTCCCACATCAATTACCTCATCCGCAATGCTGATAATATCTCTGTCATGCTCTACCACAAGAACCGTATTGCCCTTATCCCTGAGCTGCTTTAGCAGGCGGATCATACGGTGCACATCCCTTGGATGCATACCTGTACTCGGCTCATCAAAAATATAAATCATATCCGTCAGTGAGCTTCCCATATACCGCACCAGTTTGAGACGCTGGGCTTCTCCGCCCGACAGTGTGGAAGATTCCCGGTTCATGCTAAGGTACGGAAGCCCGATATCAATCATACGCTCAAGGGAAGCGGTAAGAGACTTGACCACCGACTCTGCCCTTGGGTCCGTTATTCTTTTCAGTTCCTCACACAGCCTTGTAAACTCCATCTCACACATATCCACGATATTGTAGCCATTGATACGGCAGGATAATGCCTCGGGATTCAGCCTGGCTCCCCCACATTCGGGACACACTGTTTCTTCCATAAACCGGTTAATCTTTTTTAATGTATTGTCATTCTGCTCCTCCGCACCCTTCATCAGGCATAACCGCTTAAACTGGTTGTATACACCTTCCAGCTTTTTATCAACCCGTTCACCGTTCTTTGTCCGACTTCCATACAAGAGAATATTCTGTTCTTCTTCAGAAAGCTCCTTCCATTTCTTATTGACATCAAACAGCTCGGGTTTCCGGTACAACTTCCAATAATATTTTCCCGGTCCGAAAGCCGGCAATTGGAAAATTCCTTCTTCATAGGTCTTGTCTTCATCAATCAGCTTATGGATATCCAACTCCATAATTTTACCAATGCCTGCACAGGCTTTACACATTCCGTTGGGATTGTTGAAAGAAAAATACGATGCCGGTCCTATTTTAGGAACACCTATTCTGGAAAAAAGCAACCGCAGGGAAGCATACATATCACTGATGGTTCCCACGGTGGACCGGGCATTGCCGCCCAGCCTGCTCTGGTCGATTACCACCGACGGATTTAGATTATCGATGTATTCCACATTGGGTTTTTCATACTTGGGAAGTCTTCCCCTGATCCACGCGGTATAGGTCTCATTCATCTGCCGCTGGCTTTCTGCTGCAACAGTATCAAACACAATACTGGATTTACCGGAGCCTGAGACTCCGGTAAAAACCACAATTTTTTTCTTAGGTATCTCCAATGATATGTTTTTCAGATTGTTCTGTTTTAATCCTTTTATCAAAATATGGTCAAAGCTCATCTTAATTCCCCACCTTCCTTACCGGAATCTGTATCTCGGAAAGCCACTCTGCTTCCGTATCCTTATTCCATACCCCATCAATATACATTTCACGGATATTTCCACAGATTTCATATCCGTTCTTCTCAATATATTTGAGGATTACAGCATAGGTGCGGTGAAAATCATTGTAGGAGCCCCTATGATAAATACTGGCTGCCCGGATTTCCGGGAATTCTTTAAATTTTACCATGTCCGTATCTTCTTTTTTCTCTGTAACCGCTTCACAGGTTTCTATCAGAATCTGCTCCTCTTTATACCCCGGCTCCAGATAATGGGTAAAGCAATACTCAGGAAGCATACACTCACAGCCCAGCTTCTCCATCTGTGCCCCCATCATCGGCATCAGTTCAAAAAGTTCGTCATAGGATGCAATCCTCTTCTGCATCGTCGCTGCCACTACAGCCGGAACTGTCTTAATTAACACCGGTGTTTCAAGTGAATCTCCCGTGCCTGCCATATACCCGTCTATCATGGCTATCTGCGTAGTCAGATCAGCAATTTTTGACACAAGCTCAGCTCTTTTTCTGACAAGAAAAGAGTCTGAATCGGCCTCACCGTTTAATCTCTTAATATCCTCAAGAGTAAAACCTGCCTGTTTTAATGCAGTAATCCTGTGCAGTACTTCCATCTGATCCAGCGTATAATAGCGGTACCCATTCTCTCCGTCCACAAGAGCCGGTGCCAAAAGTCCCTGTTCCTCATAAAACCGTAAGGTTTTCACAGTAATATGGTTCATCTGTGCAAACATACCTATCTTATACAGATGGCTTTTCTCTTTTTCTTCATAGCATTTGTGTTCATTCATCATTCTCATAGACAATTCCTCCTTCAACTTGCTCTGGAGTCATTCTACAATCTTCCCTTAGGGGGAGAGTCAAGTACTATTTTCATTTTATTGATTGGCTTATCCGCACCATGCCGGCTTCTAAGCGGTTCTTATGCTTCATCTTCCGTCATGCCGGCAGCAATCTTTGCCGCAAGGTCCTCCAGATACATCCAGCGGTCCATCTTTTCCTCCAGTTCCTTTTCTAACTGCTCTTTCTTACAGGTCACTTCCTGCAGTTTTACAAAATCACAGGCATACTGTGGAATTTGTGCATCCAGTTCTTCGATAGTTTCTTCCAGACCGGCAATATCAGCCTCAATTGTTTCATATTCCTTCTGCTCTTTATAGGAGAACCGCAGCTTTTTCGGTGCATGCCGACGGTTTCCTTTGGAAGCTGTATCAGCACATTGTGGTGTGTCGGATTGTCTGCCTCCCGAGAGCTCTTCTTCTACAGATTTACGCAACAAATAGTCAGAATAGCCACCCTCATACTGAGAAATCCTTCCTTCTCCTTCAAAGGCAAAAATCCGTCTCATGGTTCTGTCCAAAAAATAGCGGTCATGGGATACTGCAATAACAATACCCTGAAAGGTATCCAGATAATTTTCCAGAATAGTCAGTGTGGCAATATCCAAATCATTGGTAGGCTCGTCCAAAATCAGTACGTTAGGAGCCCCCATCAATACCCTGCAAAGATTTAAACGCCGCTTTTCGCCACCGGATAATTTTCCTACCGGACCGTACTGTTCTTCTCCCGAAAACAGAAATTTTTCCAAAAGTCTCGCAGCAGTAATTTTTCCTTCCGGCGTATCAATAATTTCCGCTACATCACGGATATAGTCAATTACCCTGCTGTTTTCAGGCATAGTACATTCCTGTGCGTAGTAACCGATTTTAACGGTCTGACCAATTTCAACAGTACCCGCATCCGGCTTTTCACTGCCTTCTATCATTTTCATTAATGTAGTTTTGCCGCAGCCGTTTTTGCCCACAAAACCCACTCTGTCATTCTTTAAAAAAATATAGGAAAAATCATCAATGAGTTTTTTGCCGTCAAAGCCCTTTTGCAGATGGGAAAGTTCTATGGTAGTACGTCCCAGTCGGGAAGCCACACTTTCTAATTCCACACGTCCGTCAGTCACCGGTGCACTACGCCCTTTTAATTCTTCATAACGTTCCAGTCTTGCTTTTTGCTTGGTAGAACGTGCTCTGGCACCACGCTTTACCCATTCCAGTTCGGTTCTTAAAACAGACTGTCGCTTACGTTCAGAAGCCAGTTCCATTTCCTCCCGCTGTAATTTCAGTTCCAAATAGCCGGAATAGTTGGTTTCGTAAGAGTATATCCGTCCTTTATCAATTTCTACGATACGGTTGGATACGCTGTCCAGAAAATAGCGGTCATGTGTTACCATAATCACAGCTCCCTTGCGGCTTCTAAGTGTTTCCTCCAGCCACTGTGCCATCTCTCCGTCCAAATGGTTCGTCGGTTCGTCCAAAATCAAGATATCAGCCGGGGATAAAAGCACCTTTATCAGAGCCAGTCTTTTCTTTTGTCCGCCGGATAAATGTCCGCAGGTCTCTGAAAAGTCCGTGATTCCCAGCTTGGTCATCATGGATTTGGCTTCGCTTTCCCTACTGCCGTAATCTGCCTCTTCATGTCCCTGCAATACTCCGTCTTTCCTTTCAATGTCTGTATCATCCGTTCGCAATACAGCCTCTAAAACCGTGTCCTGTGCATGAAACTGGGGATGCTGGGGCAGAAATCCTATATATGCATGGTTCGCCTTCACCACTCTGCCCTCATCCGGTGATTCCAGTCCTGCAATAATTTTTAACAGGGTAGACTTACCGGTACCGTTGACTCCGAGAATCCCTGCTTTTTCTCCTTCCTGTAAAAAGAAGGATGCCTTATCAAATAACTTTCTCTCACCGTAGGACTTTGTTATATTTTCTACTGTCAAAATGTTCATTACTATCTACTCCGGTACTATATTGTAGTGATTGCACATCCGCTCCGCTCCCGTGCTTTCGGTTACATTCTTTTAATCCAGGGACGCATATGCTGCCATACGCAGCTTGCGGGCTTCTTCGGTAGTTCCTGCTCCACACCGCTGGATAAAATATAAGAGGACCATATTTTCAGAAGCATCCATGGTAATGTAATTGCCTGTCCAGCCATCCCAGCCAAACTCACCGATGTTGGCATTGCTGCCGTTTTCACCGGGATTCTCCAAAACTCTGACCAGACATCCATAGCCATATCCCCGCAGGCTGTCCCAGTTAAAATCTGCTCTTTGTGCCGTATTCAGATGATTGGTTCTCATCAGCTCCACCGTCTTACGCCCCATGATTTTCAGACCATTATATGTGCCGCCGTTTAACAGCATCTGTGCAAAATGACTGTAATCATCCACGGTAGATACCAGTCCTGCACCTCCTGATTCAAAAGTCACATCTTCCCCGTAGCCTTCCAATCCCAGGTGGTTGTGCAAAAACGGCTCTAATCCGGTGCTTTCTTCACACCATTCATAATTAGCTGCAAAACGATGACGTTTTTCTTTGGGTACTACAAATCCGGTATCTCTCATATCCAAAGGTTCAAAAATCTCTTTTTGTAGGAATTCCCCATATTTCTGTCCGGTTATTACTTCCACAACACCGCCTAAAATATCCGCCGAAAGTCCGTACCGCCATTTTTCGCCGGGTTGAAAGCACAGGGGAATAGCTGCAATCCTACGGCAATACCCCAAGGTATCCGTAGGTCTGCCCGCATTCAGTTCTGCTTCCAGCTCTTTAAATAAATCGTCCATTCTTCTGGCGGATTCACAATCCATATCAGGATACGGAATACCGGAAGTCATTGTCAGCAGATTCCAGATTGTGATTCCTCTGTTTGCCGCCGTTAGGGTTCCGTCTTCCTGCACTACCTGCAGATTGGAAAACTCAGGTATGTATTTGGACACATCATCCCACAAATCCAGTTTTCCCCGTTCGGCCAGCATCAACACTGCTGCTGCGGTAATGGGTTTGCTCATGGAAAACAGCCTGAAAATAGTATCCCTTGCCATAGGAATTCCGGCCTCTCTGTCAGCATAGCCCTGACTGGCAAAATACAATTCTCTATTATCCTTTATAAAAAGCACATTAGCACCTACCATGTTACCCTTTTCAATGCCTTGTGCCACAATTTCTCTCATAACCTTCTTATAGCGAAACATATCTTCTGCAGCTCCTTGTTATTCTTTCTTCCGCTTTTTTCGTTCTCTCATTCTGTATCTGTCCCCCGCTCCTCGAAGGCCCTCACGCTGCATCCCTCTTTTGCAGAACCAATGACACAAATCTCCGCAACACCTGCATTGACACACATATCGCAGGCAGGACATGCCTGCATGACTCCGCAGATATCTCTTTCTATGCCTTCATTTATTGCATTATGTCTGCAGTCTCTGCACCAGCAATCTTTACATTCTGCAAATTTGCCTGCCTTGGCCGTAGTTCCTTCCGTCTCCTCTTTAAAAAAATCAAAGAGATTTAACTGCCCTTCTATTATCCTCTTGTCCTTAGCCATTTTATCACACTTACCTGTTCTATCATAATCTGTATTTTTACATTTCTTTTATTATACGGGGTTCTGTTTTTTTAGACAAGCCTTTTTGATATGTGCTCTGCGGTCAGGATTTTGGATTTTACAATAATTTTGTCTGAGCTTACCTCTATAAAAGCAAAAAAGCCGGCACCACGAAGGTGCCGGCTTCAGACTGTAGACAAAGTTCCGCACTCCTGTGCGGGATTTTTCTTTGCAAGGTG